>NZ_CP064786.1:1216450-1824676 GCF_017094485.1 Natranaeroarchaeum sulfidigenes
ATCTCGGCGTGATCACGGCGGGATCCGGTTGGATTCTGTCCGACTTTGGACGAGTTCTCGGTCATCGTTATGTCTTCTTCTCAATTCTCGGACGTTAGGCAGCATGCATCATCGGTGGCGCTTCTGCTCCCTCGGCGGCAGCATGGTTCTGTTCTGCCAGTTCGAATTGATGCAGCTCTCTTCTGGCCTTTTCAAGTCGCAATTCGTCTGGTGTCCATGTCCCTTCGAATCGTGCATGGTTCGATCGAGCATCTCTGAGCTCCAACTCCGTGATGCCTGAATCTACTGCGGAAATGACTGATATACCGACGAGTGATACCACTGGTATTGTTATGATTAGGATTGGGATTCGTAGAATCGACAGTGCGATGTTTTTGAGCATCAAATGACACCTCGGAATCGTTTATATATACGTCTGAACTGTGCTGCTATCCAAAATAGAAGTAGTAGGGCGATCGCCAATCCGCCTGGAACAATAGGTGGCTCTGTCTCGTTCATCACTCGCTCACCTCTCTGGATCGCAGTCTCCGACCATCGTTGAGCAGCCAGCACATCATCAGCAACGTCCCGACGTGCAGGCTGATCACGGCGCCGACGGCGACGATCAACTCGTGACACCTCCGGACTTCAGCAGGTAGACCACGTAGAGCAGTGGCACGAATGCCGCAAGGTGCAGCGCTCCCGAGACCGCGATCTGCGGGAGCCACCACTGGTTGTGGTACACGAACGTCGCAACGACGTCGGCACTGTTGGCGGCGATCGTGTACGAGAGCCAGAGTAGTTGCTCGACGAAGGTCTGAATGACTGCCTGCATCTGCTCCTCTCTGCCCGTCGCTTCAGCGACGTTCGGAAGATACTGATCGAGTACTTCGACGTACTCCGGCGGTGTGCTTGCCCGCTCTTCCCAGTCGATCGTCGTATCGACTGGCTCCTCTCCTGGTGCGTAGAGATACTGACCGTCGTACTCGAAGTGGGTTTCGTCGACGCTGCTCGCCTCGAAGCCAGTGCTGGCCCCGAGCGTAATCCCGATGAGGAAAATATAATAGAACTTCGCGAGCAGTAGGCGCGGAGTGAATCGGAAGAGTGGAAGCACGATCACAGCCCGTCCAACTCCTCGAGGCCGATCTCCCGACTCTTCTCGACACGGAGGATCTCGGTCATCTCCAGCAGCGCGTCGACGTTCGCGATCGCCGTCGACGTCAGCGGGAGTTGAATATTGAAACGCGTGTACCCGCGATGGGACTCGCAGTGAGCGTGCAGCGTCCCGAGGCTCAGGGAGGTGAACCCACACTCCCGACAGCGGAAGAGGACCGGGGAGCCGTCACTCTCGTACTGCTCGTGTAGTAGGGTCATGGACGGGACCAACCCATCTGTGCGGGCAGGGGCCAGCCAGTCAGCAGCGAGCTCGCGGTGAGGACCACGACTACCCACACCAGCGTGGCAGTAACGTAATAGATCATCGTCTCACCTCACGACCAGCAGCGTCAGCTCGGTCAGCGTTCTCCGGACTCGACTCAGCGCCGATCGGGCGGCCCCCGCCGGGGACGACCCGGTGTGACCTGAACATTATTCTCGCGAAAGTCCCTTTGCGTGTATAGGATAGTGGGTGTGTGTCGGTGGTAATGAATCGGTTAATTGCTCTAATCATTGTCGGAAATATTACTCACCGTACTCTGGCTCACGCCAGCAGCCTCGCCGATCATGCGCTGACTGACCGGGAACTGCTGTATCTCTGGATGGTTCAACAGGCCGCGAATGATACCGTCCCGAGTGTCCTGTCGTGCCTGCTTCTTCGCCTTCTCCAGCTTCTCGAGATGCTCGGCTCGCGGGATGAACTCCTCTCCGCCATCACCGTCGATGCGCTGTTGCTTCGCTGCGGTGAGCTTGTTGTACACCTCGCGAAGGTCGGTCCCCCGTTCGATGTCGTCGAACTCCAGCCACTGCTTCGCCGGAGTCAACAACTGCTCGCTGTAGGGCTCCCACTCCAGCATGTGGACGAGACCGAGGCCCTTCCGGACCATCGAGATCCACACGTCAGCGAGTTTGAGGATGTCCTTGTCGATGAACCCCTTCGTCGGAGCGTTGACGACGACGTACTTCTGCTCGACGCGACCCATCGACATAATCTCGCGAATCGCCTGGTTCGTCTTCGACATGGCCTGCCGATTGCTGGCCCCGACCTCTCCCTCGTCGAGGACGAGCCCTGACCGCCTCTCTTCGGAGGCGTAGGCGTTCCGGATCTCCTCGGGCTCGAGGCTGACCTTCGACCAGGTCACGCCTTCATCGGTCTGGTCCATCCCGTCGGCCAGCTGCAGACTGCTGACGGTCTTCCCAGTGCCACGGCGGGCCCAGTAGTCGTCGAGAATAATGATGATGTCGCGGTTCTCGGAGATGATCTCCTCGAACTGCTCGTACATCGGCGTCCCCTCGCTGAACGGGATGTCCCACGACTTCTCCGGGATATCGGCAGCACTCATGCCTGACCCCCCAGTTTGTCACGAGGCAGTTTGCCGTCCGTCTCGGCGTCCCAGCCGTAGTGGGTGTACATCTGGCTCAGCAGTTGCGCACACGAGAGCGCGGCATCCGAGGGCAGTCGCTGGGTGATCGTCCTCTGCTCGCTCTTCCCGGAGAACTTCGGCCCTGAGATCGTCTGCTCGACGGTCGCGGTGGACTCGACCCAGTCATCGAGGTCGGAGAGCCCAGTCAGTACCACGAGCTCGCCGGTCTGCGGGTGCTCTCCGGACCAGATGACATCGCCGTCCCAGTCGTCGAACTCGGAGACATCGTCCCAGGAGTCGGAACGGACGAGATGGCCCCGCATTCGCCAGAACAGCGTGATCACTGCGGTGTGGAGCCTGCTTCGAGCCTGCTCGATCTCGACGGTCGAGCCGAGCTGCAGAAGCGTCGTGTACTGACTGACTGCGTCATCGAGCGACTGCTTCGCATCGACGATCGAGCTTTCCGAGCTCTTCTTTACACTATCGACCAGGTCGTCGCTCATCGATCCATCCCCTCCAGGTTCGCCGTCGGAATGTGGATCACTGCGCCGATCTCGTAATCGACGAACGTCTCGATCTCGTCACCCTGGCCGATCTCGTCGTACTCACAGAACTTCGACGGCAAGACTCCGTAGGACGAATTGCCGTGCTTTTGAACCGAGTGAGTTCCCGCTGGAATCAGACCACGATCCTCGACTAAGCGTTTGTGGACGTCGTGTACCTCTGTTGGAGTACCTGCCATCAACATGTCGGGCAGCCAGTCTGTATTAAAGTTACCAGTCTGTGCCCATTTGAATACAGATTTATGTTCACATTGTTGTCAATAGTTTTGCGTAGAGGGGCTGCACTCCGAGTTATGCTGGTAAAACAGCGACAGCGATTCAGCGAGAAAGTTCAGTCAGCTAAAGAAGTCTGGGCGCAGTTCCTGTTCCTCGTCCAGATGGCGTTCGAGCAGTCGATCACGCTCAGCGCCGAAGCACTCTCTCCGCTCAGCGAGTGGGTGGAAGGGACCGACAACCGTCTGGTAGCGAACCAGCGGGCGAACGCTCAGGGTGCGGTCAACATGCTCGTCGTGGTCGGTGCGACGTTGATCGTTGGGATCGTCGTGTACGCTCAGATCGAGTCCGCGACGCCATCGCCGGACAACGAGGACCTGTCCCAGTCGCAGGATTCCGTGACCGACACGATTGCCAGCTCGTTCGATCTGGCGTCGGTCCTGCCGATCGTCATCATCGCGGGAGCGATCCTGTTCTTCCTGCGAGGATTCGGCGGCGGAAACGGCATGGGGCGACGATAGGTAAACCATGGCCCGAGATATCGGCAGCTCCGCGATCAACACGATCGTCGCAGTAGGAGCGATGCTGATCATCGGGATGCTGGTTATCGGTTCGGTGTACGCGACTGTGCCAACTGATACGGCATCGGTCACTGACGAAGAGGTAATCATGGACATCGAGGAGCCTGTCGCGTTGGATCCGGGAGAAGACGCTTTCAGCTTCTCAGAAACCATCGATGTGGAACTTGATGACGGTACTCCGCTCGAGGAAGGGACCGACTACGAGTGGGACTCAGACGAGGGAGAGATACAGTTCTTAGACTCCGCAGACGTAACTGACGGAGATCCTGCTTACGTCGACTACGAGTACGAAGCTCCTGATGAAATGGCACAGTCCATTATCGGACCGCTTTCCAGCGCGTTCGATCTCGGTTCCGTGCTGCCGATCGTCATCATCGCCGGATCGATCCTCTTCTTCTTGAGAGGATTCGGATCTGGCGAAAACCGACGATAACCGGCATCTCACACATATTTAGATCAAGACATGAGCAGAGTCACACAAGCGGTCGTTTTGTTCGCAATCGTCACGGCACTCATAGCGACAGGCGTCCTCGCCGTGTCGGAGGCGTATCAAGACACGCCGACCGACGTCGAGACCGTCGAAGACGAGCATTTCATCCAGGATGTCGGAGAGTGGGTGAGCGTAGACAGAGCTGACGATACTGGCGTTACGGGATTCTATGATAACGAAACAGTTCGGAACCAGGACGGTGACGAATTGAATGAGGGTAACGATTACGAATGGGATAATGACGCTGGAGCAGTACGCATCCTCGATACACCGAACACCGAGGACGGTGCAGATGCCTCGATAGATTACTCCTACGACCAGCGAGCCGAGGAGGCCACAATTATGATCGGCCCGCTCGCCACGATATTCGAGATCGCGGGCATCCTTCCGCTGGTACTGGCAGTCGCCGCTGTCCTGTCCGGGCTGGGTCTCCTGTCGAGATCAGTCGGTGGCGGAACATACGGAGGGCGTCGATAATGCTGGAGTTCACGTGGTTGTTTCTGTTCGCGCTCGCACACGCAGCGCTGACGATCTCGATCGGACTCGGGTTCTCGGCTCGAGTCCACGAGATGATGGTCGTCATCGCTGCGTTCGTCTCACTGATTCTGTTCGCGATCGTCGCGATCGCGTCGACGAACGTCCAGGTCGTCACGGATAGCGGCACAGTCACACAGTCACAGCCAGCGGCCGGGTGGTACGCATACGGTATGGCGTTGATCTCGCTTATCATCGCTGTCGCTGCGACGATGGTCTGGCTGCCAGATTCGGAGGATATCATGAACAATGTCAGCAACTGATCAACAAGAACTGCGTCGAGAAGAACGAGAAGCACAGCGCGATGACCGCAACATCAGCGCTGGGATGGGTCCTCAGCAGGAGATGATGCGGGAGATGATGCAGAACCCGGAGGTGATCGAGCTGCTCTCGACAGCTGATCTGCCGACCGGTGCCCAGTCGGACAAAAGCTGGCTTCCGGAGCTGACCGAGGAGCATCTCAACATGGACCAGGTGCTCGCGATCCGCGACGATCGCGACCTCTGGGAGCGCAAGTGGCTGAACCCGAACGTCGCCGACGAGATCCTGATGAGCTACCCGTCGTGGGAGTCGCGAACTCCCAACGAGCGCGTCGAGAAAGTCAGACAGCGGATCCGTGGTGACGAGAAAGAACCGCTCGATCCGGACCAGAAGCGAAAGATCCGATCGATGTTCGAGCAGAAGTACGACCGGGAAACGCGGGCGAACGGCGGGAAGTTCATGGAACTGCTGCTGAGCCATGTCGTCGAGAGCAAACAGAACTCGAAACAGTCCGATGACTCCAGCGTCTTCGGCAGCCTGCTGGGGAGGTCGTAACGATGGGGCTGCTCGGAACCGCCGCGGAGAAGATCCCCGGAATACCAACGAAACGCTCGATCGGCCTCAGGCTCGCGACACGCGGCTACAGCAACTACCTCGGGGACGCAGACGTGGTCGGACACGTCGTCTCGCCGGATGGCTGGGAGCTCGTGCGTGCGGACCACGAGACAGACGACGAAGAGGAGTTCTACGTCCCACGCGACGGCACCAAGCGCTACCCTGCAGACGGCGTGGGCGCGAATCCTGGCACACTGTTCGGGACGCCGATCACCGTGGGCTATCGCGACTTCGGCTCTCTCAGAGAGGTCCCGAACACCGAGATCGCCCGAGAGGTGCATATCCTCGAGTCCGACGACGAAGACCCGAACGTCGACCAGACCGATCCGACTCTCGGTGAACGGATCGGTAGCTACCTCCCGGACGTGATCGGTAGCAGGATGCCCGAGTGGCTAACCGATAGCGACGAGCGAGCCCAGCTGCAGATCCGGAAGGGCCTCGCGCTGATATTGGGAACGAAAATAGTCGGCTCGGGAGCCTCCGCAGACGCGCTAAATCTGGTTCGTGACTCGGACGGCAGGTGGGGACTCGAACGAGTGGACTACGACGTGGATATCGGCTGGTACGAGTCGCGAGATACTGGACAACCGTATTCGGCGGAGGGGATCGGCGGCAAGCCGAAAGACCTGCTCGGCACGCCAGTGGGGTACAGCCTGTCAAAGTACCCGCGGATGATGGCGGCAGTGACGCCGCGACTCGGACGAAACATGCACGAAGAAAAACTCGCAGACGGCGGAACAACGTACGGTGGAGGCTACTACAACCAGAACGGCGAAGTCGTGGTTCCTGATGGCGGTGAGGTACAGGCAGCGGCGAACCCGACGGAGGTCGACGCACGGCACAACGATATCTGGGTCGAAGAGCGTGCGTTCGTGCTGCCTGAGGACGCCAAGCTCCTCGGAGGCAACGAGGAAACGACCGACAAGATCCAGACCGCCAAGGAGCGAGTCAAAGCCTCGCAGAACATGCCCGGCGGCGAGCTCGCCGACAAGATCATGCGCTACTCGGGGATGTTCCTCGCACTGATCATGGGCTGGTGGATGGGATCACAGTCCGGCGGCAACGGCGGTGAGGCTGGTAGCGCTGTCCCGACTCCCGTTCAGATGGATATCACGCCGATGATGGACGTGATGATGGGGGTGATGTAGATGGCGGCCAGTAGCCATCTCGCGAGCACGTACGTACGATTCTTGGACGCACTTGCGGCTCCGCTGAAACCACAAGCGCTGTCGCTGGTCTGGCAGCTGTTCCGTCTCATCGACTGGGTGTCGGACGATGATGATATCGCAGCAGTCCGGACCGACGACGGTCCGCGGCTGCTATATCAAGACGATCCCGAGCGAACAGAGAGGGACATCGGACACGCAGAGGCGTACGTCTCACTGTTGCCGGTCTTCGCTGCGGTGGTCGGAGTGATCTGGACGCCACTGCTGGTCTCGGTTCTGGGACTGCCAGCGATCGTCGAGGCCGCTGTCCTGATTGTCTTTGCGCTCTTGGCACTTTCGGCGCTGTCAGTCGCTCTCGAGGATCGGATCTTCATCGAGGTGGTCGACGAATGAGCCGAGTCGTCGTCGCGCCGTCCGGAAGCCAGTGGACAGTGAAGGTCAACGGAGTCACGAAGAGCAATCATCGAAAGAAGCGTAGAGCAGTGGATGAAGGACGAAAGCAAGCTCTGCGCGTCGGAGCCACGCTCGAGGTCCGTCGACGGAACGGCACCGTCCAGAACCGGATCAACCCACGAGGTGGACGATGAGAGACGCACCAGTGCGCGGTGGTGGCGGTGGCGGTGCATCTGAAGAGGCTGATTCAGAAGAGGAAGAGAGTAGCTCGTCGTTACGGTCGAGAATCGGTGACACGGTCGACAGTGCTCGGGATCGTGTGTCCGATACAATCGGATCGGATGATGACGATGAGAGTGAAGAGAGCACGGACAGCGACACGAAGGTGCGGGAGACGAGCCGAGAGGCTGCAGACGAAGAACCTGAGCCAGCATCGGAGAGCGAAAGCGAGTCCGAGGACTCTGAAAGCAGTGACCAGTCAGAAAGCGAAGACCGCGGAATCCGCGACCGTGCCGAGGACGTGGTCGACCGAGGACGCGAGATCGCGGAGGACCCGCGGGGTGCCGTCGAGGACGCGGCAGATACAGTCCGAGACGCGCCGGAAGAGATCCGAGACAGGGCATCGGAGATCGAGACGGGACCTTCAGTCGATGCGGGGAGCATTGACTTCGGCGCGGACGTCAGTGAGGAGAACGTCCAGCAAGACCTGTTGAGGGAGCAACTCGCAGGCGAAGACCAACGAGTCGAAGCAGACGACGTCGAGCTGCAGCAGGACGGCAGCCAGTTCGACATTCAAGTAACTGGGGAGTCAGCCCAGCGTCTGGAAAGCGGCGTCTCCGGGAGCGATGCACGCGATGCGTTCGGATCAGTTGCTGAGGGGGCCAGCGACACTCTCGACAGTGCAGGGGAGGCATTCGCGCCGATGGCTGCAGGCGCGGCCTTCGAATTCGAGACGGCTCGTAGATCCGTCGGCGACCCTGCCGAAAGACTCCCGGGAGTTGGCGATGAGGTCCCCGATTCCCGGCCAGAGCGCGCTCGTGGTGCCGAGGAAACAGCGCCGCGTGACGAGCTCCGCCAACAGGTGGCTGAAGACACTCGCTTCGACGAGGACGAGATCACGGTTGGATTTGACGTGAGCAGCGGTCAGCTCGAAGCCGACGTCCGTGACGAGGTTGTCGAAGAGGAGGTTCGACAAGAAGTGCTCGATGACATCGAAGACGGTTTCCTCGGATCTGGAGGAGCCGACCCGGAGCGCGTCCAAGTAGAGCGGACCGAGGACGGCGTCGAGGTCGACATCCAGCGCGAATCAGGCATCAGCGGCGTCGGTGCGATCATTCGCGGCGAGCAGACAGACCGTGATTTCCTCGTCGCCGAGGACGAGCGCTTCGTCGAGTTCGGCGAGGACGTCGGAGATCTCGTCCGTGGTGAGGACAGCACGACACGACAGTTTGCTGGCTCAGGCACAGAAACCGGAATCGCGTTTGCGTCACCGGCTGGCGGCGTCCTATTCGCGGAAGAAGCTGGTGAGTTCCTATCGGATTCGGTCCAGCCGGGTATCGGAGGTACCGGGATCCGGCTTGATGTCGACGAAGATGACGCCGACGCAGCCCGGCGTATGGGTGAAGGCGCGGTTGATGCATTTCGGGATGATCCGGTCGAAGCAAGCGGGTCAGCAGCCGGTGCAGCGGTCGCAACACTCGCGCCGATCGGCGCGCCACGAGTCGGGCGTGCGGCACGGGATCGGTCACCAGACTTCGACTTGCGACTCGACGAGTTCCGTCGCGACCAGACGGCACAACTCGATCAGCGACAGCGGCGATCGAGCGAGGGCCGTCAGGCAGAGGAGCGAACTATCTCACGGGATAGCCCGGAGGCAGACCCGAGCGACCCGACCGTTGCTGAGCGTGTCGATCAGATAACCGAACGCTGGGGCGGCGAGGGTACGATGACGCGTCCGGATCGAGGACTCGATGAGGCGATCGTCGTCGAGCCGCAGCAGCGAGGACGGCAACACCGCTCGCCGGAAGACCAGCTACCACCGCGCGAGGAGTTCCCCAGCGATGCAGCATTCCAGCGCGAGCTGGATGCGGTCCGAGACCGTATGGGATCGCAGGACGTCGGTTCGCGTACTACCACGCGGGAAGCAACGGCCGATTCAGCAGTCCCGCAGGGAGGCAGAACGCGAGGAGTAGAGGGGATGGGAAGCCGCTTCGATCAGCGTCAAACTGCTGCTACTGCGCTGGCGGTACCGGGCGAGCAACTGACTGAATCGGCTCAGCCCGATGCGCAAATGGATCTGTTGCAGGTTCAGGACCAGCAGTCGCAAGTCGACACAGCCGCTGACGCAGCGCTCGATGCACGTTTAGATACTGATTCGCTGTTCGGTTCGATGACGGGAGCCAGGTCCGATAGTCTGGTTGATAGCACACAGACGCAGGCACAGACCCAGACACAGACTCAGGGGCAACGCCAGCAATTGCGCACACGACAGCGATCACGTCCACGGCGGCCACGGTTCGATCTTCCAGATGAGGCTGACGGTCAGCCTCAGACCGAGGTCGATCCTGGCCGAGATGCTGGCTGGGTAAACCCGATCGAGCGGCTTGGTCGTGCCAATCAGCTCGACAACGAGCCCGAGCCGCCCGAAGAGGGGCAGTCGTGGAGGTGGTTCTGAGTGGCAGTCAGCTGGCGCATCGTGATCACGGTCGTTGCGCTGGCTGTCTTCAGTTTCATCTACATCAGTCTCGACCCGGTGATCATCGACGTCATCGATCCGATGGCGGCTGATCACGCCGAGAGCGCTCCGGCACAGACGAACTACTCACGGGTCAGTGAGATGTGGCGACTGGCTCCGGTGTTCGCGACGATCGCGGCGGCGGCGTTCCTGATCCGGGAGGCACTGTGGGTGCGAGGTGGTGCGCGATGAGGGATCGCGCTCAGGCGGACCTGATCGGCGTGATGATCTTCTTCGTGACCGTGCTGGTCGCGCTGTGGATCTTCACGATCGTCGCACCGCCGATCATCGACGCGCTGGTGGACATGTCGACGGACATCGACGCCGTCGAAGAGCAGGGGTACAGTGGCACAGTTGATCGCTATCACACCGTCGTCCTGCAGCAGGCCCCGACGATACTGGGCGGCGGTTTCATCGTGCTAATCATCCTGTTCGCGGTCTTCCGCGAGCGATTCCTCGGGGCAGGAGGCCGACGGAGGTAATCATCATGAGCAGAGCAAACCATCCAGACTCAGAAGAACAGATCCGACAGATCGTGCGTGAAGAGCTCGATCGAGCGACGAGCAGTGCGAAGCAGCCAAACGGATACAGCCGTCGGGAGATCCTCGAGGGCGTCGCCATGTTGGGTACCGGAGCAGCAGTCGGAGGACTTTCGACGTACGGAGCAGTCGGGCGGGCAGTTGCTGAAGAGGGCAGTGGAACCATTGGAACTCAAGATAGTCCGGTCGACGCGATTTACGTCAATGACCTGTATCAGAACACAGATCATATTAGTACCGGATCAATTGTTCTTGAGGATACTACCTCGGAGTGATATGAATATGTTTTATAATAACTCTATGACAAAAGGTGAACATCTCGAATGGAATCAAAAATATTCAGACGGGATGTTCTCATCCTCTCAGCTGCGGGCGGTACAGCAGCCCTCGCCGGTTGTAGTAGTAACGACGATGATGGTGAACCGCCGTCAGACGACAACGGAGAGGCTTCGACGAACGGGAATGGAGAGTCAGAGGAACCCGAACAGGAACTGCGCGAACCAGATGAGGTACTGCTCATCAAATCTGGCGAATCTCACACTATCTCAGAAGAGACGCATGAGAGCTACGATGCAGTCACGATCGAGACGAGCGGCGAGCTCGTCTTCGAAAACGCATCAGCACTACAACTAAATAACCTCGTGAAATCATGACAGAAAACAATATTCAACTCGTCAACGAAGATGGAAAGATCGTCGGAAAGAATCCCGAGACTGGAGAGACCATTCCAATCGAACTTGGAGAAACAGTTCTGGATTCGTTACATACAGACGAGGTAAACACCGTCCGGTATGTCAACCCGTCAATGTCTGCGGCGGAGATCTCCGCCATAATCGAAGAGGTTTCAGACGCTGGCGGTGGTACGGTTGTCGCCGTTAACGGTGAATACGACCCCGAAGATCCGATCATTATGTCTGATAACGTCTATTTCAGAGGGGAGTCTGAGGCGGGGACTGTCTTCCGGCCTACCGATGGATTAGACGCCGTTGATGGGGCTGATTTTGGCCGGTCGGTTATCTATGCAGAAGATTTGGAAAACATCGAGTTTTCGCACATGACCATCGACGGGACGACCGACCTAAATGCCAATTACTGCATCGAGCCGTTCAACTGCAAAAACGTCGAAATTCATCATATTACTGGGACGAACGTTCGGGACGATCCACTTGTGATGCATCGTAATACGGACGGTTTTGGAATTTACTTCTGCACAACTAAAGGGGAATTCGACGATGAAGACTTTGGATCACATGGTATCGAAATAGAGGAAGGGTCGAAAAACGGGGTGGTGGCATTTAATCACTGTTATGAACGCCAAACAGGGATCGAGGTTAAAAGCCGCTATCCCGGTGAGCAAACCCAAAATGTGTTAGTCTTTGGGAATTATATCTCAGGGGGGACAGAGGCAGGGATAGCGTTGACTGGGGATGAGCATGACGGGCAGATTCTATGGCTGGAGCATATCAAAGTGTTTGCAAACACAGTGGAAAATATCGGATCTGAAGAAGCGACCGGGGTGGGTATCAGGGGCCGTGAATACTTAAAGAATTGTGAAATATACTGGAATACATTTAGGGATTGTGACCATGCAACCCGTTTGGGCTGGATAAACGAGAACGAGAACGTAACATTCTCACACAACAGCTTAGAGGATATGCAGGGCGATGCTATCCGGGTCGAAGGGGGAACTGGTTACGAAATCGCCCATAATGACCTCATTAGCGCATCGGATGGCTATCGTATCGGCATCCGTCTAAACGGAGACTTAGATGCACGGGTTGCCTGGAATCGGATTAGAGACCAGGAATTTGACGAAGCAATCGGAGTCGAAGATGGTGCAAGCGCAGAGATCAGAGGCAACACTGCTTCTAATAGCCGAATTCTCGTCTTTGACGATGCAGGAGTTGGTAGCGTCCTGACGGATAATGTTGCAGATGAGTTTTTAGTACAAGACGAATCATCATGTAATGTTATCCGTGACAACTCGCCAGAAATCCCGGTTGATGTAACGCAGTTAGATGAGATTGAGGGTAATTGGGCCTACAACGATGGGACAACGGGATCGGAGGGATGGGCCTACTACGATGGGACCGAGTGGGTTACTGTCGACACAACTGCTCTATAGTGAAGAACGGTATAACAGCTAATCCGCTCACAACTCGCCGAAATTAACAGTTAGTAGTTCACACTCGAATCTGTATTGTCGTTCACATTGTAGCATATTTCTATCTGAGCTGAGGATCTTCTTTTTATATCAACCAGCAATGTCACCAGTGAGTATTAACGGTACCATCCTTGAAAGATGACAGACGAGTGCGACACAGATGGACTGAGTCATCGCATGAAAATTGTACTCGTAGTGGTGGGTGTTCTTTTAGCATTCTCCGCTCCGTTCGTCGTCGGTGCTGTCACTGATTTCTATACTGTCACCGAAGAAGCGCACTATGATGCTACGGACGGGCCCGAAATCGAACTGGGACACGATATCGAGACGAATGTTCAGCAGCCGTTCCCCGACGCGAACACCGTCGACCTGAGCCCTCACGGCACGATCTCATCGACGGGCCCGACGTACGCACGCGTGGATCAAATCGATGGTGATTGGACGCATCTCAGTCAGATCGACACGAACGGCAACCAGATGACGATCGATCCGGGTGACAAGCAGTCCGTGTCTGTCTCCGGTGACATCACCGAGCTCGAGTTCCGCGATATGGATCCGGATTCGGACACGACCGATTTTGTCTATGCTGGACCTGACGATGGCTCTACGGAGATGACGATCGAGGACCTGCCATCGGACAGGACAATCCTGCTCGTGGACCAGGAAACGGGCGAGCTGCTAACGTGGGAGACCACTGATGACGATGGATCGCTATCAGTGACTCTACCGCACTCCGAGCACAGCGTGACGCTGCAGAGTTCCGAAGGTCCACCGCGAGTGTCGAATCCTGATCCAGACGATGGTTCGGAGATCGCGGATAGGACCACGACACTATCTGCAGATGTCGAGGATCCGGACGGCACGACGACCGAGGTCGAGATCAGCCACAACGGCGACCAGATCCACACCGAAACGATCGACGGGTCTGGACGAGTCGAAGCCGAAGTCGAAGATATCCCGCCTGGAGAAAACGAGTGGACCGTCACCGCGACGGACACCACCGGTCAGACCACCAGCACGACCTACGAGTTCGGTGTACCAGACACGCTGGAGCTGCGTGACGAGTCTGATCCGGACTCGCTGATCACCGATGAGGTGACGGTGACGTTCTTCGCTGATGACGGTGAGGTTGCAACTCGGACTACAACGGATGGGGAGATCGACCTGACCGGCCTGCCGGTGAACCAGCGTCTGATTGTGGTCGCAGAATCAGAGGAGTTCCATAACCGGCAGATGATCCTCGATAGTCTCGCTCAACAGCAGGAGATGTACCTGCTCCCGGAGACGGCGGACTCCGTTGATATCCTGTTCACGCTCGACGACGAGACCGGGAACTTCGACTCGGATGAGACTGAGTTGATTATCGAGAAGCCGATCGAGCGAGATGGTGATTCGAGGTACCGGATCGTCGCAGCCGATCAGTTCGGAGTGAGCGGGTATCAGACTACACTCGAGCAAGGCGATCGGTATCGACTGACGATCCGAAACGCCGATGGTGACGAACGGGTTCTGGGTCATCATACAGCTGAGGAAACGCAGACGGTGCCGCTCAGTGTCGGTACCCTCACGTGGGATATCGGCGACTCAATCGGCGAGGAAGAGCGGCTTACCTGGGAAGCAAAGTATATCGACGATGAGGAGGAGAAGGAGTATATCCGTTTCCAGTTGACGGATCTCGCTGAAGACACTGAAGACGTGAACGTGGTCATCCACGAGCACGGTGACGAGGAGAACACGATCTATGATCAGACCCATCGGGGACCGTATGGGAACCTCACTATCACGGAGCCACTGACGGACGAGCAGACCAACACTACCTGGTCCGTGACGTGGACAGCCGACCGCGATGATGAAGAGGTCGGCGCGTCGACGATCGTCGGCCAGGGCCGGTATCCGGTCGGACTGCCGATGGGCGACGACTGGGTGTCGATGTTTGCAGGCGGCTTGCTCGTGTTCGTTGCTGGCTTCTTCAGCGTCGGCACTGCAAGGATCGGGGCCGTGATCGTGCCCGCGGTCGCGCTGGGTCTGTGGGCAGTGGGCTGGTTACCACTGCCGTTACCGTGGATCCTCGGAGCGCTGGCTGTGGGCGTGATGGCCCGCATGGCGGCAGGAGGTGGTATAACACAATGATGATCAGATCTCTCACGATCATACTGGTGATGAGCAACGCGGCAGCTAATTTCCTGTACAGTGCCGGAGTGGCACAGGTCTGGGGAATGGGCCCCGAGACAGGGATCGACCGCGAGGTCTCACGTGGACAGGATGCCGCTGAAGCAATCGGATCAGGGCCGCTCGGTCTGATCGATGCGATCGGCGGAGCGACTCTCGCGGCCGTGGACGCGCTCACTGGCTTCTTCAGCATCATCTTCGCAGCGCCGACACTGGTTCTTAACATGGGGGTGCCGGAGTTCATCGTGATCTTCGCGTTCGCTCCACTGTACATCGCAGCGGCGTTTGACCTGATCAGCGTGCTCAGGGGGATGCAGATATCATGACTGCCTTCGATTCCTTCCTGGACGGAGAGATCATCGAGGCACTCCACGAGCCGTTCGCCTCGACGATGGGCGAGCTCTTCGCTGGTGTGATGTTGATCACAGTCATCGCCGCGATCTACATAAACTCCGACAGCGTCGCTCTGCCAAGTGTGACGTTGATGCTGGCCGGAGGACTGATGATCGAGTTCGCTCCGCCGCAGGTTGCTCGCATCGGCCTGCTGATCATCTTCCTGGGCGTGACGCTCGCAGGCTCGTGGCTCTGGATCCAGCGACAGTCGCCAGGCCGGTGAGACGCGGCGAGTACCTACCTTTCTCGTGGATCAGGTGGAGCGGTGCGGTAGCGGGGGTCTTTTTTTCTTAATGTCCCTTTTAGGGACACTCCCTAAGGGGATCTGCCCGATCGCCGGGAACGGATCTCCGGCCGATCAGCCGTTACAGTGCTCGATGGCTGGAAAAATATAATCGGTGGTTGCAGTTGAAAGCGGGGTACTTGCCACTTACTTATAAAAGACGGACCCGCAGGATAGTGATGCCTCTCACCAGTACAGCGCTACCGGCCGATGATCGACGCAACACGGCCGCGATCTCGCGAGCCGCCACGGTATCCAGAGCCGACGACGTCTTTAATCTCGAAGCGGAGCTCGAGGAACGTCTGACCATCACGACCGCACCGAGTCCAGGCCTCAAGACCCTCCTCGAGGACGTCCTCGATGGTAGGCTGGGAGCTTCTCTTGAACGTCGAGAGAACGGTATCGAAGCGAATCGTACCGCCATCACGATCGACGAACTCTGCACCGTATTTCGCCATCCACTTCTCCAGCGCTGAGCCAGCACGAGAACGGAGATCGACGTTGGCGAGCTCGGCCAGCCGAGCAGCAGTGTCGTCGACGATGTCGTCGAGGCGATCAACCATACCGACCACTTCTTGGCGAATCTTCTCTGAAGAGAACTTCACCATGCCGTTGTCGCTTTTGACGGCGTCGCCCAGTTGGTCCAGGACACGGTAGATCGTTGACGTCGAGGAGCCGGTCATCTCCGCGAGATCGTTGTAATGGACACCACCGCCACCGTCGGTAGCGAGTACCTTCGTCGCCTCGCGAGCGGTGGGAGTCAACTCACCCAGCACCGAGAGCAAAAGAGACTCTTGCTCGGCCTCGAGGCGCGGCGTCGGGTCCGCGACGTCCGCGATGTCTCGATCGGACGCCTGAACTTCAAAATGGTTGTCTTCCACGTAGCAAGTTGGATCCGGCTCGGCCGGGATATCTGCCCAGCGCAGAACGTTCACCAGCGTCTCTTCGAGCTCGCGAGAGATGTCTTCACGATTGCGCCACTTCCGACCACTTCCGTCAATCGACTTGTGGAATGCGACGCCGAACTTCGGTGAAGAGAGCGGATCGTCGTCACTCTCAGAGTCTCGTGCGTGCTTCGGATGGTAGCACTTCATTCGGATGCCCGCGCTGTGATCTGGACCAAGTTCAGCAGCGGACTGCGGACACAGATCCATCGCGTGACGGTGACCGACGATTTCCTTATTGTTCGCAGAGTAGACCCACTCTGTTCCCTCCTCGTCGGCGAGTAGGTGCATCAGCCTATAGAAAGCACCGTCAGTACGAATCAGCTTCTCAGCATACTGACGTCGCAGCCGGACGTAGAACTCAAGCGTGCTGATAGTGCTCTCGGGGAGTGGTCGACGGAAGTACGATGGGTTCATCGAATCCTCGACGGCATCGAACACCTCATCGAGACCTCGCCTGAGTAAGGCAGGTATCTGGTCCAGCGGGATGTTCGACGGCTGACTATGGACGTCGAGCCCCTCACCGCCCCGCCACGGGATGTTCTTCTCATCGCCGTCCGGACCGCACATCTCGTCAAAACGGGCACGAATCTGATAGTGGACCTTCGCCTGGTTCGGGCCTTCCATGTGGAGCTCGAAATCCCGCAGAACATCCCGCTCGACTGCGTCGGAGTCGCGCGGTGCGATACCGCTGTCAGAGTAACCGAGCGAGATCGTCCAAGGATCCTCACCGATGTCCACAGTCCGCTTCACGTAGCCATCGAGCTCGTGGATCAGCACGTTCCGGATCGCCCAGTACGGCGAGAGGCCGTGATCCGCGAACCAGAGGAAGACGTCGGCCTCGTGGATGTGAGGCTGAATGTGATCGATGTCGATCATCCCGACCACCTCGCTCGAGACGCGTCGGTGTCCTCGTCATCCAGCGCTGGATGGCCGTTCGAGCGCATCAACCCGGTCAGCGTACTAAGCGGATTCCACCAGGTAACGCCTCCACACTGGTGACAGACATGCTTGAATGAGGACGGATTCTCGGGATCTTCGTCGGCCCGCTTCACTCGCGTCTGACCGCAACCGGTGCAGATCGCGTCGAAAGGGATGCCGACTTCTCCGGCTTCGGCCTCGGCTGCCTCGGCCTCGAGGTCACGATCGCCGTCAACCTCAGTTGACATGCGATTCACCTCCTGACCGGTCCCCGATCTCGTCCCTATCGAAGATCCGTCCCCATCGAAGCTGTGTGTACTCCGGCCGATCCGGACCTGCAGACCGCCAGGAACTCACCACGTCGTCGAGTGAAGTTGCGGGTACGAACTTCAGAGCGAGAACCGTCCGGTCGGGAGTGGGCTCACAGACTGCGAACAGGTATACACCGCCGTCTTCGACAATCGCGTTGTGCTGTTCGCGACGGAGATAGAACCGACCGGTTCCGCCGCTGTCGAGACGCACCATCGCGCTTTTGATTTCAACCAGAGTACCGCGTTCGACGACAGGTAGCGCGACTGTCGGAAGCGACGGACCGGGAGATATCGTGGTCGTAACCTCGGCGTCCGCGTGCTCAATCTCAGAATCGGGGACGTACTCGAGTTCGACAACCTCGTGGATGACGTTGCTCTCCGCTCGATCGCCTGCCCGTTTCGAGCTCAGAGACCTGGCCGGAGAGCTCATGCTGACCTCCGTAGCGATTCCGGAAGCAGTGGATACAGATCGTCAACATCGAAGCAAGCAACCTGCATGTCGAACCCGCCACGATCACGCTGCACGACGACCTCGTCCAGCTGCTGGCGGGCGGAGAGTGATCCGTCCTCGATCTCGTCGACGGGAGCGATCGCACATGCGAGCGCGATATCGAGGTACCGGGTCATCGCTCGACCTCCGGTTGGTCAGTCCCCGTTTGTAGTGTGCACTCCAAATCCTCGAAAAGAACCACGTGGATGGAGTGTTCCGAGTGGTGGAACGCAACAACGGTCTTACCGTCTTCGCGCTTATTTGCGGGACTATCCGAGGTTAAGACGTCCCGTCGTGCGTACTCCTTCCCGCACTTAGGACAGTGTTCGGTATCGTCTGTCACGGTACCACCCCCTCCAAGTCGGGCGGGATATGGAGTGGTGGCACACCAGACGGGTAGTCGTGGTATATCTCGTTGTGCCTTCGAATATACGACCGGCGAAGGAGACTGTAATTGAGACTCTGTGCCCGGATTGAGTCTGTATTTGTTCGATCGATAACGCTCTCAGACATCCCGATCACCTCGCTCGGGCTGCTCGGTTCCCGGATCGCTGTAACGGTCGTTGAAGTGCTTCGAGTCGTCCCAAAAAGTGCTCTCGCTCGGCGCACTGGGTTCGTCGATCCAGTCGACGATCTCGCCAGCTTCGGGATCGTCCTCGTAGATCTCACGAACTGCATCAACTTCGTGGTGGACGAGATCCCAGTCTGTCGGCTCCGAGTGGAGCACTGGCGACCGCTGCTCGGCCTCGTCGAGGGCTTGCCAGTCCTCGGGACCAGCTAAGAGGTTCAGGTCAAACTCGACTGTATACGAGAGCCGAAGGTTGTACTCTCGCCCGACGAGACGAGCGTTTTCGATTCGGTAAGTCCCGTTTGTGGACTTACCGGACTGCTCACTCGGCAACGTCGATCACCTCCTCTCTGATCGGCGTCAGCTCGGCGATTAGATCGGCTGCATTCTGCGCTTCCTCGACATCATCAAACCCAGAGATCTCGACGTGGGGAGTGTCCCGACCACCATCCGCAACGACCTCGTGTTGCTCAGCAACGATTACGTCGGGGGCGTCCTTGTCGATCCTGCCGAAGGAGCGTTCGATCCGACGGGGTTCGACGTCCTCGCCGGGCTCGGGCTCGATGATGAACGCTTCGACGCCGACACACATCTCAGACCAGCTATCGACGACGTTGTCGCAGCCGATCTCTTCCGGCTCGCTGAGCTCCCAGCAGAGTTTGTCGTTGTGGGACTCGCGATCGACGGTGATACGCTCGACGTTATCCCAGACCCGCTGTCTGGATCCCTTGTCGACGATGAGCCTCACGCGGTCTCACCTCCGTTATCCACGGAGACAACCATTGGCGGGAGATTGTTCGAATGGCGGTAGCGCTGGGGCTCCTCGAGTGGATCGTCCAACAGGTCGACGTTGACGCCAGCGCCGGATCCACGACGGAGACGCTCGGAGGTATCGCACTTCCGGCACCGATGCAGGATGTCGTTGTTGTCGCCGTAGAGCCGCCGGTCGTTCTGAGTGGTCTTCGATCCGCAGCATCGGCACTCGTCGTACTGTTGAGTCGCGAGACGAGTGGGACTCACGCCAACCACCTCCGGTCACGACTGACGGTTTTGAATTTTGTAGAAACGTCTAGGAACTGTTTAGATAGACTTAGAACCGCTATGGGGCCGGAGGGATTTGAACCCCCGATCGACTGATATCTCCGATTCACCTCGGTTCTCCAGAGAGTCGTCAACGCGAGCGATGATCAGTCGCGCGCTCAGTATATCAGTCTGGAGTTCGTCACCGGGTGTCAATCTCTGGAGTCAGTCGCCATGCCTGGCTTGGCCACAGCCCCGTCACTACAGCGTAGCCCGTACCGCCCTAAAGTGGTTTCGATTCGGAACTATATCGGTCATCTATTCCTGGGGCGGGTTTGCATCATCGGCCGAGCAACCGTCTGTCACAGCCAGGGTTCGCGTCGTTCGCTTGCCGACCCGTCTTCGCTCTCCTCGTCGGCGTCCCAGACAGGCTCTGGACCTCCGTCGGTCACGTGTGCCTGTCCCGTTGCGCCCGAATCGGATTTCGTTGTCGGTGCGTCTCCGAGCGTGTTCGAGGCGTTCGGGTCGAGGGCGAACACGGCCGTCAGGACGAGCACGGCCAGTGGAGCCAGATCGCCAAGCGGCAGGTCGAGCAGCGAGAGCGGGAGTAGACCGAGCGCGACAGCACTGCCGAATCGGAACCGGTCGAGGTCGACCATCGACCGGAGCATCGGCCCGAACAGGGCGACCAGGAGCGCGAAGCCGACACCGACGCCAGCCGCGGCGACACCGCGGGCGACCAGTTCGGGATCGGAGACGAACACGAGCTCGGCACCCGAGGGATCGAGGCTGGCGAACAGACCGAGTCCGACGATAACCGCCGGGCGGGGCATGTACTCGCCGATGGTCGCACTCGCCGTCTTGGCAGCGATTGCGAGGATCACCAGCGCGGCGAACCGCTCGAAGATCACCAGATCGACGAGTTCGGCGATCGAGGGTGCTAGTGCGGCCTCAATCCCGGCGACGATTATCAATGGGATCCCGACGAGCAGGACGGTCTTTGCCTGACTGCGCGGCGTACCGTCCATTTCGGCGAGAATTACGGCGACGGTTGCACTGCCGCCAAAGACCAGCAACCCGACCTGCAGGATGCCCGCAGTCGTATCTAATGCACCTGCGAGAACGAGCGCCGGGAAGATACCATCGAGTAGCGGGAGGAACATCACCGTCGCAAGGAGCTTGGTCGCGCCGCCGACGCGACGCTCTAGCTCCAGTGCGATCGGATGTTGGGAGGTACTCATCGCTCAACCAGGACGGCCGTACCCCGTGGCCGATGGGTGGTGTATCCCGCGATGTACGCCGTCGCCGCCGTGGGACAGCCATTCGATCGCGGTGGAATTGTCCACCAGTTTTGTCCCCATCCAGGAGCATGTAAAGCGGTTGCCGGAAACGAGGGTCGACTGACCGGCGTTGCTCTGGACAGTGGGACTGGTGGACTGCATATATCATCATTGTTCAGATCGAGTGATAAACGTTGCGTGAGGACCGTACACATATGTCGAATTCAGCAGTATATTCGACACAGGTTATTGAGTTGGATATCAGTCCGTGTGTATGGTAGACGATCGGTCACATCGTCTCTGCTATGCTCGATAGCTGCTCGTCGCCAATCGAGTGATATGCTCACCCAGAGGAGTAGCATCTCGCAACGTTTTTGGGCGGCCGAAACGGACCATCAACATGGCGAACGACACGAATGGACACTTCTCTTCGAAGTTGGATGTTCCAGAGGCGTTGACGTTCGACGACGTATTGCTCCGACCGAAAGAAAGTACCGTCGAACCGGACGAAGCCGACCTCTCGACGCGAGTCTCGCAAAACGTAGATCTGAACGTGCCGATCCTCTCAGCAGCGATGGATACGGTGACGACGAGCGAACTGGCGATCGAGATGGCGCGACAGGGCGGCCTCGGCGTCATCCACCGGAACATGGACGACGACCGGATGGTCCACGAGATCACGCAAGTGAAGCGGGCCGATGAACTGATCATCCGGGATGTCGTCACCGCAGAACCGGAACAGACCGTCCGGGACGTCGACGCGCTGATGGAAGCCGAAGGGGTCAGCGGCGCGCCGGTCGTCAACGACGACGACGAGGTGCTTGGAATCATCAGTGGAACCGACATTCGCCCGTATCTCGAAGTCGGGGAGCGCGACGAGGTTCAGGAGGCGATGACCGACGAGGTCATCACCGCGCCGGAAGACGTCACCGCCCGAGAAGCCCTCGAACTGATGTACGAGCACAAGATCGAGCGCGTCCCGGTCGTCGACGAGCAGAACCGCCTGACCGGGCTCGTCACGATGCAGGGCATTCTTCAGCGCCGCGAATACAACAACGCAGCACGCGACGATGAAGGGCGGCTGCTCTGTGGCGTCGCGGTCGGTCCGTTCAGCACGGAGCGAGCGATCAGGGCCGACGAGGCTGGAGCGAACGTACTCTTTATCGACTGTGCTCACGCACACAACAGGAACGTCGTCGAGGGGGCAAAAGAAATCAAAGAGAGCGTCGATGCAGATGTCGTCGTGGGGAACATCGGTACTCGTGAAGCTGCGGAGGATCTCGTCGGCTTCGCTGACGGTCTCAAGGTCGGGATCGGTCCCGGTAGTATCTGTACGACGCGCGTCGTGAGCGGTGCGGGAATGCCCCAGATCACTGCCGTTTCACAGGTTGCGGACGTCGCCAGTCAGCACGACGTGCCAGTCATCGCCGACGGTGGCATCCGGTACTCCGGCGACGCGATCAAGGCCATCGCCGCGGGTGCGGACGCCGTCATGCTCGGCTCGTACTTTGCGGGTACCGACGAGGCACCGGGCCGCGTCATCACGATGAACGGCAAAAAGTACAAGCAGTACCGCGGGATGGGCAGCGTCGGCGCGATGAAAGGCGGCGACACCGAAGACAACCGGTATCTCAAAGAAGAACCTGACGAGGAGGAGTACGTCCCTGAGGGTGTCGAGGCGGCCAAACCGTACAAGGGAAGCCTCGCCAGCGAACTCCACCAGCTGACCGGTGGGATGCAAAGCGGGATGGGATACGTGGGTGCGGAGGCCATCCCCGAGTTCAAAGAGCGCGCCGAGTTCGTCCGTGTGTCCAGCGCCGGGCAGGCAGAGAGCCACGCACACGACGTCGTCATTACCGACGAAGCGCCGAACTACAGCCCCGAAGAGTAAGGATCACAGTCACTGTTTGATAGTTGCGAGCAGTCGTCTCACTCGTCTGTCATCGCCGAGTCGGACTGTCCCTCGATCGGGGTCGTACTGGAGCACATCTGCCTCATCGAGCGCCGGGAGGTGGTTATGGTGTAGATCGATCTCGACACGTTGGACGGCGTTGTCCCCGGGAATATCCATGCCGCTTTCTGTCGCTGCGAGCGCGCGGGCGAGGACGTGGCGGTCGATCGTCCTCGGTCGCTCCTCGAGCATCGCGACGATTCTTTGTCGTCGCTTCGGTGCGAGCAGGCGCATGATTTCGTCCACGCGCTCACCCGACCATGATTCCGGCGAGTTACTACTCTTCGGGACCTGTTGGCGAGGTGTATCCATGGGCAACAGTCGATAACAGCATCCAAGTATATAATGATTGTATATTAACTACTTCCCTATATGGGGGATGTCAATTGGAGTGTATGTTCCAGTTCAAATGACTTGTTGCCGTTTTGCCACTCACGATTGTTCGTGGCAAGAGCGGGCCGGACGCGATTTGAACGCGCGACCGTCTGATTAAGAGTCAGACGCTCTGCCGGACTGAGCTACCGGCCCAACGTATCACGACGTTGCCGGGGTATAGTGAAATACGTTACGTTTGTCGATCGGTTTCGGCCGCCGAGCAGTGGTTTCAGGGGTGGGCGTAGTAGACGACTGCGTCGGTCTCATCTGCCGGATCGACTTCGTCGACCCGGACGAAGCCGATACGCTCGAACTGGACTACGTCGTCGGCGTCGTACTCCTCGAATCCGGGCTCAGCGCGACCGGTGACGTCGCCGTCCATCGTACGCATCCGGATCGGGACCGACTCCTCGGCGGGGACCCAGTGGATCACGTCGACACCCTCCTCGCGGACCGCGTCGATGTCGTCGCCGGTAAACTGGAACGTATCGCGGGTGTATTTCACGCAGCCCAGTCCCTTCAGCCAGACGCGTTCCTCGTGGTTCGGTCGGTCCTCGGGTTCGATCAGGACGGCCTGTCCTACCGGGATCTCACGAGTGCCGCGGTCCTCGTGGTCGGGGTGGATCGGCGGCGTCGCCTCCTCCGGGCCCGAGCCGGTGAGCGGGACCTCGACGCCGTCCCGGACGAAGAAGGCCCGATCCGACTCGTCGCCGATCAGGTCGCGGTTGTTGGAATAGATGCTGGACATCGCCAGATCGACGTTGCTCGTCGACGTGCCGAGTTCGACCATCGCGTCGGTGATCGCCTCACCGCGGATGCCGCGGCGGCGGACGCTGGCGATCGTCGGTGCGCGCGGGTCCCCCCAGCCGTCGAGGTCGCCCTCGTCGATCAGCTCCTTGATCGAGGACGTCGACATCGGAACGTCGTAGGCGTCGATCTGGACGTGGCCCCAGTGGACGACTTCGGGGTACTCCCAGTCGAAGTAATCGTAGACGAAGCGCTGGCGTTTCGCGGAGTCCTGCAGGTCGATTCCGCGGATGATGTGGGTGATCCCGAGCAGGTGGTCGTCGATCCCGCTCTGGAAGTCGAGCATCGGCCAGCACCGATACTCGCTGGCCTCCTCGCGCGGATGCGGCGTGTCGATCATCCGGAACGCAACGAAATCCCGGAGTGCGGGGTTCTTGTGCTCGATGTCAGTCTTGACACGAAGTACCATCTCGCCGCTTTCGTACTCGCCTGCAACCATGTCGGCGAACTCCTCACGAACCGTCCCGACGTCCTTGTCGCGGTGCGGGCAGGGGTTCCCGTTGTTTTTCAGTTCGCTGAACTCCTCGCCAGAACAGGAGCAGGTGTACGCGCCGCCCTGCTCGATGAGTTCGCGGGCGTGCTCGTAGTAGGTCTCGACACGATCGCTGGCGCGATAGACGGCATCGGGCTCGAAGCCGAGATACTCAATCGCGTCGAGGATCTCCTCGTAGGCGTCGAGGTCGGGTCGCTTGGTCTCCGGGTCGGTATCGTCGAAGCGGACGCAGAACCAGCCGTCGTACAGCTCCTTGTACGTCCCGATCACGGCGGGCATCCGGGCGTGGCCCATATGCCACGGACCGTTCGGGTTCGGGGCGACGCGCATCCGGACCTCGTCAAATTCGTCAGCAGTAGGGAGGTCGGGCAGGACCTGCTCGTCTTCCTCGTCCTCACTTTCCAGTTCGTCGAGTTCGTCGGGGGCAACCTCGGCAAGTCGCTCCCGCCGTTCGTCCGCAGAAAGCCCGTTGATCTCGGCGATGACGCCGCCCGCGATTCCGGGGATCTCGTCGCCATGCTCTCGGAACTCGGGATTCTCGCCCATCAGCGGCCCCATGATCGCGCCGACGTCCGCGTCGCTATCGTGTTTGACGGCGTTGATGAGAGCGTGTTTTTCGACCTCCTGTTCGACCCGCTCGCGGAGTTCGTCGTTCATTACCGATCGATACTCGGCGGGGCGTCAAAACTGCCGTGGATTGTTCCGCGTCGAGACTCCCGTGACAGGCACCGCACGTCGAACGCGCCGTTTTTGTGCCCCAGCATGCAATCAGAACCAGTGACAGCAGGAACCGACGATACGGGCCCCCGGATACGCACGAACGTTGACCCGTCACTTCGCGAGGCCGCCGAGATCATTGACGACGGGTTCAGGGGCGATCGCCTCGTCACGGCCTTTGGCCGATGCACAGTCGACTACGATGGCCGTGCGTCGTCGACGCTCGGGCTAGGCGACCGCCACGTCATGTGCAAGCCGGACGGCTCGATCCTTGTCCATACGGACGAAGGCCAACAGCCGGTCAACTGGCAGCCACCGGGCTGTACCCACGAAGTTAGCACAGAGGGCGATAGGGTCGTCCTGGAAAGCGAGCGTTCGACACCCGCGGAGCGACTTGTCGTGGAGTTCGAACGGGTTGGACAGGTCTCGACGTTCGCCGTGGATGATGCCACTGAACTGTCGCTTGATGGAACTGAAGAGGATCTCCGAAACCGGATCCTCGACGATCCCGAACTCGTCGAACAGGGCTTTACGCCGCTGGCGACGGAGCGCGAGACAGCGGCGGGTGCGATAGATATCTTCGGCGAAGATGCGGACGGCCGGACGGTCGCCGTCGAACTCAAGCGAAAACGGGTCGGTCCGGACGCTGTCGGCCAGCTCGATCGGTACGTCGATGCGCTCCGACGTGATCTGCACGACGACGCCGACATACGGGGAATCCTCGTCTCGCCATCGGTTACGGATCGGGCCGCGGACTTACTGGAGCGAAACGGACTGGAGTTCGTCTCACTCACCCCGCGCAAGTGAGTCCACTACCTGCCCTCACTGCGCGCTCGGCGTGTCTCGACGACCGCCAGATAGCCGACGTAGATCAGCGCGGCGACGACGATGGCAACGGCGAAGACAGTGACCCCCGCGTAGCCATCGAGCGCGACGGAGGGGTCTTCCCAGATGTACTGCCCGCCTTCGACAGCGAAGACGAACAGCCCACCATAGATCACCGCGAACGCGACGGCACGGAGGAATCCCAGTGAGCCAAGGTGACGACTGTTCAGCAACTCGATGACGAACAGGAACGCAATGGCGAGTATGTAAAACGGCTGCGGGAGCGCTTCGCCGATGGGCTGTCCGCCCTGTATCGCAACGACGCCGTAGTACGCAAGTGCGAGCAGGAGTCCACCGAGAAACGTCATCGTGATACCGTACCCGCTGGTATCCGCCGCTGTAGGCGTCCGCGGCTCATCGGTCGGTGCCGCCGCTCGATCCTCGGCCATACGTAGAGGCTGGCCGGAGCGACGGATAGTTAGTAGTCGCCTATCGTACTGCAGGATCGATAATGCGATCCTAGCTGTTATCCCGAACCGCTCGCAGGGCGTCCTCCCGCGTGACAATGCCGACAATCCGATGGTCTTCGACGACCGGAAGGCGGTTGATATCTCGTTCTTCGTCGGTGAGTAGAACGATGACCTCCTCGAGAGCAGTGTCGGGGGTAACCGTGACGACGTCCGTGGTCATGATTTCGTGGATCGGCTTGCGGGCTGCTTTCGCCGCGTCGATCCCGATGTCGAGTTCGTCGAGGGAAAGGTCGAAACCATACGTCAGTGTCTCGCTGAAGGGCGGAACACCGATCGGGATCCAGACGATGCGGTCTTTCTTGCGAAACAGGCGGACGAGATCGGTCTGTGTAACGATGCCGACGACCCGTTCGTCGTCATCGACGACCGGAAACCCCTCGAAATCGGCCTGTGCGAGCCGTTCGAGTACGTCGTCTACCCGGCTGTCGCGGTGAACGGTCTCGACCGGCTCCGTCATGAAGGAGGCTGTTCGCACCATAGCGGAGTTTCACAGCGGTGTCGTGTAGGTGTTGTGGTGGGACGAGAGTCAGTCGTCCGCCGTGACGTCCGGCCGGTAGGCCTCGCTAATTCCCTTCCACTTGCCAGTCTGGAACCGCCAGTAGTTGATCGCCGCGGGGACCGTGGTCTCCGCGACGAAGGCCAGATACAGCCCCCAGTAGCCGAGCGGGGTTGTCGCGCCGAGATAGGCCAGTGGGATGGCGACGCCGAACATCCCGATGAACTGGCTGACGAAGGGCACACGCGTGTCGCCGCTGGCATCGAGGGGCCCTGCAGCGGCGCTGGAGACCCCCGCGAAGACGACTGCAACACAGGCCGCGTAAACGAGGTTGATCGCGATCGGTATCTCGCCGCCCGCCGGATCGTCCGAGAACAGGACGACCAGATCCTCGGCGAAAATGGCGATAATGACCGCCGAGAGTGCGTACGTCACGACAGAGAAAATGATGATGTCGTAGCCGTAGGCGGTCGCAGTTCCTTCGTCGTTTTTGCCGAGTGCTTGCCCGACGAGACTTGACGATGCGAGTCCGAAGCCCCACCCTGGCGCGTTCATGATGCCCCAGATCCGACGGGCGATGACGAACGCCGCGACGGTGTTCTCACCGAAGATGTCGAGGATACCGAGCATCGGGAACTCTGCGACGGTCCAGACGAGATTTCGCGCACCGACCGGCAGACCGATCTCGACCAGGTCGTGGAGCGTTCCAGGATCGACGTAGGTCCCAGTGGGGTCGATCTGCACTGGGAACTCACCCATCGTCGGGAAACGCCCCCAGACGAGCCCCATTGCGAAGGTAGCGGTGACGGCGATGTTTGCGAGGACAGTACCCCACGCCGCGCCGATAACGCCCATATCCAGCCAGAAGATCAGGATAACACTGAGAATGATGTTCGCAATCGCTCCACCTGCCCGGACCAGCATCGCAGTATAGGCATCGTCGGCTCCGACGAGGGTGCGACTCCCGACAAGGTTGAGTGCCGCGAACGGTACGCCAAGCCCGACGTACTGGAGATATAGGGCACCGTAATCGATCGCTGCCTGATTGCTGGAGATGATCGAGATGAGTTCGTGTGGGATAAGCCAGAAAACGATGGTCACTGGAATCGTGATCACGACTGTGAGCAGGGTGCTCGATCGGACCGCGAGCCCGAGCTCGTCGTGGGCTTCCGCACCGTATCGCTGGGAGACGAGTGCAATGGTACCGCCGGCGACCCCGCCTCCGAGCGCGAACGCGAGACCCCAGAACGGTCCGGCAAAGCCGACGCCCGCGACTGCCGAGGTACCGACCGCGACGCCGACCAGTGCCACGTCGACTGCACCTTTCGACATCCGCGCGATACCCGTAACGATCCGGGGCCACGCGAGTTCTGTCGTCTGGATGGCACGCTCCCGGTCGATCAACCCGGCACGGGCAAGTCCGAGCCCGATCCAGAGAATGAGGAGCCGGATCGGGTTGGGGGGACGATACACTGGTGACTGACTAATCAGTCAGTCGTAAAAACGGCTTTGTTCTTCGATGGGTGCGACCCTCACAGAGCGGGAAAAAAGTCGAACGAACTACACAGGTAGATGGGTAGTGAGTCCCTGACTCAGTTTGGGTCTCTGAGAGAGCCGTCAGCGATACTGTGCGATCAGCGATTCGAGTGTTCCTCTGTCTTTCGCGCCGACCAGTCGTTCGACAGGCTCCCCATCGACGTACAACAGGAGGGTGGGAATACTCTGGGCACCCAGCTGTCCCGCGAGTCGCTGGTTGGCGTCGACGTCCACTTTCGCTACCGCGGCGTCAGTCTCCGCAGCCAGCGCGTCGATCGTCGGCTCCATCATCTGACACGGACCACACCAGTCCGCGTAACAGTCGACCAGCACGACCCGATTGGACTCGACTACCTCCTCGAATTCCCCCGAGCCGTCGATGTGAATCGGTGTACTTGGGGTCCCTTCGCTAGTAGTATTGCCCTCCTCAGCGGGGTCAGCTTCACCGAGTTGTTTCTTCAGCTGTTCTTTTTTGCGTTCGCGGATCCGCTCTCGTTCGTCGTCACTGCTCATGATCGATGGTACGGTGAGCCTGGGCATAATACTTGTGCATGATTAGAACAATACTGGCCGTTAGTGGTACTCACTTCAAGCGTACATGTTGCATACAGACACAGTGAACGGACACACTTTTGCGTCCACCACACAAGTCCATACCATGGGATTTCATACGTTCCCCGTCGACCACGCGGATGCGCTCGAGGATCCGACGCGCTATCGTTTCTGTTCCCGCGAAGAGCTGATCGAGATGCTCGCTCCGGCAGCCGACGCCGTCGTCGCGGACCTTGGATCCGGAACGGGGTTCTACACCGAGGAGATTGCGCCGTTCGTCGAAACCGTGTACGGCGTCGATCTCCAGTCAGAGATGCACGAACACTACCGCGAGAACGGGGTCGCCGCTAACGTCGAGCTGGTTGCTGCAAACGTCAGCACGCTTCCGTTCGATGATAGTGAACTCGACGCCGCGTTCTCGACGATGACCCATCACGAGTACGCGGACGACGAGACGATCGCCGAACTGGCCCGCGTGATCCGTCCCGGCGGGCGAATGGTGACTGTTGACTGGTCGACAACCGGAACGGGTGAGAACGGACCGCCAATCGAGGAACGATTCGGACCGGAGGACGTCCGTGAGCAGTTCGAGACGGCCGGGTTCAAAATCGACCGTGTCCACGACCGCCCCGAGACACTTGCCGTCGTCGCCCGGCGCTGAGCTCCCTGTCGGTATGCACGCGGTTACGTAGTATTGTGTATTTTACGAAATACTTTACACACTGGTCACCGTATCCTCTGGTATGGACGATCCGTTTGTAATCATCGGTGGCGATGCCGCGGGGATGAGTGCTGCAAGTAAGGCCAAACGTGAGGCCCCGGATCTCGATGTGGTCGTGTTCGAACAGGGTGAGTGGGTTTCCTACGCCGCGTGTGGGATGCCGTACTACGTGAAAGGCGAGGTCGACGAGCTCGACGATCTCGTCGCGGTCGAGCCCGAGACGTTTCGGGACAAGCGTGACGTCGACCTCAGAACGGGCCACGAGGTCGTCGGCATCGATCCGACGGCACAGACCGTCACCGTCAGTACGGACGAGGAGACGTTCGTCCAGCCCTACCACTCGCTTTTGATCGGGACGGGCGCGCGAGCGATCGAGCCGCCGTTCGACGGCCTCGATCTGGACGGCGTGTTCACGCTCCGGAGCATGGACGAGGCTGCGGCGATCCAGCGCTACGTCTCGGACGCGAAGCCAGCCAGTGCAGCGATCGTCGGCGGGGGTTACGTCGGCGTCGAGATGGCCGAGGCCCTCACCGAGCGGGGACTCGATGTCTCGATCTACGAGATGCTCCCGCGCACTCTCCAGCCGTTCGGCGAGGAGACGGCCCGGACCGTCGAAGATCACCTCCGGGAGCACGGTGTCGATCTTCACCTCGACACGGCCGTAGAAGGGTTCATCGGTGAGGAGACGGTCGCGGGGATCGAGCACGATGGCGGCGTCGACGACACCGACCTCGTCATCGTCGGTGTGGGCGTCGCTCCGAACGTCGAGCTTGCCGAGCAGGCCGGGATCGAACTCGGCCCGACCGGCGCAATCGCGACCGACGAGTACGGTCGGACGAACTACGCGGATGTGTACGCTGCCGGGGATTGCGCCGAAGCGACTAACGTTGTCACCGGCGATCCCGATCACGTCCCACTGGCACTCACCGCCAACCGTGCCGGGCGGGCGATCGGGACCACGGTCGCGGGCGACCCAACCGAGACCGGCGGGACGGCCGGGACGGCGATCGTCAAGGCGTTCGATCTCGGCGCGGCTCGGACAGGGGTACTCAACGAGGAACAGGCCCGTGAGGCCGGCTTCGACCCCGTCGCGGTGACGATCGATGCACCGACGCGCCCACACTACTATCCGGGCGGCTCGGAACTCACGGTGACGCTCGTCGCCGATCGGGGGACAAGTCAGGTATTAGGGGCCAGCATGGTCGGCGGGGACGGCGTCAAGCGGATCGACACCGTCGCAACCGCCCTCGGCTCCGGGCTCACCGTCACGGAACTGCAAAACCTCGATCTCGCCTACGCGCCGCCGTTCAGTCCGGTCTGGGACCCAGTGCTCACGGCCGCGAAAGTGCTTGCCGGAAAACTGTAGGCTGCTATTCGTCGCTCATGCCGCCGAACACTGCCTCTGCATCCGCCGGTACGTCGAAGTCGTGGTAGTGCTCTCCTTTCTCCTTCGAGAGAATATTGAGCGCCGCTGCTGCGCCATCACCGACAGAGATCGCCGCTTGCCACTCCTCGGCGCGGGGCATCGCGCCGGTCGCATAGGCGTCCTCGACGCTGGTTTCCATCGTAATGTCGACTGCAACTGTACCGTCGTCGTCGAATTCGCAACCGAGGTCCTCTGCGAGGTCGCGGTTGGCTCCGGTCGCAAGTACGACGTAGTCCGCCTGTATCTCGTCCTCCACGGTCGTTACCGTGAACCCGTCCCCGTTCTCGGAGATTGTTGTTACTTCTTCACCCTGTCGGCGGTCGACACCGAAGTCGTCGACCTGCTGTCGGGCCGTCGCCATGAACTCGCTGCCGCCGACCGAGCCGATACCGAGGTAGTTGAACAGATGTGCCTTGTGCATCCACGTCTCGTCAGTATCGAAGACGACGGCGTCCAGTCCGTTTTTTCGTACGAAAAGGGCTGCGCTGAGTCCCGCTGGTCCACCGCCGACGATTACTACGTTCGTCATACCGTCTTTATGGTAGATACCTACTTTAACGTGGCAGTAACACTCACCGTACCGGTGTGTTGCGATCACCACGAGTGTACAGCGGTAAAACACGTTTTAACGATCGTTCCAGCCGGAAACCACGGAAGAAGGGGTCCGGCACCCACGATGAGATCCAACAAGCGGCGAATCGCCAGTAGTAAAACCGCGTGGTACCTACGACGTGGCGTACAATGACCGTCACCCTCGACACCTATCTCGTGACACAGGAAGATCTCTCGGCGGGCCGAAGTACGACCGAGATCGTCGATGCTGCAATCGCTGGCGGCATCGATATCGTACAGGTCCGAGAGAAACACCGGAGCGCGGCCGAGCAGCTCGCGATCGCCCGAGAGCTTCGGAAGCCGACCGCCGACGCAGGCGTGGCGCTCGTCGTCAACGACCGTGTCGACGTGGCGGTCGCCGCGGCGGCGGATGGCGTCCACCTCGGCGATAACGACCTTCCCGTGGCCGCAGCCCGTGATCAGCTAGGCGAGGACGCGATTATCGGTCGATCCGTCTCAACCGTCGCCGCCGCCGTAACAGCCGAAGAGAACGGCGCGGACTACCTCGGGGTCGGCGCAATCTACGCGACGAGTTCCAAGGACGTCGACGCGGACGAGCAGGCGATCGGCCTCGACACACTCACGGAGATCGCCGAGGCAGTCGATATCCCGATCGTCGGAATCGGCGGCATCACGCCCGATCGCGCAGCAGATGTGGTCGAGGCAGGGGCCGACGGCGTCGCTGTTATCTCGGCGATCACCGCGGCCGACGATCCGGAGGACGCAACGAGGGCGCTCGCGGAGGCCGTACGGAACGGCAAACGTCAGCGTACTGGGGACACAGCCGTGGAGGGATCGGCATGACAGTTGACCTCGACGACGCGCTCGCAGCAGTCGAAGACGGGTCGCCGCTCGTCAACGCCGTCACGAACAACGTCACCGTCAACGATGTCGCCCAGATAATCCTCCACTGGGGCGGGCTGCCGGTGATGTCCGACGACGAACGCGAGGTCGGCGACATGGTCGCCGCCGCACAGGGCTGTCTGCTCAACATGGGTACCGTCAGCGAGGAAGGGGAAGCGACGATGATCGAGGCGGGCGAGTCCGCGAACGAGAACGGCGTTCCGGTCGTTCTCGACCCCGTCGGTGTCGGCGCGACTCCGACCCGTGACCGGGTCGCCGAACGACTCGCGAGCGAGCTGGACGTCGCCGCCATCAAAGGCAACTACGGTGAGATCACGGCCCTCACAGGCGAGGACGCCGACGTTCGCGGCGTCGAATCCGTCGGCGAGTACAGCGATATCGCGACGACTGCGATTGCCTGTGCCCAGCAGTACGATACCGTCGTCGTCGCCTCAGGGGAGACTGACGTCGTCGCCACCGACCAGGGGGCCTACGAGATCACTGCGGGCCATCCGGATATGGGCACTGTCGTCGGCACCGGCTGTATGCTCGGCGCGTCCGTGGCGACCTTTGCGGGCGCGATCGAGGACGCCGAGGAGGCGACGCTGGCCGCAACCGTGGCGTTCGGGCTGGCCGGCGAGGCCGCGGCGAGCGGCGCGTTCGGCGATGTCCACGGCCCCGGAAGTTATAACGTCGCATTCAAAGATGCCGTCGCCGGGCTACGGGACGCCGAGTACGAACCGGCGGCCGAACGCGTAAAGCAGGTGCTGTCTGCAGATACCTGATGGGAACGGATACCGACGGCCCGATGACGGATGCTGATACCGATCCGGTCGCACTCGTCACCGGAGCCAGCCGCGGGATCGGAGCGGCAACGGCGTCCCGTCTCGCTGAGGAGGGCTACGATCTCGTGCTCGCCGCCAGAACCGAAAGCGATCTTCGGGAGGTGGCAGAGCGGGTCAGTGACGACTCCGGGGTCGAAACGCGAGTCGTGCCGACCGACGTAACCGATCCAGACGCCGTCCAGTCGCTTGTTGACGTCACCCTCGAACGGTTCGACCGCCTCGACGTCGCTGTCGTCAATGCTGGGACAGGCGAGCGGCGGAACCGGCCGATCGACGAGATTCCACTGGAGGAGTACCGTGCGGTCCGGTCGACCAACGTCGACGGTACCTTCTATACGGCGCGCGCGGCGCTCGACCCGCTCCGTGAGTCAGCGGGAACACTCGTGTTCGTCGGCAGTTTCAAAGCGAAATATCCCAGCACGTCGACGCCGGTCTACGCCGCCTCGAAGTGGTGGCTCCGCGGATTCGCTCACAGCCTCGCGGGACGCGTTGGTCCGGACGGGGTCGCAGTCACGCTGGTCAACCCATCGGGCGTCCCGACCGAATTCGCACGCGAGCGCCGCGAGCGGACCAACGCCGAGCGGCTGGATCCCGACGAAGAGATTACTGCCGAGGACGTCGCGGACGCCATCGTCACGGCTGCTAGACAGGACGCTCCGGCTGCAGTCACCGAACTCGATCTCTTCCGGCGCGACATCTATGAGCGGTTCTGATCGCGGTGACCGCTTCCCGGGCAACCGGTTGCCAAAGCCTGATTACGAGCGGGCGACCAGTAGCGGGTAATGGAGACACGCCATCGCATCGTCGTGGGGGACTCCCGGGAGCTCTCCGAACTCGACGACGATTCGGTCGAGCTCGTCGTCACGTCGCCGCCGTATCCGATGGTGGAGATGTGGGACGATCTGTTCGCCGAGCTGCGGCCGGGCATTGGCGAGCGCCTCGACGCGGGTGACGGACAGGGTGCATTCGAGGCGATGCACGACGTGCTCGATGATGTCTGGACGGAGCTCCAGCGGGTGCTCGTCGAGGGCGGGATTGCCTGTATCAACGTCGGCGACGCGACGCGCAAGGTCGACGACAGCTTTCGCGTCTATCCGAACCATTCGCGGATCGTCAGCGCCTTCGAGGCGCTGGGCTTCGAGCCCCTCCCCGAACTGCTCTGGCGCAAGCCCGTCAATTCGGGGACGAAGTTCATGGGCAGTGGAATGGTACCGCCGAACGCCTACGTCACGCTCGAACACGAGTACGTACTCGTCTTTCGGAACGGCGTCGAGAGTCGGTCGTTCGAGCCCGGCGCTGATCGGCGGTACGAGGCGGCGTACTTCTGGGAGGAGCGCAATCAGTGGTTTTCGGACGTCTGGACTGATGTCGCCGGGCGCGGGCAGGCGCTCGACGACGACGAACTCCGGGACCGCTCGGCGGCGTATCCCTTCGAGATCCCGTACCGGCTGATCTCGATGTACAGCGTCTACGGCGACACCGTACTGGATCCGTTCTGGGGGACAGGGACGACGAGCCTCGCCGCAATGGTCGCCGGTCGAAACTCGGTCGGGTACGAACTCGATCGCGAGTTCATCCGTCTGTTCGATGAGCAGATCGGGCGAGTGCCGGAACTCTCGGAATCGATCGGCCGCGAGCGTCTGGATGCTCACCGCCAGTTCGTCGTCGATCGACGGGACGAGGGTGGGAGCTTCGAGTACGAGTCCGACCAGTACGAGTTCCCGGTGATGACGAAACAGGAACAGAAGCTCCGTCTCTACCGGGTAACGGACGTGGCGGAATCCGACGGTACGTACCGTGCGGCGCATCACCCACTCGACGACCGAGCCTGAGACGATACTCTGCAAATCGTATTACGGAACGCCCGATCCGGTAGTAACAACCTGCTTAAACGGGGAGAATTGACAGTCCAGTATGGAACTCGGACTGGTGGCCGGTGTGATCGGCCTGGGCATCGTCCACGGGGTGCTACCGGACCACGGCTGGCCGATCGCAGCGACGTACGCGCTCGACAAGCGACGGAAGTGGCTCCACGGCGTCGCTGCCGGGCTGATCCTCGGGACCGGTCATCTCGTCAGCAGCGTTGCGCTCGTGCTCGCGTACTTCTGGGTGAGTAGATTCGCCGAATTCGCTGAGGGACCATGGATGGGCGTCGTCGCCGGATGCCTGCTGATACTGCTCGGCGTCAACGAGTACGTCAACGGTGGACACGGCGATGGCCACATTCACGACGGCGACCATGATCACGAGGAACACGAAAGCCACCACGAGGAGCACCATCACGATGGTGATCACGACCACCATCACCCGGCTCACCACGACCATGAAGAGGCTGCCGGGATTCTCGGACGGCTCCGCTCGTACCTCCCCGGTGGCGGTGGTCACCAGCATCTCGACGAGACACATGCCGAACAGGGGCTGTTCACGCTCGGCTCGACGGCGCTACTGCTCGGCTTCGCCCACGAGGAGCCGATCCAGATCCTCGCCATCTGTGCGGGGACGACGTTCTGTCTCGAACTGATGCTCATCTACTCGCTGGCCGTAATCGTGGCGATTCTCGCCCCGACCTTACTGCTCATCGCGGGCTACGAACACTACCGGGAAACGGTCGAGCGCTACACGCCGTACCTGCCGACGATTACGGCAATCGTGCTGGTCGCGATGGGGCTAGCGTTCGTGTTCGGCTTTGTCTGATGTATCATCCCGGAATATGTAGACTATCTACAACATTTACCAACATATTCAAAAGATATTTTTGTAACCTTATTCAATAAACAAACGAGATGGATCGTCCGTACACTGTCCTCGATCTGGAGCCCGACGCCGATCAGGAGACCGTCAGATCGGCGTACCGGTCGCTACTAAAGGAGCATCATCCGGATCAGGGTGGTTCGATGGACGCGTTTCTGCGCGTCAAGCGTGCCTACGAGGCGATCCAGAGCCAGCAGGAACGAGCAACTACAACACAGCCGGCATCCTCGAAGACTGCAACGACCGACGGTGGTGCGACGACGCGGACGCAGAACGTCAACTGGCGACTCGCGAACGACGGGACAGAGCAGGAGCGGTCCCGCGCAGAGTCGACGCCATGCTGTGCAGGTGTCGGACTCGAAATCGACGGTACGCATCTCACACTCACCCTCGTCTCGATGGTGAGGGAGACAGAGCTCACTGGAATCACCTGGACTATGGACGACAGCGATCCCGACCGACCACTCGCCTGGTTCACCGTCGAGAACACGAGTGACCAAACGCTGCGCTGGCGAGGCAGTCAGCGAACGGAGTTCGTCGGCACGGACGGCGAGCGATACGGCCCAGCCGGAGCGTATCGGGCATCGGATACCGTGCTTCCGGCAGACTGGAGAGGATCGACGGTCGACCTCACTCCCGGTCAGGCGGTCAGAGCAGTCGTGGTAGGCGAGGAGATTCCGGATGACGCCGAGATTGATCGGATCACGTACGAACAACCTCTTGGCACACACATGTCGAGTGCCGGGCGCACCGAGAGTGAGCAGTTCGTGTTCGATATTGACTCGACAGCACGGTCACAGCTCGCCGAACGACCGTTCTGAGCCTCCCCTTGAACAGTACGCGCATCCATCTCTCTGGTATACGTAACGCTAAAGAGTCGAACGAACCTTTGTGCTACTAACATGAACATCAGTCGTACTCTTTCGAGGTGGTTCTGTGGGGGTTGAAATCAAGGAGTCCCGCGTCTCCGAAGAGGAGTTCGCGGACATGGCCGATTTCGTCTTCGAGTATCTCTCGGCGAGCGTGCAAAACGAGGACGAAGGTGGACGGATGCGGTGGTATCCGTGGCACAGCGCGGAGTATCGCCACAACCACATCCTGAACGTCGTGGAGCTATCGACGGAAATCGCGCGCAAAGAGGGTGCAGACGTCGACATCGCCCGGGTCGCGGCGCTCTTTCACGACATCGCGAAGCTCGACGCCGAGCAGGATGTCCACGCCGAGGAGGGCGCGAGAGTTGCACGCAAGTATCTGGAAGCACACGGGGACTATCCCGAATCCTTCGTCGAGAGCGTCTGCCGAGCCGTTCGGGACCATTCCTATCAGGGATCGCTGAATGACCTGTCCCTGGAGACCCAGAGCCTGATCGAGGCTGACCTGCTCGACAAGATCGGCGCGAACGGAACGGCACTGATGCTGTTGCGGATGGGTTACGAGGCTCGCACGCACATGGATGCCGCCGAGATGGTCGAACGAGTGCTCGAACGTGGCCAGAACGCCGCCGACCGGGTCGAAAGCGAGACGGCCCAGGATATCGCTCACCGGCGACTCAAACGGGTCCGCTGGTTCAGCGAATGGCTCGACGACGAGGTCGCCGCGATCGATCTCGACGAGATCGACCCCTAGATTCCCTGGCCCATCAGGTGGCTCCGGAGCACGTCGTTATCTTTGCTCCCGGCCCCGGTATTGAGGACGACAATACAGTCGTCCTCACCAAGTGTATCCCGCTCGGCGAGTCGCCACGTCCCGCCGAGCGCCGCACCCGTACTCGTCCCGACTTCGAGGCCTTCGCTTGACGCCGCCGTGACGGCGCTCTCGAGTATCTCTGGATCTTCGACGGAGACGGCACCGCCATCGGTCGCGGCCAGCGCATCGAGAACGTGTGCCGAGCCGTTCGGATCGGGAATTTCGAGCTCTCCACAGATCGTATCCGGCAGCTCGACTGGGGCGGCCTCCGACCGTTCCGCGCCCCACGCCTCGACGAAGGGTGCACAGCCCGCGGCCTGCGCGACGTACAGCGCGGGCAGGTCGTCGACGAACCCCAGCTCGCGTAGCTCTCTCGCCCCCTTGTACAGCCCGGCGATCGAGAGGCCCGTCCCAGTCGGCGCAACGATCGCATCCGGCAGTGTCCAGTCGAGCTGTTCGACGATCTCGAACAGCACCGTCTTTCGCCCCTCGTGGCGGTATGGTGTGTCAAAGGCCGAAAGCGAGTGCCAGGACTCCTCGGCAATGGCGTCTTCGAACGCCTCGACCGCGTCGCCAAAGCGGCCGCCGATCACGTTCATGTCGCCGCCGTGGACGTTGATCATCGCCTTGTTGGTAAAGGGCGTCCGCGAGGGGACGAACGCGTGTGAGTCAAGGCCCGCTCGCGCTGCGTACGCCGCCGCAGACTGTGCGCTCGCCCCCGGTGAGGGGAGCGCAACGGCAGTCTCGTCGGCTTCCGTCGCGGCGGTCAACGCCAGCGATTGTCCCCGATCCGCGGTCGATCCCGTTGGAAGCCGCCCGTCGTCCTTGACGAGCACGCGCCCGACATCGAGCTCGTCGGCGAGTCGCGGACACTCGACCAGTGGCGTCCCGCCCTCATCGAGGCTGACCGCGCTCTCTCGCGTGAACGGCAGCAGCTCACAGTAGCGCCACTGGGAGCGATCAGTGCGGTCGTCGAGCGTTTCCCGATCGAGGTCGATCTCGTCGTACTCGTACTGTGGGTCGAGGACGCCGCCACAATCGGGACATCGCCCGACATCCTGGTCGGCAGAGACCGTCTCACCACAGTCGAGACATCGCAGACCGTCGAACGCGTGGCTGGTTTCCATACCCACGACTTGCGACGGCACGGCTTAATCCCTGTCCATCCCGGCACACGAAGGGTAGTATCGCTCTGTCCTGTCGGACCGATACGTGTGGAATTTTGACCCGGGGGTCCCAACGGGGATGTATGTCAGGTATGAAGCGCGTGCTCGTCGCCGGGGGTGGGCTCGCGGGACTCGTCGCGGCGCGCCATCTCGCCGAGACCGGCGTCGACGTCGAACTGCTGGAACGACGCGACGAGGTCGGCGGGCGCGTCCGGACGGTCCACGAGGACGGCTATACGTTCGACCGGGGGTTTCAGGTGCTCTTTACGGCGTATCCGGCGGTGAAGCGCGAACTCGACCTCGACGCGCTCGATCTGCGTCACTTCACGCCGGGGGCCTGTATCGCCCGCGAGGGACAGCGCTCGATCCTCTCGGATCCGTTCCGTGATCCGGGCGCGTTCACCGACTCGCTGTTCAACCGCGAGGTAACCACGCGGGACAAGCTCCGCGTCCTCAAACTCCGCCGTGCACTCGCCAACAAGTCCCATACTGCCATCTTCAGCGGTTCCGATCGGTCGATCCGTGAGTATCTCGACGATCGGGGCTTCTCCGAGGGGTTCATCGAGAACTTTGCCGCACCGTTTTACGGTGGCATTACGCTCGATCGGTCGCTCTCGAACTCCGCGCGCGTGTTCGAGTACACGTTCAAGATGCTAACTGCGGGGCTGATCGCGGTTCCCGCGGCGGGAATGGGCGCGATTCCGGAGCAGCTCGCCGACAACGCGCGCGAAGCGGGCGCAACGATCACGCTCGGTGCCACCGTCGAGGCCATAGAAGCGGACGACGACGGTGCGACCGTCACTGTCGATGGCGAGAGCCGGTCAGCCGACGCCGTCATCGTCGCGACGGATCCGCCGACCGCGGGGGAGCTAACCGGTGTCGAGTCCATCCCGACTGCGGGGCGTGGCTGTGTCACACAGTACTACTCGATGCCCGCGGGCAAGGATCTCGGCGCGGGCAAACGGCTCATCCTCAACGCCGAGAGCGACGCGCCGAATCAGGTGCTCGTCAACTCGGAGGTCGCCCCAGAACACGCGCCCGACGACCGACAGCTGGTCAGTGCGACATTTCTCGGTGACCGCGGGGAAGCCGACGCGCGCCTCGACGACATGACGCGCCGGGCGCTCGCGTCATGGTACCCCGAACAGAACTTCCCCGACTTCCAGTTACTCCGGACCGAGCGCGTGCCGTTCGCACAGTTCGAGCAACCCCCCGAGTCGCTGTCGGAACTGCCAAGCGTCGACGCACCCGAGGGACGCTGCTATCTCGCGGGCGAGTACACCCGCTGGTCCTCGATCAATGGAGCGATGGAAAGCGGCAAAGATGCTGCGCAGGCGGTGCTGAGCGAGCTGTAGCGTTCGTTTTCACAAGAGCTGCCGAAACTCACCGAGCGGCGGGAATCTGTACGTCTCCCCTGTGTCGACGTCCCGGACGATCGGCCGAAACTCGTCGAGATCGTCGATGAGTGGGGAGCCCAACTGGTGTGTCCGGTTGAGAAGGATCCCCGGGGCAAGCCTGTTGAACGCAGGTAGCACGAGTACGTCGCTCCCCTCGTACACCCCCTCACCGACGAGATAGCACGGCCGACGCTGTCCCTCTATTTCGATCGCCGGATGATCGTGACCGATCACGTACCGGTCGGCGTCGGCGGTCGGCGGTTCGTGGCCGTGCAGGACGACGGTCCGCTCGTCGTCGAGCCTGTACTCCTCGACTGTATCGCCGTCCCACACGTCGTCGAGTAGCCGGTCGTGGTTTCCGATCACAGCTACCGGCGACGCCGCGGCGTCCTCGACGAGTTCGACGATCGCCGTTAGCGTTCGGCTGGCCTGCAGGGGCACCGTATCGAACGCGTGCAGGATATCGCCGGCGAAGACGACGGTTCCAGGCTCGAAGCGGTCGAGCAACTGCCTCACTCTGTCGAGCAAGTCCCCACGCTCGCCCAGCGGCAACTCGACATTCGAGGCGGCGTCTCGCCCGACGTGCAGGTCGGCGAGAACGAGGGCGTCGGCGTCGGGAACGTAGATGGAGCGCCGACCGATCCGCGGGTCAGTCGTCCCCGCCATCCGTCATAACGGGCTCCATCCCGAGGTCGGCGCGGAGGTCGTACTCGTCGCCGGTCAGGATATAGAGTAGATCATCGAGCACGTCGAACAGCTCGGGGACGATGCGGACGACGAGCAGGGTGATGCCGACGAGCGCGACGATCGAGAGCGTCTGGGAGATCAGGTGATGGGAGACGAAAAAGGAGGTTCGCATCCCTTCACCCGCGAGCGTCGCCGTGATCGTGTTGAAGACGCCGTAGTCGAACCAGCCCAGCGGGGCGGCGAGACCGACGAAGACGTTCCGGGCGAGGTTGAGGATCCAGATCACGCCGACAGCGACCGCGAACGCGGCGAGCTTTCGGCGAAGCGGCGCGCGGACTGCGGCGATCAGCCCGCCGAAGATCGAGATGCTCCCGATCCCGGTACACGCCAGCACGATGTACGTCGAGTAGCCCTCGAACGCAAAGCGGCTCTGGTAGCCGTTCATCCCCTCCTCGATCCCCGGCGAGTAGCCGAGCAGTTGCATCCCCATGTGAGACTGGATCGTTACGGTCTCGATGAGCCACATCTTCAGCGGCTCGATCGTCGTGAAGGGCAGATAGATGATCCCCATCAGCCCGACCGCGCGAGTCAGGGTCAACAGCGAATCGCGCCCGCCATAGAGTAGATACCCGGTGTAGACACACAGCGGCAGTCCGGCGAGGCTAAGAATCGTCTGCAGGGGGCTCTGTGCGTCGTAGTAGAAGTACGGCATCATCGTCAGCCAGAAGACGCCGAACAGCGCCCACGCAACACTGCCGGCGTACCGGGCGTGTTTCCTGTTGCCCGCGAGGTCGAGTGCGGCCGTCAGGAGGAACGCACCGATGGCGACCCAGACGAAGTGGGCCGTCGGATCGAACGACGTGAACGCGTCGACCACGAGCGGGGTACTCGAAGCTACTGTCACTGGTCCGTGGTAGTCTCCGCTTAAACATAGGCCTATCGGGACCGGATCCGGCCGACACTCGACCGTCGATGACGACCGAACGGTCGGGTGAGACGCCGACACCGTGGTGTTTTTTTACTGCTGCGTGGTAACCGTGTGGATATGTCCGACGTCCTCGAAAACAAACGGTCCGCGACACGATTTCGCATCCTCGTCGAAATAGCGGACCGACAACCCGCGGTAAGTCAGGGTGAGATCGCCGACGCCGTCGGCGTTACGAGTCAGGCGGTCAGCGAGTACATTCGTGAACTCGTTGATGACGACCTCGTGGAGAAGGAGGGCAGGTCACGCTACCGGATCACGAAGGAGGGCGTCGACTGGCTCCTGTCCGAGGCGGCTGACGTGCGCCGCTTTGCTGATCACGTCACCGAAGACATCCTCGGTAACGTACAGGAAGACGCCGCGATTGCCGCGGCTGTGATCGAGGAGGGTGAAAGCGTCACGTTAACTGTCGAAGACGGACTATTGCGTGCGACACCGGGGGAGTCGGGGCCAGCCACCGGCGTCGCGACGACGGACGCGGACGCGGGCGAGGACGTTGGTGTCACCGGCTTCGAGGGGATCATCGATCTCGATCCCGGCGACGTAACCGTCCTCCAGATCCCGCCGGTCCGGTCCGGGGGGAGCCGTGCCGTCGATTTCCCTGCTCTTGCCGAGCGTTCGTCGAGCGCCGATATCGTTGCCGCTGCGGGCGTCGAGGCGGTCGTCGCACTGCGCGGTGCAGACGTCGATATCGACACGCGGTTCGCCGCTGGCGAGGTTGCGGTCGATGCCGCAAGCCGCGGGCTGGACGTTCTCGTGGCATCGACCATCGACAACGTCGGGCGCGTAACGGACGCGCTACGGGATGCGGAAGTCGCGTACGAAGTGTCGGAATTGTGATATCAACGCGCGTGTTCTTTCGCGGCGTCGTATGCCTCCTGTAATCGTCTGAACTCCTCGCGGTCGCCGCCGTGGTCTGGATGGACATCGATCACACGGTCCCGATACGCCCGTTCGATCTCCTTGATCTCCGCGTCTGTCGATAGCCCCAGTTCCGTGAAGGCTCCGGTTGGGACACCCCCGGATCGATCAATCGTCACGGTTGGCGTCTCGAAGGGGAGCCTGCTCCCGAGCGCAATGCCCGGCAGTTCGTGCTCGACCAGCACCGCTTCGACGTCATTGGACCGGAGCTGGAAGTACACGTGCGCGTCGAACGTCACCGCAACCCCCCGTGTCGGCAGATAAAAATCGACGTGTTGATCGTCGATCGTGCGTCCTTCCTCGTAGCGCTCTCCGATCGCATCGAAGTAATGTCTGATCTCGGCGCGGCGGCGTGCCATCCCGTCGCCGCTCCCGTCGGTCCGGCGCTTTTGCCGATCTGGAGATGACGGTATCAGGCGCTGTCCGGCGAGGAAGATCCCGGCTACGATTACCGAAAACACCCCCGCAAGGGCGACGCCAACGACGAGCCAGTCGGGGAATGTGGTGAGTGTCTGCCAGGCCACGGCCGGAATAAGCGTTGGATACTAATGAACGTCTCGGGCGCGGCAACGATACCAGATCTGAGATGCCCTGAACCGCACTCCGAATACATTCGACAGCTCGTACACCTCAGCGGTCTAATTATTGCACTTCGGGATACGAAGTGGATAACTTCGAATATTGTAGTGAACAGCTTCGAAACTCGTAGTGTGTTGCTTCGAATTCAATAGTAAAGTACCGGCATCGATATTCGACCGAGCACTCCGGCCGCAACACTCAATTGTTCTCTCGCCAAGTTCTAGTAGCCACCGTGAACCGCCGAACACTACTACTCTCCGTCGGCGCTGTCTGTGCCGGGGCCGCTGGCTGCACTGAACTGGAAGAGGCTGGCGAGCGCATCTCCGCGGCGACGGGTCCCGATCGCCCCTGGGCCAACCTACCGGTAACCGTTACCCTCGACGATCAGACCGAGGACGGCCGGGAGGGGTTCGAGGAGCTGCTCCGGCAGGGGATGGCCTACTGGGAGGATCACAGCGAGGAGTACGCGGGCTACGAGATCAAGTACACATTCGATCCGGACCTCGACGATCACGAGGACGCCGATATCGTGGTCGAACTGGTAGAGGACGTCCAGACGTGCTCCGTCGAGGGGCACGATCAGGAGGCAGTCGGGTGTGCGCCAGTTATCACCGACAGTGCCCCCGATACGGCGACGGTCGAGATCAAGGACGGGTTCTCTGACGACCTCACGCTCGTCACGATCAAACACGAGTTCGGCCACACGCTCGGGCTGGGCCACGACGACGAGCCACAGGAGATCATGTCCTCGGATCCCGCCGACCGTATCCCCGACTACGAGACGCGCGTCAACATCCACGAGCGGTATCGTGAGACGGTGGGGCGGATCAACGAGGGGACGAGTCGATTTAATGAGGGGATAGAATATGGCACAGATCGGGAGTGGGAAGCGGCCCAGGAACAGTTCGAAAAGGCAACTGAACACTACGACTGGGCACACACAGAACTCTCCGAGATGCGCGACGACGCCGAGGCGATCGAAGCGGACGGGGCGGTCGAGCTACTCACCGAGGCCGAAAACTTCACTCGGTACTACGGAGAGGCAGGGAAACTGTTCGCACAGGAAGCCAGAGCACGAGCTGATGGTGATCACATCGAGGCCGAACAGTATCAGAACGAGGCCAGAGAGGCAGTCGAAGCGGCACGGGAGTACGATGTCGAGGTCGGGTATACTCTCGCCGAAGCGCTTGGACTGCAGTGAACAGGGACTTTCAGAACCCGTACCGTTTGTGCGCGTCGTCGATCGGTAGGATTTCGAGAACGCGGACTTCACCATCGTCCTCGATTACAGTGTAAATCGCCGTGTACGTCCGCGAAATGTGCATTCGAAACCGATCACGGCGACCGTCGATCGGAAGCTTCTCTTTGTCTCCGCGACCTCGCCCAGGGTAGGGATTGTCGGCGAGATAGCCGAGCTTCTCTTTGCAGACTCTGGTGGTCTTGTCATCAGCTACCGAGAGGAACTCGCTCGCATCCTCGCCGAGTAACACGTCGTACTCAGACATCTTCGAGCGCGGTTAGTTCGTCGCCGTCTTGCCCTTCGAGTTCCCGGAACCGACGCTCAAGGTCTTCACGACGGCGTGCCTGCGCGAGTTCCTGGAGCAGGTCATCGTACGTCTGCCCCGGTTCTTTCAGCTCGTGTAGTTCTTTCCGGGTTTCCTCGGTGACCGGAATACGTTTGTCGGCGGACATTGGCTGTTAGGACGTAACATCCTTACAGTATTAACACTGACGACCATCCGTTGGCCACAGGTTGTTCCGCAACCATTGTAATACCGGCACACGCAGGGAGAGCCATGACGACTTCGAGCGCCCCCGGGAAGATCTACCTGTTCGGGGAACACGCCGTTGTGTACGGCGAACCCGCAGTACCGTGTGCGATCGAGCGCCGAGCGCGGGTGACGGTCGAACAGCGCGAGGACAGCCATCTCCGCGTCCACGCCGACGATCTGAGCCTGGACGGCTTTACCGTCGAGTACAGCGGTGCGACTGATACGGCGCCAGATATCGACGTCTCCGAGTCGCTGATTCAGGCGGCGATGGGCTACGTCGACGCGGCCGTGCGACAGGCCAGAGACGCCGCGGACGCTCCGGACGCTGGCTTCGATATCACCATCGAGAGCGACATCCCGCTGGGTGCCGGACTCGGCTCGTCTGCCGCAGTAACGGTCGCCGGGATCGACGCGGCGACGCGCGAACTCGGCGTCCCCCTGGAGCCGGCCGAGGTCGCCGACCGGGCCTTTCAGGCCGAGTACGAGGTACAGGAGGGGCAGGCCTCACGTGCGGACACGTTCTGCTCCGCGGTGGGCGGTGCGGTCCGCGTCGAGGGCGAGGACTGCCGAGCCATTGATGCGCCGGACCTGCCGATCGTCGTCGGCTTCGACGGCGGCGCGGGCGACACCGGCGAGCTCGTCGCGGGCGTCCGCGAACTCCGGGAGACCTACGGCTTCGCCGCGGATACGGTCGCGGCGATCGGCGATATCGTACGCGAGGGCGAGCGCTCGCTGGCCGACGAAGACGTCGAGCGCCTCGGCGAACTGATGGATTTCAACCACGGGCTGCTCGAAGCACTCGGCGTCTCCTCCAGATCACTCGACAACATGGTGTGGGCCGCCCGCGATGCGGGGGCCTACGGCGCGAAACTCACCGGTGCGGGCGGCGGGGGCTGTATCGTCGCACTCGACGACAGCGAGGAGACCGAGACGGCACTACGGTTCACGCCGGGCTGTGAGGAGACGTTCCGGGCCGGGCTCGATCGTGAGGGCGTCCGTCTGGAGGAACAATGACGGTCGTTCTGAAGCTCGGCGGAAGCGTCGTCACCGAAAAGGACCGCAAAGAGACGGTCGACGGCGAGTCACTGGACGCTGCAGCAGCGGCGATCGGCGATGCCGTCAACGATGTCGATGGGCTGGTTGTCGTCCACGGCGGCGGAAGCTTCGGCCACCCGAACGCCGCGGCGTACGGCGTCTCGACCACTGAGGGAACTCACGACACCGAGGGCGTACTGGCAATCCACGGCGCGATGAAGACACTCAACACGTTCGTCCTGCGACGGCTTCGTGAGCACGACGTCCCCGCAGTCCCCGTCCATCCGCTTTCGGCCGCGAGCCGCGATACGGGCGGTGAGTTGACCTTGCCCGTCCAGCAGGTCCGAACGCTGCTCGGCGAGGGGTTCGTGCCCGTACTCCACGGCGACGTGATCGCGCACGCTGGCGAGGGCGTTACCGTCGTCAGCGGCGACGAACTGGTGGTCGAACTGGCACAGGGTGTCGATGCCGACCGGGTTGGACTCTGTTCTGCCGTCCCAGGTGTGCTGGATGAAAACGATGACGTCATTCCGCGGATCGATGCGTACGAGGACGTCGCAAACGTGCTCGGTGCGAGCGACGCGACGGACGTGACCGGCGGAATGGCTGGCAAAGTGCGGGCGCTGCTCGATCTCGACGTCGAGGCCTCGATCTTCGATCTGGGTTCTGTCGGCCCGTTCCTCGCTGGTGAACCGGTCGGAACGACGATCGACTGATCTGAGCTGTCGACTGCTCAGAGCTCTTTGACGATCTCTGCCGGATTTCCTGCCACCATCACGTCATCGGGCACGTCCTCGGTCACGACAGCACCGGAGCCGATTACCACGCCGTCGCCGATCGTCACGCCGGGATTGAGCACGGCGTTGCCGCCGATCCATGCCCTGTCGCCGACCGTCACGGGCTTGCCGTATTCGAGCCCAGCTGTGCGCTCCTCGGCGTCGACCGGATGCGTGGCCGTGTAGACCTGGACTGCCGGGCCGAGCATACAGTCGTCTCCGAACTCGATCGGACAGACGTCCAGAAAGACGCAGTTGGCGTTCGCAAAGAACTCGTCGCCGACGTGGATGTTGAAACCGTAATCGCATCGGAGATCGGGCTCGATATAGGGATTCTCGCCGGTCGAACCGAATAGCTCGGTCAGTAGCTCCAGGGCCCGATCCTCGTCGTCGATGATCGCCCGGTTGTACTCATCTGCGAGTCGTCGGGCACGTCTATGTGCGTCTCTGAGATCGGCATCCTCGGGATCATACATCTCGCCCGACACCATCTTTTCGCGTTCGCTCGGCATGGCTGAGGTTCGCGTTGCCAGCGGAATAGGTGTTCCCGTCTTGCACTGGGGCCGTCATCTGTTCATTCCAGATACCGATCGGGGACGTACTCCTCGATCGGCTCGGGGACCTTCGAGAACACCGTCGGTGCGAGGTCTGCGAGCCACCGTCGAAGAACGACGTAGACGAACGAGATCCCAAGAAGCACCGCGACGAGTACAACGACTGGGCCGTCGAGGAGCAGGACGGTCGGCACTGCAAATCCGCCAGCGAGCAGGAGGTCTTCGGGGGAACCGTCGTACCGGATCAGCCGACGAGGGGCGATCCAGCGGCCGTGGTAGTGGTCGTACACTGCCCGCTCCGAGCGTCCTTCCCACGGACGGAGTTCGAGGCCGCCTCCGAAGATGTCCATCAGGCAGTGCAGCGCCGCAGCAGCGAGACCGACCGCGACCGTGATCGTCAGTAGCTGTGGAACCGTGACCGCGACACCGACAGCTGGTACGGCCAGCGCTGTGTAGTACACCGGGAAGTGGAACGTTCTGCGATGACCGAAATACATATCGAAATCCGGGAATGCGCCACCGACTCCGCCAGCAACGACTGCTGCGGGAGCGAGTTCCGGGACGAATACCACGACCGGAAGCGCAAGCGCGAGGCCAGCCAGTACGTGGGTTGTCAGCATCATTGTTCTCACTGAACGATCCTCAGAAGTATAAGTATTCTGTAGATACTGGAGCCACAGTGTTTATGATGAATGGCTCTTCAGACGCTTCCAATGGATCAGCAGCAAGATATCCTCGAAAGTCTGTTTAACAACAACCGCCTGAACGCGACGATCGGCTGGCTGTTCGTCGGGGTTCTGGCTATCGTCTTGCTCGAAAGCGTGGTGGATTTCGACCTGCAGTGGATCGTCTTTACGGCTGCAACGGCGGGTATCGTGCTCGTCCCGCCGGTGGTTCATCGTTCGCCCCAGATTATGCTCCCCTGGGAACTGCTCCTGCTCGCGACGCTCCCGATCGTGGTGCGGGCACTCGAACTCTCCGCGCTCTCGAACACCTTCGCAACGTACCTCTCGATCGCGGCCCTTGCGCTGATCGTCACCGTCGAACTCCACCTGCTCACGTGGATGCGAATCACTGACTGGTTCGCGGTCGTCCTCACCGTCATGTCGACGCTTGCCGCGGCCGGGCTGTGGACGATCCTGCGGTACAACATGGACGTCTATCTCGGTACCGAGTTTCTCACGACTAACGAGGCACTCATGATCGAATGGATCTGGGTCACGCTGGCTGGAGTCGCCGCAGGCGTCCTGTTCAACCTGTACTTCCGGCCACGTTCACGCCGACTGCGACAACGATTTGGTCGGGTGATGCGTCGATGATCGACCGCGTCCGGCGTGCCGTCCCGCCACGTCAGCAACGACGATTCTCGCGGGCGATGCAGCTGATTCTGGTCGGAATCGTCCTCTTTGGCCTCGTCGACGGCAACCCGAAAGCGATCGTTAACGGCGGCCTTGCGCTTGCAATTACCTTCTTGCCTGCGGTGCTCGAACGGAACTACAAACTGCCGCTCGATCCGTGGCTGGCGCTGTGGGTTACCGCTGCCGTGTTCTTCCACACGCTCGGATCGGCCGGGCTGTACGGCCACTTCCACTGGTGGGATCACCTGACTCACGCCCTCTCGGCGTCGCTCGTGGCTGGTATCGGCTACGTCACGGTTCGCGCGCTCGACCTGCACAGCGATCAGATCGAGCTCCCGAAACGGTTCTACTTCTTCTATATTCTCATCTTCGTGATCGCCTTTGGCGTCCTCTGGGAGCTATTCGAGTTCGGCCTGGACGTCTTCGCCGCGCAGACGGGCATCACGATGCCGCTCTCCCAGCACGGACTCGACGATACTGTCGTCGACCTGATGTTCAATACCGCTGGGGCACTCATCGTTGCGCTCTGGGGACAGGCCCATCTTCTGGGAGTAGCAGAGCAGCTCAAAGAACGGCTTCAGGAAGCGGTCGAGCAGTAGCCGCAAAGACCCCCCTATTTCAGTGACCGGCAAGCCGCGCCTTTTTAGTATAGGGACTCGTAGGACCGACTATCACGACCCGCGGGTAGTGGGGTCCAGCCGGATCCTGCAGGCGGGTGCGCGGCCGACGTGCTGTAAGACGCCGGGGTCTCGTTCCCGTTCTCCGCGGACGTTTCAGTGAGCGGACGCGCCACGCATGTGGCTTTGAATGCTCGGACCAACTATGGAAATCGAAATTGCAACAATCGGCGGCTACGAGGAAGTCGGACGGCAGATGACTGCTGTCCGTGCAGGTGACGATATCGTTATCTTCGACATGGGACTGAACCTCTCGCAGGTTCTGATCCACGACAACGTCGAAACAGAACGGATGCACAGTCTCGATCTGATCGACATGGGAGCGATTCCGGACGATCGGATCATGAGCCAGCTCGAGGGCGACGTACAGGCAATCGTCCCGACCCACGGTCACCTCGACCACATCGGTGCGATCAGCAAGCTCGCTCACCGGTACGACGCACCGATCGTCGCGTCGCCGTTTACGATCGAGCTCGTCAAACAGCAAATCGAGGGCGAACAGAAATTCGGCGTCGACAACGATCTGGTAAAGATGGAAGCGGGCGAGACGATGCGGATCGGCGACAGCGGTAAGGTCGATCTGGAGTTCGTCAACGTCACCCACTCGATCATCGACGCGATCAATCCGGTGCTTCACACCCCGGAGGGATCGGTCGTCTACGGACTGGACAAGCGTATGGACCACGACCCGGTCATCGGCGATCCGATCGACATGAAGAGGTTCCGTGAAATCGGTCGCGAAGGGAACGGAGTCCTCTGTTACATCGAGGACTGTACGAACGCGAACAAGAAGGGTCGCACGCCCAGCGAGTCCGTCGCCCGACGTCACCTCAAAGACGCGCTCTATAGCATGGAGGACTACGACGGCGGTATCGTCGCGACGACGTTCTCCAGTCACATCTCCCGCGTCACGAGCCTCGTCGAGTTCGCCAAGGATATTGGCCGCCAGCCCGTCCTCCTCGGTCGATCGATGGAGAAGTACTCCGGTACTGCGGAACGGCTCGACTTCGTCGACTTCCCTGACGATCTGGGGATGTTCGGCCACCGAAAATCGGTCGACCGCACGTTCAAGCGGATTATGAACGAGGGCAAGGAGAACTTCCTGCCAGTCGTCACCGGCCACCAGGGCGAGCCCCGCGCGATGCTTACCCGGATGGCCCGCGGTGAGACGCCCTACGATATCCAGGACGGCGACAAGGTCGTCTTCTCGGCCCGTGTGATTCCGGAGCCGACCAACGAGGGCCAGCGCTACCAGGCCGAGAAACTGCTCGGCATGCAGGGTGCCCGGATCTACGACGACATCCACGTCTCCGGTCACCTCTGTCAGGAAGGCCACTACGAGATGCTGGACGCACTCCAGCCCCAGCACGTCATCCCGGCTCATCAGAACATGAAAGGGTTCTCGGGCTACGTCGATCTCGCGTCCAACCAGGGCTACACGATGGGCCGCGACCTCCACGTGACCCGGAACGGCAACCGCATCCAGATCGTCGACTAACATGACAGGGACCGAGGCCCGAAACGATCGCGTGTTGGAGGCAGTTCGCCAGCGCCGCGAACTTGTCAACGACGCGATTCCGGAAGAACTCCCCATCGTCGAGCCAGAACGGCTCTACGAGGCCTCGCGGTATCTCCTCGACGCTGGCGGAAAGCGGCTTCGACCGACGGTATCGTTACTTGTCGCAGAGTCGCTTGCGGACACCGACTCCTCCGATATCGAGTACCGATCCTTTCCGACACTCGAACACGACGATGAGATCGACATGCTATCGGCGGCGATTAGCGTTGAGGTGATTCAGTCGTTTACCCTGATCCATGACGACATTATGGATGACGACGACCTGCGGCGTGGCGTCCCGGCAGTCCACCGCGAGTACGATCTAGAGACTGCGATTCTCGCGGGCGATACCCTCTACTCGAAGGCCTTCGAGATTATGATTGAGACGAATGCGCCGTCCGATCAGATGGTCGAGGCACTCGATGTTCTCGCCTCGACGTGCACTCACATCTGTGAGGGTCAGGCACATGATGTGGCCTTTGAGACCCGCAACGACGTCCTGCCCGAGGAGTACCTCGACATGGTCGAGCAGAAGACAGCGGTACTGTACGGAGCCGCCGCGTGCCTTCCGGCAATCCTGATGGGATCGGACGAGGAGACTGTCGAGGCACTGTATGGATACGGGCTCGATATCGGACGAGGATTCCAGATTCAGGATGACGTCCTCGATCTGACTGTCCCGAGCGAGACACTTGGCAAGCAGCGCGGAAGCGATCTCGTCGAGAACAAACAGACGCTCCTTACGCTGCACGCCAGAGAGCACGGTGTCGATATCGAATCTCTGATCGAGACAGACTCGGTAGATGCGGTTACCGAAGAAGAGATCGACGAGGCAGTTGCGGCGCTCGAAGCGGCTGGCAGTATCGACTACGCGCGTGATATGGCTGCCGAATTCGTCGATTCGGGGAAAGAGCGACTCGAAGTTCTCCCCGATAACGAGTCACGTGATCTGCTAGAGGAGCTCGCGGACTACCTGATCGAACGCGGGTACTGATCGCGCTCTGGGCGGCTCACGTTTTGCAGGTGTATCGGTGGTCGACCTGCGAGATGAATCCGGCACTCTCCAGGGAATCGAGTACGCCGAACAGTGCAAGCTTCGACATACGGAGGGTCTGTTCGAGCTCCTGAACTGACGCGCCGCCGGAGACAGCGATATGAAGATAGACCAGTTTCGCGCGGGGTGACGTGATCCCTTCCGGCAGGGGCGCGTGGTGACCGACCTGTGACATAGGTTACGAACACCGCCGATCCGCTTTGTTAGACAAGGGGTACCAGGACTGCTGAAATATAGTGTATACTTATAAGTGTCGTACGTCAGGTACTACTGTATCGGTCTCAGTCGAAACGGGAGAATACGTACCGCAGCCCCTATGTCCGTTCTCGCTCAAACGCAGGTAATGGATCGACGAACGGTGCTCAAGAGTGCGGGCGGAATCGTCGCCGCAAGCTCGCTGTCGGGGTGTCTGAACGGTGGGGATGCCCCCGGTGACGCAAGCATCTGGCACGAACTCCCCGATCCCCTTGCAGCCGCGCTGGAGACAGGCGTCGATGCGTACGAAGCCGAGACGGGGTCCCAGATTAGCGTTCAGGAGTTCTCCGCTCTGGAGAGCCAGCTTTCGACGGCGGTCGACGGCGGGAGTCCTCCCGAGCTGTACACGTGGACGCACGACCGCGTCGGCAACCACCACGATCGGGGGTTTCTGTTCGACGCAACCGGGTATCTCGACCTGGATGTCGAGGAAACGTTTACCGAACTCGCTGCACAGGCGGTTCGGACTCCTGATGGCGAGGAGACGATTGGCCTGCCGCGATCGGCCGAGGTACCGACGCTGCTGTACAACCGAGAGTATCTCGACAGCCCGCCCGAGACGCTCGACGAACTGGTGGCTCAGGCAGAGGAGTTTCACGCACCTGACGACGAGCAGTACGGCTTCACCTGTCCGGGACGAGCGTACTTCATCAGTGCGTATTTACTTGCCTTTGGCGGATTCGTCTCTCGCCTCGACGAGGACGGCATCCCGGAGCTCGGGATCGAGGACGACGAGTTTCACGAGGGAATGGAACTGTACCGGGAAGAGCTCTCCGAGTTACAGCCGCCAGGACTGGATTATGACACCCAGACGGATGCCTTTGCCAGCGGTGATGCGCTGTTTCACATCAACGGACCGTGGGCAGTGGATGGCCTGCACGACGCAGCGGTTGAGCTCGGTGTCACATCACTGCCGGAGATCGACGGTGGCGAACTCTCACCGTACGCGGGCATCTCCATCTGGTATTTCACGACCGCAATGACCGACGACGAAGGGGACGATCGCCGCGATACCGCGCTCGACTTCGCGGAGTGGTACTGTACAAGCGACGAAATCGCAGACAGGATGGCCACGGAACACTCGCGTGTGCCTGTCGTTACCGATGTCGATACCGAGGCACTGACCGATGACATCGAGGGGTTCTACCAGACGTTCACGCAGGCGACCCTGCAGCCAGCACACCGGGAGATGGACGCGGTCTGGGGGCCGCTTGACGACGCCATCGTCGATATCCTCGAGAACGGCGACGGTATTGCCGAGCGTCTCACGGCGGCAGCAGAGGTGATTCGAGAAGACTGGGAGTAGTCGGTAGCCGCCAACAGTTTCTATATAACAACATACAGTATATTTGGACGAGACGAGCCGTTGCCTGTGTCGGTTTCGTGAGATTTCGCGAGACGGGCACCCACATTTCACCACGAAATCGTTGACTTTCGAACGCCGTCGGGGCACTACTCCGAGACGTTGGACACTACCGGACGACGGTTACCGGGACAGGGGATCGGAAAACCAGTGTTTCGGCGACACTCCCCAGAAGTATATTGTGCCATCCCGATTGCCCGGAATGGCCGACAACGAGGTGATCGAAATCGTGTTCCGCAACGTGTTCGAGAATCATCCGTGACGGCTTTCCACGTCTGGATGCGGTCTCGATGGTCCTGTCGTGTTCGTCGGCCCGTCGCTGTGCCGTTTCGAGGATTACGTCCGCATCGTTTTCCCCGCGCTCAGCGGTTCCCCCGGATGCTCCCGCTTCGGTATCAGAAATCGGTAGCTGCAGTGATGGCTCAACGACGTACAGGACAGAGACCGTTGCGGAGGGAAGCTCTTTCAGGGTGTACTCGAGCGCCTGATAGGCCTGCTCTGAACCATCGATAGCGACGAGGGTATCGTGAGGGGGGTCTACTTCTGAAGTTTCGATATTCCGCACGACAGTGACGGGCGTGGGTGTGCGTCGAGTCACCGTCTTCGCAACGCTACCAACGACCAGGTTCCCGAGGCTCGAACGTCCAACACTCCCCATCACGATATGCTCGATCCCCTGTTCTGCGCTGTAGTTGACGATTTCTCGGGCAGGGTCGCCCTGTTCCGTTACCGAGTCCGTTACCGTCACGTCGTTCTGCTGGGCTATCTCTCGTGCGGTCTCGTGGTACTCCTCGGCTTCGCGCTTTGCCGTTGTGAGCCAGCCCGCGTCGTATCCGTGGCCCTCGTACCGTTTCATCGTGGGGTTTATTACGTGAAACGTCACGTGGTTTGCGTCGGGGAACATGCTGCAGCTATACGACAGTGCAGCAAACGCCTCGTCCGAACCGTCGATCGGGGTAAGCACATGTTCGATCATCTCTATGAACTCGTTAGGTCTTCCACTGTACTACTACTACCCAGCAACTCAAAGTCATACGTGCTGGTCTGTTGATACATAATAACTGGTGGTGGTGTTCCGGCCATACTCTGTCAGATGAGCTCTCTCGACGAGGAATTCCGCCACGGATTCGCCGACCTCCCAGACCACCCTATATTATTATTGGGGTTCCGCATGAAATACCAGCTATGAACGACCGGATACTGCTACCGTACGATGGCTCCGACCCAGCGAAGGACGCCCTCCAGTATACCCTCGAAACGTTTCCGGAATCCGAGCTACATGTGCTCTACGTCGTGCCCGAACCAGAAGGGTACTGGATGGCGTTCAAAGACGACGATAGTGACCCACCAGGATATGAAAAGGCTCGACAACGTGGAGCCGAACTGGTCTCCGAAGCCGCCGAGACGGCGTCCGAGCACGGCAGTGATGTCGAAACGGAGATCGCAAGGGGCCAGCCCGAAGATGTCATCGTCGACCGGGCGGAACGCGAGGATATTGAGACGGTCGTGATCGGAAGCCACGGTCGAGAAGGATTCTCCCGTATACTGCTCGGTAGCGTCGCCGAGACAGTCGTCCATCGGTCGTCAGTCCCCGTAGTGGTTGTTCGATAGCCCAGCCCGGGGCTGATCTATTTATCTGCGCTCGACGAGAGCATCCGCCTTGCCCCGCACACGAACCGGTTCGAGACGCTCCCCCAGCGATTCCGCCTCCACGAGCTTGGCCGGTTGTTCAGCGTAGAGTGTGTACAGTGAGTCCCCCTCCACCACCCTGTCGCCGGCCGACTGATGGACCACCAGTCCAGCGCGACTGTCGAGCGGGGCTCCTGCCCGGCGTGCTAGCTCACAGAGCTGTCGGTTGTCGACCCCCGTCACAATCCCATCTCGGTCCGACCGCCGAGTCATCGACTCATCCCCAGGCACCAGATCGTCGGCACTAATCTCCGGATCCCCGTTCTGAGCGACGAGTATGCGTCGGAACCGATTCAGTGCGCCACCGGAGTCGAGAATATCGGTCGGCGATGCGTCGACACCACAGTGATCGAGCAGCATTTCAGCGAGCCGAATGGACTTCAGTCGGAGCGATTCCGGGCCGTTACCTTCGAGCACGGCAAGCACGTCTCTGGCTTCAAGCACCGGACCGATGCCACGACCGATCGGATCAGATCCGTGAGTAATTGCACAGGTGACGTCCATGTCGAGGTGCGAGCCGACGCGTTTGATATTGTCCGCGAGCTCTCGTGCTCCGACGAGACTCTGTACTTTCGCTCCCTCACCGTAGGGAATATCGATCACCACGTGAGTCGAGCCGACACTACGCTTCTTCGAGAGAACGGACGCGATGAGCAGGCCAGCCGGGTCGATCGACAGCGGGTTTTCCGCACGGATAATCTCATCGTCGACGGGCGAGAGTGCCACACCGCCGCCCCAGACCAGACAGCCGTTGGTCTCAGTGACGATTGATTTGATCTCGTCAGTCGTGAACTCCACCTCACAGAAGACTTCCATGACGTCTGCCGTCCCTGCTGGGGAGGTCACCGCACGTGAAGAAGTCTTGGGTATCGTCAGCCCGGCTTCGGCGATGATCGCGACGATAATCGGCGTGACACAGTTCCCGGCCACTCCGCCAATTGAGTGTTTGTCCGGGACGACCGGCGGTTCCCACCGAAGCGTCTCGCCGACGTTGCTCATCGACTGAGTCAGGTTCTCGGTTTCTTCAATCGAAAGTCCATTCGCATAGACAGCAGAAACGAACGCGCCGAGTTCGATGTCCGAAAGACGTTTTTCGTGAATATCGTGAACGATCGTCTCGAGTTCGTTCGCGGCGAGTTCGATATCGTCCAGCTTCTTTCGTACGTACTCCACCGAGTGGGGGCGTCCCGCGACCGTCACTGTGACCGTTCCCCGAATCCGGTGGAGCGGTTCGGTGAGGCCGATCGTCCCCTGTTCGACTAGCCGTTCCGTTCGCTTGACAATTCCTGTCGTCGTCTCCTGGGCGTGGTCGATTCGGACGCGATCGAGTGGGTGCGCACCGAGTTCGTCCGCGTCGTCTACGTTCAGCAACACGATCGGGCGACTCGTTCCGATGTCGATCGTGGTAGCCTTGAGTTGCATATTTTATACCACTCTTGATGTGATCTTAACCGACTGGGGCGTGGCTTCAGGCGGCTTTGATAACGTGAGTGTCAGGCTATGTCGATGCTGACAGGCTTCGGGGTCGGACGGAAATCTATGATTTCCATGATGACGCAACACTCCGTGTCTCGAACCACCTGACCCCGGAGCAGTTGACGGTAGCCCTTGATAATCGTGGCTTTCGAATCGTGATACATGTTCAATCAGATGCTCGTACCGACCGACGGGAGCGACGCTGCCGCAACGGCGGTCGGACACGCGACGGATCTGGCTGGTGCGTTCGGAGCAGACGTCCACGCGCTCTACGTCGTCGAGACGGGGGAGGATCCATCTGGACTCGAGGACGAGGAGTACGCAACACTTCACGAAGCGTCAGAACAGCGTGGACGTGAAGCAACCATTCGCATCGCAGAAGACGTCGAAGAAGCAGGACTGGAAGCTGCCCGGGCAGTACGGGAAGGCGTTCCCGATGCGACGATCCTCGCGTATGTCGACGAACACGATATCGACATCGTCGTGATGGGGACTCACGGACGAACCGGTGCCGACAGGGTCCGGATGGGTAGCACCACCGAACGAGTGCTCATGCGCGCGGACATTCCGGTCCTGTCGGTTCCACAGATAGCCGATCCGTTGGGGACGATTCGTACGAACGGATCGTCGTGCCGGCCGACGGCAGTGATGCTGCAGAACGCGCCGCAAGGACTGCACTCGATGTCGCCGAGAGGTACGGCGCTGACATCCGCGTCGTCTACGTCGTCGATCCTACAGCGTACGATCTGGGGGATGCTCCTCGCAGTATCGTCGGCCTGCTCAAAACGGGCGGAAACGCTGCCGTCGAGGAGGTCGCAACGATGGCTCGCGAGGGGGGACTCGATGTCGCGACGACGGTTCGCCGTGGCGTGCCCGCCGAGGAGCTGTTCTCGTACGCCTCGATGGTCGACTCGGACCTCCTGGCGATGGGCACGCGCGGTCGGTCAGTCGGCTCCGGTCGTTTGCTCGGCAGTACGACGGCCCGCATCGTCCGGCGGTCGTCCATTCCTGTCCTGACCGTCAACTAGTCAATACCGACGGTCAGCATGGTCGTCGGAGATCATACCTGCAGTTGGTCACTCACCGTCCGCGGCGTGCTGGGTCGCGTTTTCGACGTATTCGGCGAGGCTCTCCAGGAAGCGTGCTGCGTCCGCCCCATCGACGACCCGGTGATCGAAGCTCAAATCGAGCGTGAGCTGTCGGCGAAACTCGACTCCGTCCTCTGCAGGTCGGGCGCGTTCTCGGATGCGCCCGACGCCAAGTATCGCCACTTCGGGCGGGTTGATAACCGGGGTGAAGGAGTCGACGCCGAGCACGCCGAGATTCGTAACCGTGACCGTGCCGCCACGGAGGTCGCTCATGTCGCAGTCACCACGCTGGACGCGCTCGGTCAGCCGGCGACGGTACCGGGTGCAGGTCTATCGGGAGCATCCTTCATCGGTGATCACTCCGGGTCAATCCAGCCATTGGTGTCTCTGAATGTGAACTCTGCCGTCCTCGATACTGGTAATCTCGACCAGTTCCCGTCGGTAGGAGTGAGGATATCGATACTCACGGGTTATGGCGTTTCTATTTCCATATAGCAATATACACTTTACTTGGCTCCCAAGCGACGCATAGATCGGTAGTAGACTGAAAATAGTGACCAGTCAGTCTCTTGAGGACTCCTCAATAGACAGGCCACCCCATCGCTCACAACAGCTGATAGATGCTTTCCTCGTATGTCTCTCGTACCCGGTCGCCCCAGTTGTGGGTGTACGTGTCGATCACGTCCTCCGCAACGTCCCCACGGAGATACTTAACGATCCCCCGATCACCCGTCTCGCTCCGGAGATGCGTCGTGAAGAAGTGACGGAAGTAGTGAGGGGTGACGTTCTCGGCGGCACCACCTCCTGATCGATACCAGCCCCGCGCTTCGGCGTGCTCGGTGACGATCGTGTGGGCCATATCCGTCGTCAGGCGATGCCCCCACGAATCGCCTGTGCTCACGAACAGCGGATCGGCATCCGAGACCGGGTCCGGCCGAATCGCCAGCCATTCGACGAGCACGGACTCCAGTTCCTCGTCCACTGGGACCACTGTCTGGCGCTTTCGCTTGTTCGAGGCTGTGCGCTCCTCGCCGTTGGTTCGTTCACCGCGTGAGGGATCCGGGGAGACGTATAGTGTGTTCAGCTGCCCAGAGAGCTGTGGCCTGACATCCATTTCGGCGTCAAGCCCATCGGTCGCAATATTCACGTCCCGGACGTCGAGATTGCAGAGCTCGCCGACACGAAGCCCGGTCTTCAAAAGCGTCACGACGATTGCCCGATCCAGTGGATGTGTGATCCCCTGGACGAACTCCTGCATCTCTTCGAGCGAGATCTCCCGTCGTGCCGGATCCGTGTCGATCGACTCCTCGATCTGGTCGACGACGAGGGTCATCGGGTTGGCATCGAGAACGCCGACCTGTGTCATGTACCCGTAAAATCGGTGGAGATAGGACGCGTACGTCGCAACGGTGCTGCCTGCGTGGTCCGCCCGCAGGGAGTGGACCCACTCCATACAGTCTCTGTGGGTCGCCTCGGGGATGCTGACGCCGGTCTGGTCTCGTGCTGTGCCCTCGGACAGAAACGCCTCGAACTGCCGCAGAACGCGCTCGTAGGCCGCCTGTGTCCGTTCTGTCTTGCCGTGATACCCGACGTCTTGCACGAAGTACGCGATCGGATCGTCGACGCTCTCGGCTGTGGTGCTCCGGCTCATTCTGAGAGTGTATACCCGCCGTGGCGACCGCTGTACCGAACCTTACTCTCGTCCTGTAGCTCGGCCATCGTGTCGTCCAGGCGCTCCTCGATGTCGTCGGTGAGCGCCTCAACCAGGTCGTCCCACGAGAGCGTGCCCTCGCGTTCGAGCAATGTCAGTACTCGATCGCCGAGCGCTCCTGTCTGCGCTGGCTGCTGTGCGGCTGAATCGGTCTGTTCGGTCGTTCCGGGCTCCGCGTTCGGGGGTTCCTGGAGTTCCTCCGGACTCGCACCAAATCCTCGCCGACCGGCCTGCACCATCATGCGGACGAACTCGCTCTGGCTCATGCCGAGCTCGTCGGCGTGTGCTTTCCACTGCGTTTTTTGATACGCCGGGACGTACGTCTTGACGGACGTTCGGGACGTGTCGACTGCGTCCTCGCTGCTCATGAGCGGGCCAATGGATCCCTCCTGCATTAATGTTCCTATACTTGCGGATAACATACCTTATCTGCGAATATAGTTCCGTATTATCGACGATTTTCACTCCATATCCTCAGTAGATGCCATCATATATGGCAATGTAGCACTTCAAAATTATGGGGGCAACGGTTAAATGACTAAATTCACAGATCGTGGTTATTACAGGATGGCCGTATTCAACCTGGGGCATAGGGCCCATAGCCAGCGGAGGAATTTTGTGTCGGGAGAACTACTAATCCCGGCCTGAAGTGACACCTATCTATTGTTTTATGTGCAGTATTTCCCCGTGCTCGAACTGAGTTCCCGACGAGTGAGTCTAACCCTTGGAAGGGCTGTTCACGAAATAGGCCATATGGACCCGTAGCGATTGACAACCTGACCGAGAAAAGACTGAGTGTTCCCGGAATACATATAGCAGTTACACAGATCGGTCGCCATCGAGACGACAGCTGCTCCGGACGGATGAGCACTCGATGTCACACTGAGTCCGATTTGATACCCTTGCTGCACCAAGAGTGGGACTCCTCACATCAGGGGATCTCGTGGCCAGGCCATCAATCAAGCGGCGGTCTTCTAGCCGGATATACCTCAGTTCGTGTACACTACCTCAGGACGATCGCAAGAGTATGATATCTCCGGCCAGTCGTCGTAGACGGACTTGACTGGGCGGGTGTACTATGGGACATACTACGCCCGCTTCATGCTGTTGACGATATCTCTCATATCCTGCTTCCCACTTTGTCATTCGGCATGTTCTGATTACGACGCAACAGCGTCTCACCTGCCGTGAAAAACGTCTGGCTCCTCTGAAATCACTGTCATACTGGAGTCCTGCTGTCGTTTTGTACACGGGACGAACCCGTCCGATCTACACGTGCTGGTGGGTTAGCTCCCAGTCAGAGACAGGTATCGTGTCCTCTCGACAGTTTGGCTCCACGGCTGAATCGAGCCTTCCATCGAACCGGCCGGCGGACTCAGCTCGTGGCGGTCCTCTCGTTATTCGATGAGCTCTCAACACGAGCTGGTTCCGTGAGAGCAGTGCTCTTCGTCAGGGGATTGGCGAACTAGCGGAACATTTTATCGCGGAGTACAGTCCGATTTGGAACGCGTAAATGGTATATTGATATATGAATACTGGGCTGTGTGTTAGTGAACTACCACGAAGCGCAAACCCGTACTAGTCGTCGGACGGCTGTCGTGAACTCGTTCGTCCGTTCTGCTCGCCGAACCCGGCGCTGAGCACGCGGATCAGTGCGTCCTCAACGCTTTCGTCGACTTCGACGAACTTCTCATCGTCGAGTTCGATAACGAAGCCGCTGGTAACGTTGGGTGACGTAGGAACGAAGAGGAGGTGTTTCCCGTCTCTCGTTTGTTTCCCAGTTTTGAATGCAGTCATTCGTAGATCCCCCCAGAGGTTCACCTTCACAGGCTGGTTGAGTTCCGTCGAGTCGTAGACGGCGGTTTCGACCGCCATCTGGGAGGCATTGTAGACGATCCGAAAGCCCGGAACGCGGTTCATCACCCAGTCCAGCACGTCCGAGACGAGTTCGCCGATGGCCGTCCGCATGAAATAACCGACACTGAAAACGACAACACCAACGAGTAGAATGCTCAGTGCGACGCCGACCGGCGACGGATCGATGTCGTTGAACAGCGGGAGACCGGCGATAAGGAGATAGAACCACCGCAACGCGTACAGGGACACCAGAATGGGCACGAGCACCACGAATCCGCTGCCGAGGTCCCGTTTTACCCAGTCCATACGTACCCGTAGCTACACACCCTCATATGCGTTCCCGTTACGATAATCGGCCTGCGATGTCCGCTTCAGTGAGGATCCCAACCGTTTCACCGCTATCAGTGACCATAACGGCCTTGTAGTGTTCGAGCAGGCTGGTTACCTCGTCGAGGGTCGTATCCTCCGAGACTGTCGGAAAGCTTTCGCTCATGAACTCTCGCACTGGTTCGCTTCGGTCTCCCTCCTCGGCGTGAACCAGATCCCCCTGGCTGATGCTCCCCACGGGAACACCGTCCTGTAGCACCGGAAGCTGAGAGTATGCTTCCTCTTCCATCTTCCTGACAGCGTCGCTCAGTTCGTCGTCGGGGGCGACGTTGATCACATCGCTGTGCATCAGATCTTCGGCTCGAACGATTCCCGTTTCGGCTTCGGCGAGCGCGCTAACGATCCGTCGAAGCGTCGAGAGCCGCGGATCGACGTCGCCACCCTCAATCCGTGCAATCAAGGGCTGAGAAACATCGGCCCGATCCGCGAGTTCGCTCTGGGTCAGCTCCAGTTCGTTTCGGCGTTCGCGCAGATCCGCAGGCGTCGGAAGATCCATACCTATAATTACTTCCGGTTATAGAATAAAGTTTGGGTCAGGGTTCAGATCCGTCTTCCAGCTCGCCTTCATCCTCGTATTCGATCGTCTCGACGACGGATAGCGGAACGTCACGGAGGGTGCCGCCGACCTCGCTCTTTGCGATCCGCTGGGCGTGTTCTTCACTGTCAGCATTGAACACCTCCATTTCCAGTACCAGACCCACCAGGGCAGTATCGGCCGCAATAAAGGCCGAGTCGAACGGCTCTCCGCAGGCCGGACAGCCCGTCGCACCGACGTCGACCTCGACGTAGTCCATATCCTGCTGATTCAGACGCTTTCCGGCTTCGCTAACCGCGACGCCGATTGCGTCATCGATCGAGTTAACGTCACGAACCAACCATGCGGCCTCCATCACAACGAGATAGTTGCTCATACCTGCACGTTCCGGCTGGAGGTTATCCATCTTTGCGGTTCGTCCTTGCGTGGTCCAGAGTCCGCTGGTCGATGCGCACGAGATTTGTATAATCCGCATAAGTTATGAGAGGCCACAGGATTGGCGAGCCGGCACGTACCGAAAGAGCGTCAGGTATTCTACTAAATTGTATCCCCGCGCAAGCGCGGTTGAATCGCAAGACGCGGCCCATTTCGATCCCTCATTATTCCGGATGATATAAGAAATCATTAGTTATTCTTTTATACACCCCTCGCCGAGCACCGATCGAAGACAGATGATCGAACGGGTTTCCAAAGCCGCACTGTTTGCCCTGTACCAGTTCACCATCGTGCTCGGTATCGTCCTGATGCCGGTCGCGGTAACGCTCCAGCGCACCGTCGGTCGTGCGCCACCGCTACACCGTATTATCGAGCGCGTCGAGCGGACCTACGAGGCAACCGCATAGAACCGGGCTCATTGTATCAGACGATTTCGATTTCCTGAGTGACGGCCACACGCGTAGTCTACCTCAGCTACCGCAAACTCGGTTATTTATATGTGGCCGGGTTCTACGGACACTCAATGCGAACTCCCATGGATAACTCCCAGTTCTCGCGTAATCAGGACCGCCTCGACAACGCCAGTTCGGACCCACTCGGCCCGTCAATTGGCTCGCTTCCAGACCCACAGATCTCCGAGTCCGAACTCGAAAACGTCAACAAGACCGGGACGACGACTGTCGGCCTGACGACTGACGAAGGGGTTGTCGTCGCGACCGACATGCGCGCAAGTCTCGGCGGCCGATTCGTTTCCAGCAAGGACGTCCAGAAGGTCGAACAGATCCACCCGAACGCCGTCCTGACGCTCGTCGGCTCCGTCGGTGGCGCACAGTCCTTCATCAAGTACCTGCGCGTCGAGGCCAGCCTCTACGAGACTCGCCGCGGCGAGAAGATGAGCATGAAGGCGCTCTCGACGCTCGCAGGGAACTTCGCCCGTGGCGGTCCCTTCTTCGCCATCCGACCGATCCTCGCTGGCGTCGACGACGAGGGATCCCACGTCTACAGTCTGGACCCGGCGGGCGGCGTCATCCGCGACGATTATACGGTCACCGGGAGCGGGATGCAGGTCGCCTACGGTACCCTTGAACAGCACTACGAGGAAGGTATGAGCAACGAGGAAGCCAAGGAGGTCGCCGCTCGCGCAATTCAGAGCGCCACCGAACGCGACACCGGCAGCGGTAACGGTGTCTTCATCGCCGAAGTGACCGAGGAAGACGTCGAGATCCAGGGTCACAAGGACTTCGACGAACTGCTCTAGCCCACCGTACGACACTTTTTGTAGGACGGCGCCGAACGCGGGAGCATGGCGACGATCAAGGACAGCGTCCACGATCACATAGAGATCGAGGGCGTTGCAGCGGCTCTACTCGATACACCTGCAGTCCAGCGTCTCCGACGCATTAGACAGCTGGGAACGGTTTCGTACGTCTACCCGTCGGCGAACCACACCCGATTCGAGCACAGCCTCGGCGTCTACCACCTCGCCTGTCAGGCGCTCGATGGGCTCGGGATTCACGGCCAGCAGGCCGAACGGGTCCGGGCCGCGGCACTGCTACACGACGTCGGTCATAGCCCGTTCAGTCACAACGTCGAAGCGGTGATCCATCGACATACGGGTCAGTACCACGACGATGTCGCCGATCTACTGGAGGAGAACCCGGTGGGTGACGTGCTACGATCACACGATCTCGACCCGGAGACAATCGCCGACCTGATCGCAGGCGATGGTCAGTACGGCCAACTGGTATCGGGAGAGCTCGACGTCGACCGGATGGATTATCTCGTCCGGGACGCCCACCACACCGGCGTCCCGTACGGCACGATCGATCACGGCCGACTCGTCCGCGAGCTGACGTTCGAGAACGGACAGCTCGTATTACAGGAGGGTAACGTTCAGGCTGCAGAGAGCCTGCTGATCGCGCGCGCACTGATGAACCCTACCGTATACAGTCATCACGTCGCCAGAATCAGCAAATCGTTGCTCCGTCGCGGAACCGAGCGGCTGATCGACGAGGAATCGATCCCCGCAGCGACGGTTCGCCGGATGGACGACAGCGACCTGCTCGTCGCGTTGCGGACTCACGAGGCGACCGAGGGATACGCCAACGCACTCGACGAACGTGATCTGTTCAAACGCGCCGTCTGGGCAGAGCTTCGGGACGTCCCCGATAAGATCATCGATGCAGACCACGAGACGGTCCGGGGACTGGAGGACGAAATCGCCGCGAAGGCGGACGTTCGGCCCGCCCACGTCATCATCGACGTTCCTGGCCGACCGACGATGACGGAATCGACGACCCGGGTCGTCGTCGGGAGCGAAGTCAGACGGCTCGACGAACAATCGCCGCTCGTCGAGGCGCTGCGAGCGGCACAGCAGTCCCAGTGGCGACTGGGCGTGTACGCGCCGAACGGCCGGACGGAGCAGGTTGGTCACGCTGCTGCGTCCGTCCTCGGACTCGATATCGAGGGGGCCCTTGTATCGGAGGTACGGGGGACGCATTACGCGACGCTCGACGAGTTCGACTGTGGACCGAACTGAACGTCGTGTCTCGTGAACGTTGTCCTCCCCGAGCGACAGGCAAATGAGTGGTAGCCGAATAGACCTATTCATGCATCTGGAGGGGACGATACTGCGTGGGCCCTCTTTCGAGCCCGTGGAGGGCCGCGTAGTGATCGACGACGGGGAGATCGTCTCCATCGAGGAAACCGAAACGACCAGCGACGCCATCGTGCTCCCGGCCTTTGTCAACGCCCACACCCATCTGGGCGATTCGATCGCAAAGGAGGCGGGCGGTGGTCTCTCACTCGAAGAACTCGTTGCGCCGCCCGATGGGTTGAAACACCGCCTTCTCGGAGCGGCGTCGCGCGACGACCTTGTCGACGGGATGCGCCGATCCCTGCAGTTCATGCAGTCGACCGGCACAGGAACGACGATCGAGTTTCGGGAAGGGGGAGTCGAGGGTGTCGAGATGCTCCGGGACGCTGCGGGGAACGTCGACCTTGAACCGGTAATCCTCGGGCGAGAAACCGTCGACGCGATGGAAATCGCCGACGGGTTCGGTGCGAGTGGTGCGAACGATGCCGACTTCGACCGGGAGCGAACGGCGACCGCCGAGGCGGGGAAGCTCTTCGGTATCCACGCTGGCGAGGTTGACGAGAGCGACATCAACGCCGCGCTCGACCTTGATCCGGACTTCGTCGTCCACATGGTTCATCCCGAGCCGGTCCACCTCGAACGGATCGACGACAGCGAGGTGCCGATCGTCGTCTGTCCCCGGTCAAATGTCGTCACTGACGTGGGACGACCACCGATCGAAGAGCTTGCAGCGCGGACCTCCCTTGCACTCGGGACGGACAACGTGATGACGAACAGCCCGTCGATGTTCCGAGAGATGGCGTTCACGGCGAAGCTATTCGATCTCCCCGCGCGGGAAGTACTTCGGATGGCCACGCTGAACGGCGCGAAGATCGCCGGACTCGACCGTGGGGTCGTCGAAGAAGGCCGCCCGGCCAAACTACTCGTGCTCGACGGGGACTCGGACAACCTCGCGGGGGCGCAGGATGTCGTACGGGCAGTGGTGCGACGGGCTGGCCAGGGCGACGTGAAGCGACTCGTTCTCTGAGTACGCGAGTATCCGGTTCGTTTCTCGGTGATCGACCCGACCCTGACCGAACAGTGGCCACACACAGATCACTCACCCATCCTACAGAGGCATCGAGAAGTTTAATACCGTGCCAGATTTGATAGAGGTTATGAGTTATCAGAACAGACGACAATTTCTCGGTATGGTCGGTATCGGTGGCAGCGTCGTGGCTGCTGGGTGTCTTGGCTCAGACGATGAGGATCCCTCTACTGAAAACGGATCCAGTGATGACGATGATGGCGACGGTACCGGTGACAGTGAGACGATCACCGTCGACGACACCATTCAATCGGCAGTCGACAGCGCCCAGTCGGGAGATACTATCGAGATTCCGGAGGGAACGTACGAGGAGTTCGTTCGGATCGAAACCGATCTCTCTCTCACTGCAACGGGGGACGTAGTACTGGAGGGTGCGAACATCGAACCAGAAGACAGTGATGATGATGCGGTCGGTATCGAGGTGGATGCCTCGGATGTTTCAGTGGCGGGTGTGGAGATTGTCGGCTACGCGGACGCGGCGATCGCGACCATCGAGTCCGCTTCGTCGATATCGGTCAGTGACGTACAGATCGCAGACTGTGTGGAAGGTGTTGTCGTCGAAGCGGACGAGATTGTGCTTCAGGACAGTGCGTTCGGAGAGATCGACGGAGCTGGAGCGAGCCTCGTTGCGTCCCGTAGTGGTACAGTTACGGTCGAGAGCGTGACCGTCGAAGACTGTGGTGGGAACGGTGTCGACGTACAGGGCGGCGAAAGCGTGACAATCTCTGACGTGCAGGCAACGGCGAACGACCGGGGCGTCAGAATCCACGGCGGTGACGCCCGCGATCAAACTGCCGAGATTCGGGACGTAATCGCGACTGGGAACGAGCGCGGAATCGTCATCGAAGAGGCCAGCGGTGACAGTGAGCGGAGCCTCGAGCACGTCGAAATCCGTGACGGGACCGGTGGGATCGAAGTTGTTGGGGACACCATCACGCTCGAAGACGCCCTCGTGTCGGATCACTCGCTCGGGGTCACCCATCGTTCTGCGATACTGCTCGAGAGTTCACCTGACGGCCACGTTACCGTGAACGACATTGAGGTGACAGATATAGAGGCAAGCAGTTCGAACGACAAAGCCGGGAGAGGTCTTACTGTCATCGATGGCGGAGAGGTAGAGATGGTAGACATCGAGATCACACGAGCGTACGGTAACGTGATCCACGTTGAGACAGAGGACGGACGGGATCGATCCGTCTCGATTACCGATGCTCAGCTCGTCTCGAACGGTCTATCCAGCGCCATTCAGGTCGACGATGCGGGCGGTACGAACTCGATCGTCCTTGAGCGTATTCGGACGGAAGATACCGTTCGGGGTATCGAGATCGTCGGCGATACTGTCACAGTTGAAGAGGTCGATGTAAACGGGGTTGTCGGGGGCGGCTCCCCCGGTATCGGTATCGAGAGCACCGCCGACGGAGAGGTAGTGCTGGAAGATATCAGTGTGACTGGGGCAGAAGGTGGGAGTTCCTACAGTCCATGGGGTCGCGGGGTCGAAGTCGTCGACGGTGAGTCCGTAACGATCTCGGATGCCTCGCTTACACAGAACTACGGGGACAACCTGAGTATCGAAGCTGATGCCGTCCGTGATCAATCCATTCAGATCGAATCCGTGTTCGCCGAAACGAATACGGCCGGGAGTGGTATCGTCACTGCCGGTAGTAGCGGTAGTGACACCGTTGAGATCACGGATTGTGACTCGAACAATCACGCTGCCTACGGTTTCGATATCGGTGGGGAATCGATTAGTATAGAAAACTGCAGCGCCGCTGATAACGATCGAGATGGTCTCAACCTGCGCGACATCGACGAGGCCGAGGCAAACATCTCGGGCAGTAATCTTTGAAACCGCACCCACATTGACATCCTCCACACGACTGAAGTCGTGGGCTTTCTCCTCGATGTTCTGTAAACCAGGGGAATTCTTTTTGCACGTCCCCAGTTAGCCACGAGTGGTACCCGCAGCGAGCGGAGCGACCGAGGATATCCGAGCAGAAAAAAGATGGCCTGCATTCAGCAAGTAGATGGAATCGCTCACCTGCTGACGGTGTCAACAGAGCCAGATCGATACAATAACCGATCCTGTAGCGGGCAACAGTTATACGACGTGGGTCGGTACCGTATCACACGATGTACGATCGGATACTGGTCCCGACAGACGGTTCGACCGGCGTCGGCCGGGCCGTCGAGCACGCCATCGAACTCGCGACGATCCACGACGCGACGGTGCATGCCATCTACGTCGTGAACTCCGCGACGTTTGCGGGGCTCCCAATGGAGGCGTCCTGGGATGGGATCAGTGACGTGCTACGTGAGGAGGGCGAGGAAGCACTGGAACTGGTCGAAGAACTGGCTGCCAGGTCGACGGTTCCCGTCGAGACGCGACTGATCGACGGCTCGCCGCGGCGCGCAATCGTCGAGTACGCCGAGGGCCACGACTGCGATCTGATCGTCATGGGGACCCACGGACGAGGGGGAATCGACAGACTGTTGATGGGAAGTGTGACCGAGGGTGTAATCAGAACGTCGGATCGGCCAGTACTGACAGTGCGGCGGGCATCGACCGCCGATCCGGACGGCGAACCGGATCGCGATGTCTGATGGACTCAGGCCGGTCGGAGGTGTTCACAATCGCCCGCGTGGACGCGAACCGTCTCCGACCCGGTGTCGACAAGCAGGGTACCGGGCCGCTCGATATCGATGGCTTCCCCCTCGACGATACCGCTCGCCGTCTCGACGCGGACGCGCTGTCCCAGTGTCAGCGCGTTCTCGCGCCATCGTTCGAGGATCGCGTCCTCCTCAGAGAGGAGTTCGTCGAGTGCCTCCAGCACCCGCTGGGTGAACACGCGGCGGTCGACGTCACCGACCTGGTCGCGGAGACTCGTTGCGCCCGCCGGTAGTTCGGCCACATCGATGTTGGCGTTGATCCCGATTCCGGGAACGACCCACGAGATGCGATCGGCTTCGCCCTCCATCTCGGTGAGAATCCCGGCGAGCTTTCTGTCACCATCCGCTGTCGGCACCAGCACGTCGTTTGGCCACTTGATTCGGGCGTCAACGCCCGCTTCTCTGGCGGCAGTTGTGGTCGCCACCGCGGCGGCGAGCGTCACCAGCGGAGCATGGGCCGGAGGGATATCGGGTCGGAGCACGGGACTCACCCAGATGCCACCGCTCGGGGCGCTCCACTCGCGGTCGAGTCGTCCTCGACTGCCGGTCTGCTCGTCGGCGAGGACGACAAGGTTCTCTGCGCCCGCGCTTGCTGCCTCGCGTGCGCGATCGTTCGTACTGCCTATCGTATCGTGATATTCAATCTCGAACGGCGCATCCAGCCCGTATTCGACGGCGCTGGCTCCGAACTCCGGCACTGATACGAGCCGGTAGCCGTTGTCACTCTCGATGAGGAATCCTTCCTCCCGCAGCGCCTCGACGTGTTTCCAGACCGCGGCTCGGGTAACATCGAGGCGCTTTGCGAGGTCAGCACCCGAGACACCCTGCCCATCGATCGCTTCGAGGACGGCGCGTCGTGTATCGTTCATATCAGTCTGTTTGTGGCATGGGGTAAAGTTGGTTCTGTCGCGTCGCCGACCCTCTACTCAAGTTGGGAAGTCCTAAATTCCTGCCCCGACAGAGTGGTGGTATGGATACGTACGACCTGATCACTCGCAACGCCGAGGAGGTCGTGACCGAGGAGGAAGTGGAGGCGCTGGCCGACGACCCCGATGAAAAACGGGCATACGTCGGTTACGAGCCATCCGGCGTGCTCCACCTCGGCCACCTGCTGACGGCGAACAAGTTAATCGATCTGCAGGATGCTGGGTTCGATATCGTCGTCCTGCTTGCGGATGTCCACGCCTACCTGAACGGGAAAGGCACGTTTGAGGAGATCCGCGAGACGGCCGAACAGATGCGCGAACAGTTCCTCGCATATGGACTCGATGAGAACCAGACCGAGTTCGTCTACGGCTCTTCGTACCAGATGGACGAGGAATACGTCCTCGACGTCCACCAGATAGAACTGGAGACCTCGCTGAACCGCGCCCAGCGCGCGATGGCAGAGATTCAGGGTGGAGAGACGGCGAAGGTATCTCACGTCGTCTACCCGCTGATGCAGGCGCTCGATATCGAGTATCTCGACGTCGACCTCGCGGTCGGTGGACTGGACCAGCGGAAAGTCCACATGCTCGCCCGGGAGGAGCTCCCGAGCCTTGACTACGACGTTCGGCCCGCCCTGCACACACCGATCATCGCTGACCTAACGACTGGTGAGGGGAAGATGTCCTCCAGTGAGGGCGTCACCATCTCGATGGAGGACACGGCCGAGGAGCTTGAAGAGAAGGTAAACTCGGCGTTCTGTCCGCCAACCAGAGATCCCGAACCCGCCGAGGATGGCACCGAGCGAGAGAATCCCGTTCTGGAGTTGTTCCAGTATCACGTCTTCCCACGCTTTGCGACAGTAGTCGTCGAGCGTCCGGACCAGTACGGCGGTGATATCACGTACGACGACTACGAAGACCTCGCGGAGGACCTGGAGAGCGGGGAACTCCACCCGGCTGATGCGAAAGGAACCCTTGCGTCGTATCTCGACGAGCTGATCGCACCGGGACGTGATCGACTCGAAGAGCTCCGCGCGTAACCCGGTATTCTTCTCACTGGCTTAATCAACTCCTTCTCGATGCTCCTGTGTGTTCTAGCCGTTACGGGACGAGTCATATTATCTCCATAACTTATGTGGATACGCCAGGGGACGTATCCGGTCCTTTAGCAGTTAATTTGTAACAGGTCTGAAAAAGGATTTTAGTAGGATGAAAAACGATATACTACTGTATCGGTGATCCAAATGAGTCAGAGCACGTCAGACCCGATCCGAGGAGAGTTGGCACGGAACCAGCAGACGACCCACGACTGGTCACTATCGAGGTACGATGTCGTCCTCATTCTGATACCTGCCGTCTTCCTGCTGGCCGCCCTGTTCGGATCGCTCGGGTCGATCCCGCTAAACCTGGCGCTGTTCGGAGCAGCGTTGATCGGCGCAGCCGCGGTGATCGACGGCGTGTTCTGGAACCCGCCGATGTCGCAGTAGTTTGACGCCGTCGATACAGCGCGTTTTCTCCTGTCAGAGCACACCGCCAGCAGTGTATGTGCCCCGAACGATCACGTGATATCGCAACGGTTACCTGGTATCCGAACTGTCGCCAAACGTATAATATAGTTCGTATCGTAACCAGATAACGTAATGATACTACAGACCGCGGTCGGTGATGAACACTCCCCTACCAGCAGTCTCGTGGAGGCAGACAGATGACGATGACTCTTCCGCTTCTCGTTGACACACCGGGTGCGGACGTGGCGTTTCTGATCGGTCGCGTCCTCTTCGGTGCTGTGCTGGCCTTTACGGGCCTGAACCACTTTCTCGATCTCGATGCGATGAGCGGCTACGCCGAGATGAAGGGAATACCGGCTCCGAGGCTGAGCGTCGCCTTCAGTGGCGGAATGTTGGTGTTCGGCGGACTGGGTGTCGCACTTGGCGTCTTTCCGATCATCGCTGCTGGCGCGCTGGCAGTGTTCCTACTCGTCACGACGCCGATGATGCATGATTTCTGGGCGGCTCCAGAGGATCAACAGCAACAGGAGATGACGCAGTTCCTGAAAAACGTTGCACTGCTCGGTGGTGCGCTCGTCTTGCTTGTGTTGGGCGGTGCTGACTGGGCCTACTCGCTCGGTATCGGTCTCTGAGTCGGCACGGTTGTTGCCATCTACGTTCCAGATAATCCTTTTATTCCCCCGGTGCCTGCACCCGAGTAGTGTGATCGAGGTCGAGAATCTCCGCAAGGAGTACAGTGGATTTGTCGCGGTCGAGGACAGCACGTTCGAGGTCGACTCGGGCGAGGTGTTCGGTATCGTCGGCCCGAACGGAGCGGGAAAGACGACGACGCTGAAGATGCTCGCCGGCTTGATCGAGCCAACTGCTGGCACCGCCACCGTCGCTGGCGTCCAGGCTGGCGAGACCGAGATGCGCCAGAACCTCGGCTTTCTCCCCGAGGAGTCGCCGCTCTATGAAGACATGACGGCGATATCGTATCTCAACTTTTTTGCCGACCTTTATGACGTGCCAAAGGATGTTGCAACTGAGCGGATCACGGAAACGCTCGACCGGCTCGATCTCGAACACCGAAACCGGTCGATCGGTGACATGTCGAAGGGGATGAAGCGGAAGGTCGCCATCGCCCGCGCACTGGTTAACGATCCCGACGTCCTGATATTCGACGAACCGGCCAGCGGACTCGACCCGCTGACGACCAACTACATTATCGAGTTCACCCGCGAACTGAGCGAGGAGGGCCGTACCGTCGTGTTCAGCGCGCACAACCTCTTTCACGTCGAGAGCATCTGTGACCGACTCGTCGTGATGAACCGCGGCGAGATTATCGCCAGAGGCACCATCGAGGGGATCCGTGAGCGCCATGGAACGTCCTCCTACACGGTGTATACAGATGTCGAAGTGCCCGATAGTGCCCAGAAGAACGGGCGGTTCGTCCGTGAAGCCGAGGATATGGAAGCAGTCGAAGATATTCGGGAGCGGGCGATCGCCGCAGGCGGGTCGGTGGTCGACATTCAGACGGAGACCCCGAGCCTCGAAGATATCTTCCTCGATATCGCCGGGGAGGCAGAGGCGTGAAGCCGCGAAAAACGCTCCGGGTGGCCCGCTGGGAACTGAGTCGTTCGGTCGGATCGGTCGACAAACGAACGGCGATCCTCGGCATTTTCGGACTGATACTCGTCTTCGGTGGCGGTCTCGCAGTGTTTGGCGGGAGCGTCGCCTTTGACGATGATATTTATCGGGTTGGCATTCCGCAAGACAGCAGTTACTACGACGCCGTTGACGAGCATTCCGCGCTCAAACCCGTCTCCCCTGAAGACGACCTGATAGAGCGCGGCGATGCCGAGATCATGCTGGAGCCATACGGACCAGGCGGCTACGAGTTATCACAGGCGGAAACACAGAAAGGCGACGCCGCGATGGGCGAGTTCGAGGCGGCGATCGACGGCTACAACTTCCGGACGATGTCGGCCGAGAGCAACCAGACTGCCGCGTTCCCGGTGCTCGTCGACCTCCGGTACGAGGCTGGCGGAACCGGTGGGACGGTTATCGACGAGGACCCGGCCGACACGACTCCGGATGATGCCGAAGAAACCGAGAGTGATGGCGATACCGGGACAGACGACGGGCAAGAACGGGACCCGGAGAACGGTGACACAGACGACGGCAGGGTCGACGGTGACGAAGCCGGGGATGGGGACGACACTGCCGACAGCGACGACGATCCTGCGCCCGGCGATAGCTCGGATACTGGAAACTGGATCAGCGACGCTATCGCCGGAGATGGTGTCGTGGATACACCTGCTGGAATCTCTCCACCCTTCCCTTTCGGCTCGCTGGTGCTTGCATTTCTGTTTATTATTCCGATGAACTTCGTCATCCAGCTCTACGGTAGTTCGATCATGAACGAGCGGATTAACCGCCGCGGCGAACTGTTGCTCGTCGCGCCGGTGAGCCGTGGCGACGTGATCGTCGGAAAGACGTTACCGTATCTCGCCGCACTGGTCGTTGTCTCGGTCGCCATCGCCCTCGCGATCGAGGGCGGTCCAGTCTCTATCGCTGCCGTCGTTCCGATCGCCCTGTTATTCCTCGCTTCGACCTTCGTCGGCGCGATGTTCGCCCGTTCCTTCAAGGAGTTGACGTTCGTGACGGTGACGATCAGCGTCTTGCTGACCTCGTACGTGTTCGTCCCGGCGATCTTCACCGAAATAACACCGATCGCACTGATATCGCCGTTGACGCTGGTCGTCTGGGATCTACAGGGCGAGGCCGTCTCGGCGCTGCAGTACACGTTCTCTACCGGTGCGTTCTACCTCCTGAGCGTGCTCCTGTTCGGACTCGGGGCTGGCGTCTACCGCGAGGAAGACATGTTCTCACAGCGCTCAATTCACCTGAAAGTGCTGGATGCCCTGGCGAACTACGTCGCCGGGCTGAAAAGCGTCGCGGCGATCAGCGCGCTCATGATCCCCGTTGTATTCGTCGCCCAGTTACTCGCTGTGACGATTCTGTTTGCACTGCCGGAGGCGTTTGCGCTTCCCGTCTTGCTCCTGTGGATCTCCTGTACCGAGGAGCTTGCAAAGAGCCTGCACATCTACGCAGGCTACGCACACAACCGGTTCGACCGCTCAATCCGCACCGCGGTCGCCGTCGGTGCGGCGAGCGGGCTGGGCTTTTTCCTCGCCGAGAAAGTGACACACGTCGCCCAGATCGTCGGGATCACACAGCTAGAACTGGGTGCGGCCGCGTTCCCGACGACCGAGGCCGTCTCTCCAGTACTCGCGGTCGGGCTCTTTTTCCTGCCGCTTGCGCTGCATGTCCTCACCGCAGTCGTCTCCACGATCGGTGCGCGACGCGACCGAGTTCACTACATGGCGATGCTCGTCCTCGCTATCTCGATCCACACGCTGTACAACTACGTGGTGATCTTCCATGTCCAGTAAGGGTGGACGTCCACGGATCCGCATCTCGCTCCGAGAACTCTCGACGCTCAAAAGCGAGAAGACGATCGTCCTCGCCCTGCTGATCCAGCTCGTGATCGCAGCGTTCTCGTCGTTCCTCGTGGTCGGGCTGGTTTCGCTGTACGATCCGGCGAGCGCAGGGGGTGAGGTATCGGTTGGCGTCTCCGGGGAACACCGACACGACCTCGCCAGCGTCGCGAGCGACCAAGAAAACGTCGAGACGGTAACGTTCGACGATCCCGAGGGCGCACAAAGCGCGTATCAGGCTGGCGCAATCGACGCCGTCCTGGTTGCGGAGGGAAGCGGAGACGGTCGGATACAGGTGGAGACGACCGTTCCGCCCGATGGGATTGAATCGACCGTCGTCGTGACGAGCCTTCAGGACGTATTACTCCAGTACGAGGCGTTCGAGCGGAACCAGCGTGGTGCGTATCTGGATAACCAGCCGCTCACGGGACCCGACAACCCTGATCCAGCGCCGTATTACGGGTTCACCTACACCGTTCTCGTGCCGTTGCTGCTCTTGCTTCCGGTGTTTATCAGCGGTAGCCTCGCTGTCGATACGATCAGCGAGGAACTGGAGCGTGGTACGTTCGAGTTGCTCGCGGTCGCCCCTATCGAGATGGGAGAGATCATCGACGGAAAGCTACTGACAGCGGCGCTGCTAGCTCCTGCACAGGCCGCATTGTGGCTTGTACTATTGCGGGTGAACGGAACGCCGATCGAGAACGTCCCGGCGTTGCTCACGATCGTCGGTGCCCTCGCCCTCGCGGTAGTTTCCATGGGGATCGGCCTCGCGCTCGTGACGACCGATCGGCGGCAGGCACAGTTCCTCTACTCCTTTGGCATCCTCGCCATCGCGATGGTGACGGCGCTGCTGCCCGAACACCCCCTCAATACGATCGCAAAGCTGGCGATCGGCAGCCCGGCAATATCGACGTGGATCGCGGTAGCAGGCTATGCCCTTCTGGGCGTCCTGTGCCTGTTCGTACTGCAGCTCGCCGTCTCACGGCTTGACGTCGAGCGAATCGTCAGTTCGGACTAGCCGTCGTCAAACTGCTCGGTCGCGGCTTCGATAATGGCGTACTCCTCATCGCCATACGCGATAAACCGCACCTCTGAGAGCGTGTTCGGTTCGTACGCGTCGATCGTTTCACCGATGAGTTCCGCCCCCGTTTCGAGATCGAAGCCAGCGACGCCACAGCCAAGCGCCGGGAGCACGAGAGAGCGACAGCCGAGCTCGTCCGCGGTTTCCAGCGAGCTTCGTGTTGCAGAGCGGATGCTGTCCGCTGTCGCCTGTCCATCGCCATAGTGAGGCATTGCCGCCGCGTGGATGACGTACTCCGCGTCGAGGGCGTAGGCGTCTGTCACCGCGACATCACCCAGATCGATCGGCCCCTCCGACATCGCTTCCTCGTTGATCTCCGGGCCCGCCCGACGTTTGATCGCACCGGCAACACCGCTTCCCATCCGGAGGCTCGTTCCTGCCGCGTTGACCAGCACGTCCGCGGACTGTGCAGCGATATCGCCCTGAACAGTCTCGAAGTTCATACTGACACCTCTGGTTTCCGGCTCCCTCATTGTACCGGTAATCGTGCCAATTCAGCACACACCATGAAAACATAGATATGGCTTCAATAAGTAGTAAACACTGAGACCAAACCCCGCATCATGACCGTGGATCTTCCTCCGGAGCCGTACGCCGAATACCTCGATATCCTCCGTGACATCGGACTTCCGGACGACGATATTCGGTCGCTACACGCGGGCGAGAGCGACGCGGTAGCCGAGGGACCACTGCTGGCGTTCGTACAGGAGCGTCTCGACGGGGACGACCCGAGGGCGCTGGCTCGCCGACTGGTCGACGTCCTGACCCAATCGAGACGGGGCATGAACGTTACCGGCAGTTACTGGAACTACGCGCCGGAGGTCCACCTGAACGAGGTGTTCGAGCCATACGGCTGTTCGGTCACCTTCCGCGATGCGACACATGGAAACGGCCAATCGAGCTTCGAGGTCGTTCTCGAAGATGCCTCCGGGACGGGACACCGGATCACCTTCGAGTACCCGGAGACACCACTCGAAGACGACAACTTCCCGGCGCTGCTCGCGGCGATCGAACGCCAGCTGCTCTCGAACACTGATCTGACGTTCGTGTTGATGCGTCCGATCGACCGACGCTGGCGCGTCCTCATGATCGAGAACGCCCGACTTGATCGGCTCCGGGCGAAGTACGGCGATCGTATCGAGTTCGCTGGTGTTCCGCTCCTGCGCGAGGACCAGCTCGATGCCTTCGAGAGCGGTGAGGCAACGGCAGTCAAACCCCACGTCGGGGAAACGACGGCGGGAACAGGTCGGAATCGGAGTACGGTCGATCGACGCAAGCGACCGGACGCGACGGACGAACTGCTCGCGCGGACGACCGGTCCTGCCGTCGCCCCGACACCCCACCCTGACGCCGACGCGGATCCCGATGCGGTGTTCGGCGGCTCCCCTGACGATCTCGCCGCACAGGCGGGCGGGGAGGATACCGGGCACACGCTGGCTGAGGTAGAAGCCTCCGATGGCGACCTCAAACAGGTGTTTGGCGACCTTTCGGAGGTTTCGCTCGAACCCGTTACTCAGGAGGCGAACGACCGGAGTTCAGTCGATGAACCGGTCGCTCTCGGCACACCAGCAGCGACCAGCGAGGAGTCGGAGCCTAGCGGTCTTGACGAACTGTTCGAGCAGATCGAACGCGAAGCGCTTACCGACGATGACGCCGCCGCCCCGGCCGGTCCGGGTGACGGGTCTGCGGCCGTTGCCGCAGCAGGTTCCGGTGGCTCGTTGGTATCGGTATCCGGCAACCGATCGACCCCCGTACCCTCGGACGACGACGAGACGCCGAACGAATCGTTAGTTGACGAACTGATCGGCGAGTCTTCGGAGGCTGACCGTGAAACTACCACGGATACCGGAACGAACCGTGAGGAGAACGAAACCGAGAGCTCGGATGGTGCGTCCGATGGCAACGACAGTGCGTCCGACACCGCCGGAGACAGTGACGACGCTTCCGGCGGGTTCAACTGGGTGAGTGACGACGAGCTTGCCACTCGCTAGAGTGGTAGCCAGTCGCTTGAAACGTCTTTTCCGAGCAAGTGCCAGCGCTGTTCTGCGATGCCATCGTTCCGACGAACTTCGACCAGCACGTCGAACAGCGGTTCGATCAGATTGACGTGATCGCTCTTGCGGTCCACCCGGAGGTGGTAGTGACCGATCCCGTCTGAACGCCGCACCGAGGCACTGACAAGGTGGAGGAGCCGAAACAGCTGTTCGGGGTCGTGCTCGACGAACAGCGGACCCAGCGAGTCGAAGCAGAGTCGAAGCTCGCCGGGAGAGAGACCGTCGACACGACTCGCTAACAGGTCAATCTCGGTGACAACTTCGCTACCGATCTCGGTGAGTGATCGCTCCTCATCGTCGACCCGGACCGTCCGCCCGTCACCCCCGTCGAGAGTCTCTGGATCACATGCACAGACTCGCTTGCCCTCCGTGAATACGAACAGCCGCCGCCGATCGTCACCGAGAAGATGACGACACACACTGCTGTGGACGGAGCCGTCGCCAACGAGCAGGAGGTTACAGCCGTTCTGTTTGAGTTCGGCGAGCTCCTGGGAGAACGTCGTGCTGTCCGGAACACCGTCACCCCGGCCGAGTTGCATCCGTTTCGGGTTTGAAATCAATGTCTAATAAACGTTGCGCCGCGGGCTGATCAAAACCTGAGCGTGCTTGAGCACGCTTAATAACCACGGGAAACTGGTAGCGAGTATGCAACCACGGGATCTGTCGGCCCACACGGAGTACGTAGCGGGCCGGGGCATCGAAGAAGTCGCTCGCGAGCTCGGGATGGAGCCGACGGAGCTGATTAAACTCGCGTCGAACGAGAACGCGTTCGGCCCGAGTCCGGCTGCCGTCGATGCGATCGAGGCCCACGCCGGGTCGGTGAGTAGCTATCCGAAGACATCACACACGGATCTGACGGAGCGGCTTGCGACCGACTGGAACGTCGAGCCGGACCAGATATGGCTGTCCGCAGGGGGTGATGGATCGCTCGATTATCTCTCGCGAGCCATCCTCCGTCCCGGCGAAAAAGTACTCGTCCCACAGCCGGGCTTTGCCTACTACGCGATGAGCGCGCGCTATCATCACGGAGAGATACATGAGTACAGCCTCGATCAGGGTGACGGGTTCACACAGAGGGCGGAAACGGTACTCTCAGCGTACGACGGCGAGCGGATCGTCTATCTGACCAGCCCGCACAACCCGACCGGGACGGTCTGCCCGCTCGAGGATGTCGAACGGATCGCCGAGGAAACCGACGAGGAGACGCTGGTCGTCGTTGACGAGGCCTACGGCGAGTTCGCCGACGTCGACTCGGCTGTCGGACTCGTCCGGGAACGGGACGACGTCGCAGTCATCCGGACGTTCTCGAAGGCCTATGGGCTGGCTGGACTCCGGCTGGGCTATGCGATCACGCCGAGCGAGTGGGCCGACGCCTACGCGCGGGTGAACACCCCGTTCGCGGCGGGCGAGCTTTCCTGTCGCGCCGGGCTGGCAGCGCTCGACGACGACGAGCACGTCGAACGGACGGTTTCGACGGTCGAATGGGCTAGAGAATACATTTACGAGCACGTCGACGCGCCGACGTGGGAGAGTCATGGTAACTTCGTCCTGATTCAGGTCGGCGACGCGACCACTGTGGCGGACCGACTACAGGAGCGTGGCGTCATCGTCCGTGACTGTACGAGCTTCGGCCTTGCCGACTGTATCAGGGTGACCTGTGGGACGGAAGCAGAGACGAAACGCGCGGTTGAAGCGATCAACGAGGTGCTCGCGGAGTGAGAGTCGCAGTCACCGGAACGCCCGGTACGGGTAAAACAACCGCTACCGATCTGTTGGAGACCGACCTTGACGTGGTTCATCTTAACGAGGCGATTCGAGAGGAAGACCTGTACGAGCGTGTCGACGAGGACCGCGATAGCGTTGTCGCTGACCTCGATGCTGTCACCGAATGGCTCGGTGACCGAGATGATATCGTGATCGACTCACATCTGGCTCACCATCTCGACGCGGACCGTGTGGTCGTCCTGCGCTGTCGTCCGGACGTGCTCGAAGGGCGCCTGATCGAGCGGGGCGAGGGTGAAGCGTCGGCGGCCGAGAACGCCGAAAGCGAGGCGCTCGACGTGATCCTCTCGGAAGCCGTCGATGCCCACGGCGTCGAGTCTGTCTACGAGATCGAAGCAACAGAACGCACCCCCGAAGACGTCGTCCTGGAGATTCAGGCGGTCGTCAACGGAGAGCGCGAACCGAGTGCTGGCGAAGTTTCGTACATCGACTATCTATGACACTGGATCAATTCAGATCGGTCGCGGATCGTGCGCTCGAACCGTTCGTTGCGCTATCGACTCGAATCGGCGTGTCGCCGGACGCGATCAGCGTCCTCGCGTTCCTCGCCGCGGTCGCTGCGGGTGGGGTGTACTACGTCGCCGGTGAAATGGCGATACTGTATCTCGCGGGGGCCGTTCTCGTCGGACTCAACGGTGCGCTGGATCTGCTTGATGGCGCCGTCGCGCGCGAACAGAACGTCGATTCGAAGGCGGGCGATCTTCTCGATCACGTACTGGACAGGTACGCAGATATCGTCATTATCGCAGGGCTCGCCGCCGGAATCGGGAGCTACGTGCTCGGCTTCGCAGCCGTCACGGGCGTCCTGATGACCTCATATCTCGGGACACAGGCACAGGCAGTCGGACTGGATCGTGTCTACGCGGGAGTGCTCGGCCGGGCTGACCGACTGGCGATCATCGGTATCGTCACTGGAATCGCCGCGTTCGTTCAGCCGACCATCGCCGGGGTCGGCCCGATCGGCTGGTTGCTCGTGCTCTTTGCGGTCGTCGGCCACGTTACTGCACTCCAGCGCTTCTGGGGTGCCTGGAACGCGCTCGATTGACGACGGCGTACCTTTTATCAACGCCGGCGGCGAAAGGGAAGTATATGGTGCAGTGTGAAATGTGCGGCGCCTCGGTGTCGTCGCCAAAGACCGTCAAGATCGAGGGAGCTGAACTCGACGTCTGCAATGACTGTGCTGACTTCGGGACCGAAATAAAGACCCAGCAGTCCTCCAGTTCGTCCACGAAGTATTCGACAGGATCGAGTTCGAGCAGCTCCGGTGGGTCGACCGGATCGTCCGGCACGAGTGGCTCGGGTGGTTCCGGACGGTCACGCTCGCGCTCGGACATGTTCGACGATATGGACGAGATCGTCACCGACTACGACGAACGGATCCGCTCTGCACGGGAAAACAAGGATCTCAGCCAGTCAGATCTCGCGAACGAACTCAACGAGAAAGCGAGCCTGATCCGCAAGCTTGAGCGTGGTGACACGCTCCCGAGCGACGATGTCCAGTCGAAGCTGGAGAAGTTCCTCGATATCTCGCTGTCCGGTAGCGTGGCCGCGGACGACGAGGAGTGGAGTGGTGGCTCCTCCTCCGGCGAATACACACTCGGCGACGTCGTCAAGCGAAAGGACTGATCGCTTCCCGCTGAGTGGGAGTTCTCGCAACCTATTTGTCTCCGGCGACCGCTGTTGCAGATATGTTCGTCCTTGTCAACCTCAAGGCGTATCCGTGTGATCCAGTCGAAGTAGCAACTGCCGCCCACGAGGTCAGCGAGTCCTCGGACGCGGACGTCGCCATCGCACCCCAGGCCGCGGCCATCGAGACCGTCGCCGGAACCGGTGTCGAGACGTGGGCACAACACGTCAGCCCGAACGAGCACGGTAGCCACACTGGTAGCACCCTTGCCGAAGCCGCTGCCGAGGCTGGTGCCACCGGAACTTTGCTCAATCACTCCGAGAACCGCCTCAAACTCGCCGATATCGACGGCTCGCTCGATGCAGCCGAGCGTGTCGACTTCGATACCGTCGTCTGTGCGAACAATCCTGATCAGGTCGCTGCCGCGGCCGCACTCGGTCCGGACGCCGTCGCGGTCGAACCGCCGGAGCTGATCGGCACCGGAACGCCTGTCAGCCAGGCGGATCCCGATATCGTCCGGGACGCAGTCGACGCCGCTGCCGCAGTCGACGAGTCAGTCGATGTCTACTGTGGTGCGGGGATCAGTACCGGTGATGACGTCGTCGCTGCAGAAGAACTCGGTGCGGACGGCGTACTGCTTGCAAGCGGCGTCGCGAAAGCCGACGACCCCCAGGCAGCGCTCGAAGACCTGGTCGATCCGCTGTAATCGATAGTACCACTGCTGTCGACTACAACGAGATCTCGGTTTCTTCGGTGTCGATATAGCTACTCTCCCACTCTCGGCGAGCCTCTAGCTCGCGGTCTCCCCGTTGTGTGAGTGCGTAATAGTTCGTTCGCCGATCGAGCTCCCCCTTCTCTACCAGTCCTTTGTCGACGAGTGCGTCGAGGTTGGGATAGAGTCGACCGTGATGTATCTCGCTCTCGTAGTAGTCTTCGAGTTCTTCCTTGATCGCGAGCCCATGTGGATCGTCTCGCCCGGCGATCACGTACAGTAGGTCCCGCTGGAACCCCGTTAGATCGTGCATTGTTCCCCCAAGCAGTTATCCAACTATCAGACAGATAAACGTACAGGGGTACCGAACCTACTTCGACGCCAATACGACTGGCTTCTGGGCCGTTCGTTTTCACGTCAGTAGTGAGGCTAGCCAAGTGACAACAAAAAATCGTGTACGCTCGACGACTACACTACTCGAAGTGATCGAGGCACTTCGCGTACTCTTCGCTTGCCTTGTCCCAGTCGACGACCTCGAAGAACGCGCTGATGAAGTCACCGCGTGCCGGTCCGTAGTCGTAGTAGTAAGAGTGCTCCCAGACGTCGAGTGCGAGGATCGGGTGTGCGCCCCAGAGAGCGCCCTGGTCGTGTTTGTCGACCGCGACGTTACGCAGTTGCTTGGCAACAGGGTCGTACACGAGCAGTGCCCAGCCTCCTGCGGCGCTCGCAGCGGCCTCGAACTCGCCCTTCCAGCCTTCATAAGAACCGAAGTCCTCCTCGATACGGTCGAGCAGGTCGCCCTCGGGTTCGCCGCCACCGTTGGGATCCATGTTCTCCCAGAACAGCGTGTGGAGATAGTGTCCACAGCCGTTGTGAGTAACGTTACCGAGCGCGCCCGCGGAGCTACCGAAGTCTCCACTTTCGCGGTTCTCGGCGAGGGTCTCCTCGGCACTGGCGAGGCCGTTCACGTAGCCCTGATGGTGGGTGTCGTGGTGCCACGTCAGCACTTGCTCGGAGATGTGCGGTTCGAGCGCATCGTAGTCGTACGGGAGCGGCGGCAGTTCGGGATCGGATTGTTCTGGCATATGTATCTCCTCCATCTCCAATATCGGTTCGATGACTGTTAAACGTTTAGAAGACAGTAGTTCACACACCGCACGCGGGGCAATTCTGGTGCCGGATCTCACTCTCCGCGCGCCGCCTCGAACATCTCGATCGCCGCTTCGCGACGCTCGCTGTGATCGACGATGGGGGCGTGGTACTCGGGAGCAAGGCGCCGTCGCTGCGTCTCCGAGAGTTCATGCCAGGAGTGGATCTGTTCCGGTTCGACATCTGCGAGTTCGGGAACGTAGCGTTTGATGTACTCCGCGTCGGGATCGTAGCGTTCGCCCTGTGTCATCGGGTTAAATATCCGGAAGTACGGCTGTGAGTCGGTTCCCGTCGAGGCTGCCCACTGCCAGCCCCCGTTGTCGTTTGCCGTGTCGTGATCGGCAAGTCGCTCCCGGAACCAGTCGTAGCCCTCACGCCAGTCCAGCATGAGGTCCTTGGTGAGAAACGAGGCGACGATCATCCGTACACGGTTGTGCATGTAGCCCTCCGACAACAACTGCCGCATCCCTGCGTCGACGATCGGATAGCCGGTTTCCCCGGTCTTCCACGCCGACAGGTGCTCCGGCTCCTCGCGCCACTCGATCGAGTTCTCGTACTCCTTGTAGTTCTCCGTGACCACTTCGGGGTTAAAAAAGAGGACGTGCGTGTAGAATTCGCGCCACGCTAGTTGGGACTGAAACTCCTCAACGGACTCGCGTTCGTCCTCGGTGTCGGCGCGCTCAGCGGCCTCGACAGTTGCGGCGTGGACCTCCCGAATACCGATCGTTCCCCACTTCAGGTCCGCCGAGAGCTGTGACGTACAGCCGTCTGCCGGGTAGTCCCGCCTGTCGTCGTACCGGTAGATATCCTCGGCGCAGAAGGATTCGAGACGCTCGCGGGCGGCGTCCGTGCTAGCAGGCTGCAGTGTCGCGTCCGGCTCGTCGAAGCCCAGATCGTCGAGCGTGGGAAGGGTGCTCGACCAGCGATCGGGGACGGAAAGGCCTGTCGGGTCGACAAGTTTGTCGGCGTCCGGTGCGTCGTGGGGCTCTTCTTTCTCTCGATCCTGCCACTTCCGGCCGAAGTAGGTAAACACCGAGTATGGGTCACCGTCGTTGGTCGTGATTGACCCGGGCTCGTGACAGATCTCGTCGTGATAGCTCGCGCGCCGGACGCCCTGTTCGGCGAGAGCCTGCCGGACATCGGCGTCGCGTTCTCGCGCGAGCCCGGAGTAATCCTTGTTCCAGAGGACATTTTCGGCGTCGATCGCCTCGGCAAGTGCGGGCAATACCTCCCGGGGATCACCACGGGTGACGAGGAGGGTGCTCCCGTGTTCGTGGTACCACTTCCCCAGCGAGGACAGCGCGTCCAGCATGTAGGCGACCCGCACGGATGAGCCGTGCTGGAGTATCTGTCGGTCGAAGACAAAGACGGGGAGTACCGGTCCGAAACTGGCGGCGTTAGCGAGTGCACTGTTGTCCGCCGCCCTGAGATCGCGCCGGTGCCAGTGGACGTTCATACCGACCTTGACGACTGGACGCGAATAAACCCTCGTTCCCGACAGTTGCAATCTGCGTGACCCTGTCTGTTGGAGTTAGTCTCCCTCACGGAGTTGTCGATAGCGTACTGACATTTCGACATCCCCATGCGCGTCCAGAAGAAGTCAAATAAATCATTTATTGATATATCAAATTGATCGTCGTGCGGTGTCGATTACACTGGGCGAAAGGTAGCCGCTATCCACGGCGAAAGGCTCGCTATCGAAAGCTACAAACGCGCCACGGGCAAATCAGTCGATATGGAACTACGGGTCATCGAGAACACCGAAGAGGAGCTCTCGATCGAGATTGGCGGGGAGGACCACACGTTCATGAACGTCCTGAAGGGTGCGCTACTGGAGACCGAAGGCGTCACTACGGCAACGTACGACATGAACCCCGAGCAGTCAGGTGGACAGACCGAACCGATCCTCGCAATCAAGACCGACGACACGACGGAACCGCTCGACGCACTGGAAGCTGGTGCAGGACGAGTTCGTGAGAAGGCAAGTGCCTTCCGCGAGGCGTTCGATACGGCGGCCTGATCGGACGATCAACTACGATTTTTTCAAACCATCTGTTCGACCGGTTACAGCCGACGACAGGCCGTGACTCACAGTACGATCAGGATAATCAACACGAGTCCGGCCGCGGCGATGACGCCCATCAATGGGAGGTAGGGCCGGGCGATCGCACCCCACTCCGTCCGCTGTTCGAGCGTACGGTCCAGTTCGGTGTAGTCCGGCTCAACCTTCCGCAGGTCCTGACTCCCACACCGACTACACGGCGGAGAGTGTTTGACGTGCTCGCGGCCACAGTCCTGACACTGCCAGACCAGGTTTCCGCCCGTATCGACTGTTCCTGACGTCGTATCGTCATACTCCTCGAACGAGTCGTGTCCACAGTCAGTACAGGGCGGATCATCGCGTGGATGGGGCTTCCCACAGCGCGCACACCGATACACCATCACCCAGTCTTGGGAAATCCGATACATAAGGGTAGTGAAAGCGGTCGTCTCGCGCCGAACTTCGGGACCTCTTTAGTCACGCATTCCGTATTCAGTTCACGTGCTCAAACCGTTGATCTTCTACGGCTCGCTGAGTCTCGCCGGGGCCGTCTTCGCGTTCGTCGGCGGCGTCAATCTAACCGGCGAGATCGTCGGTCCCGGATCCGTGCTGATGTCACTCGGGGGCCTCGGCATGGTACTATATTCGGCCTACACGCTCGTACTGGGAAAGCCGGCCGAGTCAGTTCCGGAGGACTTGTGGGTGGTCGCCACGGCGGTCGGGGCAGCCCTGCTTGCCCTGTGGGCAGTGACAGTATCACCAGTGTGATGGTCGGTTCGCGGGCCTGAGTGAAGCATCACTTCTTGAAGTCACACACGTCAACTTCTGTAGTTTTGGTCTTACTGATCTTCGCGGGTCGTCGAACACCACACTCAGCGTGGCTGCCTCTCCCCACAATTCTGGGTAAAAAGCTCCTCGCTCCTCCCCTCGCTCGGAGAACTATTACAACCGCACCGGGACGTCACGCTCGTCGAGGTACTTTTTGACTTCCTGAATCGAATACTCGTCGAAGTGGAAAATCGAGGCCGCGAGCGCGGCGTCGGCATCCGCTTCGGTGAAAACCTCGTAAGCGTCCTCGGGCCCGCCACAGCCCGAGGAGGCGATGACTGGTGTGCTAACCGTATCGCAGACCGTTTTCGTCAGGGGGATATCGTAGCCGTCTTTCGTCCCGTCGGCATCGATAGAGTTGACAAAGAGTTCGCCAGCGCCGCGACGCTCGGCCTCTTGTGCCCACTCTACGACGTCGATGCCAGTGCTCTCGCGACCGCCCTTCTTCGTGCACTCGAACCAGCAGGATTCACCATCGATGTCGACGTAGTGCTCGCCGTCTTCGTCGTACCGTCGCTGGGCATCGACGCTGATCACGATGCACTGGCTGCCGAACGCTGCCGCGCCCTCGTTGATGAGTTCCGGACGTTCGAGCGCGCCGGTGGTGATCGAGACCTTGTCCGCGCCAGCGCGAAGCGTCTCCTTGATGTCCTCGCGCGTCCGGATGCCGCCGCCCACGGTGAGTGGGATGAAGACTTCGTCGGCGACGTCCTCGACGACCCCGAGCATCGTCTCGCGCCCCTCCGCAGAGGCGGTGATATCGAGGAAGACGAACTCGTCGGCACCGGCCTCGTTGTACCGCTTTGCCATCTCGACCGGGTCGCCCGTGTATTTCAGATCCTCGAAGTGGACGCCGGTGTACACTGCGGGGTTGCCCTCCTCGTCCAGATCCACGTCGATACAGGGGATGATCCGCTTGGTGAGGCCCATATGCTCGACCGTTGTGTGGCAGGGTATACAAAGGGACCGTTCCATGCAAGGGTTCATAGTGTTTACTCTCACTGTCAGTCAGTAACGACCGGTTCGAGCAACACGGCCGCCGCGACGCCGCCGACCAGCCCCAGCCAGTGTGCGTAGACGTTGATAATCATGCCGTCGACGATAACGCGCTGGGGAAAGAGACCGACAACGAACGCGACGAGCAAGGCAGTGACGAGCGCGACCGGTACCGACTCGGAGCCCAGTCGCTTCCATCCGGCCCGGTTCCGTGGTATTCGCCCACGGGCGCTCACCACGAGTGCAGCCAGACAGAGCAGCGCGCTCCCGCTGGCACCGGCCAGCAAGAGCGGCTCGATGACACTCACGTGCAGGACATAGAAGGTCACGAGCAACACGAGAAAGATCACCGCACCGGCGAACGTCGCGGTCTCCGTCGAGTACGCAGTCCGGAGGAGCACCAACAAGGCAACGTAAACGAACCCCGCGGTCGCAGCGACGACCGCCGAAAACCCACGCGTGGTCGGATCGGCGGGAAACGCCCCTGCAAAGGTTACGTAGCTCACGACGTTGACGAAGACGGGGACGACCACCAGCACGACCGCGAGCGTGGCGACAAACCACCGACGGCGGCCCGCTTCGAGGCAGAGCAGATAGGCCATCACGATCGCGGCGAGGTAGCCAGTGATGTTGTTCCGCAAATGTGGTACGTTAGAGTGGACGTACGCAGCCGTGAGAAACTCGAATGGATCGGGATCACCGTGCTGGAGCACGAGCGTCGTCCGTGCGGACTCGGGAAGAAACAGGTGGAGGGCGATCAGAACTGCTGGAACGACCGCCGTGACGACGAACAGATCGAGCGCAACAGCTCGGCGCGTGTAGCCGAACACCAGCCGATCCTCCTCCATAGCCATCCTGTCGCCACGTAGCGGGGGCAGTGGTATCGTCGTTTCGGCTCCGGGGATTCGGCCGACGTGGAGTCAACTTTTTTATGAGCCTCCGCTGTAGCGGTCTCTATGCCTGGTCCCGTATTTCTGGAGGGTGAGCACGTCGCCCTGCGGACGATCGAAGAGGACGATCTGGAGTACCTTCAGGAGCAGATCAACGATCCACAGGTCTGGCGAGCGATCGGACGTGATCGCCCAGTCAACGCGGCCCAGGAACAATCGTTCTACGAGGATGTCGTCTGTACCGAAGACAACGTCACGCTCATGATCACCGACGAGGACGCAGTCGGCACGGTCGGACTCAACGGAATCGATACCGGCAACGACAGGGCTGAATTGGGTTACTGGGTCGACCCAGAGCACCACCGAATGGGCTACGGAAGTGACGCCGCCAGTCGGATCATCGAATACGGGTTCCAGCAACTCGGCCTCCACCGGATCGAGGCGCGAGTTTTCGAGTTCAATGACGCCTCGCAGGCCCTGCTCGAATCGGTCGGCTTCGTCGAGGAGGGCGTCCATCGTGATGCCGAGTTCATTGACGGGGTGTATCAGGACGTTCATTGGTACGGATTGCTAGAAGGGGAGTGGCGCAAGCGGCGCTAGCTCGGTGTCCCAGTATCACGGTAGCGCTTCGGCCGCCTCAACGAGATCTTCCTCCGTGCGCCACCGGTAGAGCCGCCCCTCATCGTCGAACAGCTCGAAGACGCCGTCCTGCATCCAGCCGAAGGGTCGCTCCTCCTCGTACTCGCGTTTCAGCACGTGGCTCTTCTCGAAGTACTCCTCGCTCCCGACGAGCAGCCCCTGCTCGACGAGGAAGTCACTCGGCTCCTTTTCCGCGACGCCGACGAGATACGTTACGAGGTCCGCGATCAGGCAGAACTTCTGGATGCTGTTGTCCCACTCGCCGCGGACGTCGACCATCCGGAAGGCGTAGGCGTCCGCCCGGCGGTTGAGCCGGTCGACGACGAGGTTGAGCCGCCGGATCGGTTCCCGATCGTAGTTACCGAGGATGAAGTACGATCGATCCGTCTCGTAGACGGGACCAAGTTCGCTCATCGCGTGGAGGATCTCCTCGTTGTCCGCGAGCGTGATCTCCTCGGCGTCGAGGCGCTCGTTCGCGCTGGCGAGGACGTCTTCGGGGGCGGGGGAGTCGTCCGAATCGGGCGACGTCTCGTTGGACATACCGGGGAGGTCTCACCGGGGCGGGATATGCGTTGTGTCCGGCCACATTATGGTTTACTCCCGGGTGATTTACCCCAGAGTAAACTACTTATGCTGGGATGCCGTAGCGTCTCGTATGAGCACTGATCTGAGCCCTGCCGACGGTGCGGGGAACCGGGAGCTACTGCACTTTCTCACGCAGGAGACCCGATTTGCCATCCTCGGCAACGTCCTGCAACATCCGGAGGGCCTCCCGTCGATGTACGAACTCGAACAGCTCAACCCCAGCGTTAGCGAGGCGACCGTCTACAAGCACGTCCAGAAGCTGATCGACGCCGGGATTCTCGAAGAGGTCGCGCTGTCCGAGGACGAGCGCCGACAGGGCTACCCCTGGAAGTTCTACGGGCTGACCGAGGAGGGCCGGACGTTCCTCGAAGAGCACAATCTACTCGCCGCCGAGGAAACGCTCCAGCGGATCTACGAGTCGATTGGGGACAAGTCCGGGAAGATGGAAAAATACGAGACGGCACCGCGTCCGGATCGATAACTGACTCTCTTACTGCTGGTAGACGCGCGCCTCGTACGGGCGCAGGTCGAGGACTCTGTCCTCGGGGATATCACCCACGTCGTAGTTGCTCACGACGAGTTCAGCATCGGCGTCTAAATCCGCCATCTCGATCTGCGGCTCGTTCTCGAAGAAATTACAGACAACGATTAGTTCCTCGTCGCCGAGCGTCCGGAGGTACGCGTACACTTCAGGATGGTCGTAGTCGATCACTTCGTAGTCGCCGTAAACGAAGATGTCGTGTTCCTCGCGCAGGTCCATCAACTCGCGGTAGTACTGCCAGATCGAATCCTCGTCGGCGCGGGCGGCCTTGACGTTGATTTCGGGATAGTTCTCGTTGACGTGAATCCATGGCTCACCGTCGGTAAAGCCTGCGTGCTCCGTGTCGTCCCACTGCATCAGCGTCCGCGCGTTGTCACGGCTCATGTCCTCGAGGATCGGCTGGACGTCCTCGACGTAGTCGTCGGCCCAGTCGGCAAGGGACATCTCGGCGAAGTTCTGGGCTTCGACGTCCCGGATTTTCTCGGGATCCTCGAAGGTCGTGTTGGTCATGCCGATCTCCTCGCCCTGGAAGACAAAGGGCGTGCCCTGCAGGGTGAACTGGAAGGTCGCGAGCATCTTCGCGGACTCCTCACGGTACTCCCCGTCGTCGCCAAAGCGGGAGACGCCGCGTGGCTGGTCGTGGTTACCGAGATAGATACAGTTCCAGCCGTCCTCGGCGAGGGTGTTCTGCCACTCACCGATGATTCGCTTAAGTTCGAGGAGGTCGAGTTCCTGGAGATCCCACTTGTCGTGGCCGGTGTCGACACCCATGTGCTCGAAGTGGATCAGCATCGAGAGGCCACAGCCCCCTTCAGCAACGTACTCGCGAGCGCGCTCTGCGTCCACGCCGACCATCTCACCGACGGTCATGACGTCTCGGTCCGCGACGGTCTCATCAACCATCTCGCCGATGTAGTCCAGTACCTGGGGGCCGCCGATAAAGTGCTCGCCGCCGCCGTGCTCCCCGTCGGGAAGCCCTTCGGTCTTGGAGATGAGGTTGATGACGTCCATTCGGAAGCCGTCGATCCCCTTGTCCAGCCACCAGTTCATCATGTCGTGAATCTCCTCTCGGACATCCGGGTTGCGCCAGTTGAGGTCGGGCTGTTTCTCGTCGAAGAGGTGGAGATACCACGCCTCGCGTTCGTCGTCCCAGCTCCAGGCAGGACCACCGAAAAAGGACTCCCAGTTGTTCGGCGGCTCCTCGGGGTCGCCCTCACGCCAGTAGTAGTAGTCCTCGTATTCGGGATCGCCCTGACGGGAGCGCTGGAACCACTCGTGTTCATCGGAGGTGTGGTTGACCACGAGATCCATGATCAAGCGGATATCCCGGTTGTTGAGCTCTTCGAGCAGGATTTCCCAGTCGTCCATCGTCCCGAACTCGGGGTGGATCGACTGGTAGTCGGCGATGTCGTAGCCGTTGTCGGCCATCGGCGACTCGTAGACCGGATTCAGCCAGACCACATCGACGCCGAGCGCATCGAGGTAGTCGACTTTCTCGATAATGCCGGGGATATCACCGATCCCGTCACCGTCCGAGTCGTTGAAGCTGCGCGGGTAGATCTGATACACTACCGCTTCCTTCCACCACTCTCGGTCGAGGGGCTGGTCTGCCGTTGTCATTGTTCGATGCTGGGTGGTGGACAGGCAAAAAGACGGTGATAGATTTCTTCACGGTATCCACGGCCGATCTTTACTCTTTTACCACCAGTACTGGTAAACCTCCGGCTCAGCGCTCGTAGATTCGTGCCTCATACGGGCGTAGCTCGATCTCGTCGTTCTGTTCGTCCGGGAGATCAGGATAGTTCCCGAGGAGCAGGTTCGCGTCTTCGACCGGTAGCTCGACTGTCGGTTCGCCCTCGAAGAAGTTACAGACGACGAGTAGTGCCTCCTCGTCGAGCGTTCGCCGATAGGCGTACACGTCGTCGTGGTCGGGAAGAAGTAGTTCGTACTCGCCGTACACGAAGACCTCCCGCTCCTCACGCAGGTCTATCAGTTCCCGGTAGTACTGCCAGATCGAGTCCCCGTCGGCGCGAGCCGCTTCGACGTTGATCTCGGTGTAGTTGTCGTTGACGTGGATCCATGGCTCACCGTCGGTAAACCCGGCGTACTCTGAGTCGTCCCACTGCATCGGCGTCCGCGCGTTGTCACGGCTCCGGGCTTCGAGCAGGGGACGAACGTCCTCGAAGGACTCGCCGCGATCTCTGGCCGCGTTGAGGAAGTTTTTGGATTCGACGTCCCGAACTTTTTCGGGGTCCTCGAAGGTGGTGTTGGTCATGCCGATCTCTTGACCCTGGAAGACGAACGGCGTCCCTTGCAGGGTAAAGAGGAACGTGGCGAGCATCTTCGCGGACTCCTCGCGATACTCGCCGTCGTCACCAAATCGGGAGACTGCGCGGGGCTGGTCGTGGTTGTCAAGATAGAGGCAGTTCCAGCCGTCCTCGGCCATCACGGTCTGCCAGTCGTGGAGGCTCGATCTGAGTTCGTCGAGGTCGAGCTCGACGACGTCCCACTTTCCTCCCTCGCCCACGTCGGCGTGGACGTGCTCGAAGTGGATGATCATCGACAGCGGGCCGTCCTCACCGACGTAGGGTTCTGCATCCTCGGCCGTCATCCCGCCAGCCATCTCACCGACGGTCATCACGTCGTAGTTCGAGAGGACGCGCTCGTTCATCTCGTCGAGGTACTCCCCCAGACGTGGGCCGTCGGCGAAGTGTTCGGTACCGATCGTCGGGGTCCCGGTCTCGCCGTCGGGAAGCCCTTCGGTTTTGGAGATGAGGTTGATGACGTCCATTCGGAAGCCGTCGATCCCCTTGTCCAGCCACCACGTCATCATATCGAAGATGTCATCACGAACGTCGGGGTTGCGCCAGTTGAGGTCGGGCTGTTTCTCGTCGAAGAGGTGGAGATACCACGCCTCGCGTTCGTCGTCCCAGCTCCAGGCCGGACCACCGAAAAAGGACTCCCAGTTGTTCGGTGGCTCCTCCGGGTCGCCCTCGCGCCAGTAGTAGTAATCCTCGTACTCGGGATCGCCCCGACGCGAGCGCTGGAACCACTCGTGTTCGTCCGAGGTGTGGTTCACCACCAAGTCCATGATCAGTCGGATATCCCGGTCGTGGAGTTCCTCCAGCAGGCGCTCCCAGTCGTTCACCGTGCCGTACTCCGGATGGATCGACCGGTAGTCAGCGATGTCGTAGCCGTTGTCGGCCATCGGCGACTCGTAGACCGGATTCAGCCAGACCACATCGACGCCGAGCGCATCGAGGTAGTCGACTTTCTCGATAATGCCGGGGATATCACCGACACCATCGCCGTTCGAGTCGTTGAAACTCTGCGGGTAGATCTGATACACTACTGCCTCTTTCCACCACTCACGATCGGTCGATCGGCTGGTTGAATTCATTGCCGTCAACTGCGTGGCACACCAATAAAAAGGAGGAGGGTAACTACTGAGGGTGTTGTAAACTAGTACTTCCTGATCGAGCGCCGAGGTCCATTGAGAGCGACACTGGACAGAACTGCTTAAGTTAGCCCGTCGGAAACGTTCGGGTATGAGTGATGCCGACGAAAATTCCGAGGAGGGTGAACTCGCAGTCGACAAGAACCCGACAAAGACGGATGTCCCATACGGTGAAGCCTCCGGCGACGCGGACTTCGAGGAGCCAGAGCCGACATCCGGAACCGCAGAATCCAATGAGGGACGGGAAGTCGACGCTGCCGTAGACGAGCGGACGACTGCCCCGCAGAGCGCGTACAGTAATCGTCAGGTGCTGATCGGCGGTCTAATTACTGCGGTAGGGCTGGTTCTCGTGTTCGGCGTGCCGCTGTTGTTCTGAGCGCGCCGTCACGTCGTCATCTCACGTTCCCGTTCGAGTCGCTAGCAGCCGATCACCAGTGAATCCGGTATCGACTCGACGTGTGTATACAGTGCTTCGAACACGATGGCAACTTCCCCGAACCGAGGGCCACGCTCGGCCACGAATGGGTCTGCTTCCCACTCGATGAAACCGTGTTCCGCCAGCACTGGGAGGTGTTTGTGGTACAGTTCCAGTCGTAACTCCTTCGGATCGGGGGATGCGTTCGGATTGACGGCGCTCTCCGGTAACGGGACTGATCCGTCCGCATCGAGTAGCGAGGTGACGATCTGGCGGCGTGGTTCGGCGTCGAGAACCGAAAATACGTCGTTCCACTTCTCGATTACACGCCGTCCGTTGTTGAACCGGGTCCCACTCATACGCGTACCGTACGTGATCACCATATAAAGTATTGAGTGAGTAACACGACACACAGTGAGTGGTAGTAATCGACTACCTACCGCTTTATTACTGGAAAATATTTTTATCAACTTCTGTGGGATTGTCCTCAGGTGGTATCAGATGGTCCGTGAGAACACAACCGCTTCGCTGTCATCGAGTGTGAGTTGTTCACTGGCATCATCGACGTCGACTGTGGGAGTCGCCAGTGCAACCTCCCAGCCTCTCTCACTTACTTCGGCGAGTTCGGTCGGCGTGACCGTTGCGGGACGTCCCTCCATGTTGGCGACGAACAACAGCTCTTCGCTCCCGTCCGGCGCACTTCGGCATCCGTAGTAGACGACCGACTGGTCCGTCGGGTGGCGGTAGTCGAAGACTTCTCCGTCCGCAAGCGTCTCGCGCAACCACGGCCGCTCGTGACGGAACTCGCGGACGCGCAAGTCAAACGCCGTTCGATCTGCGTCCTGGTCCTCCTCGTAGTGGCTGAGATTCGCGAACTCCGCAACGTCACGCATCCAGGCGAGTGCGTACGATTCGAGGTCCCCGGGCCCGAGCGGTCCATCTCCCAATGGTGGGTTCGTCGCATCAAGCAGTGGCGCAAGCTCGTCGAGGTCGTAGTCGACCGCCTCGCCCATCGCCGCGAGGGTGTGGCCGAAATCGCGGAGTCCGTCGAGGGTCTCGAAACCAAGCTCCTTGAGGCGGGTGAACTGCTCCGAATCCGTGAACGCCTCCTCCGTGACGTACCAGTCGACGAAGTACGCCCCGTTGGCGACGACCTTGACGTTCCAGGTGTCGTCGGTGTCGCGGACGAAGTACCACGGTGCACGGGCGTTAGCATGTGTGAAGTCCATCGGGACGCCCGGCAGGAAACAGTACATCAACATATTGGAGGCGGGATTGTCGTAGGCTCGCTCAATCGTTCCCCGGAGGGTGTCGGAAAGGTAGGGGTTCTCCTGGGTGGCGTCCCACTCCTCGCCGACCTCGACCTGTGCGCCGCGGCGCATGGTATCGTGATTGGCGACGCCCGAGATCCAGTGATCGCCCATGTCGGCGAGTTCCTCGACGCGCCACCACTTGCTTGCCCAGAAGGTGAGGATGGCTGGCGTATTGTGTGCGAACGTAACTGGCCCCCACTGGAACGAGTGGGGATGTTCTTCGATTAGTTCGCGATACGTGGAGGCGAGTTCCCAATCCTCCTCCGGCCAGGGACGACCGTCCTCGTAAATCATCCACGGCCGGTACTCGGTCCCAGCGACAACCTGCGTCACCTCGTCCATCGCTGCGAGGTACTCGTCGTCGTGATACTCCTCTTCTGTTTCTGGGTCCCAGTATGTGAAATCCTGCGCGCCGTCGACACGGATCCCGTCCGCCCCCCAGTTCATCTTGCGACGCTGGAGTTCCAGCAGGATCGCGCGCACGGTCGGGTGGCGGTAATCGAGTTCCTGTCCGTACATCCCCGGCCCCTCGAAGAAGTAGTCGTTGAGGAGGGGGATCGCACCGTCATCGGCGTGACCGAGCGCAATATCGAAGACGACTCGCATGGGCTCGGGCATTCCGTGGAGCGTCGCGATGAAATCGACAAGTTCGTCGGGACGACCCGTTTCGAGTACCCCGGGGTTGACCGCCGAGAAGCCCGATATGACGATGTCGTACCCCCAGTTGACCATGTTCGGCGAGCGTGTGGTGATCTCGATCTCGTTTACCTCGTCGGACAGGTCTCCCTCGATCTCGAAGTGATCCGGCTGGTACTCGCCCTCGGTTATCGGCGCGATCGGCATCACCTGCACGCCGTCGTAGCCTGCGAAGTTCTGCTCCATGGGCGTCAGCTCCTCGCCTTCGCGCTGTTTGCGCGCAATCTCCTCGTAACGACGTGTGAGCCCGGCGAGCGATCCCTTTGCCGATGCTGTGCCGGGATGCAGTTCGAGCAGGTTGGTCGCCGGGTCGACGCGTGGAAGCCCGTCGTGCTCGCTCGTCGCGATCGGCTCGTCCTCGTTGCCCAGTGACTCGAAGTACTCGCGGTCCGCCCGTTCCGTGTCGAGCGCATCGATATCGTACAGCTCCGCGGGCGCGTACGCGCCGAACGGAACCGAGTACGCAAGTGGATCCTGAATCGTCTCCCAGCCACCGTCGGTCTCGTATGTGAGGCGGTACAGCGACCCGAGCGAGTCCCGGGTGCCCGCCTGTACTCCCTCGACGGCGGCCCAGGTGTACTCACCTTCACGCTGCGTCGGGACGCGCTCGTGGCGGAACCTGCTGGTTGCCTCCTCTGCCCCCGGATCAACCTCCTCGACTGGCGTGAACAGCTCCAGATAGACGTTCTCCGGCTCGATATCATCGTCGAGCAGCTCCGGTGTCCAGAAGCCAAACTCGGCGATATCTCCATCGAGATGTGCGCCGAGGCGTTCAACGATCGCTTTCGCGGCATCGAACGGGTCATCGGGTGCCGCCAGCTGCTCCGCGGTCCATTCACAGAGCCGTTTCGTCCGGGTGTCGTGTACCGTACAGGTAGTTGTGTTCTCGCTCATGATGTCCTCCGTCGGTGGGGCACAAGGGGCAATCGAATAGTCGCGGTCACAGATGAGTGCGCCTTATCCGACTCCAGCCCACCGACTGACTACTACTTACATATGTTGTAACAGGTGTTGATAATACTTTGCGGTCTGCACGCTGACTGGTTAGTCAGCCGACACCCAGACCGCCTACAGCTGGATGAGCATCGCCGCGAGACCAAGCGCGGCGAGGCTACAGACGAGATTCCCGACGACGTGGAGTGCGGCCGTCCAGCGTCGGCCCTGTTCCCAGAGGTCGACCGCAGCAAACGAAAACGAGGAAAAGGTTGTAAACGACCCGCACGCGCCAACACCGACGAACAGCATGGCACCTTCACCCGCGCCGCCGAACGCGACCAGTCCGAGGACGAAACTGCCGACGACGTTTACGACCAGCGTTGCCCACGGGAACCGATCTGCTGGGAGGGCCTCACTGACCGCGTAGCGGAGGACTGCACCGATCGCTCCGCCGGTGCCAAGCAGGTATGCCGCCTCCATCTACGCCACCTCCACCCGCGGCACGATTGCTCTGGTCACGAAGACACGGCCGAGCAGGACCGCCGCGAAGCCGCTTGCATAACTGGCGAGAACATACGCGAGTCCGACGACTGGATCGACAGAAATCACGTCGAATACGAACGTACTGAACGTCGTAAACGAGGAGAGAAAGCCGGTCCCGAACACGAACTTCGACCTGTCCGAGAGCGCGCCGATGGTTGACGCCTCATAAAGGATCACGGCGAGTGCGAAGCTTCCGAGCACGTTGACGAGGAAGGTCGCACCAAGCGTTGATGGAACGATTAGCTCGATGAAATACCGCAGGTTCGACCCGGCAAACCCGCCGACGGCGATCAACAGAAGCGTTTCGACTCTGACGAGGGGGTGCGTGCCTGACATAGCTGTGGTGGATGTAGACAGGAGTCATCAGCCGGCGGGTGCCAGCGGTTGGGTCAGGCGGACTCCATCGCCCAGTACGGAAAGAACGGGGAGAGAACGGCTAATAAATCTGTTTGTCTTACTCCGCCGGAACGACAACGACGTCCTCGACAAGGACGTCAGCGTCGGCCGCGTCGACGTCTTCGCCGGAAAGCAGGTTCTCGGAGCCGACGGGTTCGTCCACCGAGACCGCCTCGGTGTCAGGACCGAAGTTCAGCACGACGACGACGCGTTCTCCGTCCTGTTCGCGCGCGTAGGCGACAACGCCCTCGTGAGAGGCCTCACTCTCGACTTCTTCGTAGGCCGCATCGTAGCTAAGCGGTGCGAGTTCGTCGCGGGCGGTCACCAGATCGTGGTAGTGCTCTCGAAGGTCTTCGTCGGCCTCGTGCCAGTCGACCTTCTCGCGGCGAGTCTCCTCGCCGATCTCCTGTCCGGCGTACAGCAGTGGGATACCGGGCAGCGTAAAGAGCGCGCCGGCGGCGGCTTTGGCCTGGGTCTTGCCACACTCTTCGGCGTAGCGGCTCTCGTCGTGGTTCTCCATGTAGAGCAAGAACGCGGCGTGGTCCGGGAAGCCAGTGCGCGCGCGGTTCTCGATGGCGTCGGTGATCGAGGAGGCGTCCATCGCGCCGTTGCCGACCTGCCGGAGGTTGTGATACAGCGTCGTATCGAAGTGGACGTCGAAACACAGCTCGTGGAAGTCCGCGATATACGGAATCGTCTCGTCGAGCAGGAGGAACTCCGAGTCCTCGGCTTTCACGCGGTCCCGGAGCTCCTGCCAGAAGCTCGTCGGGACGGCCCACGCCATGTCACAGCGGAAGCCATCAACCAGCGGTGCCCACTCGTCGACGGCATCGAGCAGGTGACGACGAACTTCCAGATTCTCGAAGTTGAAGTTCGCGATGTACGGCCAGTCGAAGTAGGTGCCCGGCTTGTCGTTGTCCGGGTCCTCCCACTCGTACCAGTCCCGGTACTCCGGATCGCCGATCTCGGCGCGCTTGAAGAACTCGTGCTCGCGGGCGGAGTGGTTCATCACGAGGTCAAAGAGGACCCTGATATCGTGCTCGTGACAGTCCTCGATGAACGACTCGAACTCCTCGCGGCTACCCAGGTCGTCGGCAATCGAGAAGAAGTCGACGATGTTGTAGCCGTGGTCGAAGTCGTCGTTCTGGAGCACCGGCGTCAGCCAGATACAGTCGACGCCGAAGTCGGCGAGTTCGCCGAGCCGATCCGAGAGTGCCTGAAACGTGGGTTCGTCGCCATCCGAGAAGGTACGGACGTAAATCTCGTACAGGGTGACGTCCTTGCCCCACGCCGGCGGTTCGTTGAGCCGCTCGACTGTGAGTTCGTTACCAGTCGTATCGACGGCGACCGCATCCGCAACGCTGTACGCACCGGGAGAGACGGCGACCGCGTGGAACCGGCTGTACTCGCCGATCGCTTCGACGGGAACGCGGGCGGTATGTCCCTCGACCGTGATATCGATGTCCCTCGCCGGGTCGCGGTTGTCAGCAAAGAACTCGACGTCGAGATCATCAACTGAGAGGTCGCTACCGACCGGCGGCGTCGCCTCGGCGGTGAGGACGACGTAGTCGCCATCGACGTGACCATCGAGGCGAATGCGTGGTCTGTCACCGACTCCTTCAACGCCGGTTGCAGTACCGCTTCCGCTGGCGAAGCCCGATCCGGACTGGAGACCGGAACGGAGACCGGAGCCGGACTGGAACCCGGAGCCCGATCGCGGGCCGGAGCCCGCCGGGTCGAGCAGCGGCGGACTGTACTCGGCCGGGAACGCACGAACCGTCAGTCGGTGCTCGCCATCGGGGGCGTCCAGTCCGATCGTGTACGTGCCGGGCTGGTCGGGGACGAAGGTTTCCACAGGATCGGAACCGACCGTGGCGTTGCTCTCTGCGGGCGCGTCAACGACTGACCAGCGATACGTTGCGGAGGGATCGGGATCCCTCGGTGCGAGATCGATCTCGGAGCCGACTGCCTCGAAGCGAGGCGGACCAGGATGATGCATAATCACTTCGTTCTTTGCTCTACCCCACCTTTTATTTCCCGGTTCCCGTTTTCGTATGCACCGCGGGAGCTATACGCATATCTGTCGAGATACGGTAGAAATATACCAGACACTAGACTTCTATTTGTCACCTGATGAAGTAGTATACCATTGAACAGGTCAATATATATCTCAGTAACGAACGGGCAACGATCGAATGGTTTCTCAGCGTTTGTGATGTTTTATACACTTCGGCACCCATACGAAATACGATGCAAACAGTCCTCGTGGAATCCTTCGGCGGCGCGGAGACGATGACGGTAACAGAACAGGAGCGACCGGAGCCCGGTCCCGAACAGGTACGGATCGAGGTCGAGGCTGCCGGGATCAACTTCGCCGATATCATGCAGCGTCGCGGAAAGTATCCCGGCGGTCCTGAACCCCCATACGTGCCGGGGATGGAAGCCGCCGGACGGATCGACGCGACCGGGGAGCGTGTCAATCTGGACGAGGGTGATCGGGTCGTCGCGACCGTCCCCGGCGGAGCGTACGCGGAGTACGCGCTGGCCGATCCACAGGCGATCTTTCCGATTCCCGGGGAGATGAGTTTCGACGAGGCCGCGGGCTTTCCCGTTCAGTTCCTCACTGCGCACGGCTGTCTGTTCGGATGGGGGGGCCTCGAAGCGGGCGAGCGTGTCCTGATTCAGGCCGCTGCGGGCGGTGTTGGAACCGCAGCGGTCCAGCTAGCCTCACAGGCTGGTGCCGAGGTGTTCGGCACCGCGAGCACGGCCGAAAAGCTCGATCTCGCGAGCGAACTGGGCTGTGATCACCCGATCAACTACACCGAGACCGACTTCGTCGAGGAAATCGGTTCGCTTACCGATGGCAAGGGCGTCGACCTCGTACTTGACGGTGTGGGGGGCGAGACCTTCCACGAGAGCCTCGACGCGCTCACGCCGTTCGGGCGAGTCGTCACGTACGGCGCGGCGAGCGGCGACACCGCAACGGTCGATACCGGTCGCCTGCTGTTCGAGAACAAGACCGTAATCGGGTACCATCTGGGCCGGGCGCGCTCGGCAGATCCCGGACGCGTCCTCGAAGCCGTCCCGGAGCTCACCGAGGGTCTCACGAGCGGCGATCTGGAAGTGATCGTTGGCGAATCGTTCCCCCTCGACGAGGCGTCCGCCGCTCACGAGTACATCGAAAATCGTCAGTCTTCGGGTAAAGTCGTTCTCAACCCACGCTAGAGCGGCAGATCGGTCGTGTCGATACGGCCGCGACGACCATCGAGAACGGCGAACCGCTCATCGCGCCGGGTTTCGAGCCAGTACAACAGTCGTTCTGCCCAGGCCAGCTTCTGGCGTTTCACCGGGTCGACGTCCTCGTCATCGAGATCCCATCCGGGAAACTGTAGTTCGTCAGCACCGAACTCATCGGCGAGGAACGCAGCACGGTCGCCGTCAGTGAACCCGCCGAAGTTGTAGACCGACTCAGTGGGAGCGGCCTGTGTCGTCGCGAGCACCTGCCCTTGCTCGAACTCGGGGAGGTATTCACCAAGCGCGGGGATGTTATCGCCGTGGGCGTGAACCGCCACTGGAACGCCCGCGTGTGACAGATCGATTGCCGTCTCGACGTTTTTGTCGAGATCGGTGACCATCAGATCGATGTCGATTCCCGCCTCCAGAAGGAAATCCGCGGCGACGGATGCGGCGACAACGAAGTCGGCCCTATCGGCAGTGGCTGTCTCGTGTTCCATCGAGGGGCCACCCCCTGCGATGGCGACCGTCGCTCCCGACAGTTCGGCAAACCGATCGAACGAGATTGGTGTCGCGAACTCCGCGAGGACGTCCCGTGCCCGCTCGTCGGCCGAGCGATCGAATCCGAACTCCCGGAGGATCGCCTCGTACACGGGCTCCCACTCCGCTAGCTCCATACGGGCACCTCCGAGACTGTATCACTGACAGGCGGGACTGTATGAAGACTGGCTATCCAGCGCCGTCGCTGGGTGATATGAGTCCACAGCAAGCCGCTGATGTGGGCCGGAATGGCACCTCTAAGTACCCCTACCCGAGGGCCCTTCCGGCTTCCAATCCCCTCTTTCTGGTCCTTTGGCATAAGCTTTCTCTTACTCAAGTATAGCCTGTAGTACTCCTGTAACGTCATCTATACTCGTTTTACGTTCTATTGGGGGAGGAGAACCAGTATTTTCGGAGAGTGTTTCGACGAGTGATTCCAGCGCGCGGTCCGACCCGACGAGTAGACTACTACTGTCTCCGCGAACAAACCGTACACCGGTTTGCTCTGTTGCCGTGGCGACACGATTTATCATCTCCGTCCCGAGCCCGCTCACCTCGATCGTTCGGGTGGTGAGTGTGGCTGGATCGGCCTCGGTCGCTCCGATACGATCGAGATGTCGACCGATGTCGCCCGACGTTCTGACGTCCAGCTGTTCGACGCGCACTCCGTCGCTCGACTGCTGGGCGGTTGTCCGCCCGAACTCGTGGCCGATCAGGGCCGCGTCAACCGTCTCGCGAACGTCGTGGGTGCGGATGACGTGCGCTCCACGTTCGACGGCCAAGGACGTCGCAGCGAGGCTCACGGGGAGCCGTTCGTCGGTGTCGCGTCCGGCCACATCGCCCAGGAAGTTCTTCCGGTTGATCGAGACTAACAGTGGCTGGCCGAAGCCGCGGAACTCCCGGAGCCGCCGGAACGTCTCCTGATCGTCCTCGATCGTCTTGGCCTCGCTCCAGCCGCCGAAGGCGGGATCAACGATCGTCTTGTCGGTCAGCCCGTTCTGTTTGAGAGCCTCGTACAGGCGATCGACGTAGTCGGCCTCGGCGGCCCACTCGGGCGAGCGACGTGTTTCCCAGTCGATGTCCGCGATCGCACCGGGACGATCCAGATCGGCCGGGCTTGCCATCTTCGCCACGGCGACATCGTACTCCCGGCAGATTTCGGGCATTTTCGGGTCGGCGAAGCCACAGATGTCGTTGACCATGTCGAAGCCCCGGTCCAGGGCGGCTTCGGCAACGCTCGCGTACCGGGTCTCGATCGAGAAGACGGCGTCCCCGCTAACGCTCTCGATGGTCTCGATGGCCGTATCCAGCCGTTTGAGTTCCTCCTCGGCCGACAGGACCTCGAAACGCTTGTTGGCCGATTCGAGCCCGACGTCGACGATATCCGCACCTTCGTCGATGAGTTCTTCGTCAACGTAGGCCGCCGCTTCACCCGGGTCGTCGTAGACGCTCGGGTCGTAGGGCGACTCCTCGCTGACGTTGAGCACGCCCATAATACGTGGAGGATGGTCGTCGCCGATACCGAGCCCCGCCGCGTCGACGTTTTGCATGTACGGGGAGTAGGAGTGAAGCATTATAGGGGGACCGGTCCACCTGATGGCTTCCCGGTAGTTCTCACCGGGGACAGGTTCGGGGACCGACCGACCCGCAGACGCGCTCTTTTTACTCCCGCGGTGGCTACCCCGGAGTATGAGCAAGGTAAGCATCGGTCTCCGCGGCTGGCGCTTCGACGAGGAGGCCGTCTTCACCGACGAAGGCGAGTTCCGGCCCCTCGAAGAGATGCCGCTGGACGCGAAAAAGCGACTCGTGCGGCTGCAGGATATCGTCGACGCGCCGTGTGACGCCTGCTGGCTCGAACACGGCGAGAGCAGTCCAGAGGAGTACAATCCGAGCGAGGTCGTCTACGGCGAACCGCTCTCGGAAGTGTTGCTCTGTGGCGACCACGAGAACGACCTCGTCTACTGGTTCCACGAGGCAGGTGGGAGCCAGTACGCCGAAACCGACGAGTTCGACGACGCCTTCCACGAGTGGTTCCTCGACGGCGGGCGCGCACCTGAGGGGTACGACGGCGTCGAACACGTCGCGACCGAACCGGACGAGCTTCCCGATCCGCCAGCGGTCGAGGACGACCAGCGTAAAGACGAGTGGGACGTTACCGAGAAGACCGACCTGCGGGACCTGAACCAGGAGTACCCTGGCGCGAATGAGTGAGGCACCCGCTGTTGCAGTCGTCGACGCACAGACGCCCGGCAACGTCGGCACCATCGCCCGCGCGATGAAGAACTTCGGGTTCTCGGAGCTGTTGCTCGTTGATCCCCCCGAACTCGACCGGGACGGCGAGGCCTACGGCTACGCCGGACAGGCTCGCGAGGACGTCCTGCCGAACGCCACCGAGATCGCGTTCGACGACCTCGTGTCCGGGTATCACACGGTTGGCCTGACCGCCACGACGAACCAGAACGCGACCAGCCACGTCCGATATCCGTTCTCCACGCCCGCGGAGCTGGCCGAGGAGCTCGAAACTGTGAACGCCCCCACCTGCCTCGTCTTCGGGCGCGAGGACAACGGTATGACGAACGAGGAACTCGCGCGGCTCGACGAGATCTGTGCCATTCCGGCGAGCAAGGAGTACCCGGTGCTCAACCTCGGACAGGCGGCGACGATCACGCTCTACGAGTTCCGGAATCTGGCGATATCCGATACCCAGCTACCGGATGTCGAGCGAGACCGTGCCAGCGAGGCCGAGATCGAACGTCTCTACGACCAGTTCGAGGACCTGCTCGCAGGGATCGGCCATCCAGAAGAAAAACGCGCGAAGTCCGGACGCATGTTCCGGCGGCTGATCGGACGTGCCCACCCGACCGACCGGGAGGCAGTAACGCTGCTTGGCATCGTCCGTCGGGCAACGGAATCCATCAATCGGAAAACGGAGTCGGTCAGTCAGGACCGCGATTGAGCGGCGACGATCTCCTTCCGGTCGAGCTTCTCCTTGTCCAGCCAGAGCCAGTCCTCTCGTGGGCGCTTTTCTCCCTCGTTTGTACGAGCCTCGTCGCTGTCGAGCTGATCGCCGATGATCTCGCTTGCAGTCAGAACCTCTGGACCCCGTTCATCGTCGATGATCTCTTTGGGAGTCAGTTGGTCTGGTCCACTCATATGAGATCGTACCACAGCACCGGTCCTTAGTATGACCTCCATACGACTGGAGTAAGGAGCGTTTACCACCATACATCGCTGGTATTGTCGCAACCAGAGGACAGCCGAAAGCGCCGGAGAGCTAGTCGGCGTCCTGTTCGACCGTCCGACCGCCGTCAGTGCGAGCGGTCGTGAGGTCGGCTGCGGTCGACCGGCCGAGGATACCAGTCGCGGCGAGCAACGAGCGGATCGACTCCCGTTTGATCAGGGCGAATCCGCTGGCGATCGTGACAAGCCCGAGAACCGTCAGAGCGTCGACGACCGTGCCCAGCAGGAGCCAGCTGATGCCGATCGCGACGACAGGCTCGGCGTACCCGACGAGGTTGACCTGGATCGCACCGCTCCGGTCGAGCAACTCGAAGTACAACAGGAAGGCAAGCACGCCGGAGATGATTGTCAGGTAGCCATAGGAGAGTACGGCAGTCGTCGTCACCTTGATCGCACCGAGTGACTCGCCGCTTGCGAACGCCCAGCCAAACAGGACGCCCGCACCGAGCAGCATCGACCACGCCTGCAGGGTTTCGATCGGCAACCCGGCGTCGATGGGACGGATAAGCACGCTCCCGAGCGCAAACGCGGCCGCAGACGCGAACACGAGTGCAACACCGATCGTCACGTCGGAGCCGAGGGCGGTACGCGAGGGCTGGACGACAAGTCCGACGCCGATCAGACCGAGGACGAACCCGGCGATACTGACCGCACTGAGACGCTCGTTCGGCAGAATCGCGCCCGCAAAGGCGACGGTGAGGATCGGCGCGGTACTGACGACTGTTGCCGCGACTGCCCCCGAGACGTACAGCTCACCGATGTACAGCAGGCCGTGGTACAGCGCAATGACGAACACGCCCGCCACGACTACGGCGAGCCACTCGCTCCGACCGGTTGGTCTGGACCGATCGGTGACGACCGCGGCGTAGCCCAGCACGATCAGACCCGCCACACCGTATCGAAGCGCCGCGAACAGTAACGGGGGGACGTACTCCAGCCCGATCTCGATCGCGACGAACGAACCGCCCCAGGAGAGAGCGAGCAACGAAAACAACACCAGATTACGGAATCCAGATGGGATAGATCCGATCGTTCTCATATCGAATTCGGAATTCCTGGGTTAACTTATAGTCTACTACAAGAAGACGTGTTGTATTGGATGATGGTTTACACAAATGGATTATATTCAACGACCCTGTGATATCTACCAATCAAGTTAGAGATATCTCCAATTACATACGCCAAAGAACATTTGTATCGATCGGCATAATGAGCAGTATGGACGAGCGCGACGTTCGACTGTTGAAGGCGATAGCGGAGCTCGGAACGGGGAGCCCCGAACGACTCCACGAGGAGACCGGGATCCCCGTCTCGACGATCCACTACCGGCTCTCGAATCTCCGGGAGGAAGGAGTCATCGAAAACGACCGCTACGAGATCGATCTCGACGAACTCGGACTCGGCGTCACCGTGCTCGTGGAGATCCACGCCGACTACGAGGGGTCCTACGAGGAGTTCTCCGACCGGTTGCTGACCGTCGAAGGCGTCACAAACGTCTACTTCACCATGGGCGAGACCGATTTTATTGTGGTCGCTCGGCTGAGCAGTAGCGAGACGGTCGAACGGCTGATCGCTGACTTCGAGCAGATCGACGGTGTCGACCGAACGGACTCGACGTTCGTCATCTCGGCCATCGAAGAACGGGACGCCCTGCAGAGTTACAGTCTGGACACGCTGCTGGAAGAGCTTATCGACTAGATCAGGCCCGCTTCTGGATCTCCTCGCGCAGGAGTTCGCTGACGAGATCACCGTCTGCCTTCCCGCGGAGCGCGCCCATGCATTCGCCCATCAGTCCGGAGAAGGCGGCCATTCCCTCCTCGCTGACCTGCTCGGCGTTGCGTTCGACGACCTCGACAACTGCCTCCCGCACCTCATCTTCGGCCGCGCTGCCGAGGCCCTTCTCCTCCGCGAGTGCTGCGGCGTCGGCTTCCGGCTCCTCGGCGAGCGCGGTCAGTAGCTCGGGGACGCCCTCCCTGGCGAGGTCGCCTCCCTCGACAAGCCCGAAGACGTCGAGGAAGTGCTCGTCGTCGAGTGCCTCGACCGGCACGTCGTCGCGCCGGAGTTCAGTCACCGTACTTTCGAGGGTTCCAGCCGCGAGCGTCGGGTCGACACCGTCTGCGACGGCACGCTCGAACAGCGGCATTTTGCGGCCGTACGCGACCTGTTCGGCCAGCCCCTCGCCGAGGCCGAACTCGGACTGGTAGCGCTCGACTTTCTCGGTGAGGAGTTCGGGTTCCTCGACCTCCGTGACGTCCGGTTCGACCGGCGGGACATCCGTCTCGGGATACATTCGCGCTGCACCGGGCAAGGGCCGAAGGTACTTCGAGGTAGTGTCCTGATTCGCGTCGCGGGTTTCCTCCGGGACGCCCTCGATGGCTTTCTCGGCTCGCTCCGCGGCGGCCTCGATGGCGTTTCTGGCGACATCCTCGCTCGCGGCAACGATGGCGACGGCGTCGTCTTCCTCCGCTCCGACCGCCTCTCGTAGCGCAGTGACTTCCTCCTCGGTGACGCCGTAGGCCGGTAGCTCGTCGGTGTGGAAGATGCCACCCGCGCCGTGGCGTTTCGCGTGGTCCGAGAGTTCGGTCCCGAGTCGGCGGTCGGGCTGCAGCTCCGCACCGACGAGTCCGTCGAAGCCGTACAGGGGAACGGCGGTGACAGCCCCGCCATCGTCCAGCGCGCCGCGGATGACACCGCTGTCGGTGTCCGCAAAGACATCCGAGACGTCCTGTACGTCCCCGACCTCGGCATCGCGCGCTTCGAGTTCGTCGCGGATCTCCAGCAGACGGGCCTGTCGCTGTACCTCGTTGCGAACGATATCGTCGATATCGTCGAGACTTTGCACCCCTTTGAGTTCGACGCGCGCGCCCTCGGCGATCGAGATGTTGACATCCTGACGGATCGTCCCCAGACCCCGCTTGACTGCGCCCGTCGAGCGAAGCAGCATCCCGATGCGCTCGGCGGCGTCGCGGGCCTGCTCTGGCGTCGAGATATCGGGTTTCGTGCCGATCTCGACGAGCGGGATACCCAGCCGATCGAGACTGAATCTGACGCCTGTCTCGGTTTCCGTGACGCGCTGGGCGCTCTCCTCTTCGAGCATCAGATCCTCGATTCCGACCGGACCCTCGGTTGTCGAAATTTCGCCCTCGTCGGCGATCTTCGTCGTGCGCTGGAAGCCGGTCGTGTTCGAGCCGTCGACGACGATCTTCCGCATGACGTGAGCCTGATCGACCGGCGTCATATCCAGTAGCTGGGCGATTTCGAGCGCGACCGCGAGCGCCTCCTCGTCCAGTTCCCGCGGCGGCTCGTCGTCCTCCTCGACGAGACAGGTCGTGTCGTAGGCGAGATACTCGAACTCCCGTTCGACCTGACTTTCTTCGAGCGCGGCGTCGTCGATTTCGCCGAGCTCGGATTTCGTCGGATGGAGATAGCGGGTGAATCTGCGCGTCGACTCCTCGGGCTCGCGGAGCTCTGTCGGGCAGTTACAGAACAGCTTCGTCGCCGTATCGAGTTGCTGGTGGATCTCCAGCCCGGCGACGAGGCCGAGTTCCTCGTAATCGTACTCGGTCATTGTTGGCCACTCGGTCGGCGAGGGGTAAAAAACCGTTCAGTTCCGGCCGCAGCGACGGCCCCGGACAAGCTTCGAAATTTGAAGCGTTATGCTACACTATTTGAAGTAACCGAAAGGGCACCGAACAGCGTCGCACTGAGTGTTGGTTTCGTCGCTGTGAAGCTCTCCGAACTACTGACCCTGCTCGACGCCCGTCGCGTCCAGCCGATACAGGTCCTCCGTTAGTCCCTCCCCATCACAGTCGTCGTTCGGGCACTGATAATGCCAGCCGTCTCGCGTCGCGGCGGCCTCACTGAACTGGTCACCGCACTGCTGGCAGAGCAGCGTTTCCTCTACGCAGGTGTCGCGGTGCAGCTCCAGCCGGAGCTTCGTGGAAAACGTCTGATTACAGATACGACAGGTGTGCATACTACAACTTCGGATTGTGGCCTCAAAAGTACATACGATTGTTCTCGTCTGTGAAGACCGGTAACACGGTCGTAGTAGCCGGCGAGAACCGCCAGATGTCGGGTCGGTTACGGGGCAACACAAGCATTATCAAAACAATCAGAAACCAAATCGCGAGTACGGAAGCGACGGGTATAACGTATCAAACTTCTGTGCAGACGTCAGGGCTGGCGTCAGTCCTCGCCGAGGATTCCGGGCGAAGTCATCTTTGCGGGGTCGAGGACCTCGTCAACCTCGTCCTCGGAGAGATAGCCGTTCTCGATCACGACTTCGCGTACCGTCTTCCCTTCTTTGAGCGCCGTCTTCGCTGCAGTCGAGGCCTTATCGTAGCCGATATGCGGGTTGAGCGCGGTTGCAAGCGCCATCGACTGTTCGACCTGTCGTTCGCAGTGCTCGGCATTGGCCTCCAGCGGATCGACGAACCGTTCTGCGAACACCTCGCTGGCGTTGGACAGCATGTTCGCGGACTGCAGGAAGTTGTAAGCAAGGACGGGCTTGTAGAGGTTCAGGTCGATCTGTCCCTCGGCCGTACCGGTGGAGACGGCGGCGTCGTTGCCGACAACCTGTTTGTGAACTTGATTGACCGACTCGGCGACGACAGGGTTGATCTTGCCAGGCATGATCGAGGAGCCGGGCTGGTTCTCGGGCTGTTCGAGTTCGCCGAGTCCGTTCCGGGGGCCGGAGGCAAGCAGGCGCAGATCGTTGGCGATCTTGTTCAGCGATCCGGCGACGACCCGAAGCGCGCCGTGGGCTTCGCTCATCGCGTCGTGGGCCGCCTGCGCCTCGAAGTGGTTGTCGGCTTCGCGGAACGCCAGACCGGTCTCCTCACTGATGTACTCGGCCGCGCGCTCGGCGAACTCCTCGTGAGTGTTGAGGCCGGTTCCGACTGCCGTCCCGCCCAGTGCGAGTTCGCCGAGATGCTCGCGTGTCGACTCTGCGCGTACGATCCCCTTCTCGACCTGCGCACGATAGCCGCCGAACTCCTGACCGAGGCGGACTGGCGTTGCGTCCTGCAGGTGTGTGCGACCCGTCTTGACGATCCCATCGAATTCGGCTTCTTTCTCCGCGAGAGCGGATTCGAGAATTTCGAGGGCGGGCAGCAGGTCCTTTTCGACGGCTTCGAGCGCTGCCACGTGCATCGCGGTCGGGATCACGTCGTTGCTCGACTGGCCGAAGTTGACGTGGTCGTTCGGGTGGACCTCACGGGTTCCGATCTCGCCGCCCACGATCTCCGTTGCGCGGTTGGCGATCACCTCGTTGGCGTTCATGTTCGAGGACGTCCCGCTCCCTGTCTGGAAGACGTCGACGGGGAACTGGTCGTCGTGTTCGCCCGCGATGACCTCGTCAGCGGCTTCGACGATCGCATCAGCTTTCTCTTCCGGAATAAGCCCGAGATCCCGGTTCGCCCGGGCTGCGGATTTCTTGACCACGCCAAGCGCGCGGATGAACCGCCGCCCGAACGTCAGCCCACTGATCGGGAAGTTCTCGACGGCGCGCTGGGTCTGTGCCCCCCAGTACGCGTCGGCTGGCACCTGCATCTCGCCAAGGCTGTCCTCCTCCGTACGGTAGTCGTCGTCTGCCATACTCGGAAATTTGCCAACCACCACAGTAAAACCACACCCTTTGTATCCGGTATCCCTGACGCGTGTACTCCTTCAGGTCCACCGGTCGAGACCGGTCTGTGTCAGTGCCTCCTCGATCCGCTCGAACCCGCGCTCGACCTCGTCGGCGTCGACCTCCCACTCACCAGTGACGTACTCGCGGGCGGCATCGACATCGGGCGACGGCTCGGTCGAGAACTCGTACTCGTCGGTCACCGTCGGGTCGAGAAAGAGCGATCGGATCCTGTCGGCGTGTTCGACGTGCTCGCCACGCTCGTCGAGGACGGCCCACAGATCACCGTGTTCGTGGACCAGTTTGACAGCTGTCTTCGGTCCGATCCCCGTCACGCCAGGGTTGAAGTCGGTGCCACAGAGGATCGCGACGTCGACGAGCTGTTCCCACGTCAACTCGTGCTTTTCGAGCGTGGCCTGTAGCTCCATGAGTTCGGGGTCGCCCTTGCTCGTCAGCTGTCGCAGGGTCTTCGGTGCGCCACAGAGCAAGGCGTCGTAGTCCTCGGTTCCGACGTAGTCGACATCGCCCTGTCGGGCCATATACGCCGCCTGCGCCTCCCCTTCTGCTGGGGCTTCGACGTAGGGAATGTCGAGCAGGTCCAGCAGCTCGCGTGAGGTCTCCTGAATCGTCGGGGTCAGTCGCTGGGTGCGTGACTCCAGTCGGGCGACCGCGACGCTATCGCCGCGCTCTCTTGCGTCTTCGAGCTTTTCCTCGGCTGTCTCACGGGCCTCCCGGCGCTCCTCGATCTCGTCGGCCTTGAGATCGCTCGGCCCACCGTCGAAAACGAACACGGGTGCGAGATCGTGCTCGAAGAACTTGGGAAGGCCCTGAACGATCCCGACGAGGTTCGCGACCTCGGTGCCGTCGGAGGTCGTGTAGACGGAATCATTCGTGAATTTCACGGTCGTCGTCAGATACCGGTACAGCCAGTTGTGTGCGTCGACGCCCACGATCCGACCGTCAAGGTCGTCGAACGACACGGTCTCGATGGCAGCCAGATCGCGAAGTGCTGCGTTTCCCATTGGAGGCAAGTAGTGGTCGAGGTTTTGAATACTCTCGGTTCGCAGTGGGGATGCTCACGGGAAAGGGGTCGCCGTGGCAAAGCTTTCACGACCGTTAGTGTAGTACGACCACATATGACACATGACACCCCAGACGGACCCGCCGACCAACTCCGCTGGTGCGATCGGTGTCGGATCGAAGTCGTTCCCCGGACGACCGGCTCGAAGGAAGTGTGTCCGTCCTGCCGCAACGAACTGTGACTCCGCCTATTGACTGCGGTCGGTGGGGGCCGGCGGCTCGGCGTCACGTCTGGCCGCGAGGAACTGCTGTTCCGTTTCTGTGAGGCCATCGCGTGCTTCGAGGCGCTCGATGCCGTTCCGGTAGGACTCGGTCGGGGAAGTAACATCGGCGTGTTCCTCGATCGCGTCAGAACGCGGATACGCGAGGACCAGCTCCGCAATACCCGCCCCCTCGCCCGTGAATCCGAAGCCAGCCTTCCAGAGCGCCTCGTAGGCGAATGGGTTGTTGACAGCGATCCGAACCCGCTGGTATCCCCGTCCGATCGCCCGATCGACCGTCTCCACAACGAGTTCTGGGCCGAGACCTTCTCCGCGCCTGTCCGCCCGTACTGTTATGTAGCGCAGCCAGAGCGTCCCCTCGTCGGTCCGGTCCTCGTTGAACGCGACGGCGGCGAGGACGTCCTCGGGATCGACGCCGCGGTCATCTTTCGGTCGTTCCTCACAGAGCACGGCCTTGCCCGTGTTCGACATCACGAACTTCCCGGCGTAGCTGAACCGCTCCCAGTCGAGTCGGAGAGTAACCCCGTCATTCGGCCAGCCGAGAAGGGCAAAGTGCATCAGAACTGGTAGCGGCGCTCGTCGTTTTGCTGTTGCTGGGGGTACTGAATTCCGCCACCCATCTCCTCGTAGGTCATCCCGGAGAGATACTCGTCGTACGTGACATCGTAGCCGCTTCGCAGGTGAAAATCGAGCTTGCCAGTCTCGACGGTACTCTGGAACAGGAGGCGGACAGCCTGCTCGACGATGTCTCCCTCCTCTTTGTCCAGCGCGGCCATCAGCATCGTCAGCTCCTGGCGTGTGTCGTCGTCGAGGTCGAGTGATATCTCCTCGTCCAGTGATTCGTAGGTCTCCTCGACGTCCACGGTCAGATCGTCCAGACTCATATCACGGGGTTGCGCCGAGACGCGGATACCGCTTTCGCTGTCGGCGGAACGGCGACAGTCCGCCGGGCAGGACCGTGCAGATCAGAGCCGATAAACCGGAGCCGTCCTAACGACCCTCAATGACCGACGACGCGACGACCGAACGCGGCCCGTTCCCCGGCGGGCAGTCGCTCCCAGAAGATGTCGGCGAGGTGCGATCGGCGCTCGTCGAGTGGTACGAGGCCGATCACCGCTCGTTCCCGTGGCGGGAGACGACCGACCCCTACGAGATTCTCGTCTCCGAGATCATGAGTCAGCAGACCCAGCTCTCCCGCGTCGAGACTGCCTGGGGCGCCTTCCTCGATCGGTGGCCCTCCACGGAGGCGCTCGCAACGGCCGACCGCTCCGCCGTCGTCTCCTTCTGGAGCGACCACAGTCTCGGCTACAACAACCGAGCCCGCTACCTCCACGAGGCTGCCCAGCAGGTCGAGGATGAGTATGACGGCGAGTTCCCGACCCGCCCCGACGAGCTACAGGAGCTACAGGGCGTCGGTCCCTACACCGGAAACGCGGTCGCCAGTTTCGCGTTCAACACCGGTAATGCCGTGGTCGATACCAACGTCAAACGGGTACTCTACCGGATGTTCGACGTCGAGGACGACGACAGCCAGTTTGAGGCCGCTGCGGCGGCGCTGATGCCCGACGGAGAGTCCCGCGTCTGGAACAACGCCATCATGGAACTGGGCGGGGTCGCCTGTGAGAAGACACCGTCCTGTGATGCCGCTGGCTGTCCGTGGCGCGAGTGGTGTCATGCCTACGGAACCGGGGACTTCACCGCGCCGGACGTCCCGACCCAGCCTAGTTTCGAGGGGAGCCGACGCCAGTTCCGCGGTCGTGTAATCCGGGTGCTCGGCGAACACGACGAACTCGAACTCGACGAACTGGGGCCGCGGATCCGGGTCGACTACGCGCCCGAAGGGAAGCACGGTCGGGAGTGGCTACGCGACTTGCTCGGAGATCTCGCGGACGACGACCTCGTCGAAATCGACGAGGGGAGCACAACACCTACCGTTAGTCTGCAGTCCTGACGATACAGCACGGAGCACAGGTACCACACCGCTTTTGCTCCCCCAGAACAACTCCCTCGCTATGGACGAGACGCCACACGTCGTCGCGGTCTGTGGGAGCCTTCGTGATGAGAGCTATACCAGACACTCGCTGGTCGTCGCCCTCGCCGGAGCCGAGGCGACCGGAGCGTCGATCGATCTACTCGACCTCCGTGAACTCGATCTTCCGATGTTCGATGCGGACCATCCGTCGGCTGGCGATGCCGACGAACTGACCCGGCGGATCACCCGTGCGGATGGCGTCATTCTCGGGACACCGATGTATCACGGCTCGTACTCGGCACCGTTGAAGAACGCGCTCGATTACTGTGGGTTCGAGGAGTTCGAGAACACGTCTGTCGGGCTCCTCGCGGTCGCAGGCGGGCGGTTCCCAGTAACAGCCCTCGATCACTTGCGGTCCGTCTGTCGCTCCCTCGACGCGTGGGTACTTCCATACCAGGCCGTCGTTCCACAGGCATCTCAGGCGTTCGATGGTAACGAGTTCGCCGATTCCGAACTCGAGACGCGCGTCTCGACGCTTGGGCGCCGACTTGTTCAGTACGCCAACATTCGCCCCGATCCCGCGACCTTCGAGAGCGAGGAGAACGTCGGAGCCTGATGAACAAACCAGCACATTCCCGACCGGATGGCGGACTTGCTTTGGCGCTGCTGAAAGCCGTTCCTGGAGTACTTCTGACCCCGCGACGGTTCTTCCGCACTGGTATCTTGCCGGGTGAACAGGCTCCCGGATTACTCTTTGCGATGGGGGTCGTTCTGGTTTCGGAAACGCTGCGCCTCTCGCTGGTACGCGATCCACTTCCGGTTTTTGACGGATCGTCCGTGTTGTCGGCAGTTCTCTGGCTATCGATCGTCGTACTGTTCGTGACTCCAGCCGCATTGCACCTGCTCGCGGCTCTACAGACAGTGTTACTGATTCCGGTCGCAAACGATCGCGCAGGCGTCAGCGAGACCGTGCAGGTACTCGCGTACTCGTCTGCACCCTGCCTTCTCGCAGGAATTCCGATTCCCGCGCTGCGTGTCTTCGTGGGTGTGTATGCGACAGTTCTTCTGGTGCTCGGGCTATCAGAAATCCACGACATCAGCTTCGAGCGGAGCCTGCTCGTCGGGAGCCTTCCCGCTGCACTCGCCTTTGGTTACGGATTCCGGGCATTCGATGCGCTGACTACGCTGCTGGCTCGATGGTACATTATCTGAAGACGCGAGGCCGGACTAGCTGAACTACTGTCCTCGCCGATTTAAAATAATTATGTGATTTTGCATCAGATTTTTACATACAGGCCCCTAGAGGTGATACAATGTCATCGACTGAACCCGCGGACCATGGTCGGATCAGTACTGCCGTCGTGGAGGCGCTCGCAAACGCTAACGACGTCGATCCGTTGGAACTCGATCCGCTGTATGAGGCGGTCGACCCGGACGCGCTTGACTCTCTCTTTTCGACCACCGATGGCTCCTCGCGGACGCATCACGGGAAGGTACAATTTACCACGAACGGATACGAGGTCGAAGTTACCAGCACCGGTCGAGTCCATCTGACGCCGGAGAACTGCGTCGAAGCGGTATCGTAGTGGACATCGGAACTGCCGAAGCGTCTTTGTCTGTTTCTCCCCAACCAGCACCCATGCTAGACGACCAGTACGATGCAGTTGTCTACGATCTTGACGGCACCCTCGTTCGACTCGATGTCGACTGGGGGGCAGTCACCCGGGACGTTCGTGCGGTCTACACGAAATACGGATACGATGTCGACGGCGGGCTCTGGGATCTCTATCTCGCCGCTGATACGTACGACCTCGCCGACGAGATCGAAGACACGATTAGCAAGCACGAAAGGGAGGGTGCGAGTTCCTCGATACGATTACCGCTGGCCGACCGCGTTACTACCCACGAGATTCCTGTCGGCGTCTGTTCGCTCAACGCCGAGGGGCCGGTTCGGCTGGCACTGGAAGTCCACGAATTGGCCACCGAAATCGACGCCGTCATTGGGCGTGACTCCGTCCCCGGGCAGAAACCGGATCCAGAGCCATTGCTGACCACGGTCGAGAGCCTGCCGGGAACTGTTGGGGCGCCTGTCTTCATCGGCGACTCGCCGCGGGACAGGACGGCCGCCGAACGTGCGGGGATCGCATACAGGGACGTCGATTCCCTGCTCTGAGCTCCTACCGAACGAAGTACTGCTCGTCCGTTGCGATGAACCGACCCAGCTCGGAGATCTGACGATAATCACTCGCCAGTAGCGCCTGCAATCGGGATAGCAACGCCTCCTGCTGGTCGTTATCCCAGTCGGCGGGTTCGGCGATCGGGACGACGAGCCAGCCGCTCCCGCGGAGTTCGCTGGCGTGAAGCACATCCATATCCAGTGGACCATCCGCTGGCCGGGCGGTGTAGTTCTCGAAGACGTGACGGGTCGCCCGTTCACCGACTGGTAAGAGGACGTGCGCGGCGATCGCCCGTAGCTCGGCGTCGAAGAAGGGTTCGAGTCGGTCGTACTGCTCCTTACTGGGCTGCTGGTTGTTCGGAAGGCTACACATGTGGAGATAGCTACTGAAGAGATTTGACACGCGGGGGTCCGACTGATCGCCTGACTCGACGAAGCCCGCCTCCTCGAATACTGACAACAGACGTGCGCCTGCATCGCTGTCAGTGAAGGGTATCCCGCTCTTGACCCCTCCGTGGACTGCCGGACAGTCGCCAATTAAATGGAAATCAGCATTCGCATCGCCGTATCCGTACACTACCGAGGACTCTTCGGGTGCGGTGTCGCACGACGGGTCCATCCCGAACGGGTTACTCGTCCGATCTGTTACGTTTTCCACGCGAGACCGGTAAGTAACAGTGGAATAAAACCGAACCGGTTCGGACGAAGAGGGGTGGGATTTACACTCGGTGCAAATTCTCGCCACGGCTCAGCGCTACGTACTTCAATTCACTGCAGCACCTATGTGACGTTCACAGAGAGTTATAGCACCGAAAGCCAGGGCAGGGATCTGAACTCGGTGCAAATTCTCGCTACGTCTCGAATTTTCGTAGTTCAAATCCTGCATGTGGCTCTTTCGTACTCACTATCGTTCGGACAGAAAGAGCCAGGGCAGGGATTTGAACCCCGGGAGTCTCGATTACAAGTCGAGTGCTTGAACCGCCCAAGCTCCCCTGGCGCAGGTGGTGATAGGGGATACCCCTTTGAGTGGTTTTCGTTGTACGGTCGAGAGAGGAGGGATAGGTATCACACGTCACGGCAGTCCGCACACAGCATCTGCCCGTTGAAGTTCTGGAGCTGCTGGGTCAACGTTCCACAGCTCTCACAGACGCTCTGTGTCGAGTACTCCGAGTCCGCGCCCGGTGAAACGGTCCTGTCGGCAACTGCCCCGGCGCTTGTCGATCCGACCGCTTCGGGACTTTCTCGCGGATCGGCACCGTTCTCCAGCAGCGATGCAGTTGCGGTCAACAGGTCGTCCGCAGTCACAACGCCGACGAGTTCCTCGCCCTCGACAACGAGCAACCGTCCGGTTCCCTGTGTCGACATCCAGTCGAGCGCCTCCACGAGGGGCGCGTTCGGGGACAGTTCTGCTTCAGGGTCACGCATGAACTCCCCGGCTGTCGAATCGGAGACCTGTTCGGGGACGAGTGGCAACAAGTCGAATGCCCTGATGATTCCGACCGGCTCGCTCCCTCGCACGACCGCCGCCGTAGAGACCTCTTGTTCACGTAGTACGCGGGCGACATCGGTGATGTCGTCGGATTCGCTGACGCCGACGAAGTCACGTGACATGATATCGCGTACGGTTAGATCGCTCTGCATGTGAACTGATAGCATAGGAGATGTCTAAAAGCTACCCCCACCAATTTTATATTCGCCCCAGCGGTAGTTTGAAGGTCGAAAAAAGGCGACTCACCGGAGAAATTCGACCTTCGTGTCGTCGGCCCGGGCGTGCTCTAGCGCGTGCTTGGCATCCATCCCCGCGTTGTGAGCGTCCGTTCCGATGCCGACGCCAACTCGCAGGTCGACATCCGCAACCGCCGTGACGTGATCGATCGCCGCCTCGTACTCGGCGGCGCTGAGCTCCGGACAGGTCGCGATGATGTTGTCGCCGCCGACGAAGAACGACAGCGCATCGTTTTCCTGGCGCATATACTTCATCAGTGCGGCGTAGCCCTGTTCGATCTCGATGAAGCTATCGAAGGCATTCAGCTGGTCGGTGTACTCGCCGGTCGCATCGATCACGTCGAAATGGGCGATGTGGACGTCCTCGTCGGTCCGGTAGTCGGACTCGATCGCCCGCCCTTCGAGGATCTCTCGACGGCTCTTGTCCTGTGCGCTCCCGGTCGCCTGCAATCGCTCCGTGGCGTCGGACAGCGCCGCCGCGGGGGACTGTCCGGTCGCCACCGACAGGCTGATACTGACGGGATAGCGGTTCCCGACCGACTCCTGAATCACGGCATGATCGTCCATATCGAGGCCGTTCGTCACCGCGATCATATTGTCGAAGCGCGTGAAGAAAACGTAGCCGCCCCGATCGCCGACCAGCTGGGAGAGGTCGGCATACAGCCTCGACTGCAGCGTCTGGAGGTCGACCTCCCGGCGCGGTTCCGGCGTCACGGTCCACGGGCCGTAGTTATCGATCTGAACGAGGGTGACCTGCGTGTTCGTCACAGTAGCCACTCCTTGGGATGACTACCTGATAAGTATCCTGAATCGCCGCGCTCAGGCGTGTTTGATCTCGGGATCGGCACCGACCGGGTGGTAGTCCCAGAAGTCTCCGCGGCGCATCGCGTCGCCGACCGTACTGTGCATGTCGACGATATCGTCGAACTCCTCGGCCTCGACGTGCTCGAAGATCTCCGCCAGACTGACGACGCGCTGGTGGTTGATCCGGATCGGCTCGTCGCCATGCTCGTCGACAAACTCCGCGGCAGAAAGCGGGAAGTCCCCTTCCTCGTCGACCTTCTTGGCGATAACAGCTATTCCGTACTTGCGCATCCCTTCGCTGCCCTCGTCGCCGTCGGGATCGTGGGGCCAGTCCATATCGGTTGTGTGGCCGGACCGGGCAAAAACGTTCCTATCAATTAGCCTGACGCGGTGACGGTTCGCTCGGTGACGTGGAGGTAGTAGAACTCGGGGCCGGCGCCTTCTTCGACGAAGGAGAACTCGGACGCAGCTTCACTGTGTTCAATTGAGTCCTCTAGTCCACCACTACCGATATCGAGATTGTTGACGATCAGACTTCCCTCGAAGTCGAAGTTACCACCTGCACGGAGTAATCCGTCAGATCCTGGCGCATAGATTAGTGCATAGACTTGTCCTTGTGGATTTCCTCCCTCGCCGTGCTCATCTATAACGTAACCACTGGAGTCGACGAATATCTGCGTTTGTTCAGGTTTATCGGAGTTGCCGACGACTGAACTCTCATCGGCTTTTTGGCCCATATCAAAGTTACCATCGATGTAGAATGTTACATTGTTCCCACTGTTTTCATCTTCCACTTTAAGCCCCTCTCCCTGTACGATTACGTCCCCGTCCACGTAAATCTCGACATCGTCATCCCAAGTGCCGGTCTCGAACGTATGATCGTCGTCGATCTCTTCCAAGTAATACGTCCCGGCACTGTCGATATCTTCTAACTCATCCCAATTATCATTGCTTCTCCTCTCGGTAACATCGCCTTCAGAGGCCTTGTTGCTGATGAGCGTATCTGCCGAATCAACATTGGTATTCCCCTCTTCGAAGTCCTCTCCGTCGGGTTCTTGGCTCTCGCTATTTGCATCGAATGAGCCTGCTCTAATTGCATGTGTATACTCGTTTTCTATTTCGAACGGAACACTCAATTCGACCTGAACTTGCCCTTCGACCGTATCGAAGTCATCATTATCATCCTTATCATCAGCACACCACTCAGAGATTGACCCGCGCGTTTGCTGGCTGAAATAGTCTTCCCATGCCTGGCAGTACTCGCTTTCCATCTCCACGTACACTGTCCCTCCGCTCAGTGGATTTGACTTGTCGTCATTGTCGTATACTGGGTAGTGCCGATCCTCACGCTGGAGTTCGAGCTCTCCGCTGAGAGTCCCGCTACTACTGATATCGCCGTCAACTTTCTGAATAGGGAACGAGAGCGCATTGTCACGGTAGTAGAAGTCGGGAGCGGAGACAAGAGAGCTTCCGGAGCCATGCTGGCGGAAGACACCACCAGCCTGATAGGCGACCGTATTGCCATCTTCATTCTCATACACGAGTGAGTTGATCGTCACGGGATCGCCGTTCTCCTCTGTGTACACGTCTGTCGTCCCGTCGGTCCCTTCATGATAGATCTTGAGTTCGCCGGATTCTCTCACTTCTAGCTGCCCGTCAGCCGTCCCCAGATCGAACTCGACCGACTCGCCGTCTTCCAGCTCGCTCGCGTCAGCAGCCAGACTCGAAAACGACGACTCCACTTGCGAGGTCTCGATTTGACTCTGGCTGTCAGCGAACATTGACGCTCCGGCGACCGCAACCGTGGCCGCGACCGTGATCGCGAACCCGGCCATCAGTATGACGCCGAGAACGTGTGCGACACCTCTGTCGTTACTCATTGAGTATCTATACAGTTACCAGGTACTTATGTCTACTTGCCGACCGTATATAAATGGATAATTCCGTGAGCAGGATGCTATCCCGAAACACTGCAAATACTCCGGTTAGGTGCGGAATTCGGATGGGGTAACGATATTAGGCGATAAAATCAAATATGGCACGAGTCAATAGATTAGTCGTGATGACTGATAATTTACTCGATCAGAGCCGAGAAGATTTGCTGTCGCGGGCCATCGAAACGGCGGACGGCGAACTGATGCTGGTTAGTCCGTCCGAGGAGACGCTTGCCCATCTCGTCGACGTGCTGGCCGACCACGAGGGACGCGTGGACGTGCTGGCCGAGCCGGCGACGGTGAAAACCGTCATGGACGATTTTATTGTGGCGAGCAATGCAGCCGACCTGATCGCAAGTGACCGGCTCTCGCTCCGAACGAGTGACGCGCTCGCGACGAACCCGTTGCTGATCAGTTCCTTGAGCGTGATGACCCTCGTGACGACCGACACGTCGGTGAGTGGGCTCGTTTCCGAGGACGAGAGCTTCGTCGATGACGTCCGATCGGAGTACCGAGACCAGTGGGCGGCAGCCGAAGAGTACTCCCTGCGAACACCACCACGGACCGAGGTCGACGAGGAACTCGCAGAGAGCCTCGGCGAGGATGCCGAGCGCGACTTTCAGGCGATGCTCGGCTCGCTCGAAACCGCTCGTGGAGACGACGGGATCGACGAAGTCACCGCCAGCCTGCTCGTCGCAGCCAAGAACGAGGCGCTGCTCTACGACATCAGCAAGTGGGGCGAGGATACCGGTGTCGCCAGCAAGGCGACGTTCTCGCGGACGAAGACGAAACTCGAAGAAGAGGGTCTGATCGAGACCGAGAAGGTTCCGATCGAGGTCGGTCGCCCGCGACTCAGACTGACGCTCGCCGACGAACGGCTGCAGTCCGCCGACAGCGACCAGATCGTGACCGCCGCACAGTCGCTCCTGACCTAGTTCTCGAACCGGCGCAGTAACTCGTCGAGGCTCTCCTGTTCGGCCGTAGCTTCGATCTCCCGTTCGATTACGTCTCGTTCGAGCCGGTACGCTCCGTTCCCGTCGCGAGTTAAAAACGGCTGTTCGCGGAGCGTGGACAGAAACGTCCAGACGTACTGGACGGGGACATCCATCCGCGACTCGATCTCTGCAATAGCCATCGGCCCATCAGTGGCAAGCGTCTCGACGATGCGCCAGCAATCGTCGGAGTCGACCGGTACTTGCGTCGCTGCGGCCTCGATCTCCGAGACGATCGGCTCGCTGTGCAGTCGATCCACCGTCTCCTGTGAGTCCCAGGATTGATTCGTCTCGACTTCCTCATCAGGAGTTTCGGACGGTTCCGTAGTCGTCGGGTTGTCGGCGTCTTCTGCGATCGGTTGGGGGTGATCCTCATCGTTAGAAGCGGAGTCGGATCCAGCAAACGACGTCTGGACGACTGGCGACTCGCCACTGACGAAATCGAGCGTCGCAGTCGACTCCCGCAGTCGCTGGTTTTCGGCTTCCACTTCGGCAATATGCTCGTGAGCCTCGTCCAGTGTGGCTTGCAGGGACTCGACCTGTTCTTCGAGCTCTTCGATCCGATCGTCTTTGGCGACGAGTCGCGCCTCGACGTCCTCCGCAGTCATCGTGGCATCGCCACGGGAGAAGGCGTTTGCCAGCTGTCTGGCCGCGTTCGAGACGTCCCGGGCCTTTTCCAGCTCGGATTCGAGCTGGTCGATCTTCGCCCGTTTTTTGTCCAGCTCCTGTTGCATATCGGCCAGCTCTGTAGAGCGCTGTTCTTCCTCTTCAGTTAGCTCGGCGAGATCGTCCATCAGCGAGTCGCTGACTGACTTCAGCTCCGGGCGCTCGAAATCGTCGAGGCCGGGCGTCGCGCCCGCATCGAAGGTGCGTTTGCGGCGGAACTGGATCCGCCGGACGTCGACCTCGGTCCAGTCGGTCTGGACGAACGCCTCGCCATCGCCGAGGTCTGCTACGGCCTCCTGATACTCGCTGTCGACGACCCGCCCCACGACTTTGGTGTCGTTGTCCCAGGTGAGCCGGTGCCAGACGAGCCAGTTGGCCTGCGTGATGAAGTCCTTTTTGACGTCCGCAGGACGCTGGCTGATCCCCATGATCCCCAGCCCGTGTTTTCGGCCGCGCTTTCCGATCTTGATCAGCATCTTGCCGGTCTCGCCACCGCCGCCTTTCTGTGGGAGATACTCGTGGACCTCCTCGACGACGAGCAAGAACGGCTTCTTGAGCTTCTTCTCTTTGGTGAATAGGTGTCTGGCCGTTTCACGCAGAAGTTCGTCGGCGACATCCTCGTCGAGATAGCCCGAGACGTCGAGGATGATCGGTACGTTCTCTTCGAGCGCGAGCGTGGCGATCCGCTCCGCGTGGGCGGGCCCGATCTGGATGTCACACTCCTCGTCAGCGCCCGCGTGGAGTAGCTCGTACTCCTCTTTGAGGCCGTAGTACTCGCCATCAGTGTCGACGATCAGGACGGGATATCCCGCGTCGAGCAGTTCCTCGATGACGACGCTTGCTGTGTTTGACTTCCCCGACCCGCTCTTTCCGGTGACGAATCCACGGCCCGTAAGCACGTCGACGACCGGAAGCCGCACAGGCTCTCCGGGCTCGTCGTCTCCTGCAGGCGCGCTCAGTTCGCCGATCGTGATCCGCTCGCGATCGCTCACCCACGACCCCCTCCCCGAATCCTCACGTGTAGCATCAGTCCGTATCTCTCGTGACGAGCACTTGAACCCTTTGCCGGTGGGGGCGACACTCGCGGCCAGTCAGTCCCTACTCATCGAGAAATTCTCGGTCGGCAAACCCGAGTTCGTCGTGCTCCGCGAGCATCTCTTCGAGGTCATCCCTGATGGATGTTGCAAGAACCGTCAGCTCCTCGTAGCGGTCGTCTTCTTCCAGCTCGAACTGTGATTTCGTCCGTTCCAGTGCGCTCAGCTTCGACTTGATCCTGAAGTATTCGTTGAGCCGCATCTCGTAAGAGTCGAGCAACAATTGTGTTTCGACGACTTTCCCGATCGTCTCACCCGTGACCGGTTTTACTACGTACTCGTCAAATGGCATCTCCAGAATATCGAAATCGGGGTCGGTAGCAGTCACCACCACGACTTTGCCCTCGTAGCCATCACTCCTGATCCGGTCGAGCACCTCGTCACCGGTCAGTTCCGGCATCCGGCGATCGAGCAGGACGACATCGAACGTGTCGTCGATCAGTTCGAGTGCAGCGCTCCCGCTGTAAGCCGTTTCGACGTGATAGGTATCCGCGAGGTGTGACGCATAGAGATCAGCGACCCGCTCTTCGTCGTCCACAACCAGTATCGACGCACCGGGAGCTGGGTCCATTGCCATGCGGTTGCTACCCACAGGATAAGTAAGTTCGGCCAAGGGAGGTCATCTTCGAGGGCCGAGCGCTTGCGGGGACCAATCTTATATTATCCACCACGTATAACACCCTACTCAATCGGCAACTGTCGGGGATTTGGCAGGGGATGCGGTAACGAACAGGGGGTGCGAAAAACCCGGCAACGTTCCGAGGCCACTCGTCACACATCATGTCAGAGAGACCATCACACGAGATCGCCGGAATCGTCAACGGACGCTGGGACTGTCTCGACGCGATCGTCAGGGATCCCGGAGCGAAAGGGGAGCTAGTTGACCGTCTCGATACACCGCGTTCGACACTCGACGATATCGTTCGGGAACTCGAACAGGTGGGACTCGTCGAGTATGTCGACGGAGAGTGGCGAGCAACCACCGTTGGATACTATGCGCACAACAGCTACGAGCAGTTCGTGGGATCACTCGAGGGGTTACAGGCGGTAGGCGACGTTCTCGATCCACTTTGCGATGTTCGAAGCGTCGGCCCGGCAATGCTGGATGGTGCAGTCGCACACGAAGCGACTGACCCGGTACCTGATGCCGTAATCGAGGAGTTTCTCGCCCGTATCGATGAGGCCTCCCGGATCAGAGGATTCGCCCCACGGGCGATCTCGGGCTATGCCGACGCCGTTCCAGAACGGGCAGCAAAGAGCGGAACCACCCTCGAAATGGTGACGACTCCTGACATCTACAAGCAGCTATCCACGCTGTATCCCCCGACAGAACGGTCAGATGCCGAACGGGAACTGGTGTCGCTGTTCGCTGGACCGATCCCCTTCGAGTACGGTCTCTGGATCGGCGACAACTCTCATGCGGGGCTGATCGTCTACACCGACCACGGTATCAAGGGGCTGATCATTAACGAATCCGATGCCGCCGTCGAATGGGCGACCGAACAGTACGAAGAAGTTCGCGAGAACGCAACACCGGTGGCCGATCGAGACGGTCTTACCGCCGACAGGTAACGCTCTACACGGATTTGAACCACCTGAACTTCGGTCGCAAGCTCCCTCGTTCCGTACCTCCAAATCCAAGGAACGATGCTGTCGCTCACGGATTTGTTCGCGACAGCAACGGTGGGGCTGGGATTTGAACCACCCTCAGACGTGCTCGCTTCGCTGTGCGCGACTGATATCGTTCAAATCCAAGGAACGATGCTGTCGCTCACGGATTTGTTCGCGACAGCAACGGTGGGGCTGGGATTTGAACCCAGGAATCCGTGAGGATACCTGCTCTCAAGGCAGGCGCAATAGGCCGCTCTGCCACCCCACCACATATCATCGTATACCGGCTGATGGTTAAGAACTAACGGATTCGCCCGACCGATCACTCGCGTCCCAGAACCGCCTCGCCGTCCTCGTCAGTTACGAACAGCCCGAGGTCGTCGAGTAGTTCCGTCGTATACTGCGGCACGATACGCCCGGCCGTGACGCGCGAGCGGATCCGCGAGCAAAGCGTCAGCAGGTCGTCACCGTCCTCGACGACCGGAAGCGATTCGACGAACTCGATGTCGTGGCCGGCGTCGTGTCCCCTGACCGAGAACGTTTCCAGCGCTGGCGGTCGATATGCGTCCTCGAAGTCGATGGGCTCGGTACAGCCCGCGAAGTAGATGCGTCCGCCCGCGGCCGGACCCAGCACGAGTTCGTTGGTTCGGAGCTTCATCGCCGCGCTGTCTATCTGTGACCGACCGAGCAGGGGTGCGCGCGGATCGGCGACGGCTGCGGAGCGGACCCCCTCTTCGTCGAGCAGGTGAGTAATCGTATTACCCACGCGGGCGGCCCGGTTCGATCCGACCTGTACCTCGAAACGGACGTCAGCGATGTCGTTGACAGCCTCTGCGGTGAGCGCCCGGAGTTCCGCCTCGGGATCACTATCGTAACGGTCGGGAAGGTCGTCTGCCGCACGGTAGTTCACGAGCAGTTCGCCACCGCTCGCGTCCGCGGCGCGGACGACGTCTTTGAACATCGCCGCGTACAGCTCGGCCGATTCGTCGGCCGAGAGCGGTGACGTATCCGGCAGATCTGACACCACGAGGTCGGGGTGTGGGAGCGTCGCGGGGACGGCAACAACGGTCATGCCCGACCCTACCCGCCAGCCGTAGTTAAACCCGGCCGTTCCAGTCAGCTGTCGTCGTACTGTTCCGCTGGTGTTTAGGTATGTCCGGGCCGCAACTGTAGACATGGATCTGTTCGGGACTGCAGGAATACGCGGACCGGTACGGGATCGGGTCACACCCGGGCTGGCGCTGTCAGTCGGACAGGCGCTCGGCAGCTACATTCGCGACGTCGAGACCGACGTCGTACCGACAGTCGTACTCGGCTGGGACGGCCGCGAGACAAGCGAATCTCTCGTCGCGGCGGTCGAGTCGGGCGTCACCAGCGCTGGCGTCGACGTCCTGCGCGTGGGGGAACTACCGACTCCGGCGCTCGCATTCTGTTCGCAAGGACGATACGGCGTGATGATCACGGCGAGTCACAACCCGCCGACCGACAATGGCATCAAACTGTTCGAAGATGGTGAGGAGTTCGACAGTGGGGCCGAAGGAGAGATCGAACGACTCGTCACCGAGACCGGCGAACCGGCGGCCTGGAACGAGTTCGGAACGTCGGGACTGGCCGACGAACTCGGCACCTACCGCGACCGGATCGCCGAGTACGCCGTCGAAACACTGGGTGTGGACAACGACGAACCGCTCACTGGTGTCTCTGTCGTCGTCGACTGTGGGAACGGTGTAGCAAGCCTGGCTACGCCACAAGTACTGCGTGCGCTGGGGGCACACGTCGTCACGCTCAACGCGAACGTCGACGGGACCTTTCCGGGGCGTGAGAGCAAACCGACGCCGGAGACGCTCACGGATTTGCGCACGTTCATCAGGGACGGCGAGTTCGACATGGGTATCGGCCACGATGGGGACGGCGACCGGATCGTCATCGTCGGCCCGGGCGGCGATGTCGTCCACGAGGACACGATCCTCGCCGTTCTAGCACGTCACTATGTCGCCGATAGCGAGAGCGAGGATCCCGTGGTAGTCACGACACCCAACGCATCGGCCCGGATCGACGAGGTCGTCCGCGAGGAACGGGGGCGCACTGAGCGGGTTCGCCTCGGTGCGCTCCACGAGGGGATTGCCCGCGAGCGTGATGCCGGCACTGGGGAGACCGACGTGGTCTTCGCCGCAGAGCCGTGGAAGCACATTCATACTGCACTCGGCGGCTGGATCGATGGCGTGGCCAGCGCGGCCGTACTGACCGGACTCGTCGCCTCCGCGGGTGACGTGGCGACGCTCGTCGAACCCATCACCGAACGCCCCTACCGGAAGATCAGCGTTCCGTGTCCGGATGCCGCAAAAACGCCCGCGATGGAGCGTATCGGACGTGAACTCCCCGATCAGTTTCCGGACGGTGACGTTTCAACCGAATACGGCGTCCGGATCGAGCTCCCGGACGCCTCGTGGGTACTGGTCCGGCCCAGCGGGACCGAAGAGTACGTACGGTTCTATGCGGAAAGCGACGACATAGACCGTATCGTGGAGACGACGCGCGCGGTCGTCGCGGACGCAATCGAAGCCAGCCGGTAGCTGTGGCATGGTACCGCGAGGTAGCAGTGCCGTAGACTACTTGTGAGTACTCCGCTAACTCGGGTCCATGAACGAGTTGATCGAACTGGCTCGCGAGGCCCGCGAGTCGTCGTACGCGCCCTACTCCGAGTATCACGTCGGGGCGGCGCTCGAAACGAGCGACGGGACGATCTTTACCGGCTGTAACATAGAGAACGCGAACTACTCGAACAGCGTCCATGCCGAAGAATTGGCCCTGTCTGAGGCGGTACGTGAAGGCTATCGGACGTTCGACCGTATCGCAGTGAGTTCAAGCGAGCTAGACGGCGTCACTCCATGTGGAATGTGTCGACAGAGTCTCGCGGAGTTCTGTCCGGAAGATCTCGAGATACTGTGTGATGACGGCGATAGCGTCTCGACGTACACACTCGGCGAACTGATCCCGAACACGATCCACCGGGGGATGCTGGAGTAGCGGCAACGAGGGACGCTGGAGTAGCGACGGGCACGGAATTATTTACTGGTTCGTGACAAACGTCGGTCCATGTCTGATGACCGAGGAGATTCTGCGGGCGGCGACAATGACGTACCGGGCGATAGTGAAGACCCAAACGACGAACTCCAGTACCACCTCGAAGTCGGGCCCAACGATGTCGCCGAGGCTGTCCTGCTTCCCGGCAACCCCGAGCGCGTCTCAAAAATAACGGCTCTCTGGGAGGACAGCGAGGAGGTTGGTCGCCATCGCGAGTACGTGACCGAAACCGGCACGTACGACGGCGCGCCGATCAGCGTCACCTCCACTGGGATCGGCTCGCCGTCGGCCGCAATCGCCGTCGAAGAGCTGGCACGAACGGGAGTGGAGACGTTCATCCGAGTTGGCTCGTGTGGCGCACTCCAGCCCGAGATGTCGGTCGGCGACCTGATCATTACGACCGGCGCGGTCAGACAGGAGGGCACGAGCGATGAGTACGTTCGCGAGGACTACCCCGCGGCCGCGGATCACGAGGTCGTTTCGGCGCTGATCGCCGCTGCGGAGCGACTGGGTCACGAGTACCATACCGGCGTGACGATGAGCGCCGATAGTTTCTACGCCGGTCAGGGGCGTCCCGGCTTCGACGGCTTCGAGGCTGCGGGCAGTGATCGGCTGGTCGAAGAGTTGCGTGAGGCAAACGTCGCTAACATCGAGATGGAAGCCAGCGCGATCCTGACCCTGGCGAGCGTGTACGGGCTCAGGGCAGGCGCGGTCTGTACCGTCTATGCGAACCGGGAGACGGGCGAGTTTAGAACGGAGGGTGAACGCAAGGCAGCCGAAACGGCATCGCTCGCGGTCAAACTGTTACAGAGGATGGATGAGATCAAAGCCGAGCAGGGCGTCGATCGGTGGCACGCAGGCCTGTCGCTGTAGGTCGGTTCGGCTCCTAGAGATCGCTCCAGGCGTCTTTCGCGCGCGACCAGGAGGTCAGATCCGCGATCCAGCGCGCCGCGATGAACTTCTTGAGTGTCTGGGCCGGGACGGAGCCGAACGTCTCGATCGGCATGAACATCACGTCACTTGCGACGGCGTCCTCACCGATCGAGATAACTGTTCCTTTGTCCTTGTGGGTCCAGGTCTCTAGCGGTCGGTTCTCGATCGCACGGGCGATGTTCTTCCCGGCGACTTCCGCAGCCTGCCAGGCCGCCTGTGCGGTCGGCGGTGCGGGCATCTGGCCCTGGTCGATGATCGCACTGTCCCCGATAGCGAAGACCCGCTCGTCGCTCGTCTCGAACGTCGACTCGGCGTTGACACGGTTGTGCTCCTTTTCGACGTCGGCGCTTTCGAGTGCGTCACGCCCAGTGATACCGCCAGTCCAGACGAACACGTCGTACTCGACGGGATTACGCTCGTCGAAGTGGATCGTTGACTCGTCGGCTTCCGTGACCGGATCGTTAGTCAGGATCTGGACACCAGCGTCTTCGAGTTCCTCGCGGAGGGCCTGTTGGATCCCACCCGATCCCGACGGGAATATCTCTTCGAGCGCCTCGACGAGCGAGATCTCGATCGGTGCGTTGTGGATGTCGCGAAACTCTGCGACTTCGCCTGCAGTCTGGATCCCCGAGAGACCAGCACCGCCGACGACGACGTGTGCGGGATCGCTTCGCGTCGCGCTCTCTGCTGCTTCCTTCACTCGCTCGTGGATCGTCAGGGCTTCATCGAGACTTTTCAGAGTGAGGGAATGCTCCTCGATACCTGGAATCCCGTAGTACGCCGTCTGGCTGCCGAGCGCAACGAGTGTGTAATCGTACTCGACTGGGTCGCTCTCTGCCAGTTCGATCACGCGCTTATCGACGTCCATACCGACGACCTCATCCTCGATGAACGTCGTACCCGGCGATTTGATCTCCTCGATTGGGATCTTGATGCTCTCCTGTACTGCCGGATCACGAATACAGCGGTGGGATTCGTGTAGAACTAGATGATAGTCGGTGTTCGAGATCCAGACGAGATCCGCAGTGCCACTCAGTTCTTTTTCGAGTTGTTGTATCGCGCCAGCACCCGCGTAGCCAGCACCGAGTACAACGACCGTGTCCGTCATGGCTCCTACTCAGCAACCCTCCGATACAAAGGCTTTGGATCGGACATCGGATAGTGAGGGTGTACCACACGGTAGCTGAGACTGAAAATACCGGAAAGAGACGATGCTAGTGTTCGGGCTCTCCGGCCGGTGCAACCATCTCGTTTAGCTGAAGGATCAGTATGTTGTTGGTGTCGTCCTTGCCGTCGACTGTCCCCTCGATCAGTAGCTTCGAGAGCGGCGTCGGGCCGACGGTGACGTCGTCGCCTTCGTGAATATCGCGCGAGGATCCCTGCAGATGGATCTCTGCTCGACAGAGTTCGGGGTGGTGGACGCTACTGAGGTTAATCTCGCTGATGTTGGCGTCCTTGACCGGTTCGCCCTCGTGAGAGAGCGGCACCGATGCCGGTTCATCCATTCGCTGGATATCGAGGGCCTCGAAGGCGGTGGCAGTCGGTTTGTAACCGCCTTTCGGTCCGGGTACTCCCTCGACCAGCTGGAGCGCTTTCAGGCTCTGCATCTGGTTGCGGATCGTCCCCGGGTTCCGGTCTACTTCCTCTGCGATGTCTTCGCCCTTGACTGCGTCTTCGGCCTCCCCGTGGAGATTGATCAGCGCCGTGAGGATCGTTTTCTGGCTGGGAGTCAGTTCAATTGATGACATACCGAATTATTCGAAACAGATCCTCTTAAATGCGGCGAATAGGGCCGTTTTCCTTTCGAAGTACGCCGACCGTCCATCAAACCCTGGCAAACGGTTAGCAATCATACGTATTCCGAAAACACAGGTCTGCTTACTACACAGCCTCAGTTCGTCGCTCGGGTAGTAGACCGCTCATCTACCTCGACGTGTGCTGCGATACGCTCAGGCAGTGATACGGTCTCGTTGGCGACCTGTACGGTTACCATTCCAAACGGCGCAACTTCGTTGACCTCTAGCTCGACGCCGGGGTCGATACTATGATCTGACAGGTACTGCAACACGGCCGGATCCTGATCGCTAATGCGGTCGACTACGACGCGGTCTCCTTCACCGAATTCCGTGAGCCGAGCTCCCTCGCCCTCCACGGGGGGATCGAGTTCCGCGTTGGGGATCGGATCGCCGTGGGGATCGACCTCTGGATCGCCGAGCGCTTCGACGACGCGTTCCTCGAACTTCTCGCTGATGTGGTGTTCGAGTCGATCCGCCTCCTCGTGGACTTCGCTCCAGTCGTAATCCAGTCGTTCGGTGAGATACGCTTCGAGGAGTCGATGATGACGGACTACTTCGAGTGCGACACGCTCACCATCCTCGCTCAGCACGACTCCTTTGTACTTCTCACGATCGACCAGTCCTCGCTCTTCGAGTTTGTCGATCATGCTGGTGACTGTCGGTGACGTGACATCGAGATACTCAGCGATCTCCGAGGTCTTGATTCGCCCCTCACGGTCTTGCTGCAGGTGATAGATCACCTTTAGATAATCTTCCATGACGTCGCTGAGCATCATCGTAGTGTGAATTAGCCCCGGCTAACTTGTATATCTACCGTCGTTCGGTCCGGTATTAGATGACTCAATTGTATCACTACACCGCACAACTATACTGTCGGTATGTGTAGCCCCGTGTATGCAACGTACCGTTCGGATCATTGGCGCGCCGACGGACTACGGGACCAACAGGCGCGGCGTCGACATGGGGCCTTCGGCGATCAGATACGCGGGGCTCGGGGACCGTCTCGACGAATCGGGGAGACAAACGACCGACGTCGGGGATCTCTTTGTCGCTCGGACTGCTGGACAGAGTCAGCGAGCGACCGATTCGAATGCACGCCACCTAGAGGAGACCCGTGAGGTCTGTGAACGAATCGAAGCCGAGGTCAAGGACACGGTCGAAAGCGGCGAAATACCGCTGTTGCTGGGGGGCGACCACTCGGTGGCAATCGGGACGGTCAACGGCGCGACGCGGGAGTCCCCGATGGGTGCCGTCTGGTTCGACGCCCACGGCGATTTCAACACGCCGAGTACGTCCCCATCCGGGAACGTCCACGGGATGCCATTGGCTGGCCTGCTTGGATATGGCGAGTTCGGGGAGATGGACTGGGCACGGGCGGACGGTCTGCGGGAGGAAAACGTCGCTATCGTCGGCGTCAGGACTCTCGATGAACACGAGCGCAAGCTTCTGCGCGAGAGCGACATCTCCGTGTTCACGATGTCGGAGATCGATACGCGTGGGCTGACCGATGTCGTCGCCGACGCACTGGCGACTGCAACCGATGGCGTCGACGGCTTTCACGTCAGTCTCGACATGGACTGGCTCGACCCGCAGATCGCACCCGGTGTCGGGACACCCGTGCGTGGCGGGGCGACATACAGAGAGGCACACGCCGCCATGGAACAGGTCGCCGAACGCGACGATGCGTCGCTACGCTCGATAGAAGTCGTCGAAGTGAACCCGATTCTGGACGAAGCCAACGAGACGGCGGAACTGGCCACAGAACTGGTGACGAGTGCGCTCGGAAAGCGGATCTACTGATTGTCGGCCGCGGGGAGCACGTCGACACTCGCAACGGCATCGCCTTCTTCAACGTCCATCACGGTCACGCCCATCGTGTTCCGGCCGACTTGCGAGATGTCGGCGGCCGGGATCCGCATGATCTGTCCGCGTTCGCTCATCAGGGCGAGATGATCGTCTTCGCTGACGGACTTGACGGTCGTCACCGGACCGTTTCGCTCGCCCGTCTTGATATCGATCAGCCCCTTTCCGTACCGGGACTGGCAGCGGTACTCGGAGAGCGGCGTGCGCTTTCCGTAGCCGTTCTGTGTTACAGTCAGCAACGAGTTCTCGTCGTCCTCATCCGTTGCCACCATTCCGGCGACCCGATCGCCGTCCTGTAGCTTGATGCCGCCGACACCGCGAGCGTTCCGCCCCATCTGCCGGACATCACCCACATCGAATCGGATCGTCATCCCGCCTTCCGTGGCGAGTACGATATCCTTCGAGTCATCGGTAACCGCAACATCGACGAGTTCGTCGCCGTCTTCGAGGTTCGCTGCGATGATACCGGTCGAGAGGACGTTCTCGAACTCGGTCGCTGCGGTACGTTTCACGTAGCCGTCCCGGGTCGCCATCGTGACGCACTCGTCGGACTCGAACTCGTCGGTCGCCACGACGGCAGTGATCTCTTCGCCGTCGTCCAGGTCGATCAGATTTATCGCGGACTTGCCACGGGCCGTCCGGCCCATCTCGGGAATCTCGTAGGTCTTGAGCTGGTAGACCTGTCCGTGGTTAGTGAAACACAGGAGATAATCGTGGGTGTTCGCCCGGAACACCTTCGAGACCCGATCCTCGGCCTTGACGTCAGCGCCAATGATCCCCTTCCCACCGCGACCCTGCGGGTCGAAGTTTGCGGCGGGCATTCGCTTGACGTAGTCGTCTTCCGTGATGACGACGACGACCTCCTCCTCCGCGATGAGGTCCTCGTGGGTGACCGTCCCGACGTCCTCGATGATCTTCGTCCGGCGATCGTTGGCGTACTCGTCTTTGATCTCCAGCAGTTCCTCTTTGATGACGGAGAGCAGTTCGCTCTCGTCATCGAGGATCGTCTCAAGCCGTTCGATCGTCGCCTGAACGCTCTCGTACTCCTGTTCGATCTCCTCGCTTTCGAGCGAGGTCAGGCTCCCCAGTTGCATTCTGACGACGTGGTCGGCTTGCTCCTCGGAGAACTCGAAGTCCTCGCGCAGGCGTGTTTTCGCGGCGTCACGGTCCTCCGAATCCTGGATCGCCTCGACGACGTCGTCGACGTGTTCGAGCGCGTGCAGACGGCCTTCGAGGATATGAGCGCGATCCTCCGCCTCGGCGAGGTCGTACTCGCTGCGGCGTCTGACGACCTCTTTTCGATGCTCGACGTAGTGTTCGAGCGTCTCCTTCAGCGTCAGCACCCGTGGCTGGCCGTCGACCAGCGCGAGGTTGATCACGCCGAAGGTCCGTTCGACGTGGCTCTCCAGTAGCTGGTTTTTCACCAGCTCGACGTTTGCACCGCGCTTGCACTCGATAACGACGCGGACGCCGTTCCGGTCGGACTCGTCGCGCAGGTCGCTGACGCCCTCGATCTTGCCCTCGTTGATGTCCTCGGCGATCCGTTCGACCATCCGCGCCTTGTTCTCCTGGAACGGGATCTCGGTGACGACGATCCGGTCGCGGCCGGTCTCGGTCTCTTCGAGTTCCATCTCTGCACGCACGCGGATCCGTCCGCGTCCGGTCGAGTACGCCGAGTAGATGGCGTCCCGCCCGACGATGTTCGCACCGGTGGGGAAGTCGGGACCCTTGATATGGTCCATCAGCCCGTCGATTCCGACGTCAGGGTTGTCGATCAACTCGACCGTCGCGTCGATTACCTCTCCGAGGTTGTGCGGCGGGATGTTCGTGCTCATCCCGACCGCAATCCCCGAGGAGCCGTTGACGAGCAGGTTCGGGAATGCAGACGGGAGGACCTCTGGCTCGGTCAGCCGGTCGTCGTAGTTGGACTGGAAGTCGACTGTGTCCTTGTCGATATCGGCCAGCAACTCCTCGGCGAGCGCCCCCATTCGGGCCTCCGTATAGCGCATCGCGGCCGCAGGGTCGCCGTCCATCGATCCGAAGTTCCCCTGCCCGTCGACGAGCGGATGACGCATCGAGAAGTCCTGTGAGAGCCGCACCAGCGTATCGTAGATCGCCTTGTCTCCGTGAGGGTGGTAATCACCCATCGTCTCACCGACGACCGAGGATGACTTGCGGTGTGAAGATCGACTCGTCACACCCATCTCGTTCATCGCGTAGAGGATCCGCCGGTGGACGGGTTTCAGCCCGTCACGGACATCCGGCAGGGCGCGGCCCGCGATGACGCTCATCGCGTAGTCGATGTAGCTTTGCTCCATCTCGTCTTCGACGCGGACGTGCTCGACGCGCGCGGCGTCGACGTCCGTCGGATCGGGTACGTCTGAACTCATAGTAGAACCTCCATTAGATGTCAACCCACTCTGCTTCCGGCGCGTGTTCCTTGATGAACTCCTTGCGCGGTTCGACGGCGTCGCCCATCAGCACTGAGAACATCTTGTCCGCTGCTGCGGCGTCCTCGATTGTGATCTGCTTGAGCACACGGTTCTCCGGGTTCATCGTCGTCGCCCAGAGCTGTTTGGGGTTCATCTCACCCAGGCCTTTGAACCGCTGGACCTGCGTCGGATTGCCGTCACATTTCTCCTCGATGATCTCCTCGCGTTCTACCTCGGTCATCGCGTCGTAGGTGTTGCCGTTGTACCGGATCCGGTAGAGCGGCGGTTGCGCGGCGTACACGTAGCCCGCTTCGAGCAGGGGCTTCAGGTGTCGATAGAACAGCGTCAAAAGCAGCGTCCGGATGTGGGCCCCATCGACGTCGGCATCGACCATCAGCACGATCTTCTCGTAGCGGGACTCCTCGATGTCGAACTCGTCGCCGATCCCTGCGCCGATGGCGGTGATCATGTTCCGGATCTCATCGTTTTCGAGGATCCGATCGAGCCGGTGTTTCTCGACGTTGAGGATCTTCCCGCCCAGCGGGAGGATCGCCTGGAACTCGGGATTCCGGCCCTGTTTGGCGCTCCCGCCTGCGGAGTCACCCTCCACAATAAATAGTTCGGACTCGCTCGGGTCGCGTGTCTGGCAGTCGGCCAGCTTCCCGGGGAGTGCCGTCGAGTCGAGTGCGCTCTTCCGGCGTGTCAGTTCCTCTGCCTTCTTTGCGGCCTTTCGTGCTTTGGCCGCTTCGACCGCTTTCGAGACGACTGCGGTCGCGATATCCGGGTTCTCCTCGAAGAACGTTCCGAGACCGTCGTGCATCGTCCCCTCGACGATGCCCCGAACCTCGCTGTTGCCGAGTTTCGTCTTCGTCTGGCCCTCGAACTGCGGGTCGGGGTGTTTGATCGAGACGACCGCGGTGAGTCCCTCGCGGATGTCCTCTCCCTTGAGGTTCTCGTCGAGGTCCTTGAGCAGGTCGTTCGACTTGGCGTAGTCGTTGACGACGCGGGTTAGCGCCGTTTTGAAGCCGGTCAGATGCGTCCCGCCCTCGCGCGTGTTGATGTTGTTGGCGAAGGCATGAATCGAGCCCTGTAGTTCGTCGGTTGCCTGCATCGCGACCTCGACCTGAATGTCGTTTTCCTCGGCCTCGAAGTAGATGACGTCCTCGTGGAGCCGGGTTTTCGTCTCGTTGAGGTACTCGACGAACTCGCGGATCCCGCCCTCGTAGCGGAAGGTGTCCGTCTCGCCGTCGCGGTCGTCCTGCAGACTGATTTCGACGCCGGAGTTGAGAAAGGCCAGCTCCCGGAGCCGGTTGGCCAGCGTCGAGTACTCGAACTCGCCGGTCTCGAAAATCTCGTCGTCGGGCCAGAAGCGGATCTCCGTTCCAGTCTCCTCGTCCGGTTCGAGATCACGAACCCGTTCGACGCCGTATTCGGGTTCGCCGTGGTCAAAGCGCTGTTTCCAGACGGCGCCGTCGCGGCGCACCTCGACTTCGAGCCACTTCGAGAGCGCGTTGACGACGCTGACGCCGACGCCGTGGAGTCCACCCGAGACCTGGTAGGATTTGTTGTCGAACTTCCCTCCGGCGTGGAGGACGGTCATGATGACCTCCAGGGCTGGTCGGTCGTGTTTCTCGTGGGTATCGACGGGGATTCCGCGACCGTCGTCGCTGATCGAGACCGAGTCATCGTCGTGGATCGTCACCGTGATCGAATCACAGTGGCCAGCCAGTGCCTCATCGATGGAGTTGTCGACCACCTCGTAGACGAGATGGTGCAACCCCCGAGAGTCTGTAGAACCGATATACATCGCAGGGCGCTTTTGGACAGCCTGGAGTCCTTCGAGGACCTGTATCTGTCCAGCGCCGTACTCCGTTTCCTCGGACATTAAAATCTGTTAGCGTCTAGTCTTCCGGGGGTCATAAAGGTCACGTACGCGCGCGAGCGCGTTCGGCCACAACACATTTAAGATGAGCTTACGTCAGGATGACGGTCCGGAATCGAGCGTTGCGAACCGACCCGGGAAGTTTCACTTTCACTCCGCCAACGAATGGGTTTTATTGTCCCCACTGCTAACCGTCCCGTAATGACTTCGTTTCAACAGACGCTCGGCGAGGACGAGGGCATCGCCGAGGAGCTGGCGGAAAGCCAGCGGGCAATCTCGATTGCCGAGTTCTTCGAGAAGAACAAACACATGCTCGGCTTCGACAGCGGCGCTCGCGGGCTCGTCACCGCTGTCAAGGAGGCGGTCGACAACTCGCTGGACGCCGCCGAGGAAGCCGGTATTCTCCCCGACATCTACGTCGAGATTCAGGAAGCCGGTGACTACTACACGCTGATCGTCGAGGACAACGGGCCCGGGATCACAAAAGAACAGCTCCCGAAAGTCTTCGGGAAACTGCTGTACGGCAGCCGATTTCACAAGCGAGAACAGTCCCTGACACGTGGTCAGCGCCTGCTCGTCAAACGTGATGGCGAGGTCGAGTTCGTACCGATCGGCGACCTCTGTGATCGGTACCTCGGCGACGATGGGGCCGAAACTGCAACGATTCCGGATGACATCAAAGCTCCAGCGTTCAACCGCGAAACCTACGAGATGACGTGGGAACCAGTCACCCACGCGATCCGGCACGAGACCGATGCCCGGACGTACGAGATCACGACCGAGAAGGGCCGAACCGTCGAGGTGACGGGCGATCACAGCCTGTTTTCGGTGACGAAAGACGGCGAGACAAAAGAGCTTGCAGCAGGCGAAATCGAGGCAGGCGACTCGCTTCTGACGCCACGACGTCTTCCAGGACCCGACGAACGAGTGGACTCGGTTAACGTTCTCGAACACCTCTCGCCCGAACAACTGGAGGGCCGCCGAGTGTATGTCTACGGCTTCGACCGGGAGACGATCGCAGAACTCCGGTCCCAGGAGACGATCAGAAAGAAGCCCTCCGAAGACAGCAACCGGAGACGCTACTATTACACTCACAACGGTGTCGAGATCCTCCGGGACAGCGTCGAGCAAAACTATATTAAGGACGGCTACCTGCCAGCCGAGACGGTACTCAAACTCGGCTGGGAGGAGAAGGCAGCCGACTGTGAGCTGAAAACGTACCAGGTCGGTGGGAAAGAGTCGACGATGCCGGTTACGCTGCCGGTCGATGATGCCCTTGTCGAACTGCTGGCGTACTACGTTTCCGAAGGACACGTCGGTGACCGACAGGTCGGGTTTACGTTTGGCTCACACGAGGATGGGCTGATCGAGGCGACCGAATCGGCGGTTGCTGGCATCACGGGCTCGTCGACGACTGTCCAGCGCGAGCGAAATTCGACCCGAGTGAAGGCCTTTGGCTCGCCGCTCGCGATGTTTCTGGAAGCGGCGTGTGGTTCAGGGGCGACCGAAAAGCGGATTCCGGGCTTCGTGTTCGAGATCGATCCAGCGCTCCAGCAGCGGTTTATCGCAGCGCTGTACCAGGGCGATGGCTCGGACTCTCACCCCTGTAACGAACTTTCACATACGACGGTTAGTGAGACGCTAGCTCGACAGCTTTCGGTCCTCTGGAACATGCACGGCGTGCTCGCGAGTACCGAACGAAGAGAGGACAACAGTGGCTATGCCGATGATCCGTCGACTGCGTACCGGACCAAGGTGTACGGTGAGGACGTGAACATTGCGGACGTGTTCAGCGAGAAACGAACGCCGGGTGAACAGGGATACAAGCGGATCCCGACGGGTCTGCTTGACGATGTTCGCGTTGGTGAAACGAGCAACCGGACGGTCCCCGACACGATACCCGGATTACTCGTTGGGGCTGGCGTCGGCTCGGACCTCGATCACGCCGCAAACTATCAGGCGGTGATCGAGGACGCGCTTGCTGGCGAATACGTCACCGAGCCCCGGTACGTCCACAACCTGAAAGAGATGGGCCTACTCAACGGGGACCATCGCCCAACCGAGCAACTCGGACGCCTCTGGGAGACGATCGAGAACCTGCAGGGTCTCACCGAGACGGATATGTGTCTCCTACCAGTCAAGAGCGTCGAGGAGACCGAGCCGCCGGAGTACGTATACGACATCTCGGTTCCCGGTGCAACTGGCACAGACGAGAACTTCGTCGTGGCCAACGAGGGCGCGCTCAGCGTCAAGAACAGCCGCGGCCAGCAGGGGATCGGTATCTCTGCGGCCGTGCTCTACTCCCAGCTTACCAGTGGCAAACCGGCCAAGATCACGAGCCGGACGAAAGGTTCGGCCGAAGCCGAGTACTTCGAGCTCGTCATCGATACGGACACGAACGAGCCGGAAATCCGTACCGAGGAGACCACCTCGTGGGACCGCACTCACGGAACACGAATCGAGATTGAGATGGAAGCGAACATGCGAGCGCGCTCGCAGCTCCACGACTACATCAAACACACCGCAGTCGTCAACCCTCACGCCCGTGTAGAGTTGAAAGAGCCACAGAAGCATTTCAAGTTCGAGCGCGCGGAGGAAGCCGAACTCCCGGACGAGACCGAGGAGATCCGCCCGCACCCACACGGCGTCGAACTCGGGACGGTGCTGAAGATGCTCGACGCGACCGACTCCCATTCAGTGTCGGGCTTCCTTCAGAACGAGTTCACACGCGTGGGCAAAAAGACCGCAGACAGCGTCATCGATGCGTTCCGTGACCGCCACTACGGTCGAGAGATGACGTGGACGCCGCCGGGAGCACACGAAGCCGGGGTCAGCGAGGCAGTCATCGAAGCAACGAACGGAAAAAGTCCCGAAGCGACCGAGGCGTTCGGGGAGGCCGTCGAGGACGAACTCGCGGAGGGAGGGGCCATCGCGCACCACGACGTCGTCGCGGCGGTTCGCGAGGCCGCAAACGAGATCGGCCACGAGTACGACACGACGCTCGGGGAGACGGTCCGCGAGAACGTCGTCGCCGCAGTCTGGACAGCAGTGACCGAGGGACTGCTCCCGAGGGAGACGGACGAGGAGGCCGAGGACGGAGACCAAGAGGAATCCGGACGCCGCGCCCCAGATCTCTACGGCATCGTGGATGACGCGACGAGCACGCGCAAGGACGACGCCGCGGTCGAGGGGATCGCCGACCGACTGGCCGCGAAGTTCGCCGACAGCGCGGATAGCAGGGATCGGACGACCCACGACGGCCTGCGCGAGTACGTCGACCGCTCGGCGGACATGCTCGAAGAACACGGCGACGTGACCTTCGGTGAGACGGCCCGTGAGAACGTGCTGGAGGCTGTCTGGGAGCGGATGAAGACTGTACCCGACGATCCGCCGAAGGTCTCGACGATCGCGGACAGCCGCGACACGGCCAGCGAACTGCTGGAAGCCATGCGCGAAACGTCGATCATGTCGCCGCCGACGAACTGCCTGTCGCCGATCAGCGACACGCTGGTCGAGGCGGGGCTTCGCAAGGAGTACGACGCGGACTTCTACGCGGCGTCGACGCGAGATGCGGATGTCCACGGCGGTGACCCATTTATCGTCGAGGCGGGGATCGCCTACGGCGGCGAACTGCCTGCCGAGGGATCCGCGGAGGTCCTGCGCTTTGCCAACCGTGTCCCGCTGGTCTACCAGCGCGGCGCGTGTGCGACCACGGACGTTATCAAGAACATCGGCTGGCGAAACTACAACCTCGACCAGCCAGGCGGGAGCGGCGTCCCGAACGGGCCGGTCGTGATCATGATCCACGTCGCCTCGACGAACGTTCCCTTCACCAGCGAATCCAAGGACGCCATCGCGAACGTCCCGGAGATCGAAGACGAGATCGAACTGGCGATCCGCGAGGCGGCCCGCGAACTCAAGAGCTACCTCAAGAAGCGCCAGTCGATGCAGAAACGCCAGAAGAAACAGGATGTCCTTGCGGAGATCCTGCCCGAGATGGCCGAGAAGGTCTCGGAAGTCACGGGCCAGTCGAAGCCGAACTTCGACGACGCGCTCGCGCGGATCATGAACAACGTGCTCGTCGAGCGGGGAGTCGAGGAGAACGGGGACACGAGTACGGTAACCCTGCTCGTCGAGAACAACTCGACCACGAACGAGTCCCTTGAGGTGACCGATATCGTCACGGCCGAGCCAACCGACCTCCCCGACGACGCGACCGTCGTCGAGATGGACGGCGAGTGGTTCGTCAAGTGGTCGCCGACAGTCGATAGCGGGGACGAGGCCACGCTCTCCTACGTTACCGGGAGCGATGCGACGTTCGACGTGACGGTAGAGGGTGTCGAAGACGCGAAACTGACGGTGAACGACCAATGAGTTCAGATACCAGCACGGAAGCCCAGGAGAAGTTGATCGACCTCGCAGCGGACTTTTACGACCAGTTCGACCGCGGAGAGATACCACGGATGACGCTGCCGACCCGGACCAAGACCAACATCGAGTACGACGAGGACGCGGATGTCTGGGTCTATGGAGACCGCGAGAGCACGCGCTCGGCCAACAGCATCCGCGGGGCGCGCAAACTGCTCAAGGCAGCCTACACCATCGAGTTCCTCGACAATCAGCTCGAAGAGGATCGCTCCTCGACCCTGCGTGAACTGTACTATCTCTCGGAGTCGTGGGACTCCGAGGAAGCCCAGTTCTCGACCCAGGACGAGTCCAACCAGCTCATCGAGGACCTCGAAATCGTCTCGGAGGTCCGGCGCGAGGACTTTCATATGCGCCCCGAGGAGTCGGGTGCGAAGGTGATGGGCCCGCTGCTCCTCCGTGAGCAGACCCGGCGGGGAGACCGCGACATTCACTGCCAGAAAGACGTCGGGCAGGGCGGCTACCAGATCCCGAACAACCCGGACACGATCGAGTTCCTCGAATGTGACGCCGACTTCGTGCTGTCCGTCGAGACCGGTGGTATGCGCGACCGGCTCGTCGAGAACGGCTTCGACGACGAGTACAATGCAATTGTCGTCCATCTGGGCGGCCAGCCCGCGCGTGCGACCCGGCGACTGATGAAGCGGTTCCACGACGAACTCGACCTGCCGGTGACCGTGTTCACTGACGCTGACCCGTGGTCCTACCGGATCTACGGCTCGGTCGCGTACGGTTCGATCAAGTCCGCCCACCTCTCGGAGTATCTGGCGACGCCCGAGGCACAGTTCATCGGCCTCCGTCCCGAGGATATCGTCGACTACGACCTGCCGACCGACCCGCTCTCGGATTCGGATATCAACGCCCTGGAGAGCGAACTCGAGGATCCGCGGTTCCAGACCGACTACTGGAAAGAACAGATCGAGATCCAGCTGGATATCGGGAAGAAGTCCGAACAGCAGGCGCTGGCCTCGCGCGGGCTGGACTTCGTGACGGATACCTATCTTCCGGACCGGCTCGAAGAGATGGGGATCATCTAGCTCTTCAGGATTCGTCCAGCGCGACGGGAACGCCCCGTCGTGCCACGTCGACCGCGAACGCCTCGGAGTCCGATTCTAACTGCTCGAACGTGTTGTAGTGGATCGGTAGCGTCAGGTCCGGGTCGAGCGCCTCGGCGAGGTCGGCCGCATCGTGGCGATCCATCGTGTAGTTCTTGCTGATAGAGGGCAGGAAGACGTCGACGTCCAGTTGCTCGTGGCCCGCCAGCACGTCCGAATCACCCGGCCAGAAGACGGTCGTGTTGCCGAGTGTGAGATGGTAGCCCACGCCGATCCCTTCGGGGTGCATCGGCTCGCCGCTCGCGTCGACGTTCGGTCCGTCCGGCTCGTTGTACGCGGGGATCGTTCTCACGATCACGTCCTCGACGAGCTCGTCCGTCTCCTCGTCCACCCGCATGAGGTCGTAGGGTAGGTCCTCCAGTCGCTCCACGTCCCGGTCGATCCCCGGTGCGTAAACGGCGTCGTAGGCGACGACTGTGGCGTCCTCGCTCGCGACCCGGCGAACGCCGTCGGAATCGTAGTGGTGGTCGTGAGTGATGCAGACCAGATTGCCGTCCTGCGCGTCGTAGTCCTGTGCCGGTGGGTGGCCGATGTCACGCCCGTCCGGTGTCCACTCGCCGGTCAGCACGCCGTAGCGGCCCGGATCGAGGTACACCACGGTTCCTTCGTGTTCGAGGCGAACGGTTGCGTAGCCGAGCCAGTCGATGGTGAGATCGCGGTAGGTGACGGTCATGGGTACACGATGGTCGAGGGTTTCGTTAAGCGTTCGGCTTCGGGCAGATACGAGCCACGATGGCTAACCGTTTACTTCAAAAACTGTAGTGTTACACTACAGTAACTATATCTATAAACTTCATATTCTGTAGCATTAGGTGAGAGCGCCTCAAATAACCAGAATTTCCCAGATCTGTTGCCATACTTGATAGTTAATCGAAACTCAGTGCTGAATACAGGATGCGGACCTCGCACCGATATCACTGATCTCGGCGGGGGCTAATTACAGATAATTTCGGAAAGAAAGGCCCCCTGTCAGGTCTGGGGGTGTCAAAACCGGAACAAAATGCTAATAACTGGTGGAAAATGACTTCTATGCATATAGATGCCGAACGGAATCAATCGGACTCAGTCGGTTACCGACGGGCTCCGATACTTCACACCGCGCTCTACACGCACGCACCGGGCCGCGTTCGGTCTGGGTTTCAGCATCTGGTTCCTCTCGATTGTGGCCACGCCATTCATTGTCACTGGGGATGCAACTACGATCGCGGTCCGATCGACGCTTGTCGCAGCGACCATCACGAGCGTCTACTTCGTGGTACTGTCCCTGTTGGCAATTGGCTCTCCTGTAGGAAACCTCATCGCGCCGGGGGCCTTCGTCGCCGTGACACCAGGACCACTCTATCGCCTGCTACTGCCTGATCTCAATGTGTCGAATCCAGCTGTCGTTCCGTTCACTGAAGTGGGTGGATTCGCAGTACCGGGACTGCTCGCAGGGCTGTTCCTTCCTGTAGTGTTGCTCACCGGTATCTACACCGTTCGGCCTCGGCCACGTGAATGGGAGGCGAATATCATGCCGGACGGATTTAGTTTCATCGAGCTCGTCCACGAGCAAGGTGAGCGGACGCGCAGGTCGCCGATGACCGAAGTGCTGCCACAGAAATTCGGGTTCGTGGAAGGAGCATTGTTTGTCCTTTTGCTCGTTGTTCCCGGTGCCCTCTCAGTCGCACTGCCGACATACGTCACGTCACCAGGCGATATCCTCTTTTCGCTCGTCGTCCTCTTCGGTGCAACGTTCGTTCATTTCAATCGAACGAAGCGTCCCGCCGGCGACCGCCCACCAGACTAATACACCCGACCAATGTCACGCAATACTGAGACTGCCGAGGAGGAGGAGGCCAATGCTACTGACTCGGAGTCACTCCTGCTGTACCATCTCATCGGCTGGGGAATCAGTGCCATCGTCCTGATATCGGTCATCTATGCGGTCCTGGTGACGCCCCCGGTTGGCTCGCTACCTCACGACTGGTTCGGACCACTGGGCCTCGGTGGCCAAATCGGGGTGTGGTTGTCTCCTGTATCTCGAACAGCACTCCGCGCTGTTATCGGACTCACGGTCCTCTGTATCGTCGTCACAGGGGTAATAAAACTCGGAATGAGACTAAAAAGCCGCGTGGGCGACGAGTGAGTTGTTGGTCTCTCATCAGCGCAGGCGATGGTTGATGATTTTACGAGGATTGGCTCAGCCCCCTCGATGCTCACTCCCGCTCGGCCAGCCCTTCGACCCGCTCCAGACTGTCGGCGTCCTCTACATCCAGATCCTCTCTCACACCGACGAATCTGGGGAAGCGAAGCGCGTAGCCCGACGAGTACGTCGGCGAGGACTGGATCTCCTCGTAGCCCACCTCGAAGACGACAGCAGGCTCGATCTCGACGGTCTGGCCGTCCTCACTCCGAATGTGGGGTTCGAGCAGATCGGTCAGATCGGCGAGCGTCTCATCAGTAATCCCCGTCGCGACCTTGCCGAGCGTCTCGTAGGAGCCACCCCCAGTTCGTGCGGAGAGCAGGAAGGTTCCGAGAAACGTTGCCCGACGTCCTTCGCCCCACTCCGCGCCGGTGACGACCAGATCGAGCGTCTCGACGTCGGGTTTGCGCTTGAGCCAGTTCTTCCCGCGGCGGCCCGGGGAGTACGTCGAGTCGGGATCCTTGAGCATGATCCCCTCGTGTCCAGCGGCCAGGGCCTCCGCATCGATCGACTCGATCTCCTCGGGGTCGTCGCTGATCCGGAGCGTCGAGCGCTGGGGGCCGTCGGCGAGGAGGTTCGCCAGTCGGTCGTGACGCCGCCTGAGCGGGTCCTCGAGCAGATCCTCGCCGTCGGCGTGGAGACAGTCGAAAAACGAGGGGCGAACCGTGACGTCCTCGCGGGCGGCCTCGATGTCGTGCTTGCGGCGGAATCGTCGCAGGACCTGCTGGAATGGGAGGGGATCGCCATCGTCATTCACGGCGACGACCTCGCCGTCGAGGATCACCGGCACGTCGAAGCGCTCCTGGGCGAACTCGACGACCTCGGGCAACGCGGCGGTGACGTCTTCCATGTTCCGCGAGAATACGCGAGTGGTTTCCGTTGTGGTATCTCCCCCGTCGCGCTCGATCCCGTCCGGATCATGGTGCAACTGGACGCGGGCACCGTCGTACTTCCACTCGATGGCGGCTTCGTCCCACTCCTCCAGAGCGTCAGTCACCGATCCAGCCTGCGCGAGCATCGCCTGTACTGGGCGGCCGATCTCCAGCGTGATGTCGGCGAGGCCATCGGTTCCCCCCTCGCGTGCGGTTCTGGCGACCAGCCCGTAGTCGTTCGAGACCTGCAACGCTCGCTCGACGTCTGCGACGGGCACTGCGAACGCCTCGGCGATGGCGTCTCTCACGGTGCCCTCGCCGACGCCGATGCGCATCTCCGAGAGGACGAGTCGGGCGAGATAGCGCGCCTCGATCGGCTCACAGCGGTTCAGGAGGCCAAACAGGAGGTCGATCTTCGTGCCCTGACTCCCATCGCCCGAGATCGCGGCGAGGGCATCGAGTTCCGCGAACACCTCACCGACGGTCAGCGAGTCGTCGCCATCCCCGGAGCCGAACGCGGCAAGGCCGCGCTGGCCACCGAACTCGTAGCTCGCGGCAACAGCGCCGATCTCGCCGACCTCAGCCAGTTCGGATTCGACGTCCGCTGCGGTGACGTTCTGCCCGGCAGCGCGGGCGATCGCCTCGTAGAGGTAGTTCGGTCCGATATCGAGCGTCGTCGAGTCCCACGCGGGGAAGATCCGGCCCTGGACGAACCGGGCGATAACCGGAAGATCGCCGTCGCCGTCGGATAGCAGCTCCGTCACCAGCGCGACGGTTTCGAGATCCGCAGGCTCGTCTTCGATCCGGTCGGCGTACGCGGCGAACTCCCTGAACTCCATCGCCCGCCGGTACGCCCGGCCGTTTTATAAACGACCCGGACCGGTCTCAGCCGCGGGTTTCAAGAGTGTCGCCGTCGCAGAGAGGGGTATGCCGGAGGCCCAACTCGCCACGAACGTGGCGGAGCTACTGTCGGTCGACGCCGAGGAGTTTCAGGCGGCGGTCGAAACCGACACCGAGGTCATCAAAGAGGAACTCAGAGAGGGGACGTTCGACAACTCACAGGCCATCGTCGGCTTCGAGTACGAGTTCTACGCCGTCGCGCGCCCGGACAGCGACCCGTGGGCTGGCGTTGACGATGCGGTCGGGACGCTTCGTCGAGTCCCGCGCCGACTCCTCTCGCTGGTCGGCTTCGAGAAGGAACTCGGTCTCCACAACGCGGAGATGACGACGAGCCCACAGCCGCTCAACGCCCACGGCCTCAACGCACAGGAATCCGAGATTCGGGGACGACTCTCCGCCGCACTTGACTGTACTCGTCCGGAGGGAATCGACCTCGTCAGCGACGGTATCTGGACGATCCCGCCGGAAGGTGAATCGGCCAGAAACTACCTCACCGACAGCGTCGACGACAACGGGATCCGGATCGCGACGAACATGAGCGATGCGGGCCGGTACCACGCGATGGCGAACGCCGAGGGAACCACGGACGCCGGAATGCGGATCGAGGCCCCACACGTCTCGCTGTCGGCCGACACGGTGATGCCCGAGAGCCTGATCACGTCGATCCAGCCACACTATCAGGTGCCACAGGCGATCGATCTCCCCGAATACTTCCGGTACGCGATCCGGATCGCCGGGCCGTTGCTCGCGCTGGGCGTCAATTCGCCGTTTTTCCCGCCCGACCTCTACGACGAGGACGCGAGCGCCCAAGAGATTCTCGACGACGGCTGGATGGAGAACCGGATCGCCGTCTTCGAGTCCGTACTCAACCCGCCCGAACCGCCCCGTCGAGAGGGGAAAGTTCGGTTCCCGCGAGATATCGACTCCGTCTCGCAGGCCGTCGAGCGGATCGCGACCGACGAGACGATCGTTCCGATGCCGGTCGAGACGGGGAACCGCTTCGACGACGAGTTCGCCCACTTCCGACGCAAACACGGCACCTACTGGCGATGGGTCCGGCCGGTCTTCGGCGGGCCGACGCGCTCGGAAGCAAACGCCCGAATCGAGTTCCGACCCATTGCGGCACAGCCGACGGTCAGGGACTCTGTGGCGTTTCTGGCCGCCTTTGCAGGGTTACTGGAGAGTCTCCCACAGGTCGAACATCCGGTCGCCGAACTGGACTGGGAGGTCGCCTGTGACAACTTCTACGCCGCGATGCGGGACGGCCTGGACGCCGACCTGCAGTGGATCACCAATGGCGGGGAGCACACGACCGACACGAAGGCCCTGTACGCTGACCTGCTGGAACACGCGGCAGAAGGGCTTCGGGGTCGGGGACTCACCGAGGAACAGGTCGAGACGTATCTCTGGCCGCTCAGACAGCGCGCCAGACACGGAATCACGCCAGCAGACTGGAAGCGACAACAGGTCGCGGATCGCCTTTACGACGGTGACGACTTTGAGGCCGCCATCCACGGAATGCAACGCAGATACATCGAGCGCCAGCGCGACTCGCTGATCGATGGCAGTTTCACCGACTGGGTCGACGATCGGTAGTCACCAGTACAGGAGTCCGTGCCTGTCTGTACCGGTTCTCCGCTCTCGTCACTACTATTATCCCCCCAGTCTGTATGGGTGGTATGGTCACGTTCCTCTCGGGTGGCACCGGGACGCCGAAGCTACTGGACGGTGCCGCCGCCTCGTTCTCTCCCGACGAAACGACAGTGATTGCGAACACCGGTGACGACGTCGAGCTCGGCGGACTGTTCGTCTGTCCGGACATCGACACGTTACTCTTTCAGGGTGGTGGCATCCTCGACCGCGAGCGGTGGTGGGGGATCAAAAACGACACCACTGGAACCCACACCGCGTTGCACGACCTCGGCGACGCGATGGGGATCGACGACGAGCCAGTGTATCTTTCGGAAGAACGACAGACAGCGGGACGTGAACTGGCGAACTGGCGTCGATTTTCGGGTGCTGCGGAGTTCATGGAGATCGGCGACCGGGATCGGGCGGTCCACATCACTCGGACGAGTCTACTCGATCAGGGCAAGACGCTCTCGGAGGTGACCGCGCAGCTGGCGGCTGGCTTCGGGATCGAGATCGACATCCTGCCGATGAGCGACGATCCCGTGGCCAGTCTGCTACACACGCCAGATGGCCTGATGCACTTTCAGGAGTTCTGGGTCGGCAGGGATGGCGAGCCTGCGGTCGATAGCGTCGAGTTCCGGGGTTCGTCGGACGCCGAACCCGCACCCGGCGTACTGGAGGCGCTCGAAGACGACGTAGTGATCGGCCCGTCGAACCCCGTCACGAGTATCGGACCGATGCTTTCGGTGCCGGGGATCAGAGACGCACTCTGGGCGACGAACGTCGTGGTCGTCTCGCCGTTTATCGGGAGCGAAGCGTTCTCCGGACCCGCCGCAAAGCTCATGCAGGCGGTCGGGGCGGAGCCCGGTTCGGGAGGGCTCGAAACCGCCTTCCCGTTCGCCGACGCATTCGTCGTCGACGAGGCCGACGACACGGAGTTCGAGAAGCCCACTGTCGAGACGGATATCCGGATCGACGAGCGCTCGGATGCGGCCCGCGTAACGGAAGCCGTCGAGCGCGCCCTTGCGGAGGTCCGATAGCAGGTGTTCACACCGAGGCTTGCACTGGCCAGTCTGAGCGGGCGAGCGGACGCCGACTGGGCCGCCCGCGGTGCCGAGTTCGCCGGGGCGGCGTTTCTCGGTGGGATCGCGCTCGACGAGGCCAGCCGGGAGGCGGCACGGACACTTACTGAGCGCGACCGCGAGGAGTTCCTCCCCGACGACCCACACACCTTCGTGGAGCGAGAGCTACGGGCGCTGTCCGACGTGCCGATTCAGCCCGGCTGGAACGTCCGCACGACGAGCATCGAACCGCTACGAGAGGTAGCAGCGATCTGTGCGCGTCACGACGCGCTGCTGGAGATCAACGCCCACTGCCGACAGGAAGAACTGTGTGCGATCGGCTGCGGCGAGACGTTGCTGGCTGATACCGACCGTCTCTCCGAGTACGTGACCGCGGCGGCCGACGTGGGCGCGACTGTCGGCGTCAAAGTCCGCACAGAAGTCGAGGGCGTCACCCTCGTCGAGACGGCCAGGGCTATCGAGACTGCTGGCGGGTCGTTCGTACACGTCGACGCGATGGATTCCGAGCCAATGGTCGGACGGGTTGCCGCGGCGACTGATCTGTTCGTGATCGCGAACAACGAGGTCCGTGATCGGAGTTCTGCCCACGAGTATCTCGAGTACGGTGCCGACGCTGTCAGCGTCGGTCGGCCCAGTGACGACCCCGCAGTGCTCCGGCGCGTACGCTCGGCGACCGACGAGTGGTTCGACAGGTGAGGTTCCGGGCCAAGGTTCAAGCAGTATCACGGGAATGCTAGCGTATGGCACCACCCGACTGGTTCGAGGACCTCCCGGCGTGGGCGACCGTCGTGGTCGTCCTGCTCGGACTGCTGGCCGTCATGACGGCCGCATCGATGGCGCTTGGGATCGTGTTCGCCGCGATCGCCATCGGCGTCGAGACGGGGAGCGTGATCGCCGGTCTCCTCGCCGGAACGCTCGGACTTGCCGTCTTCGCCGTCCCGTTGCTCGTGGTCGCATGGTGGGTTATGGGCGACGATGTCGATCATCCAGTCGACGACGAGGGCGACACGGTCGACGAACTCAGGTCGCAGTATCTCGACGGCGAGATCAACGAAGCGACGTTCGAGCGCCGGCTGGAGTCGTTTCTCGACGACGGCGCGGAACTCGAGTTCGATAGGTCGGAGGAGACGGAGTTCGATGCCGACCCGTCCCCTCTGAACGAGCCCGAACGCGAACACGAGCGCTGACCGAGTCTTGGAGCGCAACTCCGCCATCATATAAGTAGCCGAAGCGACCACATAGGGGTATGCGAACGCCCGCCCAGAACGCCGAACTAGCGCTCTTGCTGGAGGTCGCCGGGACGCCGAAGCCGGGCAACGTGGACCGCCAGCACGATCTGCCGGGGCTGCGATTCGAACACTTCCTCGCCGGTGCCGTGGGTGCACAGAACGGGTTACGGATGGCCCTTGAGCCGGACGTCGGTATCGGCGAGGCGTTCGAGCGTTCGATCGAGGGGATGGCCGACCAGTCGGGTGGTAACACCCAGTTCGGCGCGCTCCTGGTGCTGGTTCCGCTGGTACGAGCGACGGTCGAACACGACCTGACGCGAGCAGGGGTCCGGGCGGTAGTCGACGACACGACGGTCGAGGACGCCGCAGCGTTCTACCGCGCGTTCGATCACGTGGATGTCAGGGCGGGCGAGCCACCAGACGAGATGGATGACCTCGACGTCCGACGGGGGAGCGATGCGGTGTCGGCGGTCAGAGAGCGCGGGCTGACGCTTGGCGAACTGATGGCCGAGAGCGCCGACCACGACGGTGTGGCCCGCGAGTGGGCAAACGGCTTCGATAGGACGTTCGAGGCGGCCGACGAAATAGTCAGGCGTACCGGATCGGTCCCCAACCGTGCCGCGGCAACGTTTCTGTACCTGCTCTCGCGCGAGCCGGACCAGCACGTCGCCAAGAAACACGGGACGGGCACCGCTCGAAGCGTGATGGTTCGGGCTCAGGAGGCACGTGAGGGTGGCCCAGAGCTGGTTGAAGCGTTCTCGGAATCGCTGTTGCGATCCGGGATCAACCCCGGAACGACTGCGGACCTGACGGCTGGAGGGCTATACATCGCACTGGAACGGGACGGGGTCGAACTGTGAGCGAGGACGGTCAGTCCGAGAGCACCGACCACGGCGAGTGGCCAGTCGATATCGTCGGCGTGACCGAGTCGCTCGTCACGACGCTCGGGCCGAACGATCTGTGGAACGTCGCGGCGCTCGGGCTTCACGGGGGAGATCCAGTCACTGCGACGACGTTCGGCCGCACCCGGACGTGGCGGAACTTCCGGCAAAGGGGTCGAGGCTACGTACAGTTTACGCCGGATCCCCAACTGTTCGTAGAGGCAGCCCTGTCCGTCGAAGAGCGCACGGAACCAGTTCTCGACGAGGCCGACGCATGGGCGGAGGTCGCGGTCGAATCCCTTGACGTCGAGGACGACGGTGGGGCCCGGAAAGAGACGTGGGCGATTCGACCAGTTGAGGGTGCGGTCGTCGATGCTCGACCCCATCTCACGAACCGCGGCTACTACGCAGTTATCGAGGCGACGGTTGCGGCGTCCCGACTGGAGATTGATGCCTACGATACTGCGACGCTGGTCGACCGACTGTCGTACTTCGAGGAGGTCGTCCAGACCTGTGGCGGCCCGGCAGAACAGGCGGCATTCGATCGCCTCTCGGCGCTGGTGGACTGGCACGACGCCGTTTGAAATCGACGCCTGTGGGAGCGGAATCGAACCCTTTTAGGCACCGAGTGGACAAGAGATCAGATATGCCAATCAAACCTGGATACGTCAAGAAGACGGGCCACATACTACTGGAGCGGTACCCCGACGCGTTCTCGGAGGACTTCGAACACAACAAGAAAGGCGTCGACACGCTCACGAACATCGAATCCAAGGACGTCCGCAACCGCGTCGCCGGGTTCATCTCCCGGAAGAAGGCCGGTCAGGCAGCGTAACTGGTTTTCCACGGTCTTGGAGCGAATTCGAGTAGTCACAACGCTCTCGCTGAATCGTGTCCGAGCGGGCTGAGAGACGCGGATCCAAACCGTTTTGAGCGCCCGAATACGACCAACTCACATGTCTGTACGCGTTGGAATTCTCGGCGCAACCGGAGCCGTCGGACAGCGACTCATTCAGCTACTCGACCCTCACCCCGAGTTCGAGATCGCGGCCCTGACCGCGAGCGAATCGAGCGAGGGCGAGGAGTATCGCGACGCAGCGAAGTGGCGCGTCGACTCGCCGATTCCGGACAGTGTAGCAGAAAAGACAGTCACTGCAACCGATCCTGACGCCGTTCCGGACGACGTCGACCTACTGTTCTCCTCGCTTCCGTCAGGCGTCGGTGCAGAAGTCGAGCCGGCGTTCTGTGAGGCGGGCTACGTCATGTCCTCGAACTCCTCGAACGGTCGGATGGACGACGATATCCCGCTCGTCATTCCGGAAGTGAACGCCGACCACCTCGATCTGCTCGAAGTACAGCGCGACGAGCGGGGCTGGGATGGCGCGATGGTCAAGAACCCGAACTGCTCGACGATCACGTTCGTTCCCACGCTCGCCGCGCTCGCCGAGTACGGCATCGAACGCGTTCATGTGGCGACTCTGCAGGCCGTCTCGGGTGCGGGTTACGACGGCGTCAGTTCGATGGAGATCATCGACAACGCGATCCCCTACATCGGCAGCGAGGAGGACAAACTCGAAAACGAATCCCGAAAACTGCTCGGCGAGTTCGACGGTGCGTCGCTCTCACTCGATGGCGTCGACGTCGCCGCCTCGTGTAACCGTATCCCGACGATCGACGGCCACCTGGAGAACGTCTGGGTCGAGACCGAAGACGATCTGACGCCCGACGCGGCGGCCGAGGCGATGCGGGAATACCCCGCCCTCGATCTTCGCTCGTCGCCCGAGCAGCTTATCCACGTCTTCGACGAGCCGGATCGACCACAGCCCCGGATGGACCGAACGCTGGGCGATGGGATGGCCATCGCCGCGGGAGGTCTCCGCGAGTCCACGTTTGGACTCCAGTATAACTGCCTCGCTCACAATACTATCCGCGGAGCTGCGGGGGCCAGCGTGCTGAACGGCGAACTGCTCCTCGAATCCGGCTACCTGTAGGGACGGTTTGCGGCTGTTTGTTCCCACGTTACAGGACATCGAGGAGAAAGCCCACGAGTTCAGTCGTGGGATGAATCCGACAATACCGTTCACAAATCACTGTTCGATGTGTTGGACGGGTGTTTTAACTAACTAGCCGCCATACTATATCCAATCGAGGCGGCCTGCCCGCCCACTCAATCGGACAATATCGGGATTCCCTGATTCCAAGCAGAAAGACCCCCTTTCTGTGTCGGGACAAGGGGTGCAGTCAACAAGTATCTCTGAATCCCATGCCGGGATAGGAGTAACGGCTGGTTGGCACAGCCAGTAGCCGCCTTTCACGGCGACTACAAATCTTAAACACCCCAACCCAGCGGTGCGGTGCCGTGGGAATCCCACGACTTCAGTCGTGTGGAGGATGTCAATAGTTGTGTCTGCCAGATACATGCCCGGGCAAAGGCTACTGCACGGTCTGATCAAGTAGCGGGCAGAATAAGCGTTCAGACACACGGCGAGGGACTGTTTGAATTCACCGCGGATTTCTGGGTAGTGCTTACGCTGAGTGTACTGGTCGCGGGCGGATTGATGGGCGTCATCATGTACGCCGTGATGGGGATCATGCAGACTGTCGCCGGACTGTACACGCTCGAATCGACGGTTGCGGGATGGACCCCACACTCGGTGATCATCGCGCTCCCCTTCGGCGTCGCGTTCGCGGGGCCGCCGCTCGAACAGTACCGGACCGAAATACTGTCGAGGATGTCACTCGGCATCATCTGGGGCGTTGTACTGTGATGAGACGACGTTCTGTTTCGGTGACTGGTACAGCGCTCCGAGTTGCGGAGCGCACTCCGAACACCTCGCTGACGCTTGACCCTGGCCGGAAACGAACGGTGAGTACAACCCGGGCCACAGATTAATAATCCCGTCGTACTCCCACTTGCATATGGGGGAGAGTATCACACAGACGGGACTGCTCGTTGTCGGAGCTGGCCCCGGCGGCTACACTGCGGCGATACGCGGCGCACAGAAGGGACTCGACGTGACACTGGTCGAAAAGGAAACGGTCGGCGGCGTCTGTCTGAACCACGGCTGCATTCCGGCGAAGGCGCTGATCCACGCTGCTGGCTTTCAGCGAGATATCGCTCACTGGAACGACATTGGGATCAACACGGGCGTAGTGGATGTCGATTTTCAGGCGGTACAGGAGTGGAAAAACGACGTAATTGAGCAACTCGACGAGGGGGTTCTTCAGCAGTTAGATCACCACGGTGTCGAATACCTGAACGGGACGGCGAGCTTTCTCGACTCGAATACGATGCGAGTCGTGCATGACGATGGGACGACCGACGTGGGTTTCGAATCGGCCATACTTGCGACCGGCTCACAGCCGATCGAGATCCCCGGACTGGAGTTCGATCAGAAGGGTGTTATCTCGTCCAGAGAGGTGTTACAGGTCGACGAGGTCCCGGAGGAACTCGTCGTTGTGGGCGGGGGCTACATCGGGATGGAGGCGGTGACGAAGTTCTCGAAGTTCGGTGCGTTGATCAAAGTCGTTGAGGCACGCGATCGCGTACTGCCGATGTTCGAGACCGAGATTGTCGACTCCATTCAGGAGACCAGCGAGATGTACAGCGACCACATCTACACGTCGACACTGGCCAAACACGTCGAGTACGAGAATGGGCGTCCCGTTCTCGTCGCCGAGCGCGAAGGAGAGGAACTGAGACTGAGTGGCGACTACATCGTCGTCGCGGCCGGGCGGGAGCCAAAGACGGCGTACCGATCGTTGGATCTGGAGAATACGTCGATAGAGCTGGACGATCGGGGATACATCAAAACTGATGAGCGGATGCAAACGACGGCGGAGAACGTCTTCTGTGTCGGTGATGCCGCAGGGGATCCGCATCTGGCACACGTCGCGTACAGACAGGCGAAGGTAGCTGCGGCAGTTGCGGCGGGCGAGGACGACTCCTACGACGAACGCTACGTTCCGGCTGTGATGTACACCGATCCGGAGGTTGCCATCGTCGGCCTCAGCGAGTCCGAAGCTGCCGACGAGTACGAGGAGATACTGGTCGGGAACGTCCCCTTTACCACCTCCGGGCGGGCGCTCACGACGAACAAGAGCTCAGGGTACGTGAAGGTAATCGCTGACAGCAACGAGAAACTACTGGGTGTGCGGATCGTCGGCCCGCGGGCGTCCGACTCCATCGCCGAGGCGACGTTAGCTCTGGAGATGGGTGCACATCTCGAAGACATCACGAACACGATCCACGCACATCCGACCTTCCCGGAGTCCCTCGCCGAGGCAGCGGAGGACGCGGGAGGCGAATCGATCCACTCGCACTGATCAGGGCTGGACCTGATTTCGGAGCCCCTCGTACTCGCCAGTCTCGTCGATCCGCCGAACGTTCTCGGCGACGATATCGGCGAGACGCTCGTAATACTCGGGCGTGTGTCCGGCGTTGTGCGGCGTGATCTGGACGTTACCGAGATTCCAGAGCGGGTGGTCTTCCGGGAGCGGTTCGGGATCGGTGACGTCGAGTGCGGCCCCCCGGATCGTATTACTGCGCAGCGCCGAGACCAGCGCGTCGGTGTCGACAACTTTTCCGCGTGCGACGTTGACGAGGACGGCGTGAGGTGGCAGCGTCATTAGTTCGTCACGACCGATCAGCCCCTCGGTCTCGTCGGTGAGCGGGCATGCGAGGACCACGTAGTCCGATCGGGCAAGCGCGTCGTCGAACGCGTCGCCGTCGAAGCCGATCACCTCGTCGGTCGGACCGCCCTTCTCGGGGGTGTACCGGACGCCAACCGTCTCGACGCCGAAGGCGTCCAGTCGCTCCGCTGCGGCCTGTCCGATCGGCCCGAGACCAACGATCGTCACCGTCGAACCCTGTAGTTCGTGGGTCTGGTAGTGACGCCACTCCCGACGCTGTTGCTGACGGAAGCCGCGGTTGAACCGCCTGGCGAACGTCAGGATGTTCCCGAGAACGTGTTCACCCATGTTCGGCCCGTGGACGCCCGACGCGTTGGTCACGGTGACGCCTTTTTCGCGCAGTTTGTTGAGTGGAAGGTGGCCGACCCCCGCATATGCGCAGGCGAACACCTTCATCTCGGCGGCGTAATCGACCAGTGAGTCGTCCAGCACCATCCCGGCGACTACCTCTGCGTCTTCGATCAACTCCCGTTCCTCACCGGGCGTTCGGGCGAGCGTTACGTCATTCTCGGGGAGCCGGGCCCGGAGTGCGTCCGCGTACTCGGTTGTCGGGACGCCGTGTGTGTCCTTCCGGAGGACGAGCACGTCAGTCAGTGTATCCGTCATGTTCGGAGGAACGAACTACGGTGGTTTATGCTTGGCTAACCGATCGCGGTTCGCGCGCGAGCACGAAGACAGCCAAGAATCCGCTCAGTTCCCCTCAAACTCCGGCTCGGACTCCTCGAAAAACGCCTCGTGACCCCGCGCGTAGTCATCGGTACCGGCAAGGCGTGCAATCGTGTTGGTCTCGGCATCGAGGTGGTCGTCGAGCGATCGGGTGTGGCTGTTCGTCAGTAGCCGTTTGGTCGCGCCGAACGCGCGTGTCGGACCGTTGGCGAGTTCCGAGGCCAACTCCTCGACGCGGTCATCAAACGAGCTTGCAGGGACGACTTCGGTCGCCAGGCCAAGTTCGACGGCCTTCTCGGCGTCGATCGGTTCGTCGAGTAGTACAATTTCGCGGGCCCGACGATGGCCGACGAGATCCGGCAGGAAGTGTGTGATGCCGCCGTCACCCGAGAGCCCGAGGCGGGGGTACGCAAACTCGAACCGAGCGTCCTCGCTGACTACGACGATGTCGGCCGCCATCGCGAGGCCGAAACCAGCGCCCGCTGCGACGCCGTTGACTCCCGCAACGGCTGGTTTGGGCGCGGTCGCGATATGCTGAACAGCGGTATGAATTCGGGATGCGAGATCCCGCAGGCGACGGCCGTCGGACTCGTCGCCCTCCAGTTGCGAAAGATCTGCTCCGGTGTTGAACCACTCGCCAGCTCCGGTCAGTACGGTACAGCGTACGTCGTCGTCAGTCTCCATCAGCTCGATCGAGGCGTCCCTGATCTCCCCGGCCATCATCTCATTCATCGCGTTATATGCGTCGGCCCGATCCATCCGGAGATAGCCGACTCCACCATCCCGCTTGACGCTCACGTGCTCGTACTCGGAGGTAAACTCGTCAGTTGCCATACTGGTACGTGCACTCTCCGGGGAGAAAAAGCTTCACGCGGCTGTTGGGGGAGACCAGTAATTTCCGAGGGATTAATGTCACTGGGCGGGGCCACTCGGTGTATGGAGCGGTACGATGTAGCCGTCGTCGGTGGTGGTCCCGCCGGGACGAGTGCTGCCTGGGAAGCCGCAAAGCGCGGTGCCGAGGCAGTTGCCCTCGAAAAAGGTGTCCCCCGCGAGGATCGCGATCGGCTCGGCCCTGACTCGACGGACGCAGCGGGTATACTCGATTACTGGGTCGATATCATGGATATCGACTACGATCGGATCTCTGACGACGTGATTCACCGCCAGCTCGATGGAACTGATTTCATCGGCCCGTCCGAGGAGTTCGCGATGGACACAACTGGGATCGACTCGTCGTACCCGAACTTCGGGTTCACGTTTCACCGTGCCCGATTCGACGACTGGCTCCGCGACGAAGCCGAGAGCTCGGGCGCGGAGTATCGGGTCGGCGTGAGCGTTGTCGACGTCGAGACGGATCGCGGGGACGATCCCAGACACGTCGTCGAACTGCGTAACGGCGACGAGATCGGAGCCGATGTCCTGATCCTCGCGGATGGGCCACAGCGACAGATGACCAACCGGGTCCTCGACCGTTATTTGCCCGCCGAGGAGTCGATCACCGACTACCTCGGCACGACCCACGCCAACCACATCGCCTATCAGGAGTACCGGGAGATTCCCCAGGAACTGTTCGACGAATCGCGGCTCAAATTCTGGTGGGGATACATCCCCGGTGAGACGGCCTATCCGTGGGTGTTTCCCAACGACGGCACCGTCGCCCGCGTCGGGTTGACGATGCCGATCGGACTCGGTATCGACGACGTCGAGAACCCGACGGACTACGTCCTCGTCGACGAGGACGACGAGCAACTACCCTCCCCAGGGGAGTATCTTCGACGACTGCTCGAACACGAGTACGGTGACGAGTACGACGTCGACGAGGACTTCCCGATCGTCGAGGACAGAGGCAAACAGAACGGGACGGAGACGTATCCTATCTCCTCGACCCGACCGATCGACTCGCCTACTGAGGCGGGTATCCTGGTCGCCGGTGGAGCGATGGGGACGACGTCGGCGTTCCACGAGGGGGGCGACCACGTCGCCATACGGACTGGGAAGATCGCGGGTGAGCTGGCAGCTGACGGGGATCTCCGCGCCTACAACGACCGGTGGAAGGCGGCGATCGGCGCTGAGATCACGCGAAACGTCACCTTCGCGGATATCGTCGAGGACTACGGGCCAGCCGACTGGGACCGGACGTTCTCCGTCGCCAGCGATCTGACCGCACCCGAGGAGGGGAAATTGATCGACTGGGAGCTACGCTCTGGCTTCAGTGCGATGAAACTACTGAGCACGTACAAGCGGACAAAATTCAGCTATCGGAACGGAAAGTACGTACAGTTCCACGAGTCGAAATACGAGATCTAGCGCCTGTCGAACCGACTCCTGACTACCGCGACGAGCACCACTGCAAGCATCGCGAGACCGATTCCGAAGCCGGACATCGAGTTGTCCCCAGACTCGTACCCCTCCGGCGGTCCAGCGTCGACTACTGACGCATCCTCGTCCACCACGAGCGTTCCGTCATGGAGGAACACCTGCTGTGGCCACTCGTTGGTCAGCGAGGAGTGAGCGTCGGTGAGTTCGAGGTCGTACTCTCCCTCCTCGGCGTCCTCGTCGACGGTGAACGTGAATGTCACGAACCTGTCCTGCCCAGTTGCCCCGCCCTCGTGCGGTTCTCGATCCTGACCGATCCACACGTAGCCTGCCTCGTCGTCGACTTCAGTCTCCGTCACGATGTCGGTCTCGTTACCTTGCTCCATCCACGGGCCGCGCTCGACGGACTCGAGCGTCAACACGTCGGGATCATACTCCATTCCGACTGATGTGTTGTCTACACCCACGTCACCGTAGCCGCCGTCGCTGGTCATCAATATCCCGATGTGAACCGTCTCTCCTGGTGGCGCTTCGTTCGTGTCCGGATCGACCTGCAGGATCGTCGCGTTGTCACTCCCGCCGGTTGTCCCGATCACGGCTCCGAGTCCCGCCGTAGCGATCAGCAGTCCTGCTACAACGACGATCGTGTGCGTTCGGCTCATGATTACAGATCGTCAATCTCGACCCGTAACTCCCCGGTTTCGGTGAACGCCGTCTCGTATCCCTGATGACGGGAAGCCTGTGTGACCGAATCAATAGAAAGAACGAGTTCGTCTCCGTTCTGTAACTCCTCTACCGGCGTCCCGTAATGGAATTCGAGGTCGTGATCCAGTGTTGGCTGTAGGCTACCGAGATCGATCGTCTCGCCGTCACGTTCGATCGTCGCCGAGACCGACATCTGTGGAAGTACACATCGGTTGTACGGCGTCCGGGGTGAGACGACGAGATACTGATCGTCTTCCTCGACGAATCGCGAGCCAGCTTCTACGAGGGTCGTCGCATAGACGGCATCGTCGAACGTCGGCGTCCCGAGCAGGTCCCCGAGGAGGTGCTCCGGTTCGGGCAGGGACGAGTACGGCATATGGTGGTCGTCGTCGTGGTGGTCGTCGTCGTGGTGATCGTCGTCGTGATGGTCGTCGTCGTGGTGATCGTCGTCGTGGTGATCGTCGTCGTGATGGTCGTCGTCGTGGTGATCGTCGTCGTGGTGATCGTCGTCGTGGTGATCGTCGTCGTGGTTGTGATCCATCGGCGGGACCGCCTCACGATCCCCCCATCGATCCTCGTCGAACAGTTCGACGGAGTCGACGAGGTGCTGGCGTCGTTCGGCGTCCATCTCGAAGTCGACGGTGACGGTTTCCGACGTCTGGAACCGGCCCTCCATCTCGCCGGTCAGACGAACATCCTCCATCGACCCTGTCGAGATGGTGGCCGTGTACTCTCCATCGCCGTCGAGTTCGTAGTTATCGCCGAAATGAAAGCCCATACCCTGCGAGATCATCGGCCATGGAGTTCGTGAATCGACGAGCTGGCCGTCCTTCTCGATCTCGATTGAGAGGCCGCTGTCGACAGGCAGGACGACCTCAGTCTCGGTGTCCCAGACAGTCGCCATAAAGTGGACTGAATCCCCCTCCGGCGGGTCGACCCGGTCGACAGTGTAGTCGTCGCCGATCCCGGTCTCAACGATCCAGAAGAAATGCGGGATAGAGAGCATCGGCGAAACGGCAACGTCACCGACGGTTTCGGTATCGAGCATCACCATGCCGTCGCGGTGAGAGGGGAGATAGACTGCATCCGGCGGGTTCTCGACCTGGGGCATGGCATCGAAGGCGTCTTCATCGTCGTTTGGTTCGCCCTCGGTGTCGTCAGTGTCTTCGGTGTCGTCGTCACCACCGAGACAGCCAGCCAGTCCTCCCAGCCCTGCGGCAGTCGCTCCCGTGTATATGAATCGACGGCGTTTCATCTTGTGGTAAGTGGGCATCTGAGATATTTATACCCCGTGATATCGGGGGATACACCCGCTGTCAATGACGCAGTCCAACTGAGGGGAACCGAGCCCGGAGCAGACACTCATTCGGGACGTGGGGATGGAAGCGCACGATGCTCTCGCGGTGGGATAAGGAAGTTCCCGCGTCGACGAACGGAGATGTACTGCAGGATCCCGTTGTTCAGTATCGAGCCGATCGGAAGATCGGTGCCGGTCATCGCTTCTCGTGTTTTGACGAAGTCCTCGATTTCGCGCTGGACGGAGACGAAGTGGAGTCCGGCGATATCGTCGTCGGTCGTATCAAAGTCGCGTCGAAGGATGATCGGCGAGCCGTCCTCGCGAGCCCTGGCCGTCTTCTGTGCGTGGCCAACCATCCCTCCGGAGGCGTCTGATTCAGTCTGTTCGACAACGTCCTCGACTTCCGGGGAGTCGGTGAGCTTCTCGCCGTACTCGCCGACGCGGTCCTCGCGTTCGTGGGTGGGACTAAACATCTTTGCGACGCGAACCGCCTGGCTATCCTGCTCCCACCACTGGTCGAGTTGTTGGCGGATCTTCGAGACGTGCTGGGTGGTGCCACCGGCGAAGGGGCCGTCCTGAATCGTCACCCGCTCCTCGCTGGGCTGGCTCTTCTTGAAGCGACCGCGAAACCCCATAAACATCGGCGCTTCCTCGGGAATCGGGTAGTCATCCGGGATCCCGGTCGCGTCGGTGTTCGCGGTGGGTAGTCCGGCTCCGAAAAAGCCCGTCCGGCGGTCTGCGAGATCGAATACGTCCGAAAGACGATCCTCCACGGTGACCCCGTTCACCGTGTCAGAGTCCGTATTCTGGGGCTCGGCGTCCGACCCACTGAGTGCGTCCGCCTCGCCAAACATCGCCAGTTCGGCTTCGAGCAACGCAACGGGCTCGTCGCTCGCGAAGTGGACGAGCGCATCGTACGTATCCAGGTCGTCGTCGTTGAGGTCTTCCAGCGGTGTCAGGGTGGTCGGGGCAGGGAGATCTACACTCTCGGGGAGGGATTCCTCGTACCGGTCGAAGTACGACGGGGAGTATCCTATCGTGAACACGAGCCCGTCGTTGCTCCACTCGTAGGCACGCTCAAGGGTTTTCAATGCTGACTCAACCGTTTCACGACCGGTATCGGTGGGTTCGCCGTTCAGTTCGAGATACGCCAGTACGTGATGCCGCGGAAGTCGAACGTTTCCGTGCTCGTCCGCCTCGAAAAACGAGTCCCACTCGTGCTGGCCCGCGGGGAGGTCATCGAATTCGTCCGTACCGGATGGTATTTCGATATCGTCGTCCTCGCCGAGGCAGGCTGACAGAGCCCCTGCACCACCGACTGCAACGAGGGACTTCACGTACTCGCGGCGGGACAGCCCCTCTGGGTCGGGAAGCGACATTTGTTGCCCGATCTAGTTCCCGATGATACTTGTACCGAACGCCTCGTGGCGTCACAGATACCAGCAATAAAACCCTCTGTTAGGGATACAAATATGTTGTTGCCGCTATCTAGGTCAGATGCCGATTTTTGCCACTCTGACGCCCTCAGAACGGAGGTCTTTTATTGTAGAATTACTGTAAGAGCCAGTATGACGACCCGAGAAACTCGACGTCGATTCCTGCAGACGAGTGCGGTCGCAGGCGGTATTGCACTCGCTGGCTGTCTCGGCGGCGACGATGACGAAAACGGAGCGGAGAACGGCGACGAAAACGGCGACGAGAATGGTGAGGAGAACGGCGAAGAGGCGGCCGCCTTCGCCAGTGCCAGTCCGGTCTGTCACGACTACACGCACGACGGCGAGGCGTACGTCACACTTGGCCCCAGCTACGCTGACGGCGGGCTGATCGTGTTCGATCCCGAATCGTTCGAGATCACCGAGGAGTTCCCGGACATCCCCGCGAACTGCGGGACGCTCGCACACCCGACCGAGGAGAAGTTTTACGTTAACGCTGGAAGCGCGGACACGGAGGAGGCCGACGGCGCAGGTGACTGGTGGGTCTTCGATACCGAGAGCCATGAGATGATCGGCGACACCCGGAGTACCGAGGGCTACGACGCACACGGCGTCATGTTCACACCCGACAACGAGGAGCTGTGGATGGTCAACCGTGACACCGACGACGGCGTCATCATCGACCCTGAGACCGACGAGGTCATCGAGGAGATCGACGAAGTCGGCGAGTCCCCGGATATTCTCGCTGCCTCGCCCGACGGCGAATTCATGTTCGCTTCAACGCGTGGTCCAGAAGAGTACTCCGGACCACACGCGATCGCTGGCACTGAACCCGGCGTTGCGGTCATCGACGTCGAAAGCCGTGAGCTGGTCGAGGTCGTAGAACCTGATCAGGACTACACTGAAGAGGAGATCGAGGACTCGGATTCCCCAACCCCCGACTTCCATGCGATCAATGTCGTTCCCGGCGAAAGCGAGGATGAGTATGAGGTCTGGGCGATCGATCAGGGTCGAGCGAACATGTACGTGCTCGAACCCAGTGGGGATTCGATCGAGGTAACTGAGGAAGTCAACCTGGGTGAAGGAACTGAGGAAGTGCCTCACATGGTCGAGTACGACAGCGAATATCGCTACGCCGCGATCGCCAGTACCGGCGGCGCGAAGACCCAGATCGTCCGGGTTGACGACTACGAGATCGTCGAAGAGCTCGATACCGGCGCTGGGTCGCACTTCGCCGGCTGGAACCCCGGCGACGAGACGCTTCTGGTGGACGTCATCGGCGACACGAAATTCGTCGAGATCGAGGCGGACATCGAAGAAGAGGAGTTCGAGATCGGTCAGGAGCTTGTGCTCTCCGAACTCGACCAGTTCCCGAACTGAACGTCCCCCGAACCACGATTTCTTTCGAGCCACACTACTAATAGCCAGCGTACCCTCGAATCGACAGTGAACGAGCAGACGATACTCAAACTGGCGGCACTCGCTGGCGTATTCGCAGTGGGAAGCTTTCTGGTACTCGGAACCACGCGACTGGTCCTCGGCTTCGAGACTGCTCAGACCGTTGCAGCGCCGCTGTTTGCCGCTGGGTTCGTGCTCGCCGGGGCCGTTTTCGTCCTCTCCGTACTGGCGCAAATCGGTGCGATTGAACTCGAAAACGGGTAGCGACCGGGACGACATCCTTTTTGAACCGGCGGGCATAGTACCGAGTGCGTGCCTTTGTCCCCGCCCGAGTACGTCCACACGGACGCGATGACGCGCGGCGAACCCAGGCATGCGACACGCGGCACAAAACAGTGGCACCTGCCGCAGTGCCAGCCCGGCACGAGGGTTTCCCGGCGGAGACGGCACGCCGCCTGCGATGACGCCGGCCGTTAGTGTTCCGGGCGACATTCTTCACGTCGAGAGTAATCGATACGGAAAGCGGTTTTGCCCCTGCCTCGTAAGTCAGCGTATGGACTACAAAGCTGTCGCAGATCTCTCACCTGGTGAGCGGACGAGTCTGTTCGACCGGGATTCCGGGGTCGACGAGATTCGCTCCGACGTCGCCGAGATCGTCGGGCGCGTCGAGGAGGAGGGAGACGTCGCCGTACGGGAGTTCTGTCGGGAATTTGATGGCGTTCAGGTCGGTAGTCTTGAGATTACCGATCGGGTCGAACAGGCGTACGAGGAGATCGACGACGATCTCAGAGAGGCGATCGATACGGCCGTCGCGAACGTCAGCGAGTTTCACGAGGCACAGGTCCCAGAAGACTGGCGAGACGATTTCGATGGCCGGGAGCTGGGTCGCCGGTTCCGCCCTATCGAGAGCGTCGGCGTGTACGCCCCCGGTGGCACTGCAGCGTATCCGTCCAGTGCGATCATGGGGGTAGTCCCCGCGAAAGTCGCAGGTGTGGAAGACGTCGCCGTCGCCACGCCACCAGCCGACGAGATCAATCCGGCGACACTCGCGGCAATCCACGCAGCAGGCGCGGATCGGGTCTACAGCGTCGGCGGTGCACAGGCTATCGCCGCACTGGCGTACGGTACCGAGTCGATCGAGCGTGTCGGGAAGGTCGTCGGACCGGGTAATCGCTGGGTCACCGCGGCGAAAGCCGAGGTACGTGGTGACGTCGACATCGACTTCCTTGCAGGACCGAGCGAGATCCTCGTCGTCGCGGACGAGACAGCCGATCCCGAGTTTATCGCCGCAGATCTGCTCGCGCAGGCCGAACACGACCCCAACGCGTCGGTTGTCGCAGTGACGGATGACGAGCCCCTCGCCGAAGCGATCACCGAGGCAGTCGAGGCAGGAATCGACGAGCGCACCCGATCGGACGTGATCCGCGACGCGCTGGCCGGGGACGAAAGCGCGATCCTTCACGCCCGATCGATGAGCGAGGCGATCCTCTTCGCCGAGGAGTACGCCGCCGAGCACCTCTCGATCGTCGCCGAGGACGACGAAGCGGTGCTCGATCGGATCGACAGCGCCGGGAGCGTCTTCCTCGGTCCGTACACGCCAGTCGCTGCTGGCGATTACGCCAGCGGGACGAACCACGTTCTACCGACTGGCGGCGGCGCGAAACTGACCGGGGGGCTCTCCGTCGATACGTTCGTTCGATCGACGACCGTTCAGCGGCTCGATCGGGAAGCGTTGGCGGACCTGGGGGGGACGATCACGACACTCGCGGATGCCGAAGGACTGGAAGCACACGCCGAGAGCGTCCGGACGCGCCTCGACGAGTAGGAGCAGTCAATTCAGAAGCCGTCTGACTCGCTGTAGTTCGATCGCACCGGTGGTAATGGTAAGGACCGTCCAGACGCTGACTCCAAACAGCACTACCGCAACCAGTGACTCGAGAGTTGAGGCGTATGGCAACAGGCCGATCACGACCAGAGCCATACACGCTGTGATCCCCGTTGCCGACCCCGCAGACCGTGCAAGTCGGCCATACGCCAGAGGCAGTTCCTGGTTGACAACGTACAGATTCGCCAGTACGTACGCCGTAAACGTCACTGCTGTCGCGGCCGCAGCACCGACAGCGCCGTACACAGGGATCAAAAGCAGGTTCAGCCCGAAGTTTGCGGTGGCTGTAATTCCCTAATTCCAGCGGTGAATGGAATCCCATGTCTGTCGAATACGTCGAAAAACCAGTCTTCGTCGTCGCCTTCTGGGTTATCAATTTCGAGTACGAGATACGCAGTTTCTGGTCGTTCGACCGCACGCAGGTCATCGATATAGATGGTCTCTGGAGTATCATACAGCTGTATCTGTACCCGATCGACAGCCGAGAGATCGGTCGTGTCGACATCGATACCCGGGAGTCCGAAGTCGATCCGTGACCAACGCTCGTCGACCGGTGACGTGGGGGAGTGTGTGTTCGTATATGAGATGGTATTTCCATGAACGTCGTCGAACCGAAGACGTAGCTGTCCACCTGGGGTTGTGTAAGACGGGATTTTGACTGCCAACGAGAAATGATGCCCCGACAGGTCGACTGGATTCTCCGGCGACCAGGTGATCCGCCCACCGGTGTTCGTTACTTCGAGACTCCGATCTCCCAGATAGACATCATCAGTGGTGTAACCGATCGAACCGTCACCCCTGTACGACCACTCCGATTCTGACGTGAGGTACGGCTCATCAAACGTCTCGACTGGAGTACCGATCCCCGGCCCGCTATCGGTGTCGTCAGTCGAAGCTCCCGTCTGGGAACTCGCCAGCGAGGACTCAGCAGCTATACGGTCGTCGTCCCGTTGCTGATCCTGTTGTAAGCAACCGATAAGTCCGGTACAGGTTGTCGTAGCGAGCAGTGCTCTACGGGAGAGTTCCATGGGTAGTATCCCACGGCAAGTAACTATAGTTACAATCTATATACACGATAATAACGTTCGGTAGTTGGTGTCTACGGGCTGATTCTCTCACAAAAAAGTCCTGACCGGAACGAGCGAAAGTACCGGCGTCAGTATTATCTGCGTACCCATCATATGGTCTGCTATGAGTACCGAGACCGCACAGGGCAACGACGAATCGGGGACCGTCGAGGTAACGGAAGCGGCTGCAGATGAGGCACTGTCGCTCCTCAAAAGCGAGGGCCTCGACGAGGGGGTCGCCGGACTGCGACTGTTCGTCCAGCAGGGCGGCTGTGCAGGACTCTCGTACGGAATGCGCTTCGACGACGCCCCAGAAGAGGATGATACGATAACCGAACACAACGGGCTACGGGTGTTCGTCGATCCGGCAAGTCAAAACTATATTGAAGGCAGCGTCGTCGACTACGAAAGCGGATTGCAGGCGGAAGGGTTCCACGTCGAGAACCCCAACGTCGTCAGCGAGTGTGGCTGTGGCGAGTCGTTCCGTACCTGATCAGTCCTCGAGTTCGAACGCGATCTCGACTTCGGCCTGGTACTCACGACCGTCTGCGGACGCTACTTCGACGCCGAGGTTCTCGACTTCCGCCCAGTGGATGTTCTCCAGGGTCGCCTCCGCCCTGCTGAGAGCGTCGTCGGTTGCATCCTCGAAACTGTCCGGACTGGTGCCAATCATCGTGATCTTTTTGAATACCATCGTATCAAACCCCGTCGTTTGCTTTCACGCGACGTTACTTAAAGTTCGCCTGCAATCGACAGTCAGGTAGCTGTTTGTGACACTGCTCGATAGCGAGTGTTTCAGTCCTGAACGATCAAGTTGCCGTCCTCGTCGAACCGGAATCCGGCGTCTCTGAATGTTTCCCGGGCATCCTCCGGATCCACGGCTCCGTCTTCACCCGGAAACCGTCCGAGACGACTCTGTCCGTTCCACGAGAACTCGTCTGTGACGAACTCCGTACGCTTCAGTGGGGTGTCCGACGGCTGTGCATAGCCATCGAGAACAGTTTCGGCAATATAGTTCCGGTCGACAAGGCGGGCAACCGTTCGTCGAAACTGGTGGTTCCCCATGGGATGACGTCGGGTGTTGAAGCCGAGAACAAAGAACTCCTGTCCCTCGCCAATCAGCACTTCCGTATTATCATAGTTGTTCTGGACGTTCTCTACCTCGCCCGAGGGGATCGATGTCGCGGTGATATCCCGGTCACCACTGTCGATATCGCCGAGTACAACACCGACGTTCACCCCTACCTCGAATTCTATCTCGTCGAACGTGGTGTCGCCACGTAGCGATTCAAGTCGTTCGTGTGGATCCTCAAGATCCAGTAGAAAGTGTTCCTCATTACGCGAGAGGATAAGCTCCTGATCCTCTGTCGAGTCCTCGTAGACGAACGGGCCACTACCGATCGGCTCTTCGTTGGACGTCTCGATCGCAGTCGAAAGGTGGTCTGCCGACCGCTCCGTCCGGTCTTCCCACTCGTGTTGTGGAAGTATCGGAACGGTAAGTGCCCGACGGGCGGTTTCGACACTCGTATCGGGAAATTCCAGGGTAATCTCGCTGTTCGAGAGTGGCTCGACGCTATCGACCAGCGAACTACGTCCACGGAACTGCGGGGCAGGGATCGGATTATCGGAGTCTCCCATCGTAGTATCCCGTAGCATGTCGTAGGTGAACCCGATATCAGCAGTGGTCAACGCAGTTTCGTCGTGCCATTCAAGCGCAGGCCGTAGTCGAACGGTCGCCCTGACAGTGTTTCCGTTCTCACTCCACGAGACATCCTCGGCTAGCCACGGTACCAGCTCGTCATCGACCCACTCGAACAGCGGATCGTAAATACAATCCAGAATTGCTTTGTCGGGTCCGGTCTCAGGAACGAGAGGATTCAGGTTTTCCGTTACAGTCGGACGAAAGAGGCTCACCAATAGACGATCGCGTTCAGGATTCGCAGCCTCGAGTCGTAGATAGTCGTTCCGCGTAGTGAGTCCTCCCGGGAGAGTATCAGTGGTCAGGTCTGTACGGGCAGCTGTTAATTTGGAGGGGTACGCAATTACCGAGAATGGCTGGGTGTCGAGTAACTCATTCTGGATCTCTGTCACTGTCTGTATGCGCTGTTCGCCGGACTCGCGCCGTTGATTATCCAGTAGGTCATCAAGTGACGGAATCGTCACTCCGTAGGGGTTTTGCCAGCCATCCTCCTCGCTATATCGTGTATGGAGGAGTGTCCGGAGCTCGTCGGGATCGGTGATTGCGGGGTGACGGCCGACGAAAATATCGTAGTCGTGATCCAGAAGTAATGCTCGAAGGGCTTGCTCGTCTTCGCGCGGATCAATCGTCGCATTAACACCGGACTCGGAGAGGTTATCGACGAGTTGACGCGCAATGCGTGAACTCGACGTATCATCGTCAGCTGGCAGCGTCGTCACATTGACTGAGAGCTGGGCAGGACCTGTGCTTCCCATCTCACGGAAAAAGTCGAGACACCCTGCACTCGCTCCCAGTGCTGTCGCTCCCAGGCTAGCCAGTACGGTACGACGGGAGCTGACAGATCCGGAGACCATTAGTAACGGGTAGAACAGTCAACGACTTACCGTTTTCTCATTGGAACGATGTATTCGCCGCTTTCGAGATTCGGTCAGCAAAACAATGGATTCAGGCCGCTTCAGCGCACGGCGGCGCCCGTACGACCTCGTAGTCGTCGTCTTCGACTGTAATGATCGCCCAGTCGTACTCGGGATTTGCCTGTCGGATTCGCTGACGGAGGTCGCGGGCGCTGTGTTGATACGTGACGAAGCATCGAAGTGAGCCCGACGCCGGAGGTGATTTCGGTTCGGGCATGGGTGTAACCTCAACGACTTTCCAGCCTCGCTCAGCCGTCAATTCGTCGCCGTGGTCAGAGATCGTGTACCCGAGTTCTGCGAAGATCGACCTCGCCTCTTTGGCAAGTGGATTGGTAACAGTCCCCATTCGAGTTCGGCTACCACACCTACCATCATAAAGCTACTGGCGACACCACGGAACTGAGAACGAGCGGTACGAGGGATGTTACTCGTGAGCGGCGTCCCACTCGGTCGGTTTCCGAAAGTTTCCACAGCGATTGCACTGGATGCGACCCATCGCGTCCATGGCGTTGTCGACGGATTCACAGTTACTACAGAACCAGCCGTATTTTTCTTCGCGGGCGGCTGTTCCGTACGCGACGAAGAACGGTCCGCTAGATCCCCGGTCACCCTCGTCCTCGGCAATGAAGACTGTCTTACCCTCTTCCGTCGTATGCGTTCTCATACGTACTCTCTCGGTGGAGGGCCTGAAATGTGATTCGACACGAGTTCTGACCGAGGCCGTCCGCGGGGTATATACGCACTCGGGGACTGGGCTACCGATATGTCCGTGCGGCTGCTTCATTACTCTGATCTCGAAAACGCGTACGACGATCCTGACCGGATCGGTCGGCTTGCAGGACTGATAGACTCGCTTCGTGACGACACGACGATCGTCGCCGGAACTGGCGACAACACCGGTCCTGGCGTTCTGGCGCTGACCGAGGACGGGGAGCAATCGCTCGATTTCTTCGAGGAAGTCGAACCGGCCGTAGACACGCCCGGAAATCACGACTTCGATCACGGATACGACGCGCTCAGAGGGCTTGTAGAATCCTCGCCACAGATCTGGCTGGGTGCAAACATCGAACTCGATGGCGAACCGTTCGGCTCCGAGATCGGGATGCGTCCCTGGACCATCGTCGAACGGGCTGGATATCGTATCGGTATAGTCGGAGTAACGACGCCAACCACACCTGCCATTACGCCACCTGCCGGGGATCTCACAGTTACCGATCCGGTCTCTGCGGTGGCGAACGCGACCGAGACGCTTCGTGAGCGCGGCGTCGACGTGATCGTCGTGCTCGCACATCTGGCAGACGACGACCAGATCGCACTCCAGTGTGACGTTGACGTCATCCTCGGCGGGCACGTCCACGCGGATCGAGTCCGGCGGCTCGACGACACCCTCCTGACGCGCCCCAGAGCGGGCGGGAACACGCTGTACGAAATCATCCTCGAAGACGACGGTACAGCATCGGTAAACCGACACACAGTCGACGACGCACCCGTGTCAGAAGCTGTGGTACACGCGTTACAGGTGCGAAAGCGCCGTGCTGGACTCCAGACGGTTGTCGCCACGGTCGACCGTCCGATCGAGCGAACGGACGCAACGACCCACCGTGGTGAGAGTCGAATCGGGAACTTCGTCGCCGATGCGTATCGCTGGTACACTGGTGCGGATGTCGGCCTCCAGAACGCTGGAGGAATCCGCGGGGGAAAGCCTCTGGCTGGAGACATCACCGTTGCAGATCTGATCGGTATCGTTCCGTTCGAGGAACCGGTCGTGACGGCACGGTTGACGGGTGCGGAAATGGTCGAACTACTGCGGGAAGCCAGTGGACAGGTGATCGACATCGGCGAACCGGACTGGTGGCACGCACATCTTTCGGGAGCTGAAGTGGTCTGGGACCGCACGGAAGACTCGCTCGTGAACGTACGTATCGGAGGGGAACCTGTAGATCCTACTGTGGAGTACACGCTTGCTACCTCCGCGTACCTTCCGGTGACCGAGTATGAGTTTCCGACGCTTTCGGAGACCCACGTCGTGAGCGAGGGACCGGTCCAGTACGACGTGCTCGTCGAGTATGCCCGGAATATGGGGATCGATCCGTCGATCGACGGGCGGATACGCTGGTCCGACGACCGTAGCAGGCCGTTGGATGCATCCATCCCTGCAGCGGACAAGTGAGAACGTTTACCGTTGTCGCCCCAATCAGTACAGATGATGAGTCACGTGGTCGTTCCGGTCCGGTACCCGCTCAGCAGCCACTCCAAGAAGACGCTAGCACAGGCCATAGAGCTCGCTGAGGACCGTGACGGTGATCTGTCGGTCCTCCACGTGGACCTCTATCAGGACAGCCGGGATATCTCTCGGGCAGAACTCAAGCGATCGGTCGAATCGGAGTTTGGAAGGTTACAGAACGCTCGATATATCGTTCGCAAGGGCTTTCTCGTTGAAGAGACCATCCTGGAGGAGATTGCGAACGAGGACGCCGATGTCGTGGTCATCGGCCACAAACAGGAAGGTCGGTGGCGTCGCATGATCCGAAAGCTCGTTTCCGATCCTGATATCGAGAGCTATCTCCGCCAGCGACTGGAATGTGAACTCGTCGTCGTCCACGCGACGGACGAGTAGCAGACCGGTCCTGCTCACTACTGAGCGCCATCGCTTTCAACCGAAGGGTCGCCAGGGACGGCCTCACTGTCCGCTGTCACTGCTGGCGAGTGATCCCCCTGTGAGACAGCGACCTGTGCCTGCCCACTCGTCTCGTCGAAGACGAGATGTGTATGCGGGTATGCGATCTCGACGTCGGCGTCGTCGAGGTCGTTCCAGATATTCGTTTTCACCTCGGACTCGATCGCCTGGAGCTTGTACGGTTCTTCGACCCAGTATCTGAGCAACAACAGGACACCGTTGTCCGCGTATTCCTCGATGAAACACGTCGGGGCTGCCGGGAACCGGGTCTTGCCGATCCGGATGTCCGGACCGCCGCTGATGACATCGTCGACACGTCGGGCGTTCCGCTCGGCCAGCGTCCGTGCGGCTTCGATATCGCTTTCGTACGTGACCAGCAGTTCCAGGGTTCGTCTGGTTCGCTCGTCCTCCGCGGAGTAGTTAATCACGTCCCGGTCCCGGATCGTCGAGTTCGGGATTACGATAAAGGTGTTGTCAAGCGTGAACATCTTGGTATATCGAAGTGTGATGTCGTCGACAAATCCTTTCTGCCCCTCGTCGACGAGCTCGATCATGTCGCCGATCTCGAAGGGCTGGTCCGCGAGCACGAACAGCCCGCTGATAACCGAAGCGACGATCGGTGCGAGGATCACACCGAGCACCGCACCGAACACCGCCCCGGAAAGCAGGACATCCCCAGTATCAAGCTGCAGAATCCGTGCCGCAATAAAGACGAAGACGACGATAACGCCAGCACGGATACCGCCCAGCACAGTCTGTGTGATACTTGGCCGCTGGAACTGTCGGGCGATCGCGCGACCGACAGAGCGGACCACGAGCTTGGAGACGTACCAGCCGAAAATCAACACGAGGATCGCACCGAGCACCTCCCAGACCTGTGTTGGGACATTCTCGATCGTCAGGTCGACTGCCCGCGATGCCGTCGAGAGTCCGGGATCGGTTCTGGCAGATCGGAGAAGAACTGCAGAGGGGAGCATACTGTAAGCATTCTGTCGGAGCCGATAAACGTTGTGTCCGGGCGACAGACGGAGGTGGCTGGCAACCGAAGTCCGGGTATGGACGAGCACACGCGGGACCCCTCAGTCGCGCCACCGGATGGCGACCCGACGGGGTGGGTCGCTGAAACAGCGCACACGGGTGGACACTGGGAACACGCAACGCTCCGCCGGGCAACCGTCCACGGAGTCCGATTGTACAACAGCGGGGAGTTTCACGAATCGCACGACTGCTTCGAGGACGAGTGGTATAATTACGGCAACGGAACCACCGAAAGCGCCTTCGCACACGGAATGGTACAGGTCGCGGCAGGAGCGTACAAGCACTTCGACTTCGAGGACGACGACGGAATGCGATCGCTGTTCGAGACGGCGTTACAGTATCTTCACGGTGTCCCGAACGACTACTACGGCGTCGACGTGCTGGATGTCAGGACGACTCTGACGAACGCACTCAATGATCCCGGGGCGCTGCACGGCTGGCGGATTCGGCTCGACGGGGAGACGCCCACGGCTCGTCAGGAGGATTGTGCGTTCGCCGCCGACCGATGAATCGGTGGAAGCCGCTATTTGCCGGGTAAGAGCGTCCTAACGTGTCGGCGTTTCCAGAACCGCATTGAGCAGTTTCGACTGGGCAGCAGAAAGATGCTCGGAAAACGTCGAGCGGGCGATGTCGAGGTCATCGGCAACCTCTCCTGCGTTCGCTCCCTTGGGATAGTCGAAGTAGCCAAGATCGTGTGCGCGTTCCAGAACTTCCCGCTGTTTGTCGGTGAGCTGTCCGCGGTCGACCGGTACGATATCCTCACCTTCTGTCGGATCGAACTTCGAGAGCGTCTGGAGCCGGACGCCGTCGTAGCGATCACGGAGCCGCTCGATGACGGTTCGGACGTTAGCGACATCCTCGGCACGGAAGGTAATAAACAGCGAGCCGTCATTTGCGCGAACGTCCGCAACGGGCGGGCCTGCAGTCTCGACGATGTCGCAGGCACATGCGTCCTCGCGTTCACGGTCGAACCGGTACACAGACCGGCTACCGTCGGACGTTATCTCGTTGGCGTCGATTTCGCCGTTGGCCGTCGCAGAGACGACGAACTCCTCGCCGACGGTTCCGTCCACATCCGCGCTCGCTCTGTCAACACGATCGATCCGTGTGCCTGTCGTCGAGGACGCACCAGCAACGGGGCAGTCATCGGGGGATGCGACTTCGACCTGTGCTCGAACACCACTGGTCATACTCAACCATTGGGGTGTAACCGTCATATATTGGGTGCGTCATTTTCAACCACTGGGAATCGCCGGAATACGGCACGATCTGCACGATATTTTGGTGAATGAACCCGTCGGAGCGAAAACGGACAACAGTCGATTTATATGAATGTATCGCTCATGTACGGTAGAATGGTACGGGATCCGTTCGCGGAGGAAGAGAAACCCGATGTGCAGGCCCTTCTCGAAGCTCTGGAGGATTCCGACTGTCGGACAATCATCCGGAAACTCGACGAGCCCATGACGGCTGGCGAACTCTCCGAACGCTGTGAGATCCCACAGTCGACGATCTATCGAAAGCTCGACAGTCTGTCCAGTGCGACGTTGCTCGAAGAGCTAACGGAGGTTCGGAGCGACGGACACCATACGACGCGGTACGAGGTCGCGTTCGAGGACGTACGGATAGCTCTCACAGACGACCGGGAGTTCGAGTACGAGGTCTCTCGCCCCGCGCGAACACCGGACGAACGACTGGCGGATATGTGGTCGGAGGTCAGCAAAGAACTATGAGCCCACACGAAACAGCTGGAGCTGAGGTAACGACGGCACTCGCGATCGTAAAGACACTCATACTGATTCTCGGAACGATCATCACGTACTACGCGTTCAAAGCGTATCGGCGGACCCAGAGCACGGCACTAGGTGCCCTTGCGCTTGGATTCGGTGCGATTACATTGGGGTCGTTCCTTGCCGGTGTGGCGACCGATATCCTCGGCGTCCCGCTGGCAACCGGCATTCTCATCGAAAGCCTGCTGGTGCTGGTCGGCTTTGCGATCATCGCGTACTCGCTGTACGCACGCTAATTTCACTGGAGATCGGCTCCGTGCTCCTATCGCCTGTGTGAACAGAATCCGCAAGTGAAAATGTTCATGTTGGATATGTCACCAATTTTACAGCCCATGAAGAGAGTGATCTGCGACCGAAACGATTGGTTTCAGTAACTACAACCCATTTTGACTGTGCACCCTCATCGAAAACGGTTTTCACGACCGGCGGTAACCCGGTATGTATGCACGTCGTCGTCAACGCTGCCATGAGCGCGGATGGAAAACTCTCCTCGCGACGACGAGAACAGATCAAAATCAGTGGTTCCGAGGACTTCGAGCGGGTCGACCAACTGCGTGCCGATAGTGACGCCGTCATGGTCGGCGTCGGCACGGTACTGGCGGACGATCCGAGCCTCACCGTCGATGAGACGGATCTGTTGCCCCAAAGCGGTGATGGCACCCCTCGCCACCCAGCACGAGTCGTCGCGGATTCACGCGCACGCACGCCACTGGACGCCAGAATCGTCGACGACGCTGCGACGACGTACCTGCTTGTGAGCGACGCCGCACCTGCCGAGCGGGTCGAAGCGCTGTCGGCCACGGATGCAGAAATCGTCACCGCAGGCGAGAGACGGACCGATCTCGACGCCGCACTGGATGCGCTCGAAGCGGCAGGCATCGAACAACTGATGGTCGAGGGTGGGGGCGAACTAATCTACTCGCTGTTCGCGGCCGATCTCGTCGACGAACTGATAGTCTTCGTGGGACCGACTGTGATCGGCGGCCGAGATGCACCGACACTGGCCGATGGCGAGGGGTTCGTCGACGAGTTCCCCGCGCTGCAGCTCGACAGTATCGAGCGGATGGACGGCGGCGTACTGCTCCGATGGAGCGTTCCCGTGAACGAACCGAACAGTTAATCGGCGTCCGGGCGAATCGTTTCCGGAAACGGTGTCTATTACGTGAGTCGAACTCGAGGTGACAGAAAATGCGTCTAATCCAGACGCTCGTTCCGGATGGAAAGCGCGATGTCGTTATCGGCGTTCTAAACGATGCCGAAATCGACTACGCGATGACCAGAGAGACGTCCGAACAGGGATACAGCGACGTCCTCTACATCCCAACAGATTCGGACGAGGTAGAGGGAATACTCGATCAGCTCCGCGATGTCGGCGTCGAGCGGGAGGGGTATATGGTGGTCAGTGATGTCGAGACTATCGTCTCCGAGCGCTTCGAAGAGCAAAGCGAGAAAGACGAAATCACCGACGAAGAACGGATCTCGCGGGAAGAGCTATCGACGAAAGCGCACAACCTCTCACGGTCGACGACGAACTATATTATCTTCACCATCGTCAGCGCGATCGTCGCCACCGCTGGACTGCTTGAAGACAGCGCCGCAGTCGTCGTCGGGTCAATGGTTATCGCACCACTGATCGGTCCGGCGATGGCCTCGTGTGTCGGGACGGTCATCAACGACGACGACCTGTTCTGGGAGGGGATCAGGTCACAGGCGCTCGGGATCGGCGTTGCTGTCATCAGCGCGACGCTCTTTGCTCTTGCCTATCGCCTGTTGCTCGCGCCCGAGATCGACTTGCTACTGATCCAGCAGGTCGCAGAACGGGTTCACCCCGGTCTCCTCGCGCTGGCAGTTGCGCTCGGCGCGGGAGTTGCTGGGGCGCTCTCCCTGACATCGGGAGCCGACGAGGCGCTGGTCGGTGTGATGATCGCCGTGGCGCTGATGCCACCTGCGGCAAGCGTCGGCCTCGGGATCGCGTACGCCGAACCCGTGATCGCGGGCGGTGCTGGCATCCTCGTGCTTGTCAATCTGCTCTCGATTAACGCCGCCGGGATCGTAACGATCTGGGCCAAGCGGTATCGGCCGACACACTGGTTCGACGAACGTCAGGCGAGACGCGCCACGCTGGAACGGTTCGCCGCCTTCCTCGTCGTTATTCTCCTGCTGACTTCGTTTCTGGCGACCAGTTCGTTCGATGCGCGGGACAACATGGCGTTCGAGGAGACAGTCGAGAACGAGATTGACGCTGCCGTTGATGGGGCCGTGCTGGACGTCGAGTTCGATTATCGTGCGGAGCTGCTAACACAATCCCAGACCGGCGTCACAGTGCACGTCGACACCGAACAACGCGGGCTGGCCGAAGAAATACGTGAACGGATCGAGGCCGAAACCGGTGAACAGCTCGAGGTGACGGTCGTATACGAGGACGTCGAGCACACTGCCGGGACCTCACCCTCCGAGGAGTCTGTCGAGTAGGGAGCGTTCCTGTTTCGTCTCGGCCAGCAAAACAGAGCTGTCGACCCGCTCGATGACGTCGTAGATCAATGATCGGCGGACGAGTCGGGACAGCAGTCCGCGCTCTGACGCACCGATCAGTAGCAACGTATGCTCATCTGCGGCCGTCCTGATTGCGTCTTCGAGATCCTTCGAAACGACAACCTGACGCTCCGCGTCGTCGAGTTCCATCCGCTCGGCCCAGTTTTCGAGAAATCGTTCGCCACCGCCACGGGCGCTCTCTCCGTCGACGACGTGCAAGAGCGTGATTTCGCTGTCGAAGGTCTCGGCGAAGCGTCCCGCGATCGTTGCACAGAGGTCGTCGTTGGGGGTGCCGGCGGTTGGAATGACGATCCGGGCGGGATCGAAATCCCGGTCACGGAGCACGAAAACGTCACATGGCAGGTTGTGAGCGAGTTCGTCGAGGCTACCTTCCGTGCGACCCCCCACTGCAGGCTCGCGTCCCCACCATCCCATCACGACTGCATCGACGTTCCAGCGCCGAGCAGCGTTGAATACTTCTTCTAGTGCTTTGTGTGAGTAGACGACCCGCGATTCGACCGGGACGTCGAACGCCGCAGCCGTGTCGCGGGCCGTTTCGACCAGCTCGTCAGTGATCGGCTCCGGATCGGACATACGCAGGTATTCTGGAGCGCGATTGAGCGGTAGCTGATCGGGGACCTCGATGACGTGTGTCGCGACCACTGTGCCGTTTCGTTCGGCTGCGATTCCGGCTGCGACCGTGACCAACTGCTCTGCGGTGTTCGGATTCGAGAGCGGGACCATCACGCGATACTCGGCTTGCTCAGGACGGGCAACTCGGGCCGCAGCGACAGCGGTATCGGGAAGTTCTGCGGCCCGACCCAGCAGGTACTCGCTGAGAATTCCCTCGCGGTCGACCTGACGCCGACCGTAGATGGCGTACCACAGACCGGCCCCGAATACGACGAGCGCCGAAAACAGCTGCACCATCAACGGCAGAGCCAGGAACAGCGCGGCGGTCAGTGCCAGCGCCGCGACCGGAACGACGGGGTACAGCGGTACAGTAAATGGGGGATCGTACTCGTCAGGATCGGTGATACGGAGTACGAACAGTGAGACGGTCGTCAGTCCGTAGACGACCAGATGCAACCCCACGGCAACCAGTGCGAGCGTAACGAGATCGGCGAAAAGCACAGCGGCGATAAGCAAGATCCCAGTTACCTGCAGGGAGCGGTACGGGGTCGCAAAGCGGCTGTGCAAGTCGTTGAGCCAATCAGCAACCAGTCGATCGCGCCCCATCGTAAAGCTGATCCGCACCGTCGAAAGGATCGACAGATTCGCACTGGTCGCGGTAGCGACGAGGCCCGTGACCGCAACGATGAGGACACCGGTCGTCCCGAGCAGCCCGTCCGCGGCGGTGATCATCGCTGGGTCGGTGGTCGTCTCCTCGACAGGCAGGACACCCGAGACGACCGACGCGACGCCGACGTACAGCGCCGTCACGAGGACGACGCTCCCGATCACAGCGCGGGGGAGCGTCCGCTCGGGCGATCGAAGCTCCGCGCCAACTGTGGCGACCTTCGCATATCCCAGATAGGAGACGAAGATCAGTGCGGTCGCACCGAGCAACGCACTGCCCTCCGCGGGCGTCGTCGGCGTCTCGGTCGGCGACTGTGCACCCGAGCTGAACAGACCCGCGAACACGAACAGCGTGAGTACGGCGACCAGTCCGCCGACGACTGCGGTCTGGACGCCGCCAAGCTCACGCGCGCCGAGATAGTGCAACAGGATGACCACGCCCGTTGCCAGTATTGCACCGAACTGCTCGGGCGAGAGTGTCACAACCAGCAAGCCGACTTCGGGGAGCGCCACGACATAGCCGAAGTAGGTCCCGAAGCCGAGCACATAAAAGGACGATGCCGCGACCAGACCGATCCAGTCGCTGATCCCGGCGATCGTCCCGGCGAGCGGACCGAGGGTCCGGTCGATCCAGTAGTACGCGCCGCCCGAGGCCGGGATTCCCGAACCGAGTTCACTCACGACCAGCGCGTTCAACAGCGCGATTGCGCCGCCGAGCGCGAACACGAGCACGAGCTGCCCACCGGCTGCCTCCGCGGCGACCGACGGCAGGACGAAGATCCCTGCCCCGATCATCGTCCCGACGCCGATCGTCAGCGCGCCGAGCAGTCCGACATCCGCACCGAAGGCGTCCTCTGGCATCGAGTTCTCTTGTCTATGTTGCCTCGTTTTCGCTATAAAAGAATACGGATACGTACCGCTCAGGGAGGTCAGAGCACCTCAGTGGTCGTGGCCGGTCAGTTCCGCGAACGTCGCCCCAAAGCGCTCCTCGAACAGCTCCATCGTCTCCTCCTCGATGGCCTGTAGCTCGTCGTCCGGCTCTCCGTGTGCGTGGTGAACCGCTCCGTGGATCCGCTGTGCCAGACTGATCATCGCCATATCGGAAACGACCGTTGCCGCCGGTTCCTCGCCTTCGGACAGTAGGTCCAGCAGCGCTGTGGGCACTTCGAGTTCGTCGGTTGATTCGTCGTCCGCCTCGACCGTCACTGCGACCGTTTCGTTTGCCATAGCCATCGTTTGTCGTGTGGACGGATAAGCGCGGCTTTCCGGTGCCGATTTCTTCACTTCGAAGATTGTAGTCTGTACTTCGATCTTTGTAGTTTAATACTTCGAAAGTAGTATTATAGTCGAAGAGTATCTCAAGAGTTCTTTTTCAATAGAGGAGCGGACACGAGGTCGCTCAGTCGTCTGCAACGGCTTCCGCAGCTGGTTCCTCGGTGGCGTGGTCTTCGAGGTACTCGTCGGCGTCGATGGCGGCCTTACAGCCCATCCCGCCCGCGGTGATCGCCTGCTGGTAGTGATAGTCGACGACGTCGCCCGCGCCGAAGATGCCGGGGACATCCGTGGCAGTCTGGCCGCCGTCGAAGCCGCCAGCAGTACTGATATAGCCCTCCTCGTCGGTGACGACATCCGTGTCGGCGAGATATTCGGTGTTCGGCGTGTGGCCGATGGCGTAAAAGACCGCGCCGATCTCCTGTTCGTACTCCTCGGTGTCGGGATCGTCGAGTTTCGCGGTGGGATGGCCCTCCGGGTGTGTCACGAGCGTCGCCGATTCGACGCCGTCCTCGGGCGTTCCGTGGAGTTCGGTCAGCTCGGTGTTCCGGACGATCTCGATCTCGCCTGCCTCGGCTTTCTCCTGAACCCGATCGATCCAGTAGTCCTCCGCGCGGAACTCCTCGCGGCGGTGGACGATGTAGACCGTATCGGCGAACTTCGTCAGGAAGTTGGCTTCCTCCATCGCGGCGTCGCCGCCACCGACGACGATCATGTCCTCGTCGCGGAAGAACGCGCCGTCACAGGTCGCACACGTCGAGAGGCCATAGCCCATCAACTCGTCCTCACCGGGGATCCCCAGCGTCCGGGCGCTCGCACCGCTGGCAGCGATGATGGCGTCGGCGGTGTAGACATCGCCGTTGCGCATCTCGACGCGGAAGGGCCGCTGGGTGTCGTCGACCGATTCGACGATGCCGTTTTTCGTCTCCGCGCCGAACTGCCGGGCCTGCTCTTTCATGCGGTTGATCAGGTCCGGGCCGCTGATCCCCTCGGGGAAGCCGGGGTAGTTTGCGACATCCGTAGTGAGAGTGAGCTGGCCGCCTGGTTCGTCGCCTTCGATCACGAGCGGATCGTTGTTCGACCGCCCGGCGTAGATCGCCGCCGTCAGGCCCGCGATCCCGGTTCCGGCGATAATCAGCTTCCGATGCTCGACGAACTCGTCCTCGGCGCTCGGCTGGTCGCTCATGCCTACAAATACGCGTCCGAATCGCTATTTAGCTTGCGCTGTCGGGCAGTGGTTCCGCACGTTCGCTTACATTCACACACATAGCAGTACCGAGTGCCGCACTGCACGGAGGAAGCGCAAGCGGCAGGCTCCGACAGAGTTACACGCCGCTCGGCCGATCACCCGATAATGGCCGCCGATCTCGCCGAGAAGACAGACCGCTACGAGGGACTGCTCGCGGAGGCGCTTGACGCCGCCGACGTTGCGCCACCCGCCGATACGCCAATGGGCGATGCCGCTGCGGAGTGTCTGGAGATGGCCGAATCCTATCTGGAGGACGGCCGGCACTTCCGGGCTGATGACGACCTGGTGAACGCGCTCGCAGCGTTTTCGTACGGGCATGCGTGGCTCGACGCGGGCGCGAGAGTGGGGCTGTTCGAAGTGCCGACCGAGGGGCACCTGTTCACAGTGTGAGCCCGATAGCGTCCGTCAGGTAGCAATCCCTTGTCAATAGCTGCTTGCTACCTTCGGGATGCTTAAGTGTCGTCCCACGCAACGCTTTGCTCACATGAGCGCCGGGGTCACGATATCGTCGATGGCGAACTACGCTATACTTGGCTGTGGGAGTGTCGGTCATGTCGTCGCGGAGGAGCTGGTCGAACAGGACAAGGATGTCCTGATTATCGACCGTGACGAGGGGCGCGTTGAGGCGCTGCGCGATCAGGATCTGAACGCACAGACCGCCGATATTCGGGACGTAGAGGTTACCGACACCATCGCGGATCGCGAAGTAGTGATGATCCTGTCCTCCGATGTCGCGGCGAACAAGGCGGCAGTCGAGAACATCCGCAGCCAGAACGGCGATCAGTTCACCATCGTCCGGGCAAGCGATCCTGTCTCGGCCGACGAACTGGACGAACTGGGGGCCGACGTGGTGATCAACCCGTCCGCGGTGATCGCCGACTTCGCGCTTCGTTCGCTCGAATCCGGCGAGCTGGAGTACAAAGCTCGCCAGCTGGCCGAAGTCATCTCCGAGACCAGCGATCGGATGGCGGTTCTCACGCACGACAACCCTGATCCGGACTCCATCGCCAGCGCTACGGCGCTGCAGGCGGTCGCCGAACATCACGGCGTGGATGCTGACATCTTCTATCTCGGGGACATCGGCCACCAGGAGAACCGTGCCTTTGTCAACCTGCTCGGGATCGAGCTAAACGACTGGCACGAGCGCGACCACGACGTCGAGTACGATACGATCGCCCTGGTGGACCACGCCAGAGCGGCCGAGTCCGATGCGTCGTGGGATCCGGACGTCATCATCGACCACCACGAGTCCGACGCCGAGTACGAACCGGCGTTCGCCGACATCCGGCCGAACATGTCCTCTACCTCGACGATCCTGACGAAGTACATTCAGGAGTTCGACATGAACGTCGGGGAGGCGGTCGCGACGGCGTTGCTATATGGCATCCGTGCCGAGACGCTTGACTTCAAACGCGACACGAACCCCGCCGATCTCACCGCGGCAGCGTACCTGTACCCTTTCGCCAACCACGATACCCTCGAACAGGTCGAGTCGCCATCGATGTCGCCCGAAACGCTTGACGTCCTCGCGGAAGCGATCACGAACCGAGAGGTACAGGGGAGCCATCTCGTCTCGAACGCCGGGTTTATTCGGGATCGTGAGGCGCTCGCACAGGCGGCCCAGCATCTCCTCAATCTGGAGGGGATCACGACGACCGGCGTGTTCGGACTGGCGGACGACAGGATCTACCTCGCCGCCCGTTCGAAGGATATCCGGATGAACATCGGGAAAGTGCTGCAGGACGCCTATGGCGAGATTGGGGAAGCCGCTGGCCACTCGACTCAGGCCAGTGCGGAGATCCCACTGGGCATCTTCACCGGTATCGAGACCAACGAGGATAATCGAGACACGCTGCTCAAGTTGACCGAGGAAGCGGTGAAGACCAAACTGTTCGACGCGATGGGCGTCGAGAGCGGTGATGGAAACGGTAACTGAGCACCGTATCTGCCAGAAGCGTTTTATAAACTTCCACGAGAATCCTACGACAGATCGAGTCCATCGATCAGTCTCGCGTGACTCTCTCACACACAACACTGACACTGACGTTGATCCCGGCTATCGGTATCTGCCTTGCCATGGCCATCTACGGCTGGCGAAAACGGCCGGTTCCGGGGGCGTCATCGTTCAGCGCGTTCATGTGGGGTGGGGGAGTCTGGGCGATGGCGGTGCTCGGTATTCGGACGACTCCGGGACCGACAACTGAGCTGTTCTGGTCCCTGTTCCAGTATTTCGGCATCGTGTTAATCCCTCCGGCGTGGCTCGTGTTTGCACTGGATTATACCTCGCGAGACCGGTGGATCACGCCCTCGACGATTGCCCTGCTCTCGGTGTTGCCAGTCGGCACGTTGGTGGCTCTCTGGACGAACGATCTCCACCGGTTGTTTTACGACCCAGCGACCACCGAGACTGTCGCATCGGCTTCTATTGCAGGTATGCCGTACGGGCCACTGTTTTACGCAATGGTCACGTGGTCGTACCTGTTCATTCTGGTTGGCTCCGCGATGCTCGTCCATCTCTTGCTTACGGCTCCAAAGCGCTACCGGGCCCGCATTGTGGCCGTTCTGATTGCCATCGGTGCGCCGCTACTCTCAAACCTCCTCTATCTGCTCGGCGTACTTTCGCTGCCGGTCGATCCGGCACCGTATGCCTTCGCCGTTTCGGGACTGGTGTTCGGGTGGGCGCTCTTCGATCACGAACTGTTCGACGTTCCGCCAGTCGCGCCGAAGGTCGCTCACACGATCGTTTTCGAGCAGACCGACAACGGCGTTCTGATTCTCGATGCAGGCGGGTACGTGGTCGACCACAACGACGCGGCGACGGAGTTGCTAGAGCTCCCGACCGATCCCAACGGCAAGCGTCTTGAGGAGGTTATTCCGTCGGCCGCAAAGCGATTATCGAAGCGAGATGGCGAGACGGTGACTGACGAGCTGTCGCTATCGACGGACCCGCGTCGCTATCTCAAAGTGACATCGACGCCGATCCGTCGCCGTACGGATCGGCAAATCGGGACATTGCTCACTATCGACGACATCACCGATCAGCGCCTTCGCGAGCAGCGACTCGACGTCCTCCAGCGGGTACTTCGGCACAACGTGCGACAGGAGACGAACAAGATACTCGGCTACACGGAGTTCCTCGAAGAGGAGGTCGATATGGACGGAGAGAGCGAGCATGCTAATGCGATCAACCGTGCGGCAAACAGCCTGATCGAGTGGAGTACGAAGGCCCGGTCGATCGATCGCACGCTCGGCCCGGACGCTGACGAGAAGCGGGTATTCGATGTCGAGTCGACAGTCGATTCAATCGTCGAGGACGCGACACGGACACACCCCGAAGCAGAGATCGACTTCGAAGTTCCGCCCAGCGAACCCATCCACTGTCATACCTCGATCGAGGACGCGCTGTACGAGATCATCGACAACGCGATCAGACACAACGACAGCGACGAGCCGTCCGTCACAGTGAGTACCGAGGTCGAGGACGACTGGGTGACGATCAACATCTCCGATGATGGGTCCGGACTTCCGGCAACGGAGCGCGATGTCCTCGACCGGGGACGGGAGACGCCGCTAGAACATGGGAGCGGCCTCGGCCTCTGGCTCGTCAACTGGTCAGTAACAGCCTCAGGCGGGTCGGTGTCAATCGATACGGGGGACGGAACAACCGTTCGGATCAGAGTTCCGCGGGCAAACGTGGATGCGGAAACGGGCGAGACTGAAATCGCGTGATGCTCAGTCGTCGGCGGGCGTGGGTGCGTCGATGTCGATCTCGCCAGCGTCGAGTTCTGCCTCGACTTCGCGGGCCGCGGTGACCATGTTCTCCATCTTGCCGTAGGCGACCTCACGCGGGAGGAGCTTGACACCGCAGTCCGGGCTGACGACGAGCCGTTCCGGCGGGACGACCTCGAGCCCTTTCTTGATGTTCTCCTTGATCTCCTCGACGCTCTCGACTTCGGCGACGTGAACGTCGGTGACACCCAGCGCGAGATCCTTCGTGAACTCGGGATCCTTGAAGACGTCGAGCTGTTCGTAGTCGCCGTTGGCGAGTTCCAGGTCGAACTCGTCGACGGGGAACTCGAGGATGTCGGGGTAGATCCGGAAGTAATCGCCGTAACAGACGTGCAGGCCGATCCGGACGTCTTCGGGGATGTCGGCGACGATGCGTTCGAGACAGTCGCCGACGATCTGGTGGTCATCAGGCGTCGTCGCGAGAGCGGGTTCGTCGATCTGGATGTAGCGTGCGCCGGCGTCGACGAGCTTCTCTATCTCCTCGTTGACGAGTTCGGCGAGGTCGTAGGCGAGTGCTTCCTCGTCCTCGTAGGCCTCGTTGAAGGACCACGATGCGAGGGTGTAGGGACCGGTGATCGGTACCTTGACGGGCCTGTCGGTGACGCTGGCGGTGAATTTGTACTCGTCGACCAGCCAGGACTCGTCGTACTCAACCTCGCTGGCGACGCTTGGCTTGTCGAAGGTGTTGTGTCCCCAGACCTTGACGGGGCCGTTGAACTCGTAGCCCTCGATCCGGTCGGCGAAGAACTCGACCATCTCGTTGCGCCGCATCTCGCCGTCGACGACGGTGTCGAGTCCGGCGCGTTCGTGTTCGTTCGTGATCAGGCGCGCGGCGTCGTCTTCGGCCTCCTGCAGGTCCTCCTCGTCGACGGGGCCGTCCTCCTGCTCGTAGAGGTCGTTCATCCGGTTGAGCCACTTGGGCTTCGGGTAGCTCCCGACGACGGATGTCATGATGAAGTGATCGTTCGGGTGGTCCTCCGGTTTGAACTGGTCTCTGTTCTCGTTTGTCATGCTTCCACCTCCGTGGCTGCGGCGGCCGCAAGCGCTTCGAGTTTGGCCTCGAACTTGTTCACGGGCAAATAGAACAGCTCCGTGTTCGTCGTGAGATACGCTTTCTCGAACTCGGCACTGGGGGTCTGGTCGTCGACCCACTGGACGCGTTCGCGGATCGTCTCGGGCTCCTCGACGAGTGTATTCTGGCCGTCGACGAGGCCGAGCGCGATCTCGTCTTTCGTACCGTACTCGTTGATGTTGTAGAGGTTCTCCTCTTTGTTGGCGACGAAGTCGTAGCCCACAGCATCGATGTCGGCGTCGAGCAGATGGGCGTGGACCTTCTCCTCCAGGGCACCCCAGTACGTGTTGACGACAACCTCGGCGTCGACCGCGTTCGCGACGGCGTCGATGGCCTCGCTGGCACGTTCGTCCTCGCCGTCGTCGGGCGCGTTCTCGGTCAGCGACGGTTCGAGCAGGAACAGCGTCTCGACGTCGGGGAAGGCGTCTGCCTCACCTGCGAGGAACTCCGCGATAGCGCCGAGGAACTCGGCGTCGTCGCCGTAGTGTTCGTCGGTCGCGAGATCCGCAAGCGAGTACGGCCCCGGCAGGACGGCCTGCAGCGGCGCGTCGGTCAGTTCGGCGGTCGCGTCGAGTTCGGCAGCGACATCGCCGTCGAAGTCCAGCTCGCCCTGGACGACGGGATCGCGATAGAAGTTGTTGTTGTCGTAGTACCGGACGATCCCCTGCGTGTCGACGTTGTCGTGGACCGCCAGTGGATGTGCGAGCATGTCGTCCCAGCGCAACTGCCCCTCGACGACGCGGTCGAGTCCCGCCGACTCCTGTACGTCGACGACTTCGGAACGGGCGCGCTCATAGACGTCAACGATCTCCTCACCCTCGTCACCGCTGATGAGATCGTGTTTCTGGTGGCCTTTCAAATCTCCGAGCTCGTCCTTTGCCCAGTCCGGGAGCGGATACAGACCGGGGGACGTGGCTACGAGTTCTGTCATCGTTGGTTAAAACGTAATGACGGGCTTTAATATTTCCTCTTTCGATATATGCTTGTGGGTTATTCACCGGTGCAGTTTCAACACCGTCAGCGACTCGAACGGATATGACTCGTCCCGGAGCGCAACCGCGCTAAAACCGGACTCGGCGGCAGTTTCCACGACCGCCTCCACGCCGGTCAGACTACTCACCAGCAAGAGCACGTAGCCGTCCGGAGCCAGCACGCGACCAACGTTCCCCAGAAACGGATCGATCACTGCTCGGCCGGTCTCGCCGCCCGAGAGCGCCACCTCCATCCAGTCGTCCCACTCCTCGCCTTCCTCGGTAGGGAGATACGGCGGGTTGAAGAGGACGACATCGCAGGTATCCGTACGAATCGGGTCGAGGAGGTCGGCCCGAACCACTTCGACGCCGCGGTCGCGCGCCGCCCGGCAGGCGTGGGGATTCAGATCGCTGGCAACGACACGTGCTCCCGTTTCCCCGGCCACGCGCTCGGCCACGTAGCCTGAGCCGGTACCGACTTCAAGCACGAGGTTGTCCTCGTCCACCTGCTCGGCAGCAACCGTCGCAAGGAGGTGTGAATCCTCTGCAGGCTGATACACGTCGGTCTCGATGCCACGTCGGTCCGCGAGATCAGTCACTCCTCACCTCCCGGCGACGCCTCCGGGGCGGCGGCGGCCGGTTCCTCGCTCGCACCACTGCGACGACCGACGGTGCGCTGTGGGTACGGGATCGTGATTCCCGCCTCGTCGTATCGCTCCTTGATCGCGCCGATCGCCTGCGTGCGTGCGCCGTTGTACCGGCGCGCGCTCGGTCTGTCGATCCAGAACCGAACCCCAAGCAGGATCGCGGAGTCTCCAAAGCGCTTCGAGACGACCTGTGGCGTCGGGGCCTCTTCGGCGTCCTCGACGTCTTCGATCGCATCGAGCGCGAGCTCCTTTGCCCGTTCGAGATCGGTATCGTAGTCGACGCCGACATCCAGGTCGATCCGAAGACGTCCCTTGCGGCTCCGGTTGACGATCGCCTGGCTGGAGATGACGTCGTTTGGCACCATCACGTACTCTCCATCAACGGTCTCGATTCGCGTGTTCATCATCGTGATGTCAGTGACGATCCCCTCCTGTTCGTCTCGACCGACCTGTACCCAGTCGCCGATCTCGAACGGTCGGGAGAACATCAGTACGAACCCGGCGAGCAGCGATCCGAGGGTCTGTCTGGCGGCCATACCAACCACGATTCCGAGGAAGCCGGCACCGACGAGGAGGCCACTGACGTTGACCTGCCAGACGCCCAGCACGACGAAGAGTGCAAACGTCCAGACGAGCAACTGGGAGAGCCGATAGGTGACCTGTCGCTGATGGCGTGTCACGGCATCGCTCGATCCCATCAGATCGTCGAGGAGTCGGCGGATCACACCCGTAAACACCTGTGCGCCTACGAGTACCAGCACAGTGACGATGAGCTGTGGGATCACCGCGGAGAGCTCGAACCCTTCGACCTCCGCCAGCACGTCGTTGCTCAGGCCCCATAGCTCGACGATCAGAGCGACTGCCGTCGCAAACACGCCGATCACGACGACCGATGCGATCAGATCGGAGACAGTCGGGGAGACGAACCGCTTCAACTGGGACTGGGCCTGCCGGGCGAACCACGCAGCGAGGACGGCACCGGAGATTGCGAGAAGCGTCACGAGGATCTTTCCTTCCGTCGATGCGACCTCTTCGGCGAGCCCTGTCACGCCCATGACCGAGATCAGCGACGAGAGACCGATACTTTCAGCGAGCATACTCACTCATCCCCGTCCGGTTCGGAGCCGAACCCGTACTCGAGTGCAACAGTCGCGACTTCCGCAAACGTGGTCGGCGGTAGTTTGCCGGGTCGTCGACGGAGCAGGTCCTCGTCGAGTTGCTCGATCACTGCCGCGGCGTCGTCGATCCCCGAGATGTGAACTGTGTTGCGGATCGCGTTGCGCAACGTTTTACGTCGCTGGGTAAAGACGGCCTTGACGAACCCGAGGAAGAACTCCTCGTCGGTAACCTCGTACTCCGGCTCACGAGGCGTCGTTCGGACGATCGCACTCTCGACCTCCGGTGGCGGCGAGAACGCCTCGCGGGGCACTGTTTCGACGACCTCGACGTCCGCATAGTGCTGGGCGCTCACCGAGAGGCGTCCGTACTCGTCGGAGCCTGCCGAAGCGGCCATCCGCTCGGCGAACTCCTGTTGAAACATGAGGACGGTCGGCTTTCCTCTGGGTAGTAGCCGAAATGCGAACTCGCTAGATGCGCCGTACGGAAGGTTCGAGACTGATGCCGTGTACTCGGGCAGATCGACTGCCAGCGCATCCCCTTCGATCAGCGTGAGTCGGCCCGCATCGATCTCGTCGGCGAACTCCCGGCGGAGAAAGTCAGCGAGATTTCCGTCCCGCTCGATCGCGGTGACGTGATCGGCAACCGCAAGCAGTCGGTCGGTAAGCGCACCGGTTCCGGCACCGATTTCTAGAATGTGACTGCGGTCGGTGTCGGGATCGAGATGCTCGGGCACGCGATCGAGCACGCGATCATCGACGAGAAAGTGCTGATCGCGGTCGGGGTTCCCCCGGACGCCAGCCCGCGCGAGCAACCCATCAGGATCTCTCATTGGTTCGACCGGTATGGCACCCGTCCGTGTAAACGCATTGGCTTGCGATCGGTCGAGCGACTCCGTCGAAAAAAGCGTTGTGGCCGATCATACTGGTTACTCTCGTCATTTACCGGCGATCGTCGGACCGGGTGTGGACGACCACCGGTAACCAGTGAGAGTAAACACTATCAGTCGCCGCTGCCAACGAACCTTCGATATTTCAGGTCGTCCTCGCGGAGCTCCTCGATAATACGCTCGACGATCACACCCTTTGGATCGTGGAGTCCGCTGACGCGCTCCTCGACCTCCTCGAAGCTCTCGAACGGTTTTCGCTTTCGCTCGTCGAGGATCGTGTTCCGGAGCTTCTTCCCGATCCCCGGCAGCAAGTTCAGCTGGTGGAGTCGGAGCGTGATCGGCTGTGCGTCGTTATAGAAGTCGACGAACCGGCTTTCGTTTGCCTCGACGATCTCTTCGACGACGTAGTCGAGTTCGGACGTCGCACCGCTGGAAAGATCCTCGTACTCCACGGTCCGGAGCTGTTGAATGGATCTCCGTTCCTCGGCGGGGGAGACGACGATCCGATCGCCGATACTCACGTCGGCCTCGTCCTCGAAGAGGAGTTCGTAGAGATAGAAGTCTCGCTCGCCGATGGCGTAGGCTGCCGAGGGGGTCTCGTACTGTGGTCGGTCGTCACCCGGCAATCCGTGGGGCAGGTGATCGAGTACGACCGCGTGACGCAGCGTCGACTCGTCGTCAGTGGCGTCGCTCATCGTACGTAGGTGTAAGGCGACCTGTCACTTAAAGAGTGGCCTACCATACGGATTGCCGTACGATAATTCTACAGCGCCTGCCGTACGGTCGCGCGCAGAAACAGTTATCAGCAGACCCTATCAGGCGTACTTCGCGACGACGTCGAGAATAGCGTCCAGCTCGTCGCCCGACAGCGTGTAACGCTCCTGTGCGTAGACGGTGCGGAGTTCGTCGCGGTCCTGAGGAAGCAGGTTCGTGATCTTGTAGGCGGTCGACTCGTCAACCTTGTCGAGCTCCTGGAGTTCATCGACGAGTTCGCGTGACTCCTCGGGGTCGAGCACGGCGAATCTGTTGGCATGCTCGATCGCACGCGCTAGCTCGTAGCGCATCTCCCGGTCCGGATCCTCCGCGCGCTCTTCTTCGACCTCGGAGAGCAGTTCCTTGGTCTCGGAGACGGTGAGATACTCCTCGCTGATCTTCTCTTTGAAGATCGTCATCGCTTACTCCTGTGCCGACAGGTGTGCTGGGTTCGCGAGCAGGGTCTTCGATTTGCCCTTGTCGCTGATCTCGACCTTGAACGAACGGCCCTGCTTGCCGACGACGGTGCCGGTGTGGCCGTTGAAGCGCGGGTGGAACTGACCTTTCGGGGTGCTGGGATCGATCGCGAGGTGGACCTTCTGTCCCTCGTCGAATTCCTGGATCGATCGCTGTGGCGGCGACGCGCCGCGGTCACGCGGACTGTTCGACAGCTTGTTCCGGGTTCCTTGTCGGGGTCCTTTGGAGTTTGGCATAGTCGTATCCCGGCTTAGACCGCTTGGCGTAATAAAAGGTGCGTTCCCGTCCTGCGAGACCGCGTGCGAACGGCTCGCAAATGCTTCACAACGCTTTTCGCCCGACACGCACCTACGTGGTTGTATGGACGAAGACGCTGTCCGAGACCTGCTCCGTGAGGTCGAGGACCCCGATCTGGGCGACGATATCGTCTCGTTGAATCTCGTCAACGGGATCGAACTCGATGGCGAATCTGTACACGTCTCGCTCGCGCTGGGCGCGCCGTACTCACCGGTGGAGACGGCGATTGCCGACGAGGTACGGCAGGTACTCGGTAATGCGGGACTCGAGGTAGAGCTCTCCGCCCACGTCGACGAGGGGATCAGTGCCGACGAGCAGGTGTTCCCCGGCGTCGAGAACGTCATTGCGGTCGCCTCCGGCAAGGGCGGCGTCGGCAAGAGTACCGTCGCGGTGAACCTCGCGGCCGGACTCGCGGATATGGGCGCTCGCGTCGGTCTGTTCGACGCCGATATCTACGGGCCGAACATCCCGCGGATGGTCGACGCCGACGAGCCCCCACAGGCGACCGAGGACGAGACGCTCGTCCCGCCGGAAAAATACGGGATGAAGCTGATGAGCATGGCCTTCCTCGTCGGCGAGGACGATCCGGTCATCTGGCGTGGGCCGATGGTCCACAAGGTGCTCACCCAGCTCTGGGAGGACGTCGAGTGGGGACAGCTCGATTACATGGTGATCGACCTGCCGCCAGGGACGGGGGATACCCAGCTCACTCTGCTCCAGACCGTTCCAGTAACCGGCGCAGTCATCGTCACGACGCCCCAGGACGTCGCGCTCGACGACGCGCGGAAGGGTCTGGAGATGTTCGGCAAACACGACACGCCGGTCCTTGGCATCGCCGAGAACATGGCGACGTTCAAATGTCCAGACTGTGGCGGCGAGCACGACATCTTCGGGGCCGACGGCGGGAAACGCTTCGCCGACGTTCACGACATGCCGCTTTTGGGATCGATTCCGCTCGACCCCGCAGTCCGGAGCGGCGGCGATGCGGGCAAGCCGATCGTCCTCGATCAGGACAGCGACACTGGCGAGGCGTTCAGACACATCGCACGGGAAGCGTCGAACAACGCGGGGATCGTTCGCCGCCGTACCCAGCAGTGAGCGATGGCTGAGAACCCAGCCGAGCGCTTCGACGACGACCCCGAGCGTGTGGAGACGCTGCGCGAGATTGCGGATGACGTCCGCGGCGACTCCTCCGAGAGCCGCCAACTCGCGGCGATTCTCTACCGGGTGAGCGATCTCTACGACGAGGACGAGCAGACCGATCCCATCGAGATCTACCGGAACGTCGAGACGATCATGCAGATCAAGGCCCAGGGTGGGCGGGAGCCGTGAGGACGTGCATAATATCACGTTGTATATAATCTAACATTGTAACATCGCAGGCAGCGGGGAGGCCAGCAATTGAGGAAGATAGCGAGCGCCCATACGCTGCCGACACTGGATTGGACGATGTGATCGGCGGTACTGGTTTTAGTTGACGGGCCGAACAGCGTGTATGGACCTGTACGATTCACTGAGGACGCTCCCCGTCGACATCGACGAGTGCACCCTCCATCGACATGAGCGCGAAACCTCCAGCGGCTTTACCCGCGTAAGCACGACTGTCGAACTCCACGGCGGCGGTGTCGTGGGCCGTGGCGAGGACGTCACCTACGAGACGCCGGATCACGACGCGCTGCACGAGGCTGGCCCGCCCACCCTTGCGGGCGAGTACACTCACGCGGAGTTCTCCGGGCTGCTCGCCGATGTCGAGCTGTTTCCGGAGCCGCCCGTACAGACGGCCTCGCACAACTACCGCCGGTGGGCCTTCGAGAGCGCGGCGCTCGACCTCGGACTCAAGCAGCGCGGCGAGACGCTGGCCGAGGCGCTCGGCCGGGAGTACGACCCGGTACGATTTGTCGTCAGCACGCGACTGGGCGATCCACCGTCGATCGACCGCGTCGAACGCTGGCTGGAGCTATACCCGGATCTGGAGTTCAAGCTCGACCCGACCAGCGAGTGGCCTGTCGAGCTCGTCGACGCACTCGCAGAGCGTGAGGTCGTTCGCGTCCTCGATCTCAAGGGCCAGTACAAAGGCACCGAGGTCGACCAGCCGGCCGATCCCGACCTCTACGAGCGGGTCGCAAACGGCTTCACCGACGCCCTGATCGAAGACCCCGAGTTGACGCCGGAGACGCGAGCGGTACTCGACGGGCACTGGGATCGGGTCACGTGGGACTACCCGATCACCGGCGTCGAGAGCATCCGCGACCTCGACCGGGAGCCCGACTGGCTCAATATCAAGCCCTCGCGCTTTGGCTCCGTCGAGTCACTGCTCACGAGTATCGAATACTGTCTGGATCGCGGGATCGAGCTGTACGGCGGCGGTCAGTTCGAGCTTGGTGTCGGCCGCCAGCATATCCACGCCATCGCATCGCTGTTCTATCCCGACGCACCGAACGACGTAGCTCCGCGGGCGTACAACGATCCCGAGCCCTCGGCGGGCCATCCGACGAGTCCGCTTTCGCCCCCGGCTGAACCGTCGGGGCTGGAGTGGGGCGAAAACTAGGGCGCAGCGAGACGTTTTTGTCGCCGCCCCACCATCCCGGACGTGTGGACGCAAACCAAGAGGAGCTCTCGAACCCCTTCGGAATGGACGAGGACTGCCGGAACTGCCCGGCGCTCTGTGAGACGCGCAAGCAGGTAGTGCATGGGTACGGCGACGTCGGCGCTGATTTCCTGTTCGTCGGGGAGGTGCCGGGAGCTGGCCCCGACCGCACCGGCGTTCCGTTTACCGGCGACGAGACTGGCCGGGCCCTCCTCTCGATTCTCCGACGGCTCGGCCTCTGTGGCTCGGAACCGGACAGCGAGGAGCCCAGACTCGGAAACACGTTTCTCACCTACACGGCACGCTGTCGCCACCCCGGCCGTGCGCCGACCGACGAGGAACTCGGGAACTGCGAACCGTATCTCAACGCCGAGATCAGAATGATCAACCCCGAGATCATCGTTCCAGTCGGCGAGCGAGCCCTCGAAGAGATCGGCACCGAATATACGACAACGCCGGTCGAAGAGCTCGATATCGTCGCGGATCACGCCAGTCGGATCCGCGGCAGAGGGTTCGAGTTGATGCCGATGATCGACCCCACCGAGCAGACCGACCAGCAGACGCAGGCGTTCGTCGAGGCCTTTGCCGAGCTAATGGCAAGCGATTATCGGCAGACGAAGGGGCGGCGGGGCCGGTAAGCGTGGAACAGTCGTCCTACAGCTCGACGCCGCTCGGGATGAGACTGTGCTTTCGCAGCAAGTTCCCCTCCTCGTTGTAGACGAGGAACGTCTCTTTATCGTACGACAGCAGCTCCTCGCCGTCGATCCGTAGTTGGACACCGTATCGGCCGTCAGTGTCCGGGTCGTGCTCGCCGTATCGACGTGCAGCCCGAATGAACTGCAGGACGTCAGCGGCGGCCTCGTTGAGTTCAAGGACGAAGTCGCCGGTCGTTCTGTTCGTTACGCTGACGACGCCGGTGGCGTCCTCCGCGTCCGGCGGTGACTGCAGTCGATAGGCGACATCAGTCTCTTCGGCCGTGAGCAGATCACCATCTGCGTTTGTGAGGCGCTCTCGGAGTGTCGTTCCCGGCCCGTCGAAATCGATCGTTACCTGCGGCTGGGCGGGCTCGCCGTCGTCGTCGATCCAGTCGATGTTCTCGGCCTCCAGTGTAAAGTAATCGCGCCTCATTCCCTGTCGAGCGGTATGTCCTCGCTGGCAATGAACGTAACGCCTGCGGGGAATACCACGAGGGGCCATCGTACCCAGTCCGAACGGATCCGTGATGGTGGAGTTTATATGGGTTCCGGGGCGTCATCCTCCATGGCCTGGGTTCGCTCCGAGTATGCTGGCGAGTTGGCTGTTGTCTCCGCGTGGCTCGCGGCACTGCTGCCGTGGAATGTCACCTATGCAACTATTTTCGAGGGAGAGGCCACTGTGCTCTCGATCCGGTTTCCGTTCGTCCAGTTGCGATACGTGCTGGGTATCGAGTTACCCGGCAGTGAGGGACTATCGATCGATCACCCGATGGCTGCCCGGAGTCTGGTAGAGGGGACTCCTGTGATCGTGTATGACCTCTGGATCGTCGGCGCGCTGTGTATTCTCGCTGCGGTCGGGCTCAGTGTCGTCATGTATCTCCGCGAGGAGTGGGTTACAGAACGGCTCCCGCGAAGTCCGGTCCGGGTCATGGGGGCGTTGCTTGCCGGAGCGACGATCGCGCTGTCGGCGTCGACAGTTGCTATCATCACACACGGCGAGTTCGGCGGTGGACTCCCGATTCCGATCGGTCTGGTCGTACTCGGGGCGCTCTCGTGGATACTGTTGACCGTCGACCTTGCCTGAGTTCGCCCGCCCAATTTAAGGGAGTCGACTACATTGTACCGCGACAGACAATGCCGTGTCGATCGGAGGCGGTAGCGAGAGCTTGATGCATGACAGAAGACACTGACCCAGGCTCGATCCCGCTCGGAATGGACGACGTACCGACAGCGGACGCTACCGCGGACGGAAGCGCAAGCCGGGAGTCACTCGGGCAGCGACTGCGACGAGCCCTCGATCTCCTGAAAGGATCGACGATCGATGTCGATCGATATCGCCCGGGAGAGCACGGCCCGTTACTGTCCTTTACCGGGCTCGACGGGTACGACGAGATCGACCGATACTGGGTGAATGCCCCATTCGCCTTCGTCTCGATCAACCACGACCGGGAGCGCAATCGCAAGCGCTACCACGTCGTCGAACCCGAACTGGACGACGACGAGTACGAGCTCCTCGAAACGCTGTTCGACGATATCCGCGATCCGCTTGTTTATCGGGGGGATGTCAACACCGAAAACGTCGAGGCGGTGCTGGTCGAGGAGCTTCGCAACCACCTCGAACGATACGGCGTCGAGATAGACACTGTCGGCTTCTACAGGTTGTTTTACTACCTCTATCGCTCGTTCCGTGGCTACGGCAAGATCGATCCGATCATCCACGACCCACATATCGAGGACATCTCCTGTGACGGCTACGAACTGCCGATCTTCGTCTACCACGACGACTACACCGACATCGAGACGAACGTCTCCTTCGGGAAAGGGGCGCTCGATAACTTCGTGATCCGGCTCGCCCAGCAGTCAGGCCGTCACATCAGCGTCGGAGAGCCGATGGTCGAGAGCACGCTGCCCGACGGGAGTCGTGCGGAACTCGCACTCGGCGAGGAGGTGACCCCCCGCGGCTCGGCCTTCACCATCCGCAAGTACTCCGAGGAGCCGTTCACGCCGATCGATCTACTGGAGTACGGCACCTTCAGCGTCGACCAGATGGCCTTTCTCTGGTTTGCGATCGAGCACAACAAGTCGCTGATCTTCGCAGGCGGGACTGCATCCGGGAAGACGACCTCGATGAACGCCATCTCGATGTTCATCCCGCCGCGCTCGAAAGTGCTCTCGATCGAGGATACCCGTGAGCTGACGCTGTATCACGACAACTGGCTCTCCAGTGTCACACGCGAGCGAATACACGAGGGCAACGACATCACGATGTACGACCTGTTGCGCTCCGCGCTCCGGCATCGCCCCGAATACATCATCGTCGGGGAGGTGCGTGGCGACGAGGCGATCACGCTCTTCCAGGCGATGAACACCGGCCACACGACCTACTCGACGATGCACGCCGACTCGGTACAGACGGTGATCAACAGACTGGAGAACGACCCGATCAACGTCCCCCGGTCGATGGTCCAGTCGCTCGACGTCCTCTGTGTGCAGACGCTGACCCGGTTCGACGACGAACGGGTCCGACGGAACAAGACGATTGCCGAAATCGAGGGGATCGACCAGCGAACCGGCGAGCTGGACTACTCGACCAGCTACAGATGGGACGCGAGCGACGACACGTTTACCGAAAGCGGGAGCAGTATCGTACTGGAGGAGATCCGTGAGGATCGTGCGTGGTCACAGGCACAGTTGTTATCGGAGCTACGAAACCGGCGGACGTTTCTGGAGTACCTCTGGGAGAACGATATCAGCGGCTACCGGCGTTTCACCGCGCTGGTCAACGACTACTACGCCGACCCTGACGCCGTAATCGAGCGCATAGAGAACGACGAGATGGACCGGCCGACAGCTCCCGCCGAGTGACAGCATGTGGGTCTATCTCTCGGTCGCGCTCGTGGCGCTGTTGACCGCACCGCCACTCCTCGCCGCCCTCAGCGAACGCGCAAACCGGGTCGTGACACGGATCGCGATCGTCACGTTCGCGGACCATCTCGACATGGATGGCAGAAGACGCCTCCGCAACGAGCACCGGCTCAGGCAGGCACAGTTTCCGACCACGTATCGGATCTACGCCGGCAAGACAGTGCTGTATGCGGTTCTTGCTGGTCTGGTCGGCGTGATCCTTGGCGTTCACGTCGCACGGGGACTCAGACGTCTACTGACGACCAGTCCGGAGGCCCTCCTGGCCGAGCTCCCTGCCGCACTCCACTTCCTGGCGGGGGTCGGCGGTAGTGCCGAGTTACAGACAGTACAGTGGGTGGCACTGCTCGTGAGCAGCTGTCTACTGATCGGCGCGCTGTTCGGGGGTGGTGTCCACTGGTTGCGCTGGTGGTACCCGGCCAACGTGGCGAAGACACGTAAAGCACGCATTGAGGCCAATCTGCCACAGGCGGTCGCGTTCATGTACGCCCTCTCGCGGAGCGGGATGGAGCTCCCACAGGTTATGCGCATTCTCGCCGAGACCGAGCACGTCTACGATGCCGCCGCCGAGGAATTTTCTGTCGGCGTGCGCCACATGGACCTGTTCGGCAAGGACGTCGTGACGGCGATCCAGACGATGGGCGAGCAGACGCCCAGCCCGCAGTTCAAGGAGTTCTGTGAGAACCTCGCAAGCGTCCTCCAGAGCGGACAGAGTCTCGCGGAGTTCCTCGAAGGCGAACACGAGTCGTTTCAGGAGGAAGCCGAGGCCCAGCAAGAACAGCTGCTCAACGAACTGGCCACGCTCGCAGAGGCTTACGTCACGGTGCTTGTTGCCGGACCGCTCTTTTTGATCACGATCCTCGTCGTAATCGGCATCGCCGTCACCGACACGCTCGATTTCCTCCGGCTGTTCGTCTACGTCCTCCTGCCGCTTGCGAATCTCGGATTCATGCTCTACCTGACGACAGTGATGGGCGAACAGTCGGCCGGGGATGCCGTCAGCGGGATTGCCTCGTCGGTCGAACACCTTTCCGGGATCCGACAGAGCGCTGCTGAAACTGCCCGTACGGACGGAGGACGCACCCTTTCCCGGAACGACCAACGCGTAGAAAATCTCCGAAAGGTACAGTTGTACCGGCAGCTCCGCTGGCTTCGCGACGTGCTCGGACAACCGGTACGAACGGCGATCGATCGGCCAGTGACCGTCCTCTGGGTAACCGTTCCGTTCGTGGTTGTCGTCGGCGTCCTCCGGCTCTACTGGACAGTCTCACTCGGCATTCCGCTGGTGGTGGTGCTTGACGACATCCTCATCCAGTCGGCGCTGTTCGTCATCGGGACCTTCGCCATCGTGTACGAGATCCACCGCCGCCGGATCGCGGCGATCGAGGCCGTTATCCCCGATCTGATGGATCGGCTGGCGAGCGTCAACGACGCCGGAATGACGGTTATCGAGAGTCTTGGCCGCGTTCGCGGGAGCGATCTGGGTGCGCTCAACAATGAACTCGACCGTGTCTGGGCGGACATCCAGTGGGGCGCAAACGTCACCACGGCGCTCCGACGGTTCGAGACGCGCGTCCGGACGAAGACTGTTTCTCGAACCGTGACGCTCATCGTGCACGCGATGAACGCAAGCGGTGACCTCGCTCGCGTCCTCCGGATCGCTGCCGGACAGGCGAAAGCCGACCGCCGTCTTCAGCGGGCCCGGACCCAGGAGATGCTCACCTACGTCGTTGTCGTCTACGTCGCCTTCGGCGTCTTCCTCGTCATCATCGCCGCGCTGGATCTGGTACTCATCCCAAGCCTCCCGGATGACAGCGTCCTGCCGGAATCGACCGGTGCCGCCGGACAGGTCGGCTTCGGCGGCGTCCTCGACGAACTCGGCTCGGTCAACGAGGCTGCCTACACGCTCGTATTCTTCCACACGACCGCGATCCAGGCCGTCTTCTCGGGGTTGATCGCCGGACAGATGAGCGGCGGGTCGATCAAAGACGGCGCGAAACACGCCGCCGTGTTGCTCTCGATTGCCTACCTCGTCTTTCTCTTCCTCTGAGTCGCCGCTGTTTTGTCGATACCCATCCTTCATCGGGTATGGACCGCTCGACGGCCGATGTTCGCGACACCTACGACGAGATCGCGCGCCACTTCGCTGAGACGCGCGAGTACGCATGGCCGGAAGTCGAGGAGTTTCTTTCCGACCGCACGGGTGCCGTCGGGCTCGATCTGGGCTGTGGGAACGGCCGTCACGCGCAGACGCTCGCCGAGCATACCGACCACGTGCTCGGCGTCGACGTGAGCCGTGGGCTGCTCGAAACCGCGCGTTATCGTCGCCGCGAGCGGGGGTTCGATGTCGAACTCGTACAGGGTGACGCATCGCGACTCCCCCTCACGACCGGCACAGTCGACCTCGCCGTCTACGTCGCGACGCTCCACCACTTGCCCACCCGGACGGATCGGGTCGCCAGTCTCGACGAACTGTCGCGGGTGCTCGCTCCCGCCGGCAGGGCGCTCGTCTCGGCGTGGAGCACAACACACGACACGTTTGACGCCGACGAGGGGTTCGATACGACGGTCGACTGGACGCTTCCCGGTGGCGAGACAGTCGACCGGTTCTACCACATCTACGATCCTGGGGAGTTCCGCGCTGATCTCGACCGGAGTGCGCTCGATCCACTCGATGTCTTCCTCTCCAGTGGTAATTGCTATGCGGTCGTCGGACCGAAAGGGAAACGCCCTTAATGCACCGCGGATTACGATAGTATGCACGCTGGTGTGGGCCTATGGCCCACCGGTACAGCGCATCGGGTCTTGACTCCCGATGCGTTTCACCATGTGCGCGTCGGTGGTCTAGTGGCAGGACCTGAGCCTTCCAAGCTCATGGCCCGGGTTCAAATCCCGGCCGACGCATTTTGTGAGGAACGGACGTGACGAACAAAATCGTCAGAGGGATTTGAATCCTACCAGTCGCGCACAGCGAGCGAAGCGAGCGAGCACGTCTGGTTCCGGTTCAAATCCCGGCCGACGCACTTCCGACAGACTTCGTCTGTCGACGTTTGCTTCGCTTTGCTCAGCAAACTCCCTGCGGTCGTGCGTCGCCCGTAGTTCGCAAACAAACCGCGTTTGCTCACTCCTGATCGACAGAGTCGATCAATGTTTGCTTCGCTCCGCTCAGCAAACTCCCGGCCGACGCATTTTGTGAGGTGCTCGCGAACTCTGTGAGCGAGGGCCAGGAAACGTAGTTTCCAATGACGGAACTGAGGAACAACTTTGTCAAATCCCTGGTCGACGTTCAAGCGGAAACCAGTACTGGGACGAGGATGCCGATCGTCGACAGCACGAGTGTCAATACAGCGATCAACTGGACATCGACTTCTTCGATGACCCGCTCGATGAGCCGGACGTTCGTCCGGTGGATCGCCCAGAGCAGGGACAACGAGAGGTAATGATAGGTGAGGATCGTCCCGAGCACTCCCCCACGATCAGGTTTTGTCGGCGTCCACGATACTGTGGACGGATCACTGTCTGTTGACGCTGGTGCGACCGGCCGGTCCGCCGGCCTAGAGCCGACATCGCGTGCGACGGGTTCTTCTCCGGGAGCCGGCGCCTCGACGTCCTCAAACAATGATGAGGCACAGAACGCACAGAGCTGATCTGTCGTGTCGCCGATCGATACCTCGACCAATTCCGAGCGTGTGACTGTCTGGGCACAGAGCGGACAGGCATACTCCGAGTCGTGCTGTACTGTCTCCCCCCGTTCGATCGTTCGTTCCTTATTCATTCGTACCCCCCGAAGGAGTCCATATCGTTGCCTCCGGATCAGCCCGATGTTAGGATCGATCGGGGATACGATTGACCCTCCATATGATGGTGTGTCTGAGTGAGCCATCGGCTGTTCTGGTATGAACTGATACCAGAGATCATCAATACCAGTCACTCCGATTCGTTATTACCATCCCCGTTCGGGGTAAGTCAGGGTTACCTGCGGTAGTGAAAGGGCTATCCTCTGCAGTCGGGGGTACTCGACCGCAGCCGAACATAGACTGTGGCTCCGACGATTCGAACGAAAATCCGATCGTACCGCACTGAAATGTGGTCGTACTGGCTGTCACGATAGCGAGTGCGTAAACCGTTCAGGACCGTTTGTTCATACCCGGTTAGTAACTAAGCGGGTTACACGGCAAACGACTGGGTGTATGCCAACGTGCAACAACTGTGGGGCGTTCGTGACCCGAGACTTCGCTCGTGTGTTCGGTGACAATCAGGAGAACGTCAGCGGCTGTGTCGAGTGTACGACGGGGAGGGATCTCAAGTCGGGCGGGGCGACTGAAGCGGTGACGCAGTGATCAGTTCGCCGTAGCCGACACCGACTCGTCGACGTACTCGGACTCCCACTCGCGACGCGCTTCGATCTCACGGCTGCCGCGGGCTGTCAGTGAGTAAAAGTTCGTCCGACGGTCGAGTTCCCCTTTTTCAGCGAGTCCTTTCTCGACTAGCGTGTCAAGGTTTGGGTAGAGTCGTCCGTGGTGTATCTCGCTCTCGTAGTACTCTTCGAGTTCGTCTTTAATCGCAAGCCCATGGGGGTCATCGAGTCCGGCAATGACGTACAACAGGTCGCGCTGGAATCCGGTCAGGTCGTACATGTGACTGTATTATAATAGTTCCTGTATCGTGTTAAGTCTGACGCCCCGACACACACGAATCCCTATCTGCCTCTGACGATCATGTCCCATGTGGCCAGCGTGTGTAATATACTCGGTAATATTAAAGAAAATATGCTCGGAGTGAAACAGACCAAGCTATCAGCAGACATAAACACACGCCACATATCAGTAGTTTAATAGACACATTGAGACGGCATCTACCGGACTCTTTCAGTAGGAGACGGATCTGTACAATCGCCCCGAAAATTACCGGTCCGCTTCGTCGGTGATCGTCCGCAGGCGATCAGTCGGGAACGACTCAAGCAACTCGTCGGTACAGCGCCAGTCCCAGTTGCCGCTTTCGGTTCCAGGGGTGTTGAACCGCGCTTCGGCACCGAGACCGTACAGGTCCTGTAGTGGGACGACGGCCAGCGAGGAGGCAGTGTGCCAGGCGCGTTCGATCATGTCCCAGTGTATCTCGCTCCCGTCGCTCCCGAGATAGTAATGGAGACAGTCGACCTGCTCGTCCTCCAGCGCTTCGTACCACCCTCGAACCGTGTTCGTGTCGTGGGTGCCGGGATACGCAACTGTATCCTCTTCGTAGGTATGTGGAAGGTAGATGTGGTCCTCGGAACACCAGTCGGCATACTGCATCACCTTCATGCCGGGCGCGTCGATATCGCGGCGAAGCTGGGTGATCTCCTCGGTGATGAAGCCGATGTCCTCGGCGATAAAGGGAAGCTCGCCGAGTTCGTCTTCGATCCGATCGAAAAAGTCGATCCCGGGTCCGTCTCGCCACTCTCCCTCGTCTCCATCGCCATCGGCAGGGATGGCGTAGTACTCCTCGAAGCCACGGAAGTGGTCGAGCCGAACGATATCGGCGAGTTCGAGTTGCCGTTCGAGTCGGGCGATCCACCACTCGTAGCCAGAGGCCTCGTGTTCGGCCCAGTCGTAGACCGGCGGCCCCCACTTCTGAGCGGGGTTGACCTCGTCGGCTGGGACACCGGAGACGTCCTTCGGCGTGCCGTCCTCGTCGAGTTCGAACAGCTCGGGGTTGGCCCAGACGTCGGCGCTATCCTGTGCGACGTAGATGGGAAGATCGCCGACGATCTGGACACCGCGTTGCTCGGCGTGAGTTCTGAGCCGGTCCCACTGCCGGGCAGCTACAAACTGCAGGAACGCCCGATAGCGGATCTCGTCAGCCAGTTCCTCGCGGTACTCGTCGAGGGCATCTGGCTCGCGCAGCGCGACTGGCTCGGGCCAGTTAGTCCAGCTCTCACCGTCGAACTCGCGTTTCAAGGCGCGAAACAGCGCGTAGTTATGCAGCCAGTCGGTCTCCTCGCGGAAGCGCTCGAACGCGCCCCACAGCTCATCGGGACGATCATCGTCGAACCGGTCGAATGCCGTCCGGAGAAGCGGATATTTGAACTCCCGGACAGCATCGTAGTCGACGTACTCATTCGGGAACGGCTCGGTGGGCGTCACTTCCTGTGGTGTGAGTAGTTCTTGTTCGACCAGCACGTCGAGGTCGATCAGAAGCGGTTCGATGGCGAACGCGGAGTACGCCTGGTACGGCGAGTTGCCGTGGATACTGGAGATCGGTCCGAGTGGGCACAGTTGCCAGAGTGACTGATCGGCCTCGGCGAGCGTGTCGACGAACTCGCGGGATGGCTGTCCGATCGATCCGATACCGTGGGAACTGGGCAACGAGGTTGGATGAGCGAACACCCCGCTTTGACGTGGAAACCGGCTCATAGAATTAGTTTCAGAGGCAAGTATAGTAAACGTGGTGCAACCGTCTCGTGGCTGCAAGGGGTTCACATACCAGTTACAGTTCGACGGTCGTGAGCGTCGTCCCGACCTGCTCGAGCTCGTCGGCGTCAGTTGCCGCGATAACCGTTATTGACTCGGTGCCGGGGCCGACTTCGACGGTGCCCTCGAACTCTCCACCGTCTGCCGAGTACAACTGCGTATCGTCGTGTGTCCAGAGAACGATACTGTCGCCACGGGTCGTCCCTGTGACGGTTGCAGTTTCGTCCTCGACGGTAATCTCGTCGACAGCCATCGGCGGGCCGTCCGGATCGTGGACCGTATAGCGCTCCTGGACGAAAGCCGGTGTTTCGACGGGTTCTCCAGCGTCGATTCCGTCGGCAAGGCGGATGTACTGCGCCATACTCCACGCGAGTGGCGTCGCAGCACCGGTCCCCTCACCGAACTCCCAACCGTATTCGGTTGGATATTCGCGGTCCCAGACCTGTTCGGGAATCATCCGGGCGGAGTTCGCGAACTGTTGCATCGTTTCGAGTAGCCGCTGGGGATCCTCCTCACCGCTCTCGGTACCGGCGAGCAGTTCGTACTCGGCGCGTTCGCCGGTGAAGATGGGCCAGAGCCGGCCGGCTCCCTGCCGGTCCAGTGCCCAGGGCCCTCCCTCATCCGGTTCGACCTCACTCATCTCGCCGTAACAGTCGCCGTTGTAGCGATACCAGCCGGGGCCGTTGGGCGTCTCGACACGGATCGTGTCGTCGGCGACCTCGATCGAGTTCTCGATCAGTTCGTAGTCTGGCGAGCGGATGCCAAGCCTGACGAGTTCGAGGAAACCGCCGTCGATAATATCTCGTTCGTCCAGTGTCGGTCCGTTGTTTGCCAGCTCACGTTTGACGCCACTGTCGGGGGCGCCGTTTCGTGAGACACGGATATAGTACGGCGCTTCGTCGTGGCGCTCGGTCCCCTCGTATGTTGCACACCAGCGATCGACGCCGGTACGCCAGTAGTCGGCGAAGCCGAGATATGCCAGCGCGTCGGCACGCTCTCCTTCGGCGTCCGCGAGCGGCGCCGCACAGGCGATCCCGGCGATCTCGGCCGCGATCGTCGACGGCGAGTAGCCGGCTTCCTCCTCCCAGCGCTCCTGACCGCTTCGTGGACCGGACCGGAGCATATACTCGACAGAGCGACGGACGTGGTCGTAGTCGTAGACTACGTCGTCGAACTCGATGCCGTGGTCAGCGTAGAGCTGATACGCCATCACCGAGGGGAACGCGACGTTGTCGAGTTGTTCGCCGCCCCAGCGGATCCGCCCGTCGAGGTAGGTGTTCTGCGAGATGAACCCGTTCGGGCGCTGCTGGTAGTCGTAGATGTACTCGGTTGCCTCGATGGCGCTATCGAGATCACCGATCGCTTCGAGCGCGGTGAACACCTGATAGAGGTCACGCGCCCAGGTGAAGTTGTAACCGAAGTCCATCGGGTTCTCTGCATCGACGTTGACTCCCCACGGGACGGAGGGGCTGGCGATGCCCGCGCCGACGAACGTCTTGTCCTCGACCGCCTTGAGCACCATCGCGGCAGCACGGTACTGGTTTGCAAGCGCCGGGCTCGACTGGACCGACTCCGGAAGCTCGATGGACTCGGTGTAGGATTGCCAGCTATCGACGTACTCGCTTCTGACGCCGACGTAGCCACGTGAGAGTGCCCGCTGGGCTTCCGTGAGTGCGCGATCGGTGTCCGCGTTCTCGGCGAATCCGAGTGCGATCGTATCCGCGATCGACCCGGTTCGCTCTCCGACCCGTCCGACCAGCACGCCGTGGCCGGGATCGGCGTGATCGACGGAGTCGGTCGGTTCTCCGTCAGCGAACAACCGTGCGAGGTGTTCCTGCCCGGCCAGTCCGACGGTCGCCCAGTCGAACGACCGGTGTGATGCGATCGCAGCGGCGACCTGATACGGCTCTCCGTTCGGATCGACGAACGCGGGATCATCAGCAGCTTCGACGTCCCATGCGGTCAGCGCGTAGCCGTCGGCGTCCTCTACGAGCTCGCTTTCGGTTCCCTGCATGTATCCCGACAGCGCAGCATCGCCGACGACGTAGATGTCGTACTGATTACTATCGGTCGCCGTAAAGCCGAAGTCCATCAGGATGGTCTCGGTCTCCGGGTCCGTAATGTACTCGACGACGATCTCCCAGCCGTGACCGTTCGACCCGGTCTCGGTAATGGTCTGTCGGTAGACCAGCGAGTCAGAGCCAACCATTTCGGTTTCGCGCTCGATCGTTTCCAGAGAGTCGTCGGTACGGTCCTCGTTGTGCGTCCGTGCCGTATAGCTTGACTCCTCGTCGGCGTCGACGACGAGGAAATCGAGTGTCCGGAAGTTCATCAGGTCCGCACGCGGGAATCGTGGCTCGGTGAGCGCGCCCTCGGTCAGCGTGAACCAGACCCGCGAGGGTGACTCGGTGCCGTGGTCTGCAGCCGTCCCGATCCCGTACTTTTCCCCAGTGGTCCACGTGGATGCCACTGCCGGACCGACCGGCTGAGTAGTCTGTGAGGTCGTGCTGAGCCCACCGACGTTCTGCAGGGTTGCGATAGTCCCCGATCGTTTTGCGTGTGCCCATGCCAGTGGCGTCGCACTGTCGGCCTGTCCGTCGTCGAACACCTGCTCGGGGAGATACCCGGAATCGCCGACCAGGTGTCCGTCCGCTTCGACGGCGGAGAGAAGCTCTCTGGACCATTCGAACATTTGCTCTTCCCACTCCTCGTCCTCGACGAGGTCGCCTAGCGCAGCGAGAGCCTCGGCCCCCCAGACCGTCGCGAGCGGCCATACTTTCTCCCCGTCCTGTCCGCGCTTGCGGAACTCGTCGCCCTCGAACCGGCAGAGGCCGAAGAGCTCCCCGGCATCGTCAGTCCGTGTGAGCCGCTCGATGGTCATGTCGACGTGTGAGGCGAGCTGATCGAGCCGGGTATCGTCGACGTCGTCGACCCCCTTAGCATACTCGCGGTGTGCTTCGACGAGCGCAAGCGTACTCGCATCGGCGGTCGTGTCTCCGGGTTTTCGCTCGAAGATGCCCTCCTCTGCGAACCGATCATCGAGGCCCTCGTAGATCGCTTTGGCCCGTGCCGATGCCGCTTCGGTCAACTCCTGGTCGATCGGTGCGCGTGCGATGGCCGAAAAGGCGAGCAGTTCCATCGCGGCAGTGTGAGTGAACCGACCTGTCTCGCCCTCCCAGATGTCCAGACACGGCTCGGGGAGCCCGTCCTTGTCGAGGAGGTCGGTCAGTCCCTCGAACCCTGCCCGGATCGTTCCCTCTACCCGGGCAAACAGATCAGTCTCCGGAGAGCCCTGTCGCAGGTAGGTCGCGAGATACGCCAGCACGCTTGCGGTTCCGTCGGCGGCGTACTCGGTGCCGTCACGGCTGACACGTGAGTTGCCCCAGCCGGGGGCCAGCGCGCCGTTGTGCGCCCACACGCGCTGTGGCCACGTCCCGTCGGAGAGTTGCGTTTCGGCGTAGAATCTGGCCGAGTCGGCGTGGCGCTCTTCGAGTTCGACGCCAAACTGATCGTCAACCGAGAGCAAGTGTCGGGCGATCTCAGCGTCGTCACGGAACCACGTATAGCCGTACCCGCCGGAATAGACGTGATACGGGTCGTACTCCGGCCCCTTGATCCGTGCACCTGTCGGTGCGGTGAGCAGGGAGAGTGCACGCAGATCATCGACGACCGAGTCCCGCGATGGGATGTCCGGAACGTCGATCGAGTTGTGCAGGTTCGCACGCTTGCGAATTGCCCGGTCAGTCTGGTAATGGTCCGCGAACGCACGGACGTGTGCCAGCGCATCGTCCCTGTTGGTCTCCTCGTGGTCGGCGACCAGCGTGACAAGCGTGGACTGTGCATGTCCGCCCTCGTCGTCGAGTTTCGTCTCGACGACCATCGTATCCGAGAGGTCGTCGTCGGTGTGTGAATCGATCCCCAGCCCGGCTGGATCGTCCGACAGGAGTGCATCCAGCCCCTCGCGGCGTTGACTGCTGACGTTCTGGATGCCGGTCGATGCAGTAACGTAATCGTGTTCGACGTCGTGGAAGACTTCGAGGACGCCCTCATGCATGAGATGGCCGACACTGCTTGACTGACCATCGGGTGAAAACGCCATCGCGGCGACGAGTCGTGGGCGCTCTGGCATGTCACCACGCACTTCGACGTGGGTGAGGTGTGCCCGCTCCAGGGTGTAATCGTACTGGTGAACGGAGAACTCTCCGGCGTCGTGTTCCGTGACGATCATGGTCGTCTCGCCCTCGTAGGTCTGCCGGGTCGTCTCCATCTCGTCGAACCAGTGTACCCCGTCGTCCGAGCCGATCCCCAGACGGGAACGTTCGATACCGTGTTTGTTCAATGTGGCACCGGAGTAATCGCGGATCGATCCGCTCCGGTCAACGTAGACGAGTCGTCCCTCATCACCGCTGAACAGCCCATTGACCGACGATCGCTCGCCGGGATGGGTACCGTCGTCGTGATGCTCTCGCTTGTATTCGTCGATCGCAATGCGCATGGTCATGGTGAAAGATCAGGGTCCCCGCCTGAATGTTGGCGGAAATCGTTCATCACGTCGCTAGTCGGTATCCATATTTAAACTTACTCATGCCACGGTACTGTGGCAAACAGCCAGACAGATGGTGGAAAATATTCGTGCAAGGTCGAGATCCGTTCAGTTATCTGTCGCCATTGCCGTGACGGTGGCGTCGATATCAGCGGGTGATGCTCCCCGTGGGAATGCAAGTGCCACAGCGTCGAGTCCCTTGATTTCGGTGAACGTCTGGAGCTGCTCGCGGGCCCGTTCGGGCGTGCCCGCAACGGCGAGTTCATCAAGCAGTTCGTCTTCGATCAATGCTATTGCGGCCGCCTGATCACCGCTGGCCCAGCGTGCGGCAATCTCGTTTGCTTCCGTTTCGTAGCCCTGTCTGGCAAGCGATTTGCGATAGTACGTTCCCATCGCCCCCACGTAAAACGCGAGATGCTGTGCCGCCAGTTCGCGAGCACGGTCCCCATCTTCGAGCACGCAGCAGGGTAGCGAGAGTGAGACCCGGATATCGTCGGGTGACCTGTCACCCAGTTCCGCGCCTCTTCGAAGGTCGCCGAGTCGCTCGCGGAGCCCATCGGGTGTGAAGGTTGTGGCGTGCCATCCGTCGGCGAACCGGCCCGCGAGTTCGACGGATTTCGGGCCCATCCCAGCGACATCGATCGGTGGCGGCGTCTCCGGTGGATCAAATCGGAGTCGGAACCCCGAAAGTGAGTAGATGTCACCGTCGTACTCCAGCCCTTCGCCCGCGACGACACGCTCGATGATCTCGACGTATTCGCGGGTACGTCGCAGGGGACGATCGAACGATTCGCCGTGCCATCCTTCGATCACGGCGGGGCCGCTCGGACCGATCCCCAGACGGAAACGGCCGTTGGACACCTCCTGAAGCGTCGCCGCGGTCTGGCCGAGCAGCGCGGGCGAGCGCGAAAAGACGTTCGCGATGCTGGTTCCGAGTTCGATCCGATCGGTGCGCTCGGCGAGCGTCGTCAGCGTCGTGACACCATCACGACCCCAGGTTTCGGGCATCCACGCGCGGACGTAGCCCTCCGATTCGGCGTGCTGGGTGATCTCGGCGATGCCATCGATACTGCTCTGTGCGGCTACTGGAAGGTGGATCTCTCGGTCTGTCATTGGTTCGGTGATTTCATGAGGTCGGGTGCGCCAGCCGCACGAATCGTCTCGCCGACGATGTAGGATGCAGCCGGACTCGCCAGAAACTGTGCGATATCCGCGATCTCCTCGCTCAGCCCGATCGTTCGGTCGACCGTGTCACGATCGATTTCGTCGGCAGTGACGCCCATCTGTGATTCGACGCCGGGCGTCGCCACGTAGCCGGGTGCGATACAGTTGACGCGGACGTCGTCGCTCGCCCACTCGTGTCCGAGCGTCGTCGTGAGGTTGATCACCGCGGCCTTCGCGGCGGCGTAATGGCTCATATACGGAGCGCCGTCCTGTCCCGCCTCGCTGGAGAGGTTGATGACACTGCCACCGCCGTCTTTCAGGTACTCGCCTGCGGCCTGCGTGCAGTGATAGGTCCCGGTGAGATTGATATCGACGATCGTCGCCCAGCCATTCGGGCTGATACCGTCGAAGTTCGCCATGAACGAGGCACCGGCGTTGTTGACCAGCACGTCGAGGCCGCCGAACTCCTCGACCGTCGTTTCGACCAGTGCCTCGACCGCATCTCTGTCGGTGACATCGCACTCGACCGCCAGCGCGGATCCGGGGCGATCGCTCTCTGTGATCGACTCGGCTACGGCATCGACGTTGTCCTGCTCGCGCGAACAGATCACGACGTCGAGTCCGTCCGCGGCGAACCGCTCGGCAATAGCCTTGCCGATACCGCTGGAGGACCCAGTGACGATCGCAGTCGACCCGTCGATGCTGAACTGTGTGTCAGTCATACAGCACCCCGTATAAACCGATCAGTGAGACTCATGCACACTGCATGATACACAATCAATTGTGATAAAGTTTCTCCGGGCGGGACGGTCCTCAGGCATCCGGGACTTCGATGGACACACCCGTCGCAAAGCCCACAGGGATCGTGCCGTCGGATCGACGTCCAGCTACCACCAGTTCGTCCTCTTCATAGGTCGTCGCGAGCACCACACCGTCTGCGTCGTGGAGTCGTTTCTGGTCGATAAGTTCACCGTCGGAATCGATGATACCCAGCCACGCACTGTCGTCGCGCTGACCGCCAAGGACGTAGTATCCCTCCCCGATGTGATCAACCGTCCGTATCGATGCCCCCTCGATTCGCTGTTGCCAGTCAAACGACCCGTCCTGCAGGTACCCGAGCCAGCCGTCTCCAGTAAGAACGTTCGTCCGGAACGGCCGGGCGTACTCGTAGCTCCCGACAGTTCCGGCCGCAAGGACGTCCGCTCCGTTCAGCGCGAGATCCTCGATTACCCGGTTTTGCCGGTCACTATCCTCGTCTAGCTCTCGATCGTCGTACACCTCCCACCGTTTCTCGCCTTCCTCATCGACGGCGAGGATCCACGGTTCCGAGGGAGCCACCGACGAATCCTCACCGAGTGTCGTCGTGCCAGCCAGCAGGTAACCCTCCTCAACCCGTGTGATCGTCGTCAACCGGTCGTGCCGATCGTCCTCAGTCCAGTCCGTGTGCGTGGTATCGGCCGTATTGTACGTTTGCTCCCACTCTCGTTCGCCGTCCGCAGCGATTTTCGCCAGCCAGCCGTCGCCATGCCGTGTATCGACGAACTCGGAGCCGAGTGTGACGCCAGCGAGAACAGCACCGTCGTCATCGGTGGCCACGCCGTCAAGAAAGACATCCCGAAAGGAGTTAACCTCCGGTCGGGTGTATTCGGCGTCCCATTCCTCGGCTCCGTCCCCGTCGACTCGTCTGACCCACGCTGTCTTGCTATCGGGAGAGATGTCGTGCGTCCAGCCAACGAGCAATCTACCGTCGTCGACCGGGAGGACGAGTTCGATCGAATCGTGGACGGCGTATCCTTCGTCGACATCTTGTCTCGATAGATTCAGTTCAGAGACGTAAGTATGGGCAGTTGTTTCGCTTTCAGGGTCGGCACCGTCGACGAGCCAGCCGACCCCCGCGTCGTCCTCGTCCAACTGGACGCCGCCGAGTTCAAGACCCCCATCTTCGCGGTTCACAGCCGTGAACGTCCCGGCACGATCGTTACCGTACCTAGTGTCCCAGTCGATTGAGAATAGGTCCATCGATTCCTCACCCTCCGCCTCATCCCCGTCGTCAGGTGGGTCGTCCCCGTCCTCTTCGTCGTCCTCCAGTTCATCGTCGTCGAGTGCGCTACTCGTCGCGACTATTGCCGCGGAGAGCGCAGTGAGACTGCCAGCCCCGAGGAGCCCGAGCAGTTGCCTTCTGTTCGGTCCCGGCGAGGCGGCTTCTCCATTGGACATCGCGGAATCGCACGGAGCGTTCCTGATTAGTTATACGGGTTCAAACAGGAGTAAGTCGGGCTTACAGTCCAGTCGCCACACAACCCGGATACGACCGATACGACGCCAAAGCGCAAACGGTACCTTAACTATCCCCGCTTTCATACGACTGTAACCGATGGAAGAGCGCACCCGAGCGTACCTCCGCGGTCGGTTCCGAGACTACTATCGGCGGACAGCGGTCTCGCCGCCGCCGGACGCGAACCTGCGCGAGTGGGGATTTATCCCGTGGACAAGCGGCTCCGGCACCACGATGGTGCGCCACCGTTCACTGCTTGATATCGGAGCAGTCGACGACTTCCTCGCACGAAAGCGCCCGCGTCACGTCTACTTTTCAGCGGGGCGGTACGACGATCCGGGTGCTGGAAAGATGCAACAGAAGGGCTGGCGGAGTTCGGATCTCGTCTTCGATCTCGACGCCGACCATCTCCCCGGCGTCTCTCCGGAAGAGGATAGCTACGAGGACATGCTGGCGACCTGCAAAGAGGCTCTTTTCAGGCTACTGGATTTTCTGGAGTCCGATTTCGCGTTTGAAGACATGACCATCGTCTTCTCTGGTGGACGTGGTTATCACGTTCACGTGCGCGACGAGGGGATTAGACGGCTCGACCGGGACGACCGCCGCGAGATCGTCGATTACGTCCGCGGGATCGACGTCGAGTTCGAGAACCTCGTCGAGCACGAGGCAGTTGGTGGCACCGCCGGACGCTCCAGTCCGGCACACAAGCGGTCGCTGATCACCGATGGGGGCTGGAGCGGCCGTGTCCACAGACGGCTGGTTGACCTCGTCGACGAACTGCTCGCGCTCCCCGAGGACGACGCGATCGACCGGCTTCAGGAGTTCGAACGGATCGGCGAGGGGAAATCAACCGCTGCGCTCACCGCGGCGCGGAACAACTACGATGAGATCGTGGCAGGCAACATCGACGTGCATCCAGCCTTCTATCAGGTCGCACGACTGCTAACCGAGGACGTGATCGAAACGGAAAGCGCCCCGATCGACGAGCCGGTAACCACGGATACGAATCGCTTGATCCGCCTACCGGGGAGCCTGCACGGCGGGTCCGGTCTTGTCGTCTCCCGGATCGAGCGCGACGCGCTCGACACGTTCAGGCCGCTCGACGATGCCATTCCCGACCCGTTTGTCGGCCAGGAGATCCGGATCGACGTGCCCGATCTCGACGCCCTGCCGGGGACCGGAACCGACCGCGGCGAGATCCGACTTGGCGGCGATAGCTTTACAATTACGGAGGGTGCACAGACAGTACCCGAGTTCGTGGGCGTCTATCTGATGGCCCGCGGTCACGCTGAAAAGGAAAAAGAATGAACCTCGACGATTTGCGCTCCGTACAAAGCAAAGAGCGTCAGAAAGACAGCTTGCAGCACCTGCGCGACTCGTTTTACGAGGATGTCGGTAACTACATTGCCAACCTCAAAAACGAACGTGAACGGGCCGCCGAGCGAGCGGACGACCCCTTTTCTTCGACGGAGGTCAGCCAGCTAACTGATGAGATCGAGACTGCCGAAGAGGTCGTCGAGGCGGTCTACGAACGCCGAATGGGCAAAATCGTCAAGCGCGCGAGCCTCGCCGCGGCGGGAATGCCCGCCGACGAAGAGGGCCTGACGAGCGAGGAGTCCGAGTTATTCGGCGACCTCGTCGACCGCATCGAGAGGAACAAAGATCACGTGCTCGACATCCTCGCCGGGGAGACGAACCCGGTATCGGATGAAGGCGAGGATACTGAAGCAACCGGTGGTCGGCCTCAGGATCACGGTGCGGACCAGCCCTCCGGCGAGCCGACACCGGACCGGGCCGAATCGGCTGATGACGCTCCACCGGCACCGCCGGACCGACCCCCCGAGGTTCCGCCCGAAGACGTCGAAACCGTCAACAATACCGATATCGACGCCGCCGATCTCATGGGCGGTGAGGCAAGCGACGGCTCTGACCCACCCGTGAAAGCATCGCGCGACGGGACCACGCGCCAGGAGGATCCGGCCCCAGGTGGGGATCCCCCAGGAGATGACGCCGGGAGAGCACCGGAGATACCGCCGGAAGGAGGTACACCAACGAACGGCGCAGAAGCATCGCCAGCAACCGACGATACTGACCGAACGACGGTCCGGATCACCGAGGAGATCGGCGAGATATTCGGCGTCGACGACAGGGAGTACGAACTGGATGCAGAGGACGTCGTAACGCTCCCCACGGTCAACGCCGAACCGCTGGTCGAACAGGACGCTGCACAGCGGATCGATTGATCACTGGCTTCCCGTACCGAAACTCGCTTGTCTCTCACTGGCTGACTGTCTGTATGCTCGATACCGGAGATACTGCGCCAGCGTTCGAACTACAGGACCAGCACGGTGAGGCGGTTTCGCTCGAAGAGTTCGAGGGGCTGGTAGTCGTCTACTTCTATCCCCGAGCTGATACCCCTGGCTGTACTACGGAAGCGTGTAGGTTCCGGGACCGATGGGAGGAGTTCGAACAGCGCGGAATCGATGTGGTGGGAATCAGCGACGATCCGATCGACGATCTCGCCGACTTCGCGGGGGAGTACAACCTGCCGATCATGCTGTTGTCGGACGAAGACGGTACTGTCGCGAGCGCGTACGACTCCTACGGCGAAAAGTCGATGTTCGGCAACACCTTCGACGGCGTGTTCAGGAACACGTACGTCGTCGAGGACGGTGAGATCGTCGCCGTCTACGAGGGAGTTGATCCCAAGGGTCACGCCGACGAGATCCTCGCGAACCTGGCGTGAACTGCCGACTCCGTCCCGAGAACTTCGATCGTTGCTTGCTAGCCAGTACCACAACTCTCAATAGGGTTGGGTGTCGCCTGACTACCAGTAGAGTCCAATGGAACTCCGCCGGAAGTTCCTGTTGAGTCTGGCCCTCCTCGGCCTGGTCATCAGCGGAGTGATGTTCGTAACCTTCGAATCACAGCGATCGGCCGCGATAGCCGATGCACAGGCGGATGTCAACGACAGTGCAGACCAGACAGCATCGGTGCTGGACCGGCAACTTCAGGAGAATCATCGAACACTCCGGGTGGCTGCGGATGATCCACGGCTACTCGAACACGGCTCGGAGGAGCAGCGAGCAGCGATGGAGGGCGTATGGGGACTCAACGGGATCGGCGGTGTCTCGGTGGTTGACGCCGACGGCGAGATGGTTAATTTACTCACAGCCGAGGGCGAGTCGCCCGATGAGGTGATTGGACAGGATTATCGCGACCGCGAGTACGTAAGCAGAGCACTTGCAGGTGACGAGCATGTCAGCGAGCCGATTCTAGCTGATACGGGGAACAGAATCGTCGTACTGAGCGTCCCTATCTACGATGACGACGAGGTCGTTGGGACGCTCAACGCCGCGCTGTATCTGGACGGGACGTTCTTCGAATCGGCAGTCAGCCGTCAGGACACAGCGGAGACGACAGTATCAGTACAGTTTGGCGGAGAGACACTATTCGAGCGACAGGATCGGTTCGACACGACGATCAGTGGCTCCGCTATCGTCCCCAGCACCGGCTGGGTCGTCACGGTCGACCAACGTGAGTCGGCGGTGACCGAACAGGTCCATCAGCTGGCGCTCGTACAATCAGTCTTGGCACTCGTCTTGCTCGCCGCAGTAGGTGGGTTCGGGGGATGGATATATCGAAACCATATTCGACAGACAGAACGGCTTCAGATGCGTCTGGAGCGACTCGAACGCCGGCAGTACGACCAGAAGATACCACTTACCGGGAGCCCGGAATGGGTCGAGATCAGCGACGCGGTCGATCGACTTACCGCAACGCTCGCCCGACGTGAACAGATGTTGCTCGTACTAAATCGCCTGTTGCGCCACAACCTGCGGAACACACTCAACGTTGTGATGGGTCAGGCAGAGCAACTCGAAACGGACGACGACAGTGGAACAGCCGAGATTGCCGAGGCGTGTGACCAGCTTCTAACCCTGAGCGACCGGGCGCGAATGACCGAAAAACTGCTCATGAGGGGTGCCACTGATCACGACAAGACCGCCGATCTCATCGAAATCGCCGAACGGCAGGTGGCGGCCTTTCAGGAACGGTACCCGGATGCCAGCGTGACGCTCGATCACCCAGAGTCTGCCCCCGTCGCTGTCGGTCCCGACTTTCCAACCGCAGTCGACGAAGTCCTGACGAACGCCGGAGAACACGCAGGATCGGAGCCGGCTGTTGACATCACGATCAGCCAGCACGACGGGACGATTTCGTTGGCTATCAGTGATGATGGAGACGGGATACCCCCGGACGAACGGCTAGTGGTCAGCGGCGAGCAACGGATCTCGCATCTCCACCATAGCGGTGGGCTCGGTCTCTGGCTCGTTGACTGGATCGTTTCACAGTCGGGTGGAGCAGTCGAGATCCGATGTAATTCGGGGACAACAGTAGTCATCACCATTCCTGCAGCCGAGGGTGATGGGTGATCGCAGTAGCCACCCGATTATATAATATAGTGCTACTCGGAACATAATAAATAATTTATCGCTAGAGGACAGCGGGGATAGTATGAGCACCGAGGATCTGCGTGGACAACTGGAACGTGTCGGGGATCGGTTCGATCTCGGTGAGTACGAGATCGATGCCTATCTGGCAGTGCTGGAACAGGGAACACTGACCGCAAGTGAAATAGCGGAACGTACGGAGATCCCACAGCCACGTGTGTACGATACGGTTCGGAGTCTCAGCGACCGGGGGCTGGTAGAGCTCCGAGAGTCTCGACCGATGAAGATCACGGCCGTCGATCCATCTATGGCCTTCGGGGAGGTCACAGAGTCCATTGACGAGATGATCGCCGAACTCGACGCGCGCTACACAGCACCGGCACGTGACACCGAGGCGGTATCGCTTGTCAAATCCCGATCGACGATTCTCAAATACGTCGAGGATGCCATCGAGTCGGCCGAGTACGAACTCGCGTTATCACTGACCCCCGAACTTCTAGAGCGGTTCGAGGAGCAACTGAGAAGACAGTGTGCAAGTGGAGTGACTATCGATCTATTGCTCACCCCAGCAGCGGAGGTCCCGGACCCGGCCGAGTATGGGTATCTCGACGTTGCGACCACCGTCCGGGCCAGAAACGGTATCACTACACCGATCATTGCCGTTGCGGACTGGGAGTACTCTGTCTACGCCACACAGGACGCCATCCGAAACAACGAACGGGACCGTTACGGCGTGATCTTCAACCGCTCCGCGCTCGGCTTTCTCGTGTCGGGCTTTTTCGGGACCGTACTCTGGACGACCGCTTCGAGGACGCTCGCGGAAAACGGTGCGGGCCGGTCGTTTCCCCGCCGCTACGCTTCGATCCGGCGATGTGTCAAGGACCTCCACAACGACGGCGGAGAGTTCCATGCAACGATCGAAGGCCGGGACGTCGAAACCGGACGCAAACGCAGTGTAAGCGGCAAAATTATCGATGTGGAATTCGACCCGTCGGAGCAGGTAGCGGGACTCACCGTCGATACCGGCGACGAACGGCTTGCCATCGGTGGGCTGGTCGCCGCCTTCGAGGATATCGAGGCGCACGAAATCCACGTTGGACGGGAGCGGCCTCCCGATGTCGGACGTTGAGGGACACGGCGGAGGACGGATCTGCCGCAGTCCCTACTCTTTTATAACTGATGTTGTACTCATATGTATGACGAACGTGACAGGCGGAAGAGTACGGCTGGTATCCGATATGGACAGGCAGCCAGTCCGGAACAGGAAACCGAAAGTAACGGATTCTCTCACAACCAATAGGTACTAACAATGGAACAAGACGAGTTGACGACCGTCCTTCAGGACGCTGGGCTCTCGCCGTATCAGGCCGAGGCGTACGTGACGCTACTTGAACTCGGTTCAGCGTCCGCAACGGATCTCGCTGATCTTAGTCAGGTTCCGGACCCACGAATCTACGACGTGCTCCGCGATCTGGAGTCGAAAGGATTCATCGAGACTTACGAGCAGGACAGTCTCCACGCCCGCGCCCACGATCCCGACGAAGTGCTTGCCGATCTTCGCTCGCGCGCATCGAAATTCGAGAGTGCCGCCAGCGAGATCGAAGAGCGCTGGAGCCAGCCGGAGGTAGGCCAGAGCAAAGTGAGCATTGTCTCGCGCTTCGAGACCGTTATCGACAGTGCAAAGCGATATATCGGAGACGCGGATAATCAGGTTCAGCTTGCCGTCACGCCCACACAGTTCGAGGCGCTACGTCCGGCGCTCGTCGACGCAATAGACAGGGGCGTGCTGGTCAAACTCTCGCTCCACTCTGCTGGCCGTGACGAGGTCGACTTGAACACGGTGTCCGGTGCATGTACGGAAGCCCGACACCGTCCACTCCCCTCGCCGTTCGTCGTGATCGTCGATAGAAAACAGACATGTTTCGCGCCACACAGCGACTCGATCAATCAGTACGGTGTCCTCGTTGACGATCGAAGCCACACCTACGTGTTTCACTGGTTCTTCCTCACATCTCTGTGGGACGTCTGGGAGCCGCTATACACGGCTTACGACGAGGATCGACCGGACAGTTACGTCAATCTTCGATACTTCGTGCGCGACGTCAAACCGATGTTCGACAACGGGGCAGAAATCAGTCTCGAAATCGTTGGCGTCGACACGTTGACAGGACGTTCACGGACGGTTCGGGGGGAACTCGTTGACATCAGTACGACCAACGAGTTCGACCAGATCGACCGGGAGCAAACGTCGCCCCCATCGGTCGCCGAGTTTGCGGGCGTCGCCGCGGTCAGCGTCGACACCGGTGACGAGGTTATTTCGGTCGGTGGTTGGGGCGCGACCATGGAAGACGTCGAAGCCGAGCGGATCACGGTGACGAGCTTCGACTCGGAGTGAACGGCCTCCGTCCACATTTCCCGGTCGTGCAAAAGGCTATACTGCCAGCCCGTGAACGATATGATCTAGCATGACGGGCATCGAGTACGACGACTTTCTTGACTCGGCGTACGAACCGGTCGAAACTGACCTCATCTGCGAGTTCCGTCTCGATCCGGCTGCAGGAATGAGTATGGACGAGGCGGCGAGCCGCGTTGCGTCCGAAAGCTCAAACGGAACGTGGGCCCCCCTGCAGGCCGGCGAGGACGTCACCGATCTCAGTGCCGTCGCCTTCGATATTGACGCCGATCGTGCGCTGGTCGCATACCCGGCCGCGCTGTTCGAGGCCGGGAGCCTCCCGCAGATCCTCTCGTGTATCGCCGGGAACATTCTGGGGATGAAAGCGGTCGACTCGATCCGGCTGATGGACTGTGAGTGGCCCGCCTCGCTCGTTGAGGGGTTTCGTGGCCCCCAGTTCGGCTCGGAGGTCCGGTCGGAGTTACTCGACGCCGACGGCCGGCCGATCACGGCAACCGTCCCGAAGCCGAAAGTCGGGCTATCGACCGACCGGCACGTCGAGATCGGTCGGGAGGCCTGGCGTGGCGGTGTCGACTTGCTCAAAGACGACGAGAACCTGACCGATCAGGCCTTTAATCCCTTCGAGGAGCGCGCCAGACGGAGCCTGGCTGCGCGCGACGAACTCGAAGACGAAACGGGCGAGCGAAAGGGATATCTGATCAACATCACCGCAGAAACCGACGAGATGGTCCGGCGGGCCGAGTTCGTCGCCGACCACGGCGGTCGATTCGTGATGGTCGACATCATCACGACGGGCTGGGCCGCAGTCCAGACCGTCCGTGAGGCCTGTGAGGAGCTTGGGCTGGCGATCCACGCCCACCGCGCCATGCACGCCGCCTTCGACCGGCTCGATCATCACGGCGTCTCGATGCGCTGTCTCGCGCAGTTCGCGCGGCTTGCGGGCGTCGACCACATCCACACCGGGACGGCGGGGCTCGGGAAGCTCGCAAACGAAGATACAGTCGGTATCAACGAATGGCTCCGGAGCGACCTCCACGGACTGAACGATGTTCTCCCGGTCGCATCCGGTGGACTCCACCCTGGCATCGTCGATCAGTTGCTCGACGCCGTCGGAACCAACGTCTGCGTACAGGCTGGCGGGGGAATCCACGGCCATCCCGACGGAACAGAGGCGGGCGCACGCGCGCTCCGGGAAGCGGTCGAGGCCCACGTCGATGGCGAGTCACTGGAGCGCCGCGCAGAAACGGTCCCGGAACTCGCCGTGGCGCTGGACGAGTGGGGAACCGAGACGCCTCGATAGACGATACTGTTTCCGCTAGGAACGATCTACTTCGGCGTCGCCACGACCGCCAGATGGTCGTCGTGGAACGGCTCCATCCGCGCGGTTTCGAGAATCTCGTACCCGTTCTCCAGGGTCGCCAGAACCCCCTCGAAGACGTCGTTGGGATCGGCCGTGACGTCCTCGCTTCGTGCCTTGAATGCGGCGACGAGCCGTCCGTCGTGGGCGAGAAACCGCCTATTTTCGAGCGCGACGCGAGCCTGCCCGCTCGTTGCGACGTCCTGCACGATCGCGTCGAGCTCGCTTTCGACGACGTGGGCGTACCGCTCCGGCATCCGGGCGTCTTTCACCAGCGGGAACAGCCGCTTGCGGCTCTCGGCGACGTCGAGCAGGTCTCTGGCGGGTCGCGTGGCAAACTCGACTGCGTACGTCGGCCCGGCGAAGTCGGCGACATGGCTCACCGTAGTCCCACTTGCAGCACCCAGATAGAGAACGTGATCGTCGTCTTCGAGGCCCGTCTCCATCTCCAGTTCGAACATCGCGCCGAGTTTCGATCGGCGGGCGTCCCAGAGTCGCCAGTCGCCGTCGGTCGGCTCGCCGTAGACCGGCTGGCCGCGGGTAGCGAGTCGCTCCTCGCCGTCGAACTCCCGGCGCGTGACGCTTTCTGGCAAACTCATTCCGACTCACCCCGCGTGCGGATCCGCTCGATACGCCGATCGAGTTCGGCTTCCAGCTCGGCGTTGTACTCGCCGGAGTAATAATCGATCCGGGCGGCGATCGAGAGCTTCCCGGCGAGGGCGCGCGCAGCGGAGCCGCGTTCGTCCGGTTCCGTCGCGCGGACGTACTCGTGCGTGAAGATGACGCCGTGTTTCGGCGAGGTCCCGTGCCCCCGGAGGTGGGCAAACAGCGCGTCTTCCGCGCCGAGAACCTGAACGGTCCCGCTTGGCTTCTTTGCCAGCGACTCCAGATCGCCAGCAAGCGAGATCAGTCGTGCGGCAAGGACGGGTCCGGCGAGCGCCGCGAGGTTCGGTGCGACGTCCGGCGCACGGCGCTCGATGAACGTGCGTAGCTCTTCGGCCTCGTCAGTCAGGCCGACGATGCGTTCGGCGAGCGAGACGAGCCGTGGCTCGTGGTCGTCAGAGCCCGCAATCTCGCGGGCATACTCGACGCCAGAACCAGCCTCGTCGTCCAGACTCCCAGCCCACTCGGTGAGTCGTTCAGCGAGTTCGTTGGCGACCCGGTCACAGTCATCCATCGAGCGAACGGCGTGGATCAACTGACGGTCGTCTGCCCGCTCTCGCTCGGTGACTGTATCCCGGGCGGCCCGAAGCGTCGCCGCTCTGAGTGTGTCGTAGTACGCTTGCTCGTCCGGTACTGCTCCCGACTCGACTGCGAGTACTGGCCACGCCTCCGGCGTCTCTGCCTCGCCGGTCCGGATCCGTGCTGCGGCAGCCTCCGCCTCCATCTGATCTACATCGGCGAACCAGCCGGCGGACGCAACGTCCTCGTTCATACCCGTGCTTGTCGGTCCCGCCCCATATCCCTCCCGATACGTTACGCTCTCTCGGACGAAGAACTGTTCGGATCCGTGCCCTGGCGCGCCGGTACGTTCAACACGCCACACTGGTTACGACAACACAATGGCGACCGACTCGGAGCCGCTGGCGTCGACCCGACTGCTACTTGCAGGAACCGAATCGTGGATCGGGGAGTTCGAAACGGCACTGGAAACACGGACCGGTGCCACAGTCCAGTGCGCGTCGGCTGCGTCAGCAGCAGTAGAAGCCGCGCGTGCCGGGAGGATAGACTGTCTCGTGACGTCGAAGGAACTGGAGGACTCGACCGGGATCGATCTGCTTCGAACGGTTCGAGACGCCTCGGACACGATTCCTGTCATACTCTGTACGAGTTTCGGCGACGAGTCCGTCGCTAGCGAGGCGATCGCGGCTAACGCCTCCGGGTACCTCCCAGTCGATACGTTCGGTGACGCCGAAATCGAGTCGCTTATTCAGCGTATTACACAAAGCGTCGGGAGAGCACGTCGTGAAGAACGACAGCGAGACCGGGCGAGACAGTTCGATGCCATCTTTCAGGACCCTCGTACTGCGACGTGGGTGCTGGACCCGGACGGGGCGCTACGGCGAGCGAACAAAACAGGAGGTGAAATGATCGATGAGGATGTCGAATCGGTTCTCGGTGAAGAGTTCTGGCGACTCCCGTCGTGGTCTGCCGACCAAGGAGTACAGGCGGACGTCCGCCGGATCGTCGAAACGGCTATCGAAGGGCGGTTCGGCAACGCAGTCGTAACCCGGACGTTCGATCCGGACGTGCAAGTCGTCGACCTCTCGGCCAGACCGGTCCACGACGATCGAGGGCAGGTCCGATCGATCGTCGTCGAGGCAGTCGATATCTCTGAGCGAGTTGCGCTCGAACGTGATCTTCGCCGATCCGAAGAACTCCACCGGGTCACGCTCAACAACATGACGGATACGGTATTGATAACGGACGAGGAGGGGGAGTACACCTACGTCTGTCCGAACGTAAACTTCATTTTCGGCTACACTGCAGCGGAGATCCGCGAGCTGGGTTCAATCGAGGCTCTGCTCGGCGAGGACCTGTTCGACCGCGAGGAGCTGGCCGAGGAAGGTGTATTAAAAAACATCGAAGTCACCGCGACCGACAAGGCAGGCCGCGAGCACACGCTGCTCGTCAACGTCCGTGAAGTGTCGATTCAGGACGGGACGCTCCTGTACAGCTGTCGAGACGTGACGAAGCGAAAGCAACGAGAGGAGGCGCTCGCAACGCTACAGGAGACGGCGAGGGAGTTCCTGTACGCGGAGACCCAACAGGAGATCGCACAACAGGTTGTGGACGACACTGCTGGCGTACTGGATCTTGACGCGAGCGCAGTGTACCTGTTCGACGCGGAAACAAACGAGCTACACCCTGCAGCACAGTCGTCCACTATGGAGCGACTGGACGGACCGCTTCCCACTACACGGGCCAACGGTGAGGGTCTGGTTAGCCACAGTTTCGTCCAGAACGAGGCGATGTTCTTCGATGACGTCCACGAGTCAGCACGCCTTCAGGATCGGGTAACTGGACTCCGGAGTACGGCACACATCCCCCTCGGAGATCATGGGGTGTTCGTCGTCGGATCGTCATCCGTCAGTGAGTTCGACGACGTGTTGCGAGAGCTGGCGGATCTACTGGCTGCGACGGCGGAGGCAGCGCTCGACCGGGTTACCCGAGAGAGTCAACTCCGGAGACAGGACAGGGAATTACAGCAACAGAACGAGCAGCTCACCCGTCTGAACCGTATCAATGAGACGATTCGTGAGATCGATCAGGCGGTCGTACAGGCAGAGGCCAGCGAAGAGATAGACCATGCGGTATGTGATCTACTAACAGCCGATGATCGGTTTACGTTCGCCTGGATCGGCGAAGAGAATCCAGCAACAGGAGTCGTAGAACCGCGTGCCTGGGCGGGGGTAGAACAGGGATACCTGGACAGTGTGACGTTTACTGTGGATGAAACGGCAGTCGAGCCCGCGGGAAGAACAGCTGCCACGCGCGAGATTACCAACATTCCGAACGTTGCGGGCCGCCTCCGGGAGGAAGACTGGCGGACGGAAGCCCTCCCACGTGATTTCCTGTCGGTGATCAGCATTCCACTGGAGTACAATGATCTCTCATACGGGGTATTGAACGTCTACGCCGAGACGCAGGCTGCATTCGACGGAACGGTCCGTGCTGTATTACGCGAGCTCGGTGAGACAATTGCGTCCGCAACGAGTGCGATCGAGCGAAAGAACGCTCTGGTCACACGTTCGGTGACCAGTATCGAGTTCGAAATAGACGATCCGGGCTTTGTTCTCTCGAAAATCGCTCAAGAGAGCGAGTGTGAACTGTCCTATCAGGGTGGGATTCAGCAGACTGCCGACGGAAGCTACGTGATCGTGACCGTCGATGGGGCCGCGATCGATCGGGTCGAACAGGTTGCAGAGAGCCTGATCGGTGTCGACGAGGTTCGACAGATCAGTGGGGACGAGTCAGGTGGTGTGCTCGGTCTCAGACTTGCAGAGGCGTTCCTCGCCACCGAACTCGCCGATCACGGGGCCGTGTTCCGAAGCGCACGGGCGACGCCGGACTCGACGACACTGGTGGTCGAGGTCCCCGAGAGTGTCACGCCACGCCATATTAGCCAGCTCATCCACGAGTTGTTTACCGGCGTGGAGATCCGATCGAAACAGGACATCGATCGATCCTCAACGGGACCGGTTCGTTCGCGCGTCTTCGACGAATTGACCGACCGACAGCTAGAAGTGACCCAGACGGCTTACTACAGCGGATTTTTCGAGTCACCACGGGAACATACCGGGGCCGAAGTGGCCGAAATGCTTGGAATCTCCCCGCCGGCATTTTCTACACACATCCGGACAGTCGAACGAAAGCTATTTTCGGCACTGTTCGAGGAGGTGTAGTTCGCGAATATGTTTGTGGAGCCCATCTACGCACGGCTGTCGTCCGCTTTGCCGGAGATGGTTAATATATTAATAGCATGATTGATTTCTGGGTTTTCATATTAACAAGCATCTATTCCATCATCCCAGCGTAATGGATGTATACAGCACATGAGACTCGTGTGCTGGGACTACCTATGAGAGATGTCACCCAGGACGCCGGAACGGAAATGACGTATGAGTGCTTCGAGTGTGGAAATATCATCGTTGATCCGACCACGGCAGGGAACTGCCCGGAATGTAGTGGTGAACTTCGAAACCGGGGAATGCCGATCGAGTAACGATGGCCTCCGAGTCGAAGAGGCGTACTGACCGGGCAGCTGTTGAGCCCACCCCTGCGGAGGAATCAGCACTCGAGACGGCCCGACGACAGTTGAATCAGGCAGCAGCAAGACTGGAGATCGACCCTGCGATCGTCGAACAGCTCAGCCATCCAACGGCAGTACACGAGGTGACGGTGCCGATCGAACGGGACGACGGCTCAGTTGAGGTGTTTACAGGCTATCGAGCCCAGCACGATAGCGTCAAGGGTCCGTTCAAAGGAGGACTCCGATATCACCCCGAGGTAACCCGGGATGAGTGCGTGGGTCTCGCGATGTGGATGACCTGGAAGTGTGCGGTCATGGACCTCCCCTTCGGTGGCGCAAAAGGAGGTATCGCTGTCGACTCGAAGGCGCTGAGTGCTGGTGAAAAGGAGCGACTGACGCGCCGATTCACACAGGAAATCCGCTCCGTAATTGGTCCGACGAAGGACATCCCTGCTCCGGACATGGGGACGGACCCACAGACCATGGCGTGGGTGATGGACGCATACTCGATGCAAGAAGACGAGACGATACCGGGCGTCGTCACGGGCAAACCACCGGTCATCGGGGGGAGCGAAGGACGTGAGAAGGCCCCTGGCCGGAGTGTCGCGATCATTACTCGCGAGGCGATCGAGTACTACGGACGGGATATCGAACGGACCGATATTGCCGTTCAGGGCTACGGCAGTGTGGGGGCGAATGCGGCGCGCCTCCTCGACCGCTGGGGCGCAAACGTCGTCGCGATCAGCGATGTCACCGGCGGTATCTACGACCCAGCTGGGATCGAGACACACTCGGTCCCCTCTCACGACGAGGAGCCAGAAGCGGTGCTGGACCACGGCGCTCCACGTACGGTTACCAACGACGAGTTGCTCGAACTCGACGTCGACGTCCTGATCCCTGCGGCGGTCGGGAACGTACTTACCGAAGCCAACGCAGGCAATATCAGTGCGGAGCTGATCGTCGAGGGGGCCAACGGCCCCACGACGAGTCGGGGACAGGAAATCCTCACAGACCGAGGCGTCGCAGTAGTACCGGACATCCTTGCCAATGCTGGCGGCGTCACTGTGAGCTACTTCGAGTGGCTTCAGGATATCAACCGCCAGTCGTGGTCGCTCGAACGCGTCCACGAGGAACTCGAAAGCGAGATGCTTGCCGCATGGGATGCCGTCCGCACGGAAAAGGAGACAGGTGCGCCGACCTGGCGCGATGCAGCCTATGCGGTGGCACTGTCCCGTATCGCCGACGCCCACGACGTTCGTGGGCTCTGGCCCTGACTTGCCTTTTCTCAGTCGCCCGCCTGTAGTTCCAGCGACGGGTTCAACCTCCCGGTTTCGGCACGGATCCCGACCAGCAACACGACTCCGGCAACGAGCGGGATCAGCGCACAGGCGACGTAGATCGGCGCGAATCCGATACTCTCGCCCAGGGGGAGCGTGACGAGCGGTCCGAGCCCGCCGCCGATATCACCGAGCACGTTGTTCGTCCCCATCGCTCGTCCCATCCGCTGGTCAGGGGTGAGATCCGCGAGTAGTGCCATCATTGGCCCCCCGGTCCCGCCCTGTCCACCACCGATCAGGAGACAGGCGAGGATCAGTTGGGAGACAGAACTAGCTCCCGCCAGCAACACGAACCCCACGCCGGAGACGACCAGCGAAACGAGGATGATCGGGACACGATAGCCGTACAGATCGCTCAGTTTGCCGCCGCCGAGCATACAGACGGAGCCGGAGAGAACGGTTACCGCCATCAACAGCCCCGAGGTACCCTGTGCATCCAGGCCGAAGATCCCGATTTCTAGCTCGCCGAGGAAGACGACCAGCGTGGCGAACAGGGCACCGATATACGCGAAGAAGACGCCGAAGTTAACGAGTCCGACCGTCAGTGCGGGCGTCGACGTATCGATCTCCCACGGTTTGACTCCGCCCTTGCGACGTTCGATCGCCTCGCTGTGAGTTTCGGGCACGATCCAGTACGCGAGGACTCCCGCAAAGAGTGCAAAGGCTGACGCAAGGACGAACGCTGCTTCGACGCTGTACAGATCGCTGACTAGCCCGCCGAGCACCAGTCCGGCGGGGAAACCAAAGGTGATCCCGGCACGGACGATGCCCATGCTCGTCCCGCGTGATTCCGACTCGCTGACGTCTGCTGTAATCGTGTACGCCGTCGCGAAGACGAGCGCGCTCCCGACGCCCCAGAGGATTCGGGCGAGCAGGAACCAGATCTCCGGAGCTGGAGCGATGACGGCGACCACATAGCCAAGCGTTGCGATCCCTTCGATAAACAGCCCCGCGACAAAGGGCGTCCGCGTGCCAATCCGGTCGACGAGTGCCCCAGCAGGAGCGTTTGCAAACAGCCGGGAGAACCGGTTGGCACTCAGGATGACACCGACGAGAAACGGTGAGATACCCAGCACTACCCCGAGATTCGGCAGGATCGGGAAGATAACGCCGCCGCCGAAACCGACGAAGAACGTGCAGGCGATCACCGCGTAGACGACTCGACGCTCGGAGCTCACTCTATTGACTGACTGGTCAGTCAGCCTGTTAACGGATTCGGTATCCGCGAGCAATCGCTCGGTCGGGCTCGACCGGACTGCTCCCATTCGGCGGTGGCGGGACTGCCGCGTCCGGGAGTTTATTGATTGTTCAGTGAGAGTCGTAGTCGAGATGAGTGCAATCGAGATGGTCAACGTCGGCAAGCGCTACGGTGACTTTCAGGCGCTTGACGGACTCTCCCTGGCCGTCGAGCGTGGCGAGCTGTTCGGGCTGCTCGGCCCGAACGGGGCCGGAAAGACGACCGCAATCGGCCTGCTGACTGGGCAGTTAACGCCCGACGAAGGGTCGCTCTCGGTGCTGGGGACGGATCCAGCGACCGAACCGATCGAGACCAGACGGCAGGTCGGGATCGTCCCCGAGAAGGAGTCGCCGCCGAGCTTTCTGACTCCTCGCGAGTACTTCGACTTCGTCGGGCAGGTACGCGGAATCTCAGAGGACCGGCTGACAGAGCGCGTTGACGAGTGGGCCGATCGGCTCTCCTTTGCGGACAAACTCGACGCGATGGCGACGGATCTCTCTCGTGGGCAACAACAGAAGGTGATGATCACGCAAGCGTTTCTCCACGACCCCGATGCCGTCTTCATCGACGAACCGCTCGCGAACCTCGATCCGATCATGCAGGAGCGAGTCAAGGAGTTTTTTGAGCGATACCGGTCACAGGACAACGCCTTGCTGCTTTCGACCCACGGTATCGAGGTCGCCCGCGAGCTCTGCGATCGAGTTGGCGTCGTGGGTGACGGCCGACTCGTTGCGGAGCGTCGACCTGCCGAGATGAACCCCAACGAGTCGCTCCTTGACGCCTTCGAGCGTGAGGGACCGGCCGAACAGCCGACGATTGCATCCCGATGACGATGCCGGGGATAGACCGCACGGACCGTATCGTCTTCGTCTGGATGCTCCGCGAGGAGTGGCGACTGCATTCGTCGCTCTTTGGCGGTCGCCGCTTTGCGGCGTTTCCCCTGCTCGTCGCCGTACTGACGGCGGGGGGAGTCGTTGCGCTCGTGGAGACGGGAACGAGCCTCGATGCCGTGATCGCTGGACTGCACGCACTCGTGTTCGCGTTCGGGCTCCACACGGGGACGATCGGTCTGGTGGGCAGGGACGCTATTGACGACGTCCTCGGCGACGTGACGCTGCTGGTCTTTTCAGCACGGACGCTACCGATCTCCCGAGAGCGCCTGCTCGGACATTTCCTGGCCAAGGACGCGCTCTACTACTCGACCCTCTTTCTGGTCCCGGTCGTGGGTGCCTTCGGCGTCGCAGTCGGTCGAACCGGCCTCGAGCTCGTCGATCTCGGTCGACTCTGGCTCTCGACGACCGCGACGTTCCTGCTCGGTCTGGTCGTGACGCTAGCGGTGGTCGGCCTCGCCACGCGGGGGATCGCTGGCTGGCTGACCGTCGGCGTGTTCGGCGTGGGCAGCGGTGTACTCTGGTACTCAAACGTCGATCTCTTCGCCGCGACGCCGTACGCGCTGTACGCCGAGCCGTCACTACTGGCCGCCATCGGGACGCTCGTACTGCTCGCGGGTATCGCCGTTGTCGGCGTTCTGGCGTACGACCCCGTGGATTCCACACCGACCCGTACACGCGCGCCAGCGTTCACGACGTGGCGACGACGCCTCCGGGACGACACCGGGCTGACGACCAAAACGCTGCTTGATGTCGCGCGAAGTAGTGGCGGCCTCTGGAAAGTCGTCTTCTCCGGTGGCATCATTTTCGCCGTCTGCGTGGGGTTGGTCGAACTCGCCGAGCGGATTACCGGCGTCGAACCGTCCGTCGGCGTCACGTTCGGCCCGCTGCTCGGCCTCTCGGCCTATACGACGTATAACTGGATCACACAATACGATGATCCGGCCTCATACCTGCGGTATCCGCTCGAGATCCCTGATCTGTTCGCCGCCAAGCGGGCTGCGCTGGTACTTGTCGGACTGCCGACTGCGGCGGGTTACTACCTGCTCGCGGTGGTCCTGGTAGGAACGGGCCCCGTTGACGCCCTCACTGGACTCGTCTTGCTCATCGGGTACCACCAGTACCTGTTCGGCCTGACGGCAGCACTGGCTGGCTTCGATCCGAACGAGTTCCTCTTCGACACTGTACTGTTCGTGGTCTTTACAGCCGCCGTCGCAATCGTACTCGTACCGGTGCTCGTTGTCGCTCTCGTCATCACGCCGCTTACCAGTACTGCTCTCCTCGTACTGGTCACTGTCGGCGTCGGCCTGTTCCTCGCAGGGGAACTGTGCTATCGATACGCCGGTATCCGGTGGTCAAGTCGACTCGAGGAGTGACAGCATCGATTCCACGAACGGCCACCTGTGGCCGAGAAGTCGATCTCAACTCCCCGGTTTCCGCCAGTATGATTTAAGTATTGTTATTTGGTATCATGTACCATGGACATTCGTCACGCAACTTCAGCCGACCGGGACGCCATCAGGAACATTGCCACCGACTCGATGCGGAGTTCCTACTCGATGAGCCCGGATACCATTGACAGCGCCGTATCGTCGTGGTACGGCGATGACACCCTCGACACGCTGCTGGCTGATGACGAACGAATCCTTCTGGTGGCTGAAGATGACGACACGCTGACCGGATTCACCGACGCGATCTTGCACGGTCCGGAGCAGCCGGGCGATCTGCTCTGGCTTCACGTCCATCCGGACCACCGTGGACGGGGTATCTCGAGGGAACTTATCGAAGAAACCAGAGCGCGTCTCGTCGAAGCAGGGGCTTCACACCTACGCGGACTCGTCCTCGCGGACAACAGCGAGGGTAACTCCTTTTATCGACACTTCGGGTTCGAGAAGATCGGAGAACGACACATCGAGATCGATGGAACCCGATACGTCGAGAACGTCTTTCAGGACGACGAGCCGACGGGTCTGACGACACTCGCCGTCGACGACGAAATCGTCTACGTGGCTGACGACGAGACAGAGCGAGGGTCGATTGCACCATTCAACACGATCTACGCCGACCCGAATCGCGACGAACGCTGGGCGTACTACTGTACGAACTGTGAACGGGTCGCCGCGGCGATGGATGCGATGGAGCGTATCGAGTGCTCGGCGTGTGGGAACACGCGGAAACCGACTCGATGGGATGCAGCGTACCTCTGAACACCCGCTCCCGTTGAGAAAGACGAATATAAGGCCCTTCTTTCCTAATCGCCGGGTATGCAAGCACAGGTCAGAGAGCACGTCCCCGCTGTCACGGCCGTGCTGACCATCGTTTCGTTGATACTCGTGTTCGGCGCGGCGCTACAGGCGTTCCCACAGGAGTCGATCCCGACCGCGCCCCAGTGGGTGCTCGATGCGATCCCACACCTGAACGCCGCTGTCAGCGCGGTTGCTATCGTTACGATTCTCGCTGGGGTCCGAGCGATCCGCGGTGGGGAGATCGAACGTCATCGCCGCCTGATGGTCGCCTCCTTCGTGCTGTTCGCCGGGTTCCTCGTGATGTACCTCTATCGCGTCGCGCTGCTCGGACCCTCGTCGTTTCCCGGCCCGGAGACCATCGAACTCTACGTCTACCTGCCGATCCTCGCCGTCCATATCCTGCTTGCCGTCCTCTCGCTTCCGTTCGTCTACTACGCTCTCCTGCTTGCGGCCACACGATCGATCCACGAACTCCCGAAGACTAATCACGCACGCGTCGGGCGGATCGCGGCGACGCTCTGGACCATCTCCTTTGCCGGTGGGATCGTGATCTATCTCATGCTGTACGTCCTCTTTTGAACGTGTAACCTGTCCTGAGCGTCCACAGGTTCATATACGAATCCGCGGCCAGAGCGGTGTATGTCGTTGCACCAACGGCGCGATGTACTGGAGAAACTGGCTGCACTGTTCGGAACCGCGTCCGTCGCTGGACTTCCGTTCCGCGAGGAGAACGGCGAGATCCTGACCGGCGTCGTCGATCGGATCGTCGACGATCTCGCAGTCGTCCTGCTGGAGGATGACGGGGAACTGGTCGACCAGACGACGCTCCCGGTCGACGAGCTACCGGGCCCTGCAAAAGAGGAAGGGACAGTGCTGGAGTTAGTGATGGACGGTGATGATGTTGACCGAGTGCGCTACGACAAACCGGAGACAGAGCGCCGACGAGAAGAGGCCGAGGACCGGTTCGACGAGCTGGCGGATTAATCGTCAGCGATCGTCGATTCGGTCGAAATCTCTGGGCGGGTCACCTCACGGTCGGTTGCCTCTCCCTCGATGTCGTAGGGGTACTCCCCAGTGACACAGCCGAGACAGAGATCGCTGCGGGAGGACTGAAGCGCGCTCGCGACGGCGTCGATCGAGAGATACGAGAGGCTATCGGCGTTGATCTTCTCGCGGATCTCGTCGGTCGATTTCCCGGCCGCGATCAGCTCGTCGCGCGAGGCCATGTCGATTCCCATGTAACACGGGGCGATGATCGGCGGTGCGCCGATCCGGACGTGGACCTCTTCCGCGCCGACGTCCTTCAGCAGCTGAACGAGCTGGTTCGAGGTCGTTCCGCGGACGATACTGTCGTCGATGATCGTCACGGATTTACCCTCGACCGTGCTCTTGATCGGGTTGAGCTTCAGACGCACGGCGCGTTCACGCTCGTCCTGTGTCGGCATGATGAACGTCCGGCCGACGTAGCGGTTTTTCATCAGCCCTTCGGCGAACTCGACGTCCGAGCCGTCGTCGGTCGCAGCTTCGGCGTAGCCGCTCGCAAAGGATCGCCCCGAGTCGGGAACCGGCATCACGACGTCGCTTTCGACGCCGCTTTCGGCCCAGAGTTCCCGGCCGAGTTCACGACGTACCTCGTAGACAAGTTCCTCGTCGATGACGCTGTCGGGGCGGGCGAAGTAGACGTGCTCGAAGAAGCAGTGTGCCGTGTTGTCCTCATCGAACAGTTGATAGGAGTCAAAGCCAGTTCCGTCGCTTCGTAGAACAATCAACTCGCCGGGCTCGACGTCCCGGACGAGTTCGCCATCGAGCGTGTCGATGGCTGCGCTCTCGCTCGCGAGGATATACCCGTCGTCGAGTTCACCGATACAGAGCGGCCGATTGCCCTGCGGATCGCGCACCCCGAGAACGGTGTCGTCGTGCATGATCGTCAGCGAGTACGAGCCATGGATTCGCTCCATCGTACGCTTGACTGCCCGGACGAGATCCTCTTCGAGCAGGTTCCGGGCGAGGTCGTGGGCGATGACCTCGGTATCGCCGTCCGAAGTAAAGGCGTGGCCGAGTCCCGCAAGCTCGTCCCGAATCTCTTCGGCGTTGACGAGGTTGCCGTTGTGCGAGAGGCCGAGTGAGCCGCTTTTGAACGAAACCGAGAACGGCTGAGCACAACAGGAGTTGACGCTTCCGGCAGTGGGGTACCGGACGTGTCCGATCCCAACCGGGCCGTTCAGGCTCTCGACGTCGCCCTCGCCGAACGCGTCGCCGACCAGTCCCATCTCGACGTGGCTGTGCTGCTGGAAGCCGTCGTGCGTGACGATCCCTGCCGATTCCTGTCCGCGGTGCTGGAGCGCGTACAGTGAGTAGTATAGCGGTCGTGCAGCGTCACGGTCTTCGAGTGAGACGCCAACCACGCCGCACTTTTCGGTCATCCCGTTCCGGGAACGCCTGTCGACCCGCCCGTCTGACATAGACATGTGTAGCGAGTCATCGGGGATAAATCCTCCCAATCGTGTTCTACTTGGCCGTATCAAAGTCCAGTATGTGCACAAACATGCATATTACCGTGGAGTCGACAGACACAGCTATCGCTCGTCAATTGGAAGCAAAGAGAACTGTCGTGGAGCTCAGACTGTTTGTTCTCACTGGTTACCGACGATTGCCCGTAAGGGGTCGGGCGATCACCGGTAAATGACGGGACCAAACAGTATCAGTTATCGCCAGCTTTCGACTGCCAGGCGTAGCTCCGCTTGCTCTTGGACTTACCGAAGCCACACGACGAGCACTTCTTCTTTTTGATGTGATAGGACTTCTCACCACAGCGTCGACACTTGACGTGGGTGGTCTTGTTCTTTTTACCCTGGCTTGGGGTTCCTGCACCAGTCATGGGATGATCGAAACGACGTTATCGCCGCGTATAATGGTTGTGTCTTCGACTGGCGCCTCCGAATCACCCGTCGGATCCTCGGGCGCGGGGACTTTCATGGCGTCTTCGAGCACGAGGTTCATATGCTGATCGTAGCCTGTCAGGCGACCTTCGTAGATCTCGCCGCCCTTCAGCTGGACCTGTACGTCTTCGCCGAGAGACGCTTCGAGTACGTCGAGGGGTCGTCCACTCATACGCTCATACCCTCGCGTGACGGGCATAAACGTACCGGGTTCCAGTGGGATCCGACGACGAACTCGCCGACTGCTCGCCGATCACTGCTGACCCGGTGGCCCACCCTGTGGCTGGTCGTCGTTCCCATCGCCACCAGCCAGTCGCTCGCTGTTCCCGCTCTCGTCGATCCGAATCGTCGGAGATATCGTTTCAGGTGTTACATCGTAACAGTATATTACTTGTGCGAGATATCACGGACGCAAGGCTGGGCGACGGCGAGAGTGGGTCCAAAACTGCATGACGGCGAGGGGGGCGCTGGCTAGATGTCGACAGCGAACGCCTCGTACTCGCTGGTACGCTCGGCGAAGGCGGCGAGCAGCTCGACGCTCGCGGTCAGGTCCTCGGTGTCGACGACCTCGACCGGGGTGTGCATGTACCGGTTGGGCAGACCGACGTTCAGCGAGGGGATACCGCCGCGCTGGACGAAAAAGGCGTCGGCGTCCGTCCCGGTACGGATCCCGGCTGCCTCTAGCTGGACGTCGACGTCGGCGTCATCGGACGCTTCACGAACCGCCTCGACGACGACCGGGTGGTTTGTCGTTCCTCGCGACACGACGGGCCCGCCACCGAGTTCGACGTCTGCCGCCCGATCGGAGGGTGCGTTGGGATAGTCGGTAGCGTGTGTGACATCCACCGCAATGGCGGCGTCCGGGTCGAGATCGAAACCGACCATCTGTGCCCCCTTGAGTCCGACCTCCTCCTGGACCGTGCTTACTGCGTGGATCGTCGCGTCAACGCCGGCCTCGGCCGCCGCCCGTAGCGTCTCCGCGGCCACGAACGTCCCGACGCGGTTGTCCATCCCGCGTGCGGCGACCAGACTCCCCTGTAGTTCCTCGATGGTCGAGGAGAACGTGATCGGATCGCCGACCTCCACGAGTTCGCGGGCGGCCTCGCCGTCCTCGGCCCCGATATCGATCCGTTGCTCGCGGATCTCGTCGTACTCCTCCTTGCCCGCATCCCGCAGGTGGATCGCGTTCTGGCCGACGACGCCGCTGACCGGCTCCTCGCCGTGGATCGTAACGTGCTGGCCGCGCGTTACCGTCCGATCGGAGCCGCCGAGACGGGCCATCTGGATGAAGCCATCGTCGTCGATCCGGCGCACCAGAAACCCGATCTCGTCGGCGTGACCCGCGATCGCGATCTCCGGTTCTCCTCCCTCCACTGTTGCGACTGCATTACCGTACTCGTCGGTCTGTATGTCGTCGGCAAATTCGGAGACGTAATCGATCCAGACGCGCTGTCCTGCCGTTTCGTAGCCGGTCGGACTCGGCGTCGTGAGCAGTTCATCAAGAAACTCCCGCTGTGAGTCGTCCATAGCCGAACTTGTCGTCCCGATGTTTCAAGCCTGTCGTCACGGCAAGGCTGTCAGGAGACGTGATACGTCGTGACACCCTCATTCCTAAGTTCCGTCTCGTCCAACTAGCAGGTATGGCAAAGATAACGCTGTTCGAGTTCAACCCGCGTGGACGCATCCAGATCGGGCCCAGCGGTCCTGACGACGAGGGACTGTTCTCGGCCGATATCGATCGAACCGACGACGACGGAGCGGAGGACGTAGAGACGGCGGAAGTAGACGACAGCGGCCTCGGCATCGCTGCGGTGCTGATCCCGCTGGTCATCCTCGCCGTCATCGGCGTCGCAGTGAAGACGCTCCTCGGTGGCGACGACGAGGAAGAATTAGAGCCGGACGAGGAATCGGAAGGTACGATCAGCCGGTTCACTTCGACGACCGAATGACTACTCGTCGAGGAATCGGTCCGGCGTCACCCGCGAGAGCCGCATCGCGTTCCCCGTAACGCCGAGACTCATCCCCATGTCGCCGACGATGACCGCCACCGCGACGCTGACGTAGCCGAAGGGGACGCCGACGGCGAGGAGGGCCTTGACGCCGAGGCTGGACCAGATGTTCTGGCGGATCACGCTGTTGGCCCTGTGGGCGAGCGCGTACAGGTAGGGCAGTTTTGCGACGTTGTCGCCCATCAGCGCGATGTCGGCAGTCTCGATGGCGGTGTCCGTGCCCGCTGCACCCATTGCGATGCCGACGTCGGCGGTCGCCAGCGCGGGTGCATCGTTGATCCCGTCGCCGACCATTGCAACCGAGCCGTACTCGGCCTGCAGTTCCTCGACGGCGTCGACTTTTTCCTCGGGCAGTAGCCCGGCGCGGTACTCGTCGATCCCCAGATCCGTGGCGACGGCCTGGGCTGTGCCCTCGTTGTCGCCGGTGAGCATCACCAGCGGGCCGACGCCGAGACGGGCGAGCGCGTCCACGGCGAGTCGGGCCTCGGGTCGGATCTCGTCGGCGATGGCGATCGCCCCGAGGAGCCGCTTTTCGGTCCCGACGAGGATCACCGTCTTGCCCTCGGCCTGTAACGCATCGATCCGGTCGGGGAGCGAGGCAGCGCCCGTGGCGATCCACTCCTCATCATCCGGCAGGACGTCCTCGCTAACCGTCGACACGCCGCCGTCGGTACGACCCGGCCCACGAGTCGACTGATCGAGGTCGAATCCGAGTTCCTCGAACAGTCCCGGCTTTCCGGCGTAGTAGGTCCTCCCGTCGACATCCCCGCGGACTCCCTTGCCGGTGATGCTCTCGAAGGCCGTGACCCCCCGGGGGTCGATCCCCGCCGCGCTCGCACGCTCCAGAACGGCCTCGGCGATCGGGTGCTCGCTGCGACCTTCGAGTGCAGCGGCGCTAGAGAGGACGTCGTCCTCCTTCACGTCGCCGAGCGCGAGGACATCCGTTACGGTGAGTTCGCCAGCGGTGAGCGTCCCCGTCTTGTCGAAGGCGACGGCATCCACTTCGCCCATCGCTTCGAGATGGTTACCGCCCTTGATCAGGACGCCGTTCCGGGCCGCGCTGGTCACGCCGGAGGCGACGCTGACCGGCGTCGAGATGACGAACGCGCATGGGCAGGCGATCACCAGCAGCGTCAGCCCGCGGACGAACCACGTCAGCGAGTCGTCGCCGAACGTGTGCTCGACACCCGCGAGTCCGACCGTCGCCGTGCCGTCGATGAGCAGTGGTGGCAGGAAGGCAGTAAGCAGTGCCAGCACGACCACGACAGGCGTGTAGTAGCTCGCGAAGCGGTCGACGAACTGCTCTTTTTCGGTCTGTTTGGCCTGCGCGTCGCCGACGAGGTCGATGATCCGTGCGAGCGTCGTCTCGCCAGCCTCGCTCGTCGTCTCGATCTCCAGATAGCCCGCCTCGTTGAGCGTCCCCGCGAAGACCTCGTCGCCGCCAGATTTGTCGACCGGGACGCTCTCGCCGGTGATCGGCGACTGGTCCACCGAGCTCGTCCCCTCGACGACGATCCCGTCGATCGGGATCTTTTCTCCCGGTCGGACGACGACGCGCTCGCCGACACGAACTTCCTCGGCGGGGACGGTCACCTCCTGGGGCTCGCCGTCCTCTACTTCCCGGAGAACGGTCGCTTCCTCGGGCGACAGTTCCATCAGTTCGCGCAACTCGTCGCGGGTCTGATCCATCGCGTAGCGTTCGAGTAGCTCCGCGATACTGAACAGGACCGCGAGCGTCGCCGCCTCGATGTAGAGTCCGATCCCCGTCGCGGCGACGATCGCCGTCCCCATCAGGAGATCGATGTCGAGGCTCCGGTTTCGCGCGGAGTAGTAGCCGGACCGGACGACCGGAACACCGGCCGCCACGGTCGCGACGAGCAACGTGGCGTTAGCCAATGTGAGCGCGCCGATCGATGTCTGGACCAGCGTGGTGTTCAGTCCAGTCAGCACGAACGTCAGCGCGAGTCCGACAACGAGAAAGACCGCGCCGATCCACGTTTTGATGGCCCGGGAACTCGTCCAGACGGCCGCGGGTTCAGCGACTCCCGTTCCGCCGGTATCGGTCCCGTCCGAGCGCTCGGCGACCTTGTAGCCAGCGCTCTCGACGGCGGTCACGATCTCCTGTTCGCTCGCACGGTCCGCAGTGTAGGTGACGGTCGCAATCCCGGAGGTCGGCCGCAGATCCATCGTTTGCACGCCGTCGATATCGGTCAGTGCGTTCTCGACTTTGCCCGCACAGGAGGGACAGTCCATTTCGGGGACGGAGAGGCGAAGAGTGACGTACTCGTCTGCGACCTCTTCAGTCTCCGCACGACTATCAGTCATCACCGGTGGCTAGGGAGCAGGTCGGGATACGAGTTTCTTGGAATGTTCCAACTCTTTGGTTAGAATATTCCAATCCGGAGTGGGTTGTATCGCCTACCTCAGAGTAGTGCGGAACTGCTACCGGGCGAAAAGCGCCGGGAAACGCGTTCTTTCGCCAGGTGAGCCTCTGCCCGCCGGAGCCGATAGGTCAGCGTCGACCGCGGAACGTCGAGGCGTTCCGCGAGTTCGCCGACGTTGATCTGTCTGGGCGTCTCGTAGTAGCCGTGCTCGACCGCAGCCTCTAGTGCGGCCTCTTGCTCGGGCGCGAGTCCCTCGTCAGTCCGCACGGATGGAGAGGGTGCCTCCGTGACGCGCTTGATCTCCAGGTCGGCGCAGTCGCCGACGATCCGTCCAAGCTTGTCGATGAACGAACGGACGTCCGCGGGGCCCGAGTGGATGATCCGCCAGGTGTATTCTCGCTCGCTATGGCGGGTCTCGAAGAGCGCACCCTCTCCCAGATTATCGAGGGCAGTGTGGGGAACCGACGCGCAGTCCGGGGTTCGCTTCCAGTAGGAGTAGAGCACGAGCGTGTCGTCTGTGTGTTCGAGGACGTGCATCGTCTGGGTCGCACCGCAGTGGTCGGTCGCGAGACAGTCAGCGTAGTAATCCGCGGTGAGAAAGGCATCCTCGATAGCATCGAGGGCGTCAGGCGAGCCGCTCGCGTGGTCGACGCGCCAGAGGCTCGACTCGGTGGCGTGCAAGGAGAGTGACCGAATCTCGGCGTCTGGATACTCGGCCAGTGTGTCCGCCACCGCGTTACAGCCGGGGCGATAATCGAGCGTGAAGACGAGTTCGCGCATACCGAATCTAGCTGTTCGACGAATAAAACGGAACCGGGGGCTGTGGATAGGGGCGAACAGTTTTGCCCGCCCATCCCCTATCTGTAAGCGTGAACCTGTTCCGTAGCGTCCGCGCAGTGACCGGGGCCTCCGGCGACGGCGCAGTCGACTGGGACGCCGTTGTCGAGGCGGCCCGCGCCAGCACCGACCCCGGCCCCCTCGACGTCTCTGCAGCCGAACGCGAGGCATACGCAACTGATGTCCGGGACGCCCGAACCCGAATCCGATCGATCGGGGACCTGACCTTCGACGTTCCGGACCGGATCGAGATCCAGAACCGTCACCACTGGATCGACGCGAACGCCGACACGTTTCGGCGCGTGATGCAACCGGTCGAATCACACACTACCGTTGCGATCCCGGGCGTTTCACGGGTTGTCAACACCGGGACGATGAGCTTTATGCTCGCCTTCCTCGGCCGAAATGTGCTCGGCCAGTACGATCCGCTCTTGCTCGCAGACTCGAACGATCACGCGCTTTATTTCGTTCGCCCGAACATCGTCGATGTCGCCGACAAACTCGATGTCGAGTACGACCGATTCCGTCGCTGGATCGCGTTCCACGAGGTGACCCACGCCGCCGAGTTCGGGGCCGCACCGTGGCTCACCGACCATCTCGAAGCGACGATGGACGACGGAATCGAAGCGCTCTCCCGGGGCACGCTCGATCGTGAAGCCTTCGAGGAACTCGACACCACGATGACCGTCGTCGAGGGATACGCCGAGTTACTGATGGATCACGCCTTCGACGGCGAATACGCCGACCTCCGGGCAAAGCTCGACGCCCGACGACAGGGTCGCGGGCCGCTCGCGAGATTCGTTCGCCGGACGCTCGGCCTCGGGATGAAACGCCGCCAGTACGAACGTGGAAAGGCTTTCTTCGAGCAGGTCGCCGAGCAACGAGATGTCGAGACCGCGAGCGTCGTCTGGGACCGACCGGAAAACCTCCCGACGAACGACGAAATCGATGACCCGGACGCGTGGCTGCGACGCCTTAATTTGTAAGTATGCAGATCGTCAGCCTCTGAGCATCCAGAAGAGGTACTGCATCAACGCCGTGCCGACGAGCGCTCCGACGAGGGTGGCTACGGCGATTGCGGTGAGCGAGGCATCGGCATAGACAGCCGTCAGGCCACCCGAAAGCGCGATAAGGACCACGAAGCCCCACTTTATCTGGCTGTAGTCGTTGGCTTCCTCGATCTCCGCTCTGGTTGGTCCAACCATTATAGCTCCCGTGGCGCACTGACGTGCATACTCACGAACTTCCAGTCCCCGTCTCCCGCGTCTATCGTCCCGGACCAGCGGGAGTCGAAGGAGAATCGCTCGCCAGTGCCGGTGTCAGTCCACGCCATATCGACCAGATCGGCGAACCAGGCACAGTCTCCCCGCTCGGTGACTGATAGATCGGTCGACTCGATGCGCCACTCCTCGGTCGTGCGCGTTTGCTCCGCCAGGGCTTCAGTAATCTCCTCGGAGCCACGGAGCTGTTCACTGATCCCGAACTTGACCGTAGCGAGGTGATCAGCAAAGTACGGACCCAGGGGGTCGCCGTTCCGCACTGCCTCGTAATACTCACGAACCGTCGTTTCGGCGCTCATAGCCTATGTAACGTCCGATGTGAACTTGAAGCCCCCGAAGCAGTCCCGGAAACTGTGACGAGTCAGTAGAACCCTCGATCAACGTCTCCTTCGTCGACGAGCTCGTCGAGTTCCGCGTCGAGTAGCTCCTCGGCTTCCTCGAACGTCGACGCGAGCTCATCGAGCTCGTCGGGCCGGTCGTACTGGTCGTACTCCATCGGGCCGAACGCTGGACTGTCCAGAACCTCCATCACGTCGTCGAACAGGTCTCCCGGCGTCGTCGGGGCATCCGAGTGGGCCTTCAGTACTTCTTCGAGGTTGCTGGCCTTCTGCTCGGCGTCACTCTCGTCTTCTGGGGGGCGCTGGACGGCAAATCGTCCGGAGTCGTGCTGTTCGGGAAGATACAAGCCGATCTCGTCGTCGATCTTCCGTGCGACCTGCGTGCCGACGCCGCGCACCTCGTAGGGGTTCTTCGCGAACGTCTTGATCTGGTAAACGCCGCCGACTGGATGGCCGAGATACAGATCCTCGCCGACGCCGCCGCTACGGTCGCCCGCGACGGCACGCCATCCCTCCGGGTCGACGCCGCTGTCGACGATGTCCTCGACGATATCCTGCCAGTCGCGTACGCGCATGGCTACGTGTTGGCGCGGGTGCAGAAAGAACGTATCGGTTCGTGCGATCCTCCTGTCGTCGATGCCCACAGACCGCTACAGCGAGAGCCCACGAACTTCGACGCTCTCACCTTCTTTGACCGTCCCGATGACTTGCCCATCGGTCGCGTCGGCGAGCGCGTCTGCCTGCTTCTCGGGCACGGCGGCGACGAAGCCGGTTCCCATGTTGAACGTTCGATGCATCTCCTCGTCCGCGACGTTACCCAGCTCCTGCACGAACTCGAAGATGTCGTGGGCGGGACACGGGTCGGTGATGTCGTAGCGGTGCTCGCCCATCCGGGTGAGGTTCGTCCAGCCGCCCCCGGTCACGTGGGCCGCCGCGCGGGCGTCGTGTTCACGAAGCGGTTCGAGCAGATACGTATAGATCCGGGTCGGTTCGAGCAGTTCCTCGCCGATCGACCGGTCCGGGTTCGGTGGGAACGGATCAGTGTACTCGTACTCGCGGGTCACTGCGGTCCGGGCGAGCGTCAACCCGTTCGAGTGGATGCCGCTGGAGGGAAAACCGACGAGAACGTCGCCCGGCTGTGCCTCCCCGTCGAACGTCTGCTCCTTGTCGACGAGTCCGGCGCAGGTACCCGCAAGGTCCAGCCCACGGATCACGTCGGGCATCACCGCCGTCTCGCCGCCGAGCAGTGAGAGCCCGGCGGCCTCCGCACCCGCTGCGAGCCCGTCACCGACCTGTTCGGAGAACTCCTCGCTTGGCTCCTCGACGGCGAGGTAGTCGACGAACGCGACCGGATCGACGCCCGCCGCGACGAGATCGTTGGCGTTCATCGCGATACAGTCGATACCGACCGTCGAGTAATCTTCGAGTGCCTCCGCGACGAGCAGCTTGGTCCCGACGCCATCGGTGGCGAGGCCAAGATACTGATCGCCGATGTCGAGCAGTCCGGCGTACTCGCTGTCGACGACGTTACCAACCGCGTCGAGCAGTGCTGCAGTCGCCGCATCGCTCTCGTCGATGTCTACCCCCGCGTCCGAGTAGGTGAGTCGCTCCTCGTCAGTCATACGAGTGAACGTGCCCGCGGCGAGCAAAAGACCACCGGTCTGTCGCTGGATCGGATCGGAACGGTGCACGCTGGCACGGAACCCGCGGCTTATATTATCCCGTCGTGAGAGGAATCGTACATGGATCGCGTTGCAGTCATCGGCGCGTCGATGACACAGTTCGGGCAACGTGACGCCTGGATCCGCGAACTCCTCGCAGAGGCGGGTGAAGCCTGTCTCGCGGACGCCGGTGTCACACCCGACGACGTCGAACATCTGTACGTATCGAACATGGCCAGCGGTGAATTCGAGGGCCAGACGGGCGTTCCGAACGCCCTCGCTCACGACCTCGGAGCCGTCCCTGCCTACACCCAGCGGGTCGACCAGACCAGTTCTAGCGGCGGTGCAGGGATCTACGCCGCCTGGCAGTCCGTCGCCAGCGGAGCAAGCGACATGACGCTGCTCGTCGGTGGGGAGAAGATGACCCACCGCACCACCGCCGAAGCCACTGATGTGATCGCCTCCCTGACCCACCCCGCGGAGTACAAACACGGTGTCACGCTGCCCAGCTTTGCGGGACTGACCGCCAGACGCTATCTCCACGAGTACGACGCACCGCGAGAGAGCCTGGCGAAAGTCGCCGTCAAGAATCACAAAAACGGCGTCGATAATCCCCACGCACAGTTCCAGAAGGAAGTCGATCTGGAGACCGTGATGGACTCGCCGATCATCGCCGACCCGCTCCGGCTCTATGACTTCTGCCCGATCACCGATGGCAGCGCCGCGCTCATGCTCTGTCCCGAGTCCGTCGCCGCGGAATACACCGACAACTACGCGGTTATCTCGGGTATCGGCGGGGCGACCGACACGCACGTCGTCCACGAGCGCGAGGACCCCACTGTAATGGGTGGCGTCGTCGACAGTGGGGCGGACGCGTACGAGATGGCTGGTATCGGGCCGGATGATCTGGATGTCGCCGAACTCCATGACATGTTCACGATTCTGGAGTTCCTTCAGATGGAGGGGCTGGGGATCGCTGAACAGGGCGAAGCGTGGAGGGCCATTGAGGACGGCCGAACCGAGAAGGACGGCAACTTACCGGTCAACACCTCCGGTGGGCTCAAATCCAAGGGCCACCCGCTCGGCGCGAGCGGCGTCGCACAGGGCTACGAGATCTACAAACAGGTCATCGGCGACGCCGGGCCGCGACAGGTCGATGCTGACGTCGGCCTCGCCTGCAACGTCGGAGGCTTCGGCAACTGCGTCATCACCACGATCATGGAGGCAGGACGATGAGCGACAACGAGCCAGAGCTGACAGCACAGCGCTACGAGGACGGCACCGTTTCGTACCCCGGACACCCGCGCGGGTTGAGCGGGGCCGAGCCGACGGAGACCGTCGACCTGACTGATCGGACTGCGGAAGTCATTACGTGGACGACCAGTACGGCGACACCACCCGGCCTTCGCGAACCGAACACGCTCGCAATTGTCGAGTTCGACGTGGACGGCGAGTCGGTGCGGGCGCTCGGACAGATCGTCGACGGCGCGGACATCGAGATCGGAGACACCGTCGAACCGGTCTATGCTGACGAACTTCGTGAACCGGGCGCAGGGATCCGCGAACCGGACAGTCAAGAGTGGGACGGCTTCCGGTTCGAGCCGATCTGACGATTCTGTCGATTTACAGCTAAAGCCACGGCAGATACCCCCACGGCGGCGTGAAAACGGAACTATTAAACACATCTCCCAACTACCGGTTAGTACACCCGCTCCGATGGTGTAGTCCGGCCAATCATATTGCCCTCTCACGGCAATGACCTGGGTTCGAATCCCAGTCGGAGCATCCTTTTCCTTTCGCCGTCTGGTGGTTTTGTCCTGCGCCACATACCCATGTTCGACTCAACGCGCAGACCAAGCAAGCTCGAAGGATTCACACACAACCACGCTGTCTTGCGATTATCCGTTTTGCCATACCTATTCGACTCGCAGGACTCGGTACTGACCCCGTCTCAGTCATGCGATACGAGAATTTGGTCAGCGATCTCAGAGCTACAGAACCACCGATCCGATATTCGTAGAGGGGACAGCCAATGAACCTTGACGATTACCCGGTTGTCACCGAGCCATCTGAGGCATTTTTGAACCAACGACAACTCTTGGATTACCGCTCCGAACGGGAGGAGTGTCTTCGGTGGCTTCTGGCATACGGGAAAGAGCCCAAGAAAGCAAAGGGCTATGCAAAAGGCACGGTCAAACCTCGATCGTATCGTATTGATAGGTTCTACAGGTTCGTCTGGGAGCGTGAAGAGGGATACACAGTGAACCTTGCACATGATCACGCTGATGCGTGGATGGACCACCTCGCTCACCGTGACGTGAGTGCCACACACAAGGTCAACTGCCAGAAGTCACTCAAGATGCTTTACAAATGGCTGCACCACGAGCGAAACCTTGGTAAATGGAATCCCGAGATCACTTTTTCAGCAGATAACAGCTCAAACCCCCGTGACTTCTTGACCAAAGAAGAGCGGAGCGCCATCCGTGATGCCGCTCTTGAATGCGGATCGATTCCGAGCTACAACAATTTGACCCCCACCGAACGCGATCGGTGGAAACAACATCTCGCCCAGCGATTCGAGAAGCCAAAGTCCGAGGTCACTCCTGCGGATTGGGATCGTGCTAACGGCTGGAAGATCCCGTCACTCGTGTGGGTTTCTCTGGATACCGGCTTGCGGCCAACCGAAGTCGAACGCTCAACGATGGATTGGGTAGATACAGACAACAGCGTCCTCCGGATCCCAAAGGAGGACAGTGCGAAAAATACGGACAACTGGAGAGTTGGCCTCCGGGACCGGACCGCTGAGATACTGCAGAACTGGTGTGAAGAGAGGGTGGCGTACCCCGAGTACGATGATACGGATGCGATTTGGTTAACACGAGAGCAGAACCCCTGGTCCGTTTCGTCGCTTCGTGGCCTGCTGCACAGGCTCTGCGAGATAGCTGATATTGAGACGGCAAATCGGCAGATGAGTTGGTACGCCATCCGGCATTCAGTCGGCACCTATATGACCCGAGAAGAGGATCTTGCGGCGGCCCAGGCACAACTTCGACATAAGTCTCCAGAGACGACGATGAAGTACGACCAGACCCCAGTTGAAGATAGACGGGACGCGTTAGATCGTATGGGGTAATCTTTTCTAACCGAATGAGCAGGGTGTCATAGAACGGTTGGCATCCCTGTATTGCTCTCTCGACCATCGTTAAATATAGGGTGTGTACATATCACTCATGAATGTCTACTACGGTAACAGACCAGTATCTCGTTCTTTCACGATTTCACTCCCAACGGGTGGTTCTTCGGCTACTCTGACGATAGCTGGAAGTTCCTCCTCGAAATGGACTATCACACGATACGATACCGCTTCATCAACTTCTTCACATTCGTCTCTTCCATCATGCTGTCTAGTAAGTTCGATATGTAGCTTATCATCCTCTACATCATAGACTGGTTCTTCAAGATGTGCATCATAGCACATGTCTCCAGTTGAATACACACCACTCGCATATACTGCATTATCACTGAAACGTACTCTTGGATCGTCATCGGGTCTCTTATCAACGCCAACGCCGGTTTCAAATTCGACATTAGTAATTTCTGCAGCCCTGTTGAGGTTCCCAATACACCCAGACGCGCCAATAGAGATGGAGAGTCCAACGCCAGCAAGCAACTGCCTTCTGTTCATAATAAAACTAGAACCGTCGTTGCATAAATGTCTTCTACTGACCCGACTGGAGTGAACAGTTCGCAGGAGCAGTGTAGCAGGCAATTCACTGTTAAAACTATGAACTCAACACTTCATGAAGTGTTCCATGACACCCTCAAACGCTCAACCTACATCAAGTCCGCCACTTCCTGTTTCAGTTCTGGGAGCGGGTGGATGTAACGATCGGCAGCGGCAGTGCTGTTCTGCCTGAGGGTTTCAGCGACGACCCGCCTGTCTTTATATTTATCGTAAACGTAGGTTCCGATACTGTGTCGGAACGAATACCACACTATTTTACGATTACCTTCATCGATGCCTGCCTCATCGACGAGATTATCGAGTAGATCGTTCAGTGATGCTGAAGTGTATGGATTCCCCTCGCGCGTGAGCCAAATCTCGTCACGCCCATCGTACATCTCCTGATTTGCTCGTTGGTCAAGCCAGTTATCAAGAGCGTGTGCACCTTCCTGCGAGAGTTCTTGCTCCCAGGAATCGTCATTTTTTGGCGCTTCTCCTTCGGGAATATATATTCTCTGGGCCTCCGGGTCATACCACTCGACACTCATACGGCCAATCAAGTCCGGCCTCCATCCAGCACCTCTCGTAGTGCGGACGAGTGATGGGACTTTCCAGTCCTTGTTGAGCGTGTCCCAGTCGGATGGCGTGACTTCGACTTTGGGCTTGCCGAGCTCTTGAGCGATGTGTGCTTTCCAGCGATCTCGGTCCTCTGGGCTGAGGTTGTTGTAGCTCGGCACACTCTTGTAGGTGAGAGAAGTCTGCCAAAGCTGTTGGAGTTCGGACTTTCGGAATGGATCTGCGTTCTCCGTTGCCGGTTCGTCATGGAATCTCGTCTCTGGGTCCCAGTCGATGCCCTGGAACTCGAACCAGTTGACTATGACATCGTTGATCTTCCGCTTGCTCCCCTCCGCGTATCGCCCTCCATCCATGCGACGAAACGAGTCCTCAGCGAGAGCCTCGTTGACGATGTCTGCGTCCTCGGTTGTGAATTCGGTCGTGATTGTCTCATTGTTCCAGACCCACTTCATGACGCGATGGAATCTGGAGATACGTTCGTTGACTTTGCTGTATCCGAGCCCTTTCTTCGGATTCTTGCCCTCTGTCTCCAGATACTGCTTAAACCGACTCAACACCGCAGAGTAGATATCCTGCTGCCGACTGTTGAGCGGCTTAAACTGCTCGTCTACTAAGATTTGGTCTTCTGATCTCCCCCGACTACTCATTTTGACTGAACAGGCATATGACCCTATTTAAAATAAAACTCTGGCTTGTAGGGAAAATCAGAGTTTGTGCCTCACCTCAACACGGCTCTGAAGTACGGTTCTAGCACCTCTACTACCAGATACCATTCTTCGGGGAAGTGCATGTCAAACGAAGCTGAAAATGTCGAAACAACGCTTTCCTCGGAGAAGTCCAGTAACGATTTTTCAATTATTCAGTGACCGCAGCGGGTTCCCATGACATATACCGTGACTCGGGTCTACTACTACAACCTCGTAAGAACAATATTCGCGGCAACTATCTCGTTACTCAAACCTCCTGAATTAGACGGTGTGTTTTAACTACGACTTTCGAGGATTAGGTTCGCTCATACGCTATCTCCTGTAATGCTTCGTTAAATATCTCCCCGACCTCTTGATGGTCTGTAAGCGCTTGCGCCAGCGTTCGGTAATAGCCCTCGCCGCCCTCCCAGTCGAACGGGTATGTCGTGATCGTGAACCGTGTGTACTTGCGATCGTCCCGCTCTGGTAGTCGAATCGTAGTTCCTTTGCGTTGCTCAATGTCTGCAGCCATCTCTTCGAGCCGTGTGCGGACCCCGTCACTGTAGAGGTAATCCTGAAATTTCGTTCGTAAGTCCTCGTTGGCACCCGTCAACTGTGTCTTGAATTTGAGCTGGTTGCTGGCGATTTGGTCCAAACTGATCACGTGCTGGAAGTACGGACGCAGCGAGTGGCTACTACTCACGTCTTCTCCCGGTTCGACATCAGCGATGGGCCACGTTTGCTTATAGAAGGAGAGTTTCTTACCACCGGTGTGATAGTGCCAATTGTCGTCCCACCCCGCTGGCGCATACGGTTCGAATCGTTGGGGCCAATTCTCTTGATGACTCTCCACTACAGATTCGAACGCTTCCCTCACGTCGCTGATCGAATCGTGATACTCAATCGCCAATTCGACTTTCTCCTGTTGGTTTGCTTCGTGCTGTGTCATACTGGTCTCACTTCGAACGGTGTTTAGAAAATCGGTGAACTGTGCATAACTCTGAAGCGGTTGCTCTCTGACCCCTGTTTGCGTCAGTGGCTGGAACGCAGCAATGAGTGTGGTCCAGTCGAGATTCACGAACGCGTCTGCATCCGCTGTGCTTCTGTCCGGTGCTAAATAAACGTAGAACCTATTCGCTTCGTCGAACGTACTTTTTAGCGTCTCCCCAATGTAGTCATCTTCGACATATCGGTTCGTCTGATTTGTTCCCTCTCGTGACCGAACTTTCATCTCAATCCAGATGAACCACTCCTGTTCGTACGTGATGATGATATCCGCACGATTGTCGTTCGGAGTCACCACTTCCCGCTGGACATCGACCTCGTCGACGGCGTACCGATCAAAATGAAACCCATCGCAGCGCTCCTCAACCAACTCAAGGAACTGCAGGAGTACAGCCTCATCGAAGCCGTGCGGTTCTTTCGAATCGAGGAAATATCGCAGGAGTCGATTCCAGTGATCCTCATCGTAGTGCTTCTCAAGTATTTCGAGCGTGGTCTTCGGCGGCGCACTTACCTGTTCGATATTCGAATAGAGAGCGTCGAACTCGGCCAATACCCGACGGAGCTCGTCAACGGCCATGTCACTGCTTGTGATACCTCGCATAAATAAGTCCGCGAAACAGGCCAGTGCTCACATAGCAGTTACTGCATCAGTGACCACCTGAGCTCACGGATAGGGTTATTGTGTGAGCACTCTGTACTGTCCAATTGTCGCTTTCTCTCTCGACTGTTCGTCGGTATTAGCGAATAGAATCTGAGTAACCGTTTGTGAAGTAATATACAAGCGCTTTTTATTATTTATAATAAATAGTAACGTATGTCGAGCGAAAATGAGCATGACCACATTCGTTCCGTTCTTGAGCTACTCGCTGAGGAGGAGGAAACTGTTGAGGACGTGGAAGACTGGGACGACCAGTTTTATGTGAAGATTAACGGAGGGAAGAACGAAGCACAGCGCATCGTCAGTGCGATCAGAGAGAGCGGGCTAGTTGACGGTGGTTACGTGGCTGAAACGTATCCCGATCCGGACTCGAAGGATGCCATAGGTGTTCGAGTCCTAACTGAAACACTGAGAGAAACCGAAGAAGAGGCGTTAGAGACAATTAACAACGCTTTGGAGAAGTACGAGAACTAACAGGCTGTACGTGACGTGGTCCCACGACTAAACTTGTGGGCTTCCCACCCGGTGTTGGTCGGGCAGGTCAATCCTGAAGCTTGGGAATCTAAGCTTTGTGATCGACTGCATTGGCTCCGCTACGAAGCCGGTACTCGTACCCCGTGTTGGGCTTCGAGGTATCTTGTTGTATGTCGGTCGACGCGGTCGACTCACTGTTTTACTTTCGTTTTCACCGTGGCAAACACCGATTCAACTGCCAGCTTTCCGTGCACAAGACATCCTATAAACGGTTGACCAATAAGAGGTCCAATCCGCGAGTTGCTCTGTGATGCAGCATGTAGTGACTACTCTCACAAACGGACAAGAGGAGGAACAAATGCATAGAAGCACACAAAGATCGTTATCACAAGGAATGGAAACTCCAACGAGTCGCCTTGGATGATAAGTCCTGTAGTAATAACTGCAAGTGCTAATCCAATGATAGCAGTGCGAATCGCACGTAAATGAGCGAAGAGGTTCGAACTCTCATGGTCAGACATACACAATACGTAGTATGGCCTTCGTGTATGTTTTTATTATTCCTCCTGACGATACGTAATTTGCCTATATTGACCGATCGGAATAACTGGCTTTCCAGTGGAATACTCGTACAAGACTCGCGCATTTCATCTTGCGCGACGACCGAAACCGATCTCCATTTGAGGATTTCAACAGAGCCGCTACCCCTTGTCTGCGTACTCAGTCTTCCCGAAGTCGATATCCCCAGTCGCGGAGTTCATCGGCGACTTCATCGGGATGATTTGCACCCACACGAACCAAGGCTTCTCGAACATCAGTAAGGGGGACATCAGTCCCGAGTTCATCCTCGATAGCATGTCGGGCATCCTTCTCAGTCTCTTGTGTAGCCTCGCGCAAAAAGTACTGAATCATTTTTCGACTGTCCTTGACGCTGTGTCTCGCAAAAATGTATGGCAGTGTATCACGGTTCTGTCCTGAGCCGGTGGCCTGTGATTGCTTATTTGCTGTCGAGTTAGCACCAGCATCCGAAGTCGAGGCAGACTCAGATGTTTCCTCCCGTTCTTTGGTCTGTGCTTCAGATTCTTCTGGTGACTCCTCATCGGTGGATGTATCAGAGAATGGATCGCTGCCAGCTCCTGATTTCATTCCGTTTGTCATTGGTCTCCTACCTCCTCGATATGTGCTGCAAGGTCTCGTAGTTTATCCAGGGTTTCGGCTTCGTAGTCACGTTTGTGGGATCGATGATGGCCAAAGTAGTAGAATGCAGTACAACGTTGGTCCCACGACCCCTCGAATAGTGCAGACCGATCCCGGATAGTGACGGGGGCATCGTAACCCAGTTGCTGAATCTCTTCGAGGTACTGCTCCTGATCTGATGTGCTGCCGATCCCATTCGGTACGATTGCAAGTACTCCCAGATCGAGATCTAGGTTGGCTTCGAGATTTGTTAAAATATCTTCGATCCCTGCGATGGACTGCATCCCTTTGCCAGTCGGCTTCACTGGTAGGAGTAGTGATCGGGTTGCAGAGACAGCGTTGTACAGATGAGGACCGGGCGATGCTGGTGGATCGATGATAATCGTATCATACTCGCGTCGGATGTCAGCATCAATTAAAACTTGTCGCAGTCGGTCGTTTGGGCTAAATTCTTCACCGAGGTCTTCAGCCAGATTTTGAGCTTTCATTAATAACTGTGGCAGGTTTTCCAGCATACCATGGGATGGGACAACGTCAAATCCATATGGGGTCTCTTGGATCAGTTCACTGAACTCACCCTTTGGCTCATCAATTAAATGTCGAGCAATATTATCAGCTACATCATCGTCACGAGATGTTGGGATATCAAGCAGGTACGACAGCGATCCCTGCTGAGGATCTAAATCCAAGACGAGCACGTCTCGTCCTTGTTGGCTGTGAGCGTCAGCGAGGTTTGCTGTCAGGGTAGTCTTACCGACCCCCCCTGACTCAGAGTACGTTGTATAGGCGAGCATACACAATCATAAGAGCCAGTCACTTATAAAACTAAATAGACTAATTAGTTAGTCTGTGTAGTTATACTAACTAGTTATACTGCTTTGGATAACTAACGAGACAGACTATCTGAACGGGCTATTGAGATAGACAACTGACCACGAAAGCCGGGACATCAACGGTGATAGAAACAGGTCTTGACCCCTCAAGGCTTCATGATTATCGTACCAGTCAAGATAATGTCTTTTTTGCCTTCTCCGTCCCCGAGTTTTTGCTATACCGTTTAAAAATCCAATTACTCGGGATTGTATCTCCGGCGGGTGATTATTGATAAAGCATTTAAAATACCAATTTATAAATCGTCAATCACTTTTGAATCCGGGCAATTTTCTCCAGCGGTAAAACCAACTCCGGAACGGGGTTTAACGTCTGAAATCTACAGTATAGCCGATCAAAAATAGACCAGTAATACTAGTATACTGTACCCCATTTAGGGGATGTATGGGTGGGGGTGCGAAAAGGGATCTACCAATCCATTGATGTTACTAGATTGCGGTCGATTCCAGGGCCATCCCGGCCGAGAGTATTTCGCCACAGAGCTGCAGTAGTTGTCCAGTCTGCAACGTCCCAGCTCAATTGCTCATCTTTGTATGCTTCTTCAATTCGTTTCCGACCGTCTTCAATTCCAAATTCGGAATCGAATGGTCCTCGCGGTAATTGAGCAAGTCCCTTTCTATGCCAATGGTTAAATACCTTATAAGCTGTTTTCCGTGAATCGAATACAACATGCGGAATCATGTCCCGTGCACGGAGATCACTGAGCTTTTCGTAGGTTCGTCGATGAAGCGCCCAGTTATTGTGACCGGTCATCACTTCTCCAGCGTACAGCTGACCGCTCGCATCTCGACTGAGTAGATCTACATTGTACCCGTTGACATCGAGGTTATAATATGTCCCAATCTCTTTGGCGTTCCACTTCTCACGAAGTGCTGCCAGACCCACAGTAACTCGGTGAACAAGCCCCTCATTTGGGTCTCCACGCAGCGATGGGAGATCAGTGTGTGCGTTGATTAAGGTACGTCCGCGCTGGGTCGGGGCGTACCAAACCTTCTTTCGCAGAATTCGCTTTGGCTTCAGGTATATGGATTGCTCTTGCTCGAACCAATCATAGCAATTAAACGCCTCGGCAAGCCTCGGGTCCGCATCAGGATCAACAACCAGACGTTGTAATTCCTCTTGATTGAGGTCGTCAAAAATCTCTCCCCAGCCAGGACACTTATCCAATAACAGATGGTGGCCACGAACGGTTTCTCCATTCCACAAATGCGCTAACCGAGTGAGTGCTTCTCGACGATCGTCTGTCAGACTCAGCGGTAATTCAGCGTCATTCGTTGCATCAATCTCTACAGTATCGTTGTCTTCTGTTTTATTTGGCTGGACCCACACTGGCAGTTCATCAACATCAACCTCTTGCCGTACTGGGTTGTAGCCGTACCGCGCTTCTAGATATTCTTCTGTTACCCACGCGACGTGAGGAGCAGGAAACGGATTTTGAATAACATACAATTCATCAACATCTGCAGGGTATCCTGGATCCAAATCCTCCAGTGGCCATACTTCAGGATCCGGGTCGTGATTATTCGGATCAAAATCGCCAAACTCTGCAGGTTGACTCTTTGGCTCGTGAACGGTGCCACCCTCCTGCTTCGGGAAGATGATACGGATATCTCTATCGGGATATTGGAGCCGAGTTGTTTGTTCGCGCCAGTTATCCCACTCACAGAGAGGATCTGGTTTGAACGGAGGTCCAATCGACATAGAGAGAATAACCTGTCCTGATTTAAAAGGGTCTGCCCTGTCTTCATGACGGTATTCAAATAAGGATGGAACGGTGAGAGGGGACGTTTCAAAGTGATGCATGCCCGAAAACGCACGCCTTGATGATGGTATTGAACAGAACCAGCTTATCTGAACACGACGGTAGCGTGCTCAGCAAGAATAAAAAAAGAGGCTCTGTTGAAACCCTTCAAATTTGACATTGGGTGCAGCTACCTTTCTACGGAGTTTCGCAGATCAGACACGAAACTAGCTTCTCAGTGAATCACAAGACGGCAGGAGGGTTTCCACAGCACCAATGGATAGGATTTCAACAGGCCCGAATAACTTCGAGAGAGACCGAAAAATAGTCTTGCCTGACTCGTGCACAATAGAGTGCGTCCGCAAGTAGCAGTAACACCGTGATTTCGATACCACAGTCGCTGAGGCGTGGTGATCAGCGAACGATGATTACGGGAATCGGTGCACGTTTTGACACAGTCTCGGCTACGTTTCCGACGAGAAACCGGCGTGACACGCGGCTTCGATCCGCGCCGTGCGCACCGAGTATGATCGTATCATAGTCTTCGCTACGATCAATGATATTTCGGGCAGGGTGGCCGATGCCCACGAGTGTGCTGATCTTTCGATTACGCTCGGTTGCTATCTCGTGGGCACATTCAAAGACAGCCTCGGCACGTTCGGCGGCGGCTTCCTCAATATCGTCCGCAAGAGCAAGCCCCGTTGCTTCACCCATCATCCATGATGGTCCTCCGACGACATTCAACACGGTGATTTCCGCCTCTGGAAACTCATCGAAAGCGTAGCGGAGTGCTTTCTCTGCCATCTCAGAGTCGTCCATCGGGACGAGTACGTCTGAAACCATACGGCAGCTACGTGGGACGTATGAATAAACCCACGATCTTTAGACGATGGGTAAGGCCGTAAAGAATGCATATGCGAGACCAGTAGAGACAGACGGGCCGATAATCCACATTGAAATGTACTTTGCAATCGCTCGCGGGTTGAACAGAGCACCGGCGTCCTGTACCTCATTTGGTTCTTCTTCACCGATCTTTGTCACATCTGAACGAGGCTCTTCTTTCAACGCACCCATTGCAATATCCGCATCAGTATCACCTCGCACGGCGTCGCGGGCTGTGAGCGGACGAGTCGCCCGCCCCCAACCGAGTCCGACAATCGTCATTACCATTGCCATCACGAGACTGATTGGGATGCCAGCCCACGAGAGCGCGGTCGTGATTGTCGCGGCAGTAGTCATCACAATCAACGCTGCGAGCAACGGGATCTCACTGAGTTCACCGCCGACGGACTCCATTGTTCGCCGAGCGATCGTGAACCCACCGACTCCGATTGCGATGGTTGCGATAATAATCGCATTCGTATCACCCAGTGCGCCGCTACTAACCAGCGGTGCGACCGCATTCGGAACGTTGCTCGCCCCGGCACTGAAAGCCATGTAACAACCGATGACGAGAACAACAACCGTTCCAGCGAGTTCTCCAGTTGTCGTGTTTGGCCCGAACGATAGTTTTGGGACAGTTTTGGATCGATCGAGAACGAGCAACGGCCCCTCAGAGGAGGTGATCTCGACCCGTTTATTGAGTTCGGGATACAGATAACGACCGATAACTGCTCCAATCCAGAAGGCGATAACTGGCGTTACCAACCACCACGAGACGATCCAACCGATCACCGCGAAATCAAGTGTTTCAGTCGCAAGGCCCAGTCCTGCGATCGCCCCAACAGTCGTCATGGAGGTTGGAACAGGAACGCCGAAGATGTTTGCGATGAGGATGCCGAACCCAATGAAAAACAGGACTGCGACGCCCGCAGCCAGTGGAATCCCACCTTCCATCGTAATAATATCTCCACTCAGTGTATCCATAACATTCCGACCGACTGTCCAGCCACCAAAGAAGACAAAAAACGTCATCAAGGCCGCTGCGGTGGTCTTTCTCAACAACCCTGCACCGACAGCAGGCCCCCATGCGATACCTGTCGAGGACCCACCGATATTGAATCCGACAAAAACGGCTGCGACGAGTCCGACCAAGAGAATGGTAGAAATCACATAATATAATAGGTGATGGGTTTTTAAGTATGTTCTGCAACTAATTCATAAGTTATACAAATAGTATAAGAGAACTTTTTTGTATTATATTTGGTTGGCAGTTAGCCCTTCAGACTCTCCCACTACGGAAACTGGCCCTGCCAAACTACTCATCAAGAACCGATTTGGAGATCAAAGCGGTAGGTATGAGTCTCCAGCGACCGGCTATTTCATTCGATTTGTGTCCGAATAAGAGGATTTCAACAGAGCCGGTAGAATATAATGCCGCGTTAGGCCGGACTGGAGTCGAAGACTGGTTCTGGGTCTGTGGGCCGAGTAGCGTCACAGACGCGGATACGACCGTCCCTCCGGATGAACACGTTCCAGGTATCAACATTGAAACTGAGGAGAGCTTCAGTTTCTTCGGCTCCGTCGTGTCGGTCGAACAGCGCGTCAAGCGCATCGGCATCAATAAATTCGTATAGTGGTGGGAGCTCTATCGGATCGGTTTCGGCTGCCTCCGCCACTGCCTCGACGATAACTTCCGCAGGGGACCGGTCATTGTCGGATCGGTAATTGGCATCGACAACTGGTGTACACTCTCGGTAAACGGTCAGACCACCTGTTCCCATATTGAAATCTTACAATGGGAGTACAATCATTCTGTCGTTCATTCTATGGTGTTGCCGTTTGTTTCTCATGAGCTAATCGTTTGGGCTTAAAACGAGCCGCAACCCGGATAACCATCTACTACAGAGTAGATGGGTTTTATCCTACGCATCCGTACAGCAAGGTATGAGTGGGAGCGAACGTGATGAGCGTGGGCGTTTCTCCGCGAAACACAGTGACGACGAGGTCCTCGACACCGTGCGAAAACACGGGCCTGCAGGTACGACGGATGTTGCCGAGGAGTTGGGAATTAAGCGCCCCAGCGCGGACTACCGACTTCGCCAATTCGAAACCGACGGCAAGGTGGAGAGTAAGATGATCGGGAACTCTCTCGCGTGGAGTCTAACTCCGGAGGCTGAAGCATGAGCACTGACTCCAGCAGCAACCATGACCCGCCGACGGGCACCACGATCACGCTTACCCGTGAAACCAACTGGTGGGTCGCAAAGGATGAAGAAACCGGCGTCGCCAGTCAGGGTAAGAGCCGTCAGGAGGCCCTTGAAAACCTCGATGAAGCACTTCAAGGCTATCACGGAGATGGCGACCCTCCTAGCGACGAGGATCTCCGCGAGATGGGGATTGACCCCGAGCACAACACCTCCGACTCTCTCGATGACTCAGGGATTTTCGAGTAACCTCTCCTGTTACGAAGAGACGTTGTGACGGTAATGGTCAACAGCGGAATCTACGAGTGGAAGCGCACGCGCGGCGACCATGCGATCCTCCGCTGGGAGCCGCCCGAGGACCACGACGCCGAAGCGCGCACCGTCCCAGTCCCGCTCCACGACGAGATTAGCGAGGGCACGCTCAAAGACATCGCAGATCAGGCCGGCGCGAACGATTACCAGAAATTCAAGGCCTAGATCGACCAAAACCGATAATTGACGGGTACTGGAACCCACTCGACCACTCACACCCCAGTGTGGCCTAGATCAACGCGGAACCGTTCGGCGAGATGCGTGAGGACACCATCGACACCGTTGAAGCCATGCGCGAGAAGGGGCAGACCAGGCCACCACAGGGAACAGATTAGGAAGTCATAGAACGGATGGCATACCTGTATTGCTCCCCCGGGAATCGTTCCATATAGAAGATGTACTTGTCACCAGTGACTATTGATTTTATACTGTATCAAACGACTGACGGACAAGAGTTGCAAAAGGTGATCAAAGACGGAAATCAATCAGATTGTTTTATAGATACAATCACCACAATATTGGTTGAGAAAGCTTATCAAATCCGGGAAATTGATTATCTACATGGGTGATTTCTCGGAACTTTCGAAGCCCTACCGTGAACGGGTGCAGTACGCATCGGTAACCGAACGGGGCTTCGCATGGGCGGTCGATATCGTATTGGTTTTTCTCACTGCCGCCGTAGCTGAACTTATTGTGCGTATTTTCATCACCGTTCCTCCTAGCATACTGTTTTTGGCCGTGTTTATTGGATATCACGTCATTTTAGAGGCAAAATGGGGGAGAACAATAGGAAAGCTGCTGTTGGGAATCAAAGTTGTCACTACCGGGGGTGAATCGATTTCGACGTATTCGGCAGTCGTACGAAACGTAACCAAGGTTGTTGGGGCGTTCTCGTTAGTACTCATTCTCGTAGGGGTCATCCTAATTGCAGACTCGCGGTATGATCAGCGTCTCGGGGATCGCTGGGGGAATACCATCGTTGTCTACGGCTGAACTACTTCGTCACGAGACAGAGTCCTGAGCGGCGGTCGGTGCGTTTCTGTATTGGCCACGATGTTTCGAGTAGGCCAGCTTCTGAGGCATGGCTCACGCGTTACATCTTGCAAGCCCGTTAGGGAAAATAGGGATATTGGCAGACATCTCAACGGTCAGTTCGCAAACCTACTGAATGGATGATTCGATGATTCCAACCTGAAATAAACGAATTCCCGATGCTGAACCCATCCTCTATGTCTCGCACGTTGCTACTGGCAGATCTCGAAGATCTGTTGCAGGAGCTGCTGAATAGAAGGCGCATATTCACCACCAGGCGTTCTCGATCTCGGACCGACTCCGATCGGCCAATATAGACAGGAGAGCCCAATAGTGGAAGGGTTTCACCCCACCTTTGTGGACGCAAAGTGTCTTTTCTGCCCGGAAAATCCACTCTTCTGGACGCAAAATTCTCACCGTTGCTTTATTAGTAGCTATCTTTGGTTGACCTGTGGATATGAAGTCACAACACCGACGCATCATACGAGAGGAATTGTTGCGAAGTATCGCGTGGATTGCCCTCGGAATTGTTGGATGGCCGCTCGTCATTTCAGAGACAGCATGGTTAGACGCGACAGTTCTGACGGTTTTCGGGCTCCCCGTACTCACGTGGGCATTGTTGACCGCAGGAACGATTGGGATTCGCGTTTTGACATCGACAGAGTTGCAGGTTCAGACGCCGGTTGGGCTGTCGATGAGTCTCTATCTTGGAATCATGATCGGTGGTGTTGGCGCTGTGTATCTTGTCACAGCTGGTGGGTATTCCGCGCTGCCGGTGATTACTGCGTACGTCGCAGTGACAGGTGTCACTATTGTCTGGTACTGGATCACGGGGGAGGAGGTAGTTGAGACCACAATGACAACGTAGTACCTTCACGAGGAGATCACCGGTAGATCGGGTGACAACAGGACGACGATCAGCCTTCACGTGCGACCGATGAAAGCAAAGAAATACAAGCCGAAACAGCCATGTTTCTCTGATGGGTCGTGAACAATAAATGTCACTTCCTCCGTGGATATCTGAGCAACTGCCCGAAGACAGGAGGGTGAATACGAAGCTGACGCAACAGCACGTCATCGAGACGATGTATCAATCCGACCGTCCATTCTATTCACTACAACAGATTCAACAGCGAATCAAACCAGATGTCTCGAAGGTTACCGTCCGCAATCGTTTGGACGACCTAGAAGAACACGGAATTGTTGCAACAGAAACGTTTGCCGACTCGTTGACCCTGTATTATATCGACCATCCGGAATCAGAGTGGCCTGTCTCACCAGAGGGAAAACGAGCACTGAACGAAGAGTCGGAAGAAAAAGCGAATTCCCTCAAGGAATTTCTACAGCATTCACGGGTCCGCTTGATCCTCCGTGAGGAACTCCTGCGGAGTATCGGGTGGGCAGCGTTCGGTTTCTTCGGCTGGGCAATACTGATTAGCTTATCGGAACAGTTGCCAGCAACCGTTGGCACGGCAATCGGGCTTCCGCTCCTCACATGGGCGTCCCTCACTGTTGGAATGATCGGAATTCGACTGACGACTGGTAGCGATCTACAGGTCCAGTCTACGGAGGGACTACATGTCATGTTGTTGGGAGGGGTTGTATTCGGCGGCTTCTGTGCCGGGCTTTTGATATTTGTTATAGACTGGTCACCATTGTTGATTGGTGGACTGTATCTTTTCATCACAGGCATATTCATTGTCTATTATAAACGGGTGATGCTTCCCAAGTTGGACTTGCCCGTCGACAAGTGACCGATTTGCAGTTCCTTCAAACGGGCAATTCACCGGATTTCGAATGCAAGCAACATCTTGTGAATCGTTCTGTGACACCCGCAACAGAGCCTTATTTTCGAGCTGCCGTCACTCATTATCAGCTATGGCATCCCTCGCCTCAGTGTTCGGTGCGCAATGAATACAGATTGGGACTGAGCCGCTCGAATCACCGAACACACGAACATACTCCGGGGTGAGGTGCGCGCCACAGTTGTCACACTCAGGCATCCCGACTCACCTGCCCGCAGACCATGTGATCGCACATATACATCCGTGTGGGGACCCCACCCATTTTAACACCAAGGGTGTTCTCAAAACACCAACCAATTTCGTTCGCAGATATCCGTGAAGAAAATTGAGGACACCCCCGAAACGAGAGTTATCGCACTCCAGAACCTCAGAATATGTCTGACTGACGGTGACTTACTCACACTCATCCGGGAGCGCACCGAGTCCCAGTAAGCATGTGGGGCTTGACAGCCCCAGACGAAGCAGAAATAATTCAGTGCACAGTAGATATATATCGTTCCATGCAGTAGGTCACAGTACGGAGGCGTCACGAATGGACATCACTGATATTCCCGATGACGCGTACGCTGGCGAGGAATCACCGCCCGACATCGATGAACTAGAGTCACCCGAATCGCTGCTCAAAAGTGGACCAATCCGCGAACGAGTTCTCAACGTCGTCACCGGACTTCGAACCCCAACCAAGGTTTCAGATATCGCTGACCTTGCTGACTGCGATACCGAGACTGCCCGCGACTACCTAGAATGGTTCGACGAGATGGGCATGGTTCACCGCCATGACGGCCGTCCCGTCCGGTACGAGCGCAACGACGCGTACTTCCAGTGGCGACGGATCGACCGCATCCGCGAGGACTACTCCACCCAAGAAATCGTCGAGACGCTTTCAGACACTCTTGAACAGATCGAAGACTACAGAGAACAGTTCGACGCAAACGATCCCAACGGTGTCTCCCTCCTAGAAGCCAGCCGAGACATATCTACTGAGGACGCATGGGAAGCACTCTCCGAGTGGAAAACGCTCGAACGCAGAGCGGCCCTCCTCGACGCGGCGCGACGTGACCATCCTGCATCCGGTAGCACCACCGGTCACATCGATGCCTGAAACTCCAACTGACCCGCCCAGTACCGGCCCCATCGATGCTGAAATTCTCGACCGTATTGCTGCGCACCTCACTCGAAGCTCTCGCTTCGACGATGTCCACGCACGCCCTCCGTATGCGCCGAATGCTGTCGTCGCCGACTATGATCTCGGGTACTTCCCCGGCGGAATTACGCGTGCGTCTCTCCGGATCCGGTGGTTCGAAACCGATGACTTCAGCATCCATTACTCCGAGCAATACCGGGCGGGTGAATCGTGGGAGTGCCGCTGGGATCGCCACCCAAACGATCACAACACTCGTAACCATTTACATCCACCTCCAGACGCACCGACACCAGGCGAGGACAATGACTATCCCGACGAATGGCGGGCCGTACTCGCCACCGTACTCACTCGTCTCGACGACCGAATCGAAGCATTCTGGAACGAGTAGTGAATTAGAGCGGCGACATGGTGTGCGGTTCTGCAGTCGGAAGCGATCATCGCCCCTCAAACGAAACGCAGGAGGGCCGACGAAGACACACCGACATGAGCAGTCTAAGGCGACTCACAGTACGACCATATCGCGGGAAGATTTCCCGGGGCTGCTCACTCCGCTAACTCAATCAGATTCGCCATCTGAACACGACTGTAGCGTACTCAGCAAGAATAAAAAAGAGTGAACGATGGATTATTCGTTCCGGGACAATCGCGTACCGACCAGTAGCCCAAGCAGGGCAATCACAGCGACGGTCACGCCAAAGCCAGGCTGGTCATCATCTTCTACAATTTCATCTTCCGCTGGTTCATCATCTGTCTCTTCTGCTTCTGCGGAGTCATCAGACGCTTCTTCGGAGTCGTCTTCAGTCTCCTCAGTGTCAGCTTCATCTGCGTCGTCCTCATCTGCTTCCTCCGTTTCATCGCTCTCATCAGTCTCTTCTTCAGTCTCAGCCTCTACGGCCAGAGATGTCTCGACAGCATCGTCATCTGAGCTGAGAATAAATGTTTGTTCACCATCAGCACCCTCATCTACTTCGCCAGTGAGGGTGATGAACCGCTGTTGATCACGAGAGAGTTCCAGGGTGTCATCAGCAATCTGGTCACCATCATGCTCAAGCGTGATCGTTTGCTCACCGGTTGTCCCGCCGACATTCTCCACAGCAACCTCTACAGAGACCGTTTCACCAGCAGCCACACTATCTGGAGCTTCACGGATACTCACCTCGAACTCAGCCGGACCGAGGGACGGAGCACCGCCACCGCCGGCATCGGTTTCGTCATCCTCCTCTGCAACGAGTGTGAAGTCCTGAATTGAGATCTCTCCCTCAACAAGTGTAACCTCAGAGTCTTGTGCTTCATACTCGTCTTCATCGACTGACACAGTGTATTCGCCGAGCACCAACTCCGTTTCGTAGAATCCGTCGTCGTCAGTTGAGACGGACTCAACCTCTTCGTCATCTTGGAGGATGCTAATCTGAGCGTCTTCGATCGGATCTCCATCCTCGCCAATGACTTCACCTTCAAGCGAGCCTGTCGCCAGCTCCAACTCGAACTCCTGCGTTACGGTTTCATCCTCAGTGATTGTGACTTCGTGGTCTTGTGCTTCGTATCCGTCTTCATCGACGGACACGGTGTACTGGCCAAGGACCAGTTCTGCTTCGTAGGAGCCGTCTTCGTCAGTTGAGACGGACTCGACCTCTTCGTCATCTTGGGTGATGCTAACCTCAACCGCTTCAATCACATCTTCGTCTTCATCAAGGACTTCACCTTCAACCGTTCCTGTTGCTAGTTCCAACTCGAAGTCCTGTGTCACTGTTTCGTCTTCAGTAACTGTGACTTCGTGGTCTTGTGCTTCGTATTCGTCTTCATCGATTGTTACGGTGTATTCGCCGAGTGGTAACTCTGCTTCGTAGGAGCCGTCTGCGTCAGTTGAGATGGATTCGACCTCTTCGTCGTCTTGGGTGATGCTAATCTGAGCGTCTTCGATCGGATCTCTGTCCTCATCAATGGCTTCACCTTCAACCGTTCCTGTCGCTAGTTCCAACTCGAAGTCTTGTGTTACTGTTTCGTTTTCAGTGACTGTGACTTCATGACTCGCTTCTTCGTAACCGTTTGCGTTACCTGTCAAGGTGTACTCTCCCGGTGGAAGAGGGGCTTCGTAGTACCCATCAGCTCTCGTCATGAAGGAGTAGAGGATTTCACCATCCTGTTCAACTTTCACGGTGCTATCCGATAGTTCACCGTTACTATCCTCAAGAACCGTTCCTTTGACTGTTCCTGTCTCTTCCAGAACGATGTCTTCTGTCGTTGTTTCACCAGCTTCGACTGTGATCGATGCTATAAGTGTGTTACCGTCTTCTGCATCGACGACGGCAGTGTACTCGCCTTCACCGAGGTCAACGTCGTATGTTCCATCTTCAGCACTGTCAACAGACTCCGTGAACACGCCGTCTTGGTATATACTAATAAGAGCACCTCCCATTGTGTTTCTATCTTGGTCAGTGACCTCTCCCTCAAGCGTTCCCGTACTCACCGGGGTTGCTTCAAGATCTTGAGTTGTCGTTTCGCCGCTGACCAACGAGACTTCTTCACTATCTCCGTCGTGCGTCGCATCAGTAATGCTGACCGTGTACTCACCCTCAGCTATGTCCTGTGAGTAGTGCCCATCTTCATCCGTAGCAGTAATAGACACCACAACTCCGTCTTGTTTAATACCAACAAAGATACCTTCTACTGCGTTATCGTCTGCATCAGTCACTTTCCCTGCAATCTCCGCTGCTATTTCCAACTCAGCGTCTACGGTTGTCGTATCGTCTTCCGAAATACTAACCCTGTGTTCCTCCCCTGCGAACCCGTCTGCCGAGATAGACACGTCATAATCCCCTTCTTCAACTTCAACTGCGTAGTTACCCTCTTCGTCAGTCTGAACAGAGCCAACAGATTCAGCATCCTGAAAAATACTGACACGGGCAGCTTCAATCGGCTCACCTTCTTCATCAGTTACCTCTCCTTCAAGCACACCTGTCTCAAGAGGTTCAAGTTCGAAGTCCTCTGTCGTCGTCGTCTCTTCCTCAATGCTGGTGTCTCTCTCTTTGCTCGCAAACCCATCTTCATCAATGGACAGTGAGTACTCGCCCTCACCTAGTTCTACTTCGTAGGTACCATCATCGTCAGTCTCGACAGACTCAATGAAGTCGCCATCCTGAAAGATACCAACCTCAACATTTCCGATCGGATCATCTTCGTTGTCTTTGTCTGTGACTGCCCCTTCAAGCGTCCCAATACTCAGTGGCGTCGCTTCCAGATCTTGGGTTACAGTTTCTCCTTTTTCTACTGAGAATTTCTTGCTAACGTCCTCAAACTCAGAGTCGGTAATGCTAACTGTATTCTCTCCTTCTGGAACATCAATCGAGTAGTCCCCATTCTCATCAGTCCGAGTCCCAGTAAATCCGTCTTGTCCCGCAGTGACTCTAACGCCTTCTACTGCATCACCATCTTCATCTGTCACCGTTCCCTCGACTACGCCTGCTATTTCGAGTTCAAAATCTTGGGTCCTGTCCTCATCGAGATTCACCGTCGTAAAGTCAGATAAGAACCCATCCGCGTCAGCCCGGACGTTGTACTCGCCTTCTTCAAGCTCTACTTCATAATTGGCTTCCTCGTCAGTTTGGACACTATCAACGAAATCACCGTCTTGAGTAATACTGACACGAGCATCTTCAATTGGCTCGCCTTCTTCATCGGTGACTTCTCCCTCAAGAGTAAGTGATTCTTCAAGCTCGACGTTTTCTATCGATGTGGCGTCCTCCTCGATGTTGACAGTCCGCTCTTCAACCTCGAATCCGTCTTTGAATACGGTTGTAGTGTACTCACCTTCCTCTAGTTCAATGTCGTACTGTCCATCTGCATCAGTCTGAGTGAAATCAACGCTCTCCTGATCATGCTGGACATCAATAGTCGCCCCCTCAAGTGGCTCACCGTCTTCATCAGTAACTTCCCCTTCGAGCGTACCTGTGGCCAGCGGTTCGAGCTCGAAATTCTTCGTCTCTGACTCATCAAGTGTCACCACTTCGTCGAGGTCTTCATGAACACTATCAGAGATCTCAACAGTGTACTCTCCAGTAGGGACTTCGACTTCGTATTCCCCATCCGTGTCGGTCTCAGTTTCCTCTACGGTTTCGCCATCTTCGACGAGACTGATGTCAACCCCATCGAGAGCATTGTCATCTGTATCGGTCACTTCCCCATCAAGAGTCACCAATTCTTCCAACTCGAATTCTTCTATCGTTGTGGCGTCCCCGTCAATAGTGACAGTCCTCTGTTCAAACTGGAATCCGTCTTTAGCTGCGAATACGGTGTACTCACCGTCAGCCAGTTCAATGTCGTACTGTCCATCTGCATCAGTCCTGACAAAGTCAACTTGCTCCCCATCCTGCTGGATATCAACGAATGCCTCTTCAAGTGATTCACCATCTCGATCGGTGACTTCCCCTTCGAGCGTTCCAGTACTCAGCTTCGTTGCTTCGAGATCTTCTTCTTTGGTCTCTCCCTTCTCTAAGAATACATCGACACTGCCGCCCTCAAATCTGTAGTCAGAAACGGTGACTGTATAGTCGCCCTCGGGCACATCAATCGAATACATCCCTTCCTCATCGGTCGAAGTGCTGTAGGATGAACCGTCCTGTTCGGCCGAAACACTGACATCCTCTATCTCGGTATCGTCTTCATCTTTCACCGTACCCTCGATCGTCGCTGCGGTCTCCAACTCTAAGTTTTGGGTCCTGTCCTCGTTGAGAGTCACCGTAACTGGGCTCGGGGACAAGAATCCGTCTGCTTCGGCGGCCATGACGTAATCACCTTCTTCTAGTTCGATCTCGTATTCCCCATCTGCGTCGGTGGGTACCTCAGCAACAAGCTCATCGGTATCATCATCTTGAATAAAAACGTCTGCATCCTCAATGGGGTCATCGCTTTCGTCGACCACGGTGCCGCTCAGCACATGTTCTGTTGAGTCACTCTCTGCCGCTGCAGGTGAGGCGATTATTGCACCACCCACCATCGCCATGACAACGAATAGAGCGAGTATAGTAATACGACACTTTGTTAGTTTTCGTGAAGTTCCAACTGCCATTACTAATGAACCTGCCGAAAGGTCACGGTGCATCTTACTTATAGATTGTCATGTGAGGATAAGGACTATTGCAAAATTTGGCGCTGCTAAATCACTAGACAAAATCGGAACGACTCGACAGAACAAGGCAGTTGAAGCGAGAAACTACGAGTCTTGGACATATTGAATAGCACTAACCAAGGGGCCATCCGGCATCGCCCCAACATATCTCGACCGTGAGACCGGCAGTGAACACTTTTACTGAGGCAACCCACCCAATCAACAGCATCAGATCGCTACCTGACCTCGTATTTTCTTACCTCTCCCTACACTCATCCACGACCGTTCAATTGTATGAGATCCCCCATCTATTCGTCGTAAAGGTGTTGAATAGAACCTGTTAAACCGCCACCTCTAAATACAGTGATGCTGGAGTCAGTAGTCCGCACAATGCCCGTGACCGCTACCCCAACGATCCAGTACGAGTGGTCGATTGACGCTGTCGACGCCAATCATGGAGCGCGCTACTCCGGTGGTTCGAGCAAGGAAATGCTGACCTCTCTGTTCGCACTCTGGCTCAAAGATCAAGGAGACATCTCTGACTGGGAGCAGGCACCCCGGTTCGGCAAAATCGTCCACACATACAGCACCCTTTCCCTACCAATCATCGCTGTCTGGCTCGGTGTCACCGAACAAACGATTTACGAGGAGCCCGCACCCGGGACCCCACCATTCGAGTTCCGTGGCCCTGATGGTGACTTACTCACACTCGCCCGGGAGTGCACCGAGTGCCAATAATCCGGGCGTGCTCAGGCAGACTGGTCGCGGAAGCGTTCGATGAGATGATTGAAGCCCTCAGTGGCCTCAAACACGTCGTAGTCGTCGTCAGCGCCAACAAGGAGGGTTACGTTCCGCTGCTGATCGTTGTTGTCGAGGTCCTTGGCGGCAGCGACGGCGTATGCGTCTCCGATAGATGGGCTGTACGTGGCTTTCAAATCTGCTGCAGATTCCCAGAGACCATCGATGTTGTACTCGGACACGCCCATCTCTCGGAGGTCGTTGATATGAGCGTCGGCCTGCTCTCCAGATGCTTCTCGGGCGGCGATGTATCGAAATTCAGCGAGATTGATAGTGGAGACGTACCCATCGAGTTCCCCGTCGTACACTTGATCAAGCCAGCGTTCGACCTCGCCTGCACCCTGCTCGTCGAACGAAAAGGCAAGCAGTGGTTCGGCATCAAAGACGACAGTCATTCCTCCTGCTCCGAAACACCGTGTTTCTCGTCAGTCCTCGTCTTGTCACGCTGTCGCTCTTCACGAAGCCGCTCCGTGGCCGACTTCCCATGGTCCGTTTCTTCAGTTGCGAGTGCGCCTCGAAGTTCGGATGGCCGTTTGATTGGTTGAACCACAATCTCTCCCGCTTCGTTCTCGACAAATCGGACTCGGCCCGGCGTGTCGATGTTGAGTTTGTCACGAAACTCTTTGGGGATCGTCGCTTGCCCCTTGCTTGTGACGGTAACAGTCGTCCCGTCTTCTGCATCACTCATGCGTAATGATTAGGAACGTGTAATACTTTAATCTTCGTAATATCTTTCTGAAAACCCGACAACGGCCCTGTTTCTCTCACTTGCGAAACTGAACAATACCATCCCTTGCATCGGCCAAAAAACCGCATTTGGAACGTCACTTCTCACGAATCGTCCAACAGTCGGCCCACATACCGGTGACATCCTCCTCGCCGTAAACGGCGAGGCTTCCCGTACCGCAGGTGGGATATTTGCCGGTCTACGACACGACTTGCTCTCTCGTGCGAAACATCCCGCTCTCGCGGTCGAACAAGTATGTCGATGGCTGTGCCACACAGCCGTTACTCCTATCCTCTCCATGAGGACTCGGAGTTATCTTCTGGCGCATATTCTCCGCCCCATTGCAATCTGCGTTCCCGACCAACTCGCACGACGAGCAGACGTACAACCCACGTTCGACACGGTTCGACTTCGTGTCGTCACCACACCGTGAACAGGTCTTCGAGGTGTTCCACTCGTTCTCTTTCAGCACCTCAACGCCACGGATCTCGCCTTTGTATTCGAGGTACTGGTAGATACGGTCAAACGCCCACGAGTGCAACTTCTTGTTGCCGGTCTTCCCCCAATCAGACTCTCGCACGTCTTCAGGCCAACTCACCGCGAGTGTACCCACACCGCGTTCGACACACTCGGTGATGATGGTGTCCGTCAACGTGTGGTAGAAGTGCGTCTCGCGGTCTGCGAGTTTTCTACGTGCCCACATCGACCTCTCCGAGGGGCCGTTTTCACCCTCAGTATCGTACTCAGCACGTTTGAAATAGTGCTTGTCTTCTTTTAGCGAGTTACCGGGGTAGAGTACGTATTCGTCTGGGAATGCGACTGTGGCGATGTTTTTGATACCGAGGTCGGTACCTGCCACGCCTTCGCCTGCTGAGTCGTTCGTTTCGAGGCTGACGTTGCAGACGAAGTGTAGTTCCCATTCGTCGCCGTTCCAGACGGCCCGAACGTTCTGCACGCTGTTGACTTTTGAGAGGTCAACGTCGGGTCGTGTCTGGTACTCGCAGAGCAGGAAGTCTGACCAATACTCCTTGAGGTTCTTCCCCTTGCTGAGTCGGACGCGGTTGTTCTCGGGATCGTGTTTGAAGCCGTCTTCTTTGAACGTGACCGTGCTACGGGGGCGTTCGTCGCCGTGTTTGCGGTAGCCGGGCGGATTCGCCTCCTCATCCTTGTGTCGCAGGTCGAACCATGACTGGAAAGCGTCGGAAAGTTCTTCGATGACTTTCTGACTGGATTGTGCGTTCAGGTCTTTCCAGCATGACTGGTTCTTCATGTACGATTTCAGCACACCCTCGTCTGGGATTTCACCGGTCTCATTCCAGATGCGGTCGGCTGTCCATCGTGCGACATTCCAGATTTTGGAGGCGGAGTCTCCGAGCGAGTCGAGGCCATCGCAGACTTGTCTGTGGTTCTGGATGGAACCAACATAGGTGCGAGTGACCTCAATCGCCATACATAGCCTATGTAGACAGACTTACTTAATGGTGTGGATTAGCGTTGAATATCCGGCCTGCCATCGGCGGTGGTCTGTGTAGGAGTTGTCGGATTCACTCCCGCCCTGAAGGGCGGGATTCTCTCCTTGCAGGAAGATAGATCGGCGCGTCGAGCCAGTCTCGCCCGGTAACGATCGCCTCGAACGCGATTTCTGCGTCCTCGGAACTGAGTGCGTCAGGTTTGACGAGCGCTCGGAGCACGATCGGTGACACTGCCACCTCCGGCGTCTACCAGTCCCTGTAGTTCGGCGAGTGCGGTTGGGACCGTACCCCGATTGATCATAACACGCGCGCACACTTCCACCCGCCGCCAGACCCACCAACCCCTGGAGAAGACGCACACTATCCCGACGAATGATGTGACGTACTCGCCACTGTACACACCCATCTCGACGAACGGATCAAGGCCTTCTGGAGCGAGTAGTGAATTGGAGCAGGGGCATGGTGTGCGGTTCTACGGTCGGAAGCGATCATCGCCCGTCAAACGGAACGTAGGACGGCCGACGAAGACACACCGACGTGAGCAGTTCAGGGGGACTCACAGTACGACCATATCGCGGGAAGATCTCTGTGATTCTGATCTCTCTTATTGGCACCAACGCGGCAAGTTGCGGTCTATTCGCCAACTGGTAGGATGCCCGCAGAAGATACAGAGAATTTGTGAAGCACGAAAAGCGTAGATAGTGTTCGTCGGATAGCTTCAGTTAGATTCTTTTTCAGTCTCAGATAGGCGGCGTTTTAGCATGTATCCTAGGCTACCGATACCCGCGAGCGCGCTACCAACCCCGAAGCCGGGACTGCCATCGTCAGTAGCTTCACTTTCGTCATCAGAATCGCGGTCGCTCTCGCCATCATCCTCACTGTCTGTCTCACCGGAGTCAGTCTCGTCACCACCCTCACTGTCTGTCTCACCGGAGTCAGTCTCGCCACCACCCTCACTGTCTGTCTCATCAGAGTCAGCGTCCTCAGTGGTCTCGTCATCGGCATCAACAACGACTTCGATGGTCTCCTCATGCTGTGTCCCTTGATCAGTTGTCACCGTCAGAGTCACCGAAAGCTCGCCTGCCTCGGTGTACGTGTGGGTGGTTGTCTCCCCAGTGCCATCCTCACCATCACCGAAGTCCCACTGGTATGAGAGAATCTCGGCATCGCCCGGAACAGTACTCTCACTTGCATCAACGTTTATTTCGCTGCCACTAACTGGATCAGTTGGTGAAACATCGATTCGAAGAGTGGTTCCGACATCCTCGCCGAACATGCTCACGTCGTCGTCATCGAGGCTTCGCTGATGGAACTCCTTGATGTCATCAACTGCCGGGCGAGGTGTGTGGCCTGCATCAGAATAGACGCGAAACTGCGCTGATACGCCGGCTTCCTCATAAGCGTGTTGAGCCGTTGGGAACCGTTCGGCGATCATATGGTCGCCGTACACGTCTAATGCCAACTGCTCCAACGAGTCATCTGTCCAGGCGTCACCGTACCCAATCGTGTCGTTATCGTCTTCACTGCCCATGTAGAGGAACTGGTTCATCTCATCGAGTGCTTCACGATCGACTGCCGAACCAGTCAGGGCTTCGACATCCGCAGTTCCGACGTGGTACGGAAGTTCCCGACCCTCGAATTCATCGAGTGGGAGTAACGGCATGCCGTTCAACCCACCAGCTGTAACCGAAATCACTTCGTCAGGGTGCAAGACTGCAAATCGGTCGACGAAGTTACCAGAGGCTGAAAAACCATTCAGCAGGATACCGTCTGTCCGAACGGGATAGCCTTCGCTTTCAAGAAAGTCATGTGCCCACTCAACCATATTCAACAATTGGAGGTCAACACGTTCGAGTGGACCATCGTCAATACTCATCGACGTATCATCAAGGGCGTGGATGTAGTGAGTCCAATCAACCGGCTCCTCTCGCGGTCGGGGGAACACCGGAATAACAAGTGGCGCACCCAACCCGTCCGCGATATCTCGGGTTTGACTACTTTCAACTAACTGGTTACCCGCATCGAGATGTACTTCCATATCATCCGTTGACTGCCCGGAGTTGACCGGTTCGACCAGCACTGGTTTAGGGTCGTCGTCGCCAGTACTGACGCTCGTTGGCGCATAAATAAAGAACGGGTACTCGAAGCCGGCCGCTGGGTCAGCCTCAATCAGCGTCGGCTCAATCCCCTCGGGTTCTTCAAGATCCTCAGGAACGTCTACAATCGCTGTATCACGAGCAAAGCCGGATCCGCCCCCCTCTGGGTAGAGACTCACAGAAACTTCCGATTCCTCGATGATTGGCGGGGCAACAGATACCTCGTAGTCATTGTACGTACCTGCTTCGATGGTAGACCAAGAGAGGGCTTCGTCAGTCCGCTGATTTATAATGCCGAGAGTAGCGTCTTCTTCAGCTTCGACTTCAGCGATGACGAGTGTCTGCCCGTCAGAGGAAGTTTGGTCCTCAAACGTAATCGACCCACTCGGTTCAGCCATAACAGAACCAGAGATAGCGCCGACTGTGCTACTGGTAGCGATACCCATACCGATAGAAGTTGTAAAAAACGTCCGTCTGTCCATTGCGAATTTCCTCTGCCTACCTGTCTCATTAGAAACAGAAAAAGTCTTGCATTATTGCTAGCTGAAAAGTTCAATAAAAGCTATAATCATAGATAGCAGCGGGCAACTCTGTGCTCTGACTGAACTGTCTCCCCACGAATCGGAGTAACTGATATTTTGAGAGAGTCTGCATCTACTCAAACTACCGACTGAACCTGTATCTCACTACGTATTTTAACAGCGCCTCAAAGCTGTGTTCGGGCAACTCTTCCCATCTGATTGTACGATTCTTTTCTGGGAAATAGTCAGAATAGAACCTAGTAAAGCGTTATTTATAAATACAGTGATGCTGGACTCAGTAGTCCGCACAATGTCCGTGACCGCTACCCCAGCGATTCAGTACGAGTGGTCGATTGACGCCGTCGACGCCAATCACGGAGCGCGCTACTCCGGTGGGTCTAGCAAAAAAATGCTGACCAAACTGTTCGCACTCTGGCTCAAAAACCGAGGTGATCTGTCTGACTGGGACCAAGCACCACGATTCGGGAAGATCGTCCACACATACAGCACGCTTTCCCTGCCGATCATCGCCGTCTGGCTCGGTATCACCGAACAAGCGATTTACGAGGAGCCTGCACCCGGGACCCCGCCATTCGAATTCCACGGGCCGAACGGCGACTTACTCGAACTCGATCGGGAACTCACTGAGACCCAGTAGAACGCAACACGACCGCGAACGACTTATCAGAACTCCAGAGGACGCATTCATACAACCTCCCTTCTTGGCGACTGTTATCGATATATTCACCCGCGTGTTCGGACGAGGAAGGACCCGTGCAGGCGCGAAATTGACGAGTGTTTAGCGGCTGACGCCGACAACGATTCGGAGTGTCCCTCATGTTATTCACCGGGGCGACATCTCACACGTGTTCTCGAAAGATGGGTATATAAAGGGGATTGAGGGTCGTGTGAATGTCTCGGGGGAAGTGCTGTGGATACACTACAATCCTCGATCAGAAGAACAAAAAGTGGAGCAACAACGGTAAAACTCAGCGATTTGGTGAAATAGAGATTCAGCACTGTCATTCGCTCCCACCACAATTTTAATAATACATTGACAGCTCATTAGACACATGTCCCGACGCGAAATTCCGAGTAATAATCCAAATCTGGACTCTATAGAAGTCCAAGAACTTAGAAAGCAGCTAAACAAACTCATAAAATCGCTTGGAAAGAACCGGGATAATTTCAAAAGTGAGCCAGTACATGGTCGGATTTATCCTGCCGATTCAATTGATTACACTGAGCAAAGTGGGCTTACACAGACGGGAAGTTCTCCTAGTTACTGGGGTGGTCTTTGGTCTCTCACCTGCTGTAAGCATGATATGCGCCAAGAACACTTTTTCGACTATTTTGAGGAACGAGAAGCTGGTGTGCTTCGACCTACTGAACCTTTGTTTATATTTACGTGTGCAGGGAAAATGGGATCTGATAGACCTAAATGGGCAGATACTAAAAGAAGATGGTTATCCAGTGTTGCGCTCGTAACACACGCATTTAGAGGAATGGATGATTATGGCGAATTTTTACTGGACCGCAGGGAAGAGATATGGCGCCCTCGTATTTCGACCCAGTCGGGTGAAAAAAGTAATAAATGGGCCATCGAACACGGAGATTGTCATGCTATTATCGGTGATAATGAGGTAGAAGAAGTTGGATCACCATTCCCAGATCACGACCACGTTTCAACCTCGGGTACCTCGTCCTGCGGATGTAGCGAAACGATTGATCCTGACCACGATCATACGTATCACGACGACAATGACCCATCAAGTTTGAAATTTGTATCGACGCCTGGTTACTGGATTAGCTGGTCAGAACCAGAATTCTACTGGACCGTTGGTAACAGCCCAGATATATATGGCGGTGGTCAGGATAAACTAGCCTACAGCCGTGGTAAGAACTTAGAAACAACTACCGTACTCTCTCAATTAAAGGGTGTGGTGTGATGTCAGTTCTTCTCGTTGGTGTAGGTGCTGATGGTGACCATGTTATGCCAGAATTGCAATTAGACCAGCAGGGTCGTTTTGAATACATTCCAATTCCAGACACAGAAGAGGATACAGCATCGCTCACTTACGGTGATTGGGAGCTGGACTATCAAGACGGGACTGCGACAAATAGAGTTAAGAAAATCTGTCCATATGGTGATGGAAATTGGATCACGGACCAAGAGACCATCGCCGAATATCCTGTACACCATGATCCGAATTTCGAGGCGTTGACTTTTGCTGATAAGAAAAGTGATGGTGGAAAAGGATCACAAATCAAAAGTAAGTTAAAATCTGGCGATGTTTTGGGATTTTATACAGGTATAAAGCGTGGTCCTGATGATTCTGACCTTCAGCGCTACCTCTATGGGTACATGACTGTGAATGATATTCATGATCTGTCTGATTTGAATAATGGTGGATATCATGATAGGCTTCGAGAATTCCCCGAGAACGCGCACACCAAGCGCCTTATTGGGGCCGGAGAACCGAAGCACGAGGATATTGTGATCGTAGATGGTTGTGAACCGGCCGAGAAGTTAACCTACCCTATCAGGATGAGCGAACGAATTGACGAACCACCATGGTACAAAATAACAGATGAGTTTGCAAGTAGATTCGCGGTTCAAAACGGTCTCAAAGGAATTTGTAGAAAGTTCCCGGTGGAGTTGCAATTAGCCCAGAGTGAGTTTATAGAGAGAGTGGACTATATTCGGCAGCAAGGATGACCACCGAGACACTTTTCCGATCAACATGAGTAAAAATTGCAGAACCTAATAAAAGGAAGTTCGCTCAAGCAATAGAAGATGCAATTGACACGAACACTCACCTTTCAGCCAGTCCTCGGCTACATATTCAATTTACGTTAACGATATAGAAGATTATATTATAAATGATTTAGCGATTTTAGCATTTGATGCGCTCGTGTGTAGCACATTACTGATGTATAGCCTTCTTGCGGTTCTGGTTTGGAGTACGTGGGAGTAATCGGCTCGTTGAGGAGTTAGACCGCCATTCGCTGTTCCCGCTCTCCTGAGGTGAGCTGTATCAACAGTCTCCTACGGATGAGCGATACGAATTAACGAGGAACACGACTCGTTTTGCAATACGAGCAAGATATAATAAGATTGAGTCAGATTGACAATCTATAATGAGTGAGTTTATAAGTCAAGAACAACTTTCTCAGGAAGTTCGTTCGCTTGATATACCGTTGAAATCTGGTGGTACGGTCGTGTATGCTGTGACAGGGCCTTGTATTCTGAGCAAAGTCCATCGAGAATTTCAGACATCGACAGAATATACTCCAGAACAATATGATGCTCTTGTTTATGAAAGTGAGTATGATGCTACGACGATCACGTTCAAAAATGGTACTGTAGTAACTGTCGACGCCGTAGATACTGAACGCGCAGAACAAGCAGTAACTGAAATGGTTAGTGTTGTCGACACGATCTGTGATCGGCCGTTCTCTCAACCAACGATTCGGATGGATGACAATATTCCTGTTCCAGAAGACCGACTTTCAGAACCGTCTGAATCAAACGATGAACAGACGCCAACGGAAACATCGATAGACGGTCAGGAGAGAGCGTCCGGCACAGAGTTAGAAATTGACGCAAAGGTGAGTGACTGGGACCTTACCACTATTGAACAGTTACCTGCAACTGTTGGACGCGAACAGGTGGAGAGCTTGTTTGATGAGTGGGGCGAATTTGACGAACGAGAATATCTCAAAGAGTTGGCTGCAAAACCGGATATTGCTGATGGAGTCGCGGACCCTGTAGACACAAATGCCACATTCGAAATTGTAGTGAAACGTGACATGATGGTTCAGAAGGTCGATAATCAAGTCTCTGAAAGAAAGATTCCCGCATCGGAATACGCGGAACGAGAGGAGACAGATATTCCGATTTCAGAACATACGCACCCACCCATCGATACCGAAACGGTGGTTGAGGTAGTCCGCCGAGGTGACTTACCAATCGAGTGTTCAAACTGCGATGGAGAGGGGAAGAATACGTGTGACAATTGTACGGGCGGGTCGTTTGAATGCCCGAATTGCTCTGGCTCGGGAGATTTGACCTGTGATGTCTGCGATGGAAACTCAACTGTCCCTTGCCCAAGCTGCAACGGTAGCAAAAAGAAATCCTGCCCGGATTGCAGCAATGGGAAAACAAACTGTGAGTCTTGTAACGGGTCTGGAATGGAACGATGTAGCGATTGCCGTGGTTCAGGAAACCCACCAGAACATTCGGAGTTAGATGTCTGCCCGAACTGTAACGGTCACGGTGAAGTTTCGTGTCACGCGTGCAATGGAGTGAAACAGTACCGTTGTACCACTTGTAATGGAACGAACGAAGTTTCATGCAACAGGTGTGGACAACGAGGAAGGGTGAGTTGCACGAACTGCGGAAAAGACGGACTTATTCAGTGTAGAGCCTGTGATGGCGATGGATCACAGGAATGCAAGAAATGTTCTGGAAAAGGCTATCGAGAGTGCTACAGATGTAATGCAGAAGGATCTGTTGTTCAGACCGAAGTGGGCGAAATAACGTATGAGTCGGTCGAGCGAACCGAGATAGATTCATTTTCAGCGGCAAAGCAGCTTAACGAGGTAGCCGATGAGATTGATACTCAACCAATAAGTACTGAGACAACAACAATAACTCCAAACCAAGGCACTGAACGACAGCGCATTAATTACTCTGTATTTCCCGTCGCGTCGATCGGCTATTCAATGAACAAAGCCGGTTCATATCCATATAATATTTTAATAGCTGGTGTTGCGCCTCAATTGTTTACTCCCACTGATCAGCCGATGTCAACGAAAGCTAAGATTCAACGAATAGGAAAATATGCACTCATTGTAAGTGTGATCGCTGTGTTGGCGTTGATCTTCTGGCAGTACACGCCGGCGTTTGTATAGTCGATTCAATAGGGCTGAAGAGATTCAAAGAATGCATATTTTTACAGGAGAGTATCACGATCTATAACTGATCACCAAATTCCAAACGATGATATCTCACCAGACGCCATCCAACCTGGCGCTGACCTCAGTGACGCCGACCTCCGATATGCCGACCTGAGTAAAGCAGAGGTCCGTCAAGTCGACCTCAGTAACGCAATCCTGGTTAATACCAACCTCCGTCACGCCGACCTCCGTCACGCCGAAATCGGAGGGGTGGATGCCCGAGGGGCGGATTTGAGCTACGCAAATTTAGGCGAGTCCACCATAGATGGAGAGACCGAAGACTTTCGCGGGTTACAGTACCTCAAACAGCGAGGAGCAAAGATCCGTACCAATAAAGAATAGCAACGATTGCCAGCCATTTTGTCCTAGCGAGAGACTCCCGTCGTTCACCGCAAGGAGGATGTCACAACGATAACTCTTCATCTACCGCCTGCAACGCCTTGATCGCATCCTGTAAATGCTGGTGCGACTCGGTACTGACATCTTCAGAACGGTGATCGTCCCCAGCGACGGACTGGGTCGCAGTCGTTGCTTCGCTCGCCCCCATCGGTTCCGTCGGCCCGCGATCATCACGGTCTCGATTGTCGACGTCACCAAGTCGTTGCTGGTGGTCTGACTCGCTTTCACTTGCGTTTGATTCATGCTTTGTCACCGTTCCTTTAGATGGCCGCCCAGATTGGTTACTAACCACATCTAGCGGGAAATCGAACGCCTGTGCTCGCTTGACCTTATTGAATGTCGTCCGTCGTGTAATCCCAAAGACTTCCTGCACGTGCTGTCGCTTACAGCCTCGTTCCAACGCATCCCGGACCTGTTCATCTTCAACGCGTTGCAGCAACAACTGCGTGTTATCAGGGATGTGTCCGCGAGCTGAATGCTCAATCTGCTCGGGGAAGCCCCATTCCCCTGTCTCGATATTCTTATCGACGAGCTGTTCGTCGCGGTCCTCACTGGTCTTATCGAGCCCCATTAATTTCCACAGTCGTTGCCGCACTGTAGACACTGACGCGTCCACCCGTAGCCCTGCCGCAATGTCTCCAGTCCGCGCTGGCCCGTGTGCTGCGAGATACCGGAGGATCTCAATATCTTTCGACAGCAGATTCTGGCTTTCACTCTCTGTCAACGTCACTGGTGCCTCATCCGGTGTTGAACGTTGATGCAGCCAGCGATGGCATGGGACACAGTACAGCGACAAATTCTCCAGTGCATGCTCGTCCATTCTGTCGGGGTCCCGGTCAATGTGATGTACTTGTAGCCTCGCTACTCCGTCATTCCCAGGTCCGCGCCGCCCACAGGACTGACATCGGTGATTATGTTCTTCTAATACCTCTTTTCGTGTCTCCGGATCCACCGTCTCGTAAGCATCGTGAGGCTTAGCCATCGCCGAAGCTTCAGTGTCGCTTTCTCCCTCGCCCGCAGTTGTATTCGAAGTCGATTCGTCGTCGTCAGATTGTGAATTAGTTGCTTGCATAGTCGTTCTCGAACCGCGTTAACACTCAGCACTCGATCGCTTTCGTAAACCCCTGGAGTATCGCTTCAGTCCGCTTGACCGCCCGTTACGCTCACATCGCTCCGCTTCGACCGCACCCGGCCACCGTCCCGATCACCCGTACTCCTGCGTCGTTGCAGTCAACGATTTTACATTGAACTCAGATTTCGAGCAGTACTGTTCGGCGAGCCCACCGAGTGCTCGCGTCCGCAGCACATCCGCGACGTTGTGCAACACGAGCGGGGTGAACTCCCCAGCCTCGAACGCTGCGACAGCTTCACTGCTTTCCTCGAACGGATCCAACGCGCCATCCGCGCCACCACATAGCATATCATACACGCCGACAAGATCACGGCACTCCTCCTCACCAACTGTCGTGTTGAATCGCTTCGAGATGACCGGAAGCAAATCCGCGTACGGAACGTCACCAAACGGCCAGGTTACGTCGTAGTGCGTGAGCCGCGTCCGTAGGAACGGCAGATCAAACCCTGATCGCCACGTCTCACCATTAAACGCCACGAGCAACACGTCATCATCAGCCAACCGGTCACGCGAAAATTCCCCGACGGCCTCTAATAACGCTCGCTCAGACGCGTGCGTCGACAGGCGCACATGACACTCGACCTGCTCCTGAACCGCGGCCTCAACACCATCGACAGTGCGACCATCAGTGCGGAGGAACACGCGAACCCCCAACGGGAGCGCAAAACCCGCAACCGTCAACTCATCATCCGCGTCGAACCCGGTCGTCTCGATATCAAACGCCACTTGCTCTAACACCATCACGAATCACCCCCACCAATCTCGCCACGCTCGGGCACACGATCCTCACGTGCCGGCCGAACCCGGAGCTCACCGAAGCCGTATTTTGCGTGCGTCCCAACACGCGTCACGCCATTCTTCGCCGTCGCCAGCACGTCATCACCGGCATACCCGACCACTTGCCCGTGATCGACCGTCGCCACGCGGTATCTCTCGTCACCGTCGACGAGCCGTGTTTCTCGCCGGCGCAACCCATCAGCACACCACCCAGCCGTCGCCCCTGATTCGGACTCGTCGGGTGGCGACCTCGTTGCCCACCACCACGGCACCGACTGGGAATCCGCATCGGGACACTCACTCGACAGGACGTACGGGGAAACAAGCTCAAGCACATACGCGTCCGCCTCGGTATCCATGAGCCGGCCGTAATCGAGCGCATCGAGATCGATGACCTGCGAGTCAGCCAGCGACAGCTCGCCGAACCCGTAGTTGCGTGCACCGCCAACCCGGAGCCCGTCAAGCACGTCCGCCGCGAGTGGCAAGACATCGTCCCTGGCGCGATCCGTATGGAGATAGCAGTGCAGAAACCACTGCAGTGACCGCTTCGAATTTCGCTGCTCCGGCGGTTTCCCGAAGTAACACGCCGGCGCGAACGCCAGCCGGTTACCGTGACGCTCGATGTCGAGCGTGTTGTGCGCATCACGCGGGCGTGACTCCAGTAGCCACCGGTGAGCTGCATCTCGAAACACGAACAGATCATCGTACGTTTCGACCGCGGGCAGCGACTGGCCGAGTTTGCCAGCATACCCTGACTGCGAATGCACACCCGGATACTCCCCGTACTCACCCGGGACGAACACGCCGTGACTTACGTTCACTGCCCGTCGGGTCCGCCCGTCAACGCGTCGTGCAACTGCGTTGTACAGCGCGTTGCCCGTCACGAAATACGGGTGGCCAAGATACGATCCGTCCAGTTCGAATAACAGCTGTTGGATACGCGTCATTCAGCTACCCCTCTGTTTCCACTCCACGTTCTGCACAGCCCCGGCCCACCACGTCGAAAGCCGCCACGGCTATCCCACCACTGGCACCCACCACACCACATGTCGCGTGTTTCTCGCCCAGGGACACGCCCGATTACCAGTGGTCGCTGCACCCCCAGAGTATCGAGCCAAACACGACGACACAGCGATCCCCCGCACGCACTCCCCACCACGTAGCGATCGGCTGCCCAGGGCCGCCGGGACGCCACCACACATCCCGACGATCGCCCTCGGCCACTACTCATCGGTTTCCTCTGACTGGCGCTCGCAATGGCACGCCCACCACAACCTGCCACACGAGCAGCCACCGCCTGGCATCGCCGGTGCCCCACCACGACCACCGACGATACCTCACGGCGTCCCACGACCCGACCACGACAGCCACCCAACCCCCAGCCCACCCCCAGCCCGCCGGCATCACCTCCCACCCCCAGCGCCACCGCCACGACCCCCACCGCCTGGGTTGAAGCGGCCACCGTACGCTTCGATATACTGCAGCGCTACGGACCACGACCGGATCCGACGCAGTTGCGCATCCAGGATTCGCCAGCGTCGCTCGCCATCCACATCGAACGGGTGCTCCGGGAGGCGATTCCACACGTCGGCAAAGCACTGTGTCGGGGTGTTGCCAAGCCGCGCCGCCGGCCGGTCCCCAGGCTCGCTCGTAATGCACAGCTGCAGATCGGGTGTTGACAGCACTGTCCGGTGTGGCGTCACCGACTCGGTTGGCTCCTCGACCGCCAGGAACAGCTCCTGGAAGTCGGCGCCTGCCCGGTAGGTATCGAGCAGTGCTGCGGTCAGCAGCGTATGGTATTTCAGCGACGTATACGGGTAATACGGCGATTCGTTGAACAGCGCCGCCACAGCCGACGACAGCCACGCGTCGTGCATCGCCACCGGATCCTCTTGCCGGACTAACTCTCGCATGGCCGCCCCACGACCATCCGCGTCCAGCGACCCCGTCAACACCACGTCGCCAGTTAGCAGCGACACCCGCCACGGCGCCGCGTACGCAGCCAGTGTCTGTTCGGGGTCCTCATCCGGGCGGCTCAGCAGCGCGGCAGCTCGATCCGCCCCCAGCGGCACCGGTTCGTTCACTCGCACGCCCGCGAACTGCTCACGAGCCGCCGTATGCGACCGGCCACGCAGTTTGTGGACATCGTGGCGATACACCGCCAGCATCGGCGGCACATCCGTCTCAGTCTTGCTTGCGGCCGACGCACGACCAGTCCCCGTCGAGTCAGTCATCCGTCCCTCCATCAGTGTCCGACGGCTCCGATTCGTCGGCCGCCTTCTCCCGGCTCCCGACCGGCATGATCTCCGAGACCGGTGGGGCTAATTCATCTAATTCATTCAATTCATCCGATTCATCCAATTCATCTAATTCATCTTGCTCTGTCGATGGGTCGGCCCCTTCGTCTTGCTCGTCGTCCGCGGCGGCCGTTTCATTCGATCCGTTCCCGACCGGCATGATCGTGTCCACAGGCTCGGCGAGCTCGTCGAACTCTTCATCAGCGTCGGTCGTGTCGTCATCGTTGGCCCCGGAGTGCCCGTCAGTCACGCCGACTCACCCCCGGTACGTGTAGCAGGCATCGGCAGGTCACCATCACGAGCAGCCGTTCGCGCTTGCAGCGCGCGGACGAACTCGTCACGGCACTGCTCGCGCCAGACCTCGTCTTTGGTGTCCATCCCGCTCGTCGCGGCCTGCGCACGATTGTAGACACGACGGAGTTCCGCGTCCGTGTACAGCGGGTTTACGATCTCGGTATCAACGACGCCAGCGCCGAAGTTGCGCGCGCCACCAAGTTGCATGTCGAATTCATCGCTGTGAGCATCCAGATAGTCGATCGCCTCGACGAGCAGGCCGACATATTCAGGTTTCACCTCCCGCAGCGTCAGTCGCCAGGTGCCGACGAGATTCCCCACCACATCACGCGTTGCCTGCCGCAGCGGCTGGCCGTCGTCTTCGGCATTGCGCGAGCGCACCTGGGTGTTCAGTTGTCTATAGTGGGCTTCCGCTTCGCCCTTCGTCACGTCCACTTGGCGTCGAATCGGCGAAAAGCGGACCGGGTGGCGGATCACCCTGCCAGCGCGGTCGTTGAACCCGCCGAACAGGTCATGAATGACACAGCCCGCATCGTCGTCTTCGACACAGCTGCCTTTCTCGTGATAGCCCGCATCGAGATCGCGTTCGTACACGTCTTTGAGCATGTAGTCCGCGCTTGCGTTGCCCGGATGGCATGCCGTCGCGCCCGCTTCCTGGAGGACTCGTTCACAGCCATGGCGCAGCCAGCCCGAAAGGGTGAACGGCGAGATCTGGCCCGCGATCTGATTCTGTGGGTCGTCCGCCTCGTAGCGGTCGGCTGAGGCGTGATGTCGGTCCGTGACGATCCCGTCGCCCGGCGCCAGCAGGTCGATATCGAGCCCGACGTAGATGTCCGGGAGCGACATTTCATCGATGTCTCGTGGGATGTCGACATCGATATCGAGGTGCGACGTGTCGAACGTCTGCGTGTCCTCTGCCATTGTTACTGCGCACCTCCCGGGCCATCAAGTGGGTGTGGCCCGGTTGTGTCGTCGCTTCCCGCCTTCCCTGATCGATCGGTCGCGCATTCGTTCGTGGTGTCAGCTCGCACCACCGCTCGTTGCCATGGTTTTCGGTTCGGTGTGCAGTCTGCGGCAACGTATCTGTCGCTCTGTGCGATCGCTCTCCGGAACCACGCGACCCCTGGCAGTGGGTAGACTGTCGTCGCCGCTGCCGGACTCACAGCGCGCGGTCGTGGCGCCAGCAGTACTGGCCACGAGGATTGGGTTGCCTGGTCACTGCACGTGCCGATCCGGCCGTCAAGCACGATCTCGCGCACGCCGAGTGTGAAGTATTCTGAGGGTTCGTGTCGACACTCACTGCATTTTACGTGCCCGATCTCGAAGGCCGGTTGGTCGGCCGGCCGGAAGGCGAACGCAACGCACACGTCGCCTTCCCGGAGTTTCGCGCCGCAGACTTCGCAAGCCGCGGCCCCTTCCCCGAGCGAAATCTTCTTTAATTGATATATATCTTCAATGATCTTCCTATCCGTGCTTTCTTGTCGGTCTGTGACTGAGTGTTCCATTGGGCTTACCTCGGATTGTCAGGAAGCCCCACCCGCGTGCTCCACCACGCGGGGATCCTTTACACTGGATCTCCCGTTGGGTCGGGTCTCCCTATCCAATGCATTAGGCTGCATTGGTAAATACCTTACCATTGCATTAGGATGCATTGGACAAAAGAGATTAAATCCCTTCTACAGGTAGGTGCAATGGACAGAGTAATGCCCAAAGACCGAGATCAGCAGACAGGGAAATACACTGAGCGATATACTCCGGAGAACTTTCTGTCTGCTCTCAAAGCGTTAGGAGGCTCAGCGGGTACCCAAGAAGTTGCTGATGAAGTTGGTTGCGCCTATAGGACTGCTCACGCTAAACTTACTGAATTGGAGGAATGTAAGGATCTCACCTCTCAAAAGGTTGGGAACGCAAAGTTGTGGGAATTAAATTCTTCTGGAGAAGAATAGTTTTGATGCTTCTTTGAACTCTCAATGGTATGAGAGATTATAAAAATCGCGGTGCTCATATATGGTACATTATTTATGGAGAGCCTTCTTGCGATTCTGAACTGGAGTATGGGAACATAAAGTCCGCCATTAGGCAGTCAGATTGCGCTTCCTGTTCTAATCGCCCGAGGAGACTGTATCAACAATCTCCTACTAGAGAGTGTTCGATATAATCCTCGCCGGAGCTGAAATGCACTAAGATACTGTGTCGCCTTGCCTCTTGAGACACATCAATATGGTGGCATCTACTGTCGCAAGTTTGCGCTCGCCGCCTTTCTTCCCAGCGACTGCTCAGCAGTATCAACAATCTCCTGGGGATGGGTGTTAGCTAATTATACTCTCTCCGTCATTGGGCCAGTATAGATAACGAAGGGTCTATCTGGTACGCTATAGTATTCGGCAGTGATTCAATGGCGTCGTTTCGGGTAAAGACAGTTGGCGATGATGGTTACGGGCGTCTCGGCGAATTAGATGTCACGCATGGACCCGTAGAAACGCCAGTGCTGTTCCCTGTGGTCAATATGATTGGGGGTACGACGGAGAAGTCCGGCGGCGTCTGGCGTCGTATGCGTGAGAAACTCATCGATAAGGATCATCTTCAGGGAATCATGTTTCAGGCGATGAGTTTCACTGACTATGGGGTATCCCCAAACAATCTGAATGATTTTTGGAGAGAAGAGACGTTTCACGAGCGGTTTGACGACTTGAACGCACCCGTCTTCATCGACTCAGGTGGTTTCAAGCTGATGAATTCAGACACTTTCGGTGAGGCACCTGAGAAAGGCGGCGTGCCGAATGAGTGGGGGCTTTACACGGATCCAAAGAGTATCTTGGGGCTCCAACTAGACTTTGGTGCCGATATCGTTGCGACGCTCGATTATCCGATCCCACCGAATCTCAAAGAGTCGGAAAAAATCGAACGTATGAACCGGAGTATCGATAGTGCCGTCGAGTGCCTCCGGATCATTGACAATCCCGACCTTCTCGAGGAAAACTTCGAGATAAACAGTCGTGCGGCGGAAAGGCTTCGAGAGCGGAAAGCAGCTGGCGACGAACCGAGCGTCTATATCGCACTGCACGGTCACGACTACGAGACGATTAACTGGTATGTTGGTAATTTTCTCGACCGTGTTGACGAGGTGGACATCGACAGCTCGTTTGAGGGATTCGCTATCGGCTCTCTTGTACCCCTGCGAGATAGTATAGACGTCCTAGTCGACATCGTTCAGGGAGCAAAGGACGCGATTCCGGAAGCGCGTGCAGATGAAATTGGACTTCACGTTTTCGGTGTCGGTGGGAAGCAAGTGGGACTACTGTCTCTTCTCGGTGTTGACTCGTTCGACTGTTCGACACACATGCAAACCGCGCGATATAAGAAGTATCTCCACCCAGAGACGTGGGCAAATCACACTCTCGACGATCTTCAAAACCACCTCAAGCCGGATGGTAGCTATCCCTGCGATCTTACGAACTGCCTCCTTTGCGGCTCGGATGGTGTCGATTATGAAACACTGGTAGAGGAGCTGAACACGGATCTGACCTACGACGAACGGCAAGAGCGGAAGGCCAACGGAGAGTTCATAAAGAGCGACTACTACGCGCTTTTAGCTCGGCATAATTTCGAGGTATACAATGAAGAACTCGGGCGCGTCCGCGACGCGATTCGTGAGGGTCGACTCCTCAACTACGTCATCGGATTTGCTAGGGAACACAATGACATCAAACGCGGACTCAAAGAAGCTCAACTCCGCGACAAAGAACTTCGGAAAGATGTTCAGTCCCGGGAGGCATACGACCTGCTTCCAGGTTCGACTCTGACGAGCGATCAATCAAAGCTCTCTCAGTGGGGTGCAGGAGTCGACGAAGCAACCGAAACCCGTCGAATCTCGCTCAAACATAGCCCGACTGATTTCGACATCCTATCTCGTTCATATGACCCACCAGCCAACAAAGAGGTACTCCTTCTTATCCCATGTAGTCAGCAAAAGCCCTATTCGAAATCTCGAACGCATTCGGTCCTATTCGACAAGCTGGGTCACCAAGCGGACAGGATTCACAAGGTAACTGTCTCTGGTATGTACGGGCCGGTACCAGAGGAATACGAACGTGAACAGCCAGTACTGGAGTATGACTATGTTCTTGCGAAAGAGGATACACAACAGATTGAACTCGTCACTGACCGTGTTGAACAATATCTTGAGAAGTACGGTGACCAATTTGACGAAATTATCGGATACGTCACCAGTAAAACCTACCGGCAAGTAATCTCGGATGCCTTCGATACCTACGGCCGTGGTGTTGTCCTCCCTCGTGATCCGGAAGCACTCCAGCTAACGGAATTCTTCAGGAACAACAATATTCAAGAATTGCTTGGGATGTTGAACGGTCAAATGGAAAGTGAGATGGACGAAGTATGATAGCAACTGTTTGATTAGACGATTAGTCGTCGGCAGTGGCACTGACTTTGGATTCGAGTAACGGTTTCACCTCGATAACTTCGGTGTAGTGGTTCTCTCCATCCCGATAGACGAGTGCTCCGTTCTCGAGTTGTACGGAGAGTTCACCGCCGATATATCCATTTCGTTCATACTCTTTGAGTTCAGCCGGGTCACCTTGAGTCCAACATACCGCAAGGTCGACGTTCTCCAAAGGAACTTCCTCGTTGAGAAGACCTGTCAGTGTTGGATGGACTGCAGCGTTCCGGAGCCGTCCGGCGTGTCTAACGATGGCATGCACATCAGCGTCCGGCTGGAAGTCTTCGACAGAGAGTGTAAGCGACGCGTTTCCATTTACCGCTCGCTCGAGTCCGAGCAGTACTTCGGAGCTGTTGGCTGGATTGAACCCATCCGCTTCGATGCGTTCCCGTCGCTCTTTGAGTGACGACTGTTGGTTGGCCATCCGACGCCGGTGTTTACCCTCTTTACGTGTCTGAAGGTACTCCTCTTTGAACCAGGGGTCCTGCATCACTTTGGAAAGGTAGTATTCAATCTCTTCCGTGACTGCTTGATAAACTGAACTAGACTTGTTCCGGATCGTCTCCCTGTTCGCTGATAATTCGATATCTTGGCAATTTGCAACGAAGAAGAAGTGGATATATTCGTTGTCGTGAGAGATTGCCTCGTTGTGTCGCTCTACTTTGATGTGGTCCTTCGCTAACCAGACCCCGAACTGTGAAGAGTGCTTTCCGTACGTTGGCAGTTCATTACGTGCCTTCTTCCCACCGACCATGCCGACGATCTGGACCGTTGTCTCTCCTCCATCGTACTCGACATCGATTTCTTCTGCCGGATAGTGTTTGCACATTCGCTCGGCTGGGAATCTTCCGTCTCCGGGCTCTTCTTGTTCCTCTGGGAGTTCTAACCGATTTGTGGTGACGAGTTTATCCCTCGTATCATCGATGTCTTCGTCGAGTTCGACGATGATGTCCATTTCCCGCTGAAACTCACCGAACTTGTGGGCAAGTGACCCGGCGATCGTCTTCCATTTCAGGTAGTGATGGATCTTATTGTACGTAAGTTCCTCGGCGTTGAACCCTTTCCCGGACCGGAAGTTTGTGATTTTGATCTTTGTCTGGGAATTACCGCTGCGAACGGAGTGTTTCGTCAGTTCATACTTCGGGAGTTCCTTCCGATTGAGTTTTTCCCAGGGTTCCTCCATCACTGCACGGTAGCTTTTTCCATCACGGACTGTTGTAACCTCGATATGATCGCTCTTGTAGAAGATTTTCGTTCCGTGACCCTTGTATCCAATCGAATCGGTCTTTCGGGAATTACCCAGGTCGAAAAACGATTCTAGGTCCCGCTCGTTCATCCCGTGCCCATCGTCTTCGATTATAATGTCCGATCCCTCGGGCTGGTTGCGAATGCTGATTTTGACTTCCGATGCGCCTGCGTCATACGAGTTCGAGAGCGATTCGCGGATGACCTCAAGCGGATCCTCGAAGTCGCTTGCAATTTCGAGAAACTCGTTGACTTCGTTGACTTTTGGTGATTTTTTCATTAAAAATACCCTCCGAGTGATTGATTGACGACCTGATGAGCAAACTGCCGCATTGTTCTGTCTCGACCAAATGTCTCTTCGAAATAATCGACGAGGGCGTCCTCCCCACCCTGTTGAATACGATTGCGGATGTCTGCTAATTCTCGTTTCTGAACGATTAGGTTGTGCATCGCAACAGGACCAAGAATATCTTTTTTATATTCTGTATTGCCTCGCATCCAATTGACAAGGTGATCCGACTGACAAACCGGGCAGTCGCACTTCGAAAAGTCGGCTTCTTTGATCGGACTATGATCCATCAACGAATGACTGTACTTACCGTTGATTGCATTGTGTATGTGTGTACTCGAATCGAATGAATCAGCCCCGAGAGCAGCCAGAATCGGAATGGCTCTACTTGAAATACCCAAAACGTGGAGCGGCCAGTCTTCCATTCCCCACTCGGCCATCACTTCTCGACAGTCCGTGACTGCCTGAATCAGGGCACCACGATCGTCTTTTTTTGGCACGAGGCTCCCGAGGGCAATTCCATCGAACCCCTCGTGAAGCACGCCTTGCGGAACGCTATCCGTAATTACATCCAGGTACTCGTTCATCATTGAGTAGTTGTACCCGTGAAGAGTGAGATATTGAGCACCATCGAAATCACGCGTCAGCGAGAGGAAAGTGTGAATATTCTCGGCTGTCCGCTCAGCTTTCTTGACACGTTCTTGGTGGGAGTCATCAGGGGCAATAGGATGATCGAGGTTGACAATGATATCGCTCCCGAGTTGTTTCTGGATCTGGTAGACCGTTCTTTGATCCATATCTTCCTCAAAGTCGCTTCCGTCAATCTCAGCATTGTTCAGGAACTTGAACCCGCCAGAGTCAGCGAAGACGGTTCCCTCAAACGGTTCGAAGAGTTCTCTTTCCTTGATTGGCGTATCTAAGTAGGCTTCAAACCTTTTTCGAGTGAGGTTGTAGTCCGTAAGTGAAGAGACAGACATCATAGTCGCATCGAAGTAATTCGTGAGTGGGTCGACGCTCACTCTTTCCGCGCCAATCATAAACTCCTTCATTGTCCGGTGAACGCCGCCACCATAGACGCTGTTTTCTGTTCCGCCGGCATAGAAATTCATGACTGGGAACAGGTTTGGGGTTTTGAGCCTGGTTCCGTTGACGTGAAGTGTCCCAGTTCGAGCATCGCCTGCTGTCGCATTGACCTCGAAGTTGAAAGTGTTCTCGGTGATTGTTCTCGACATTATTGCTTGGATGCTCAAATGGGTGCCTCGGTTAGCGGTTCTCGTTCGCCTCGAACGACACGTTTGAGGATGTGTCCTTTGTGACCAATACCTTCTCCCTCGATGTAGTACACTTTTGCATCTACGGCGTCGGATATACCTTCAAGGGCCAGTCGATACGTACCACCGACGTTGATTATGACTTCGTCATACGTTTCAGAGACAGTCTCACGAAGTTGAGTTTGAACTCTCGGGGCCAACTCAACGGCTCTTTCCGCATTCATTCGGTTATCGTACCATTCAATCTTGGTGTCAGATTCGATAAGTCCGTGTTCTGCGGATAGTATACAGATGTCCATCTCCTCGTCGAATAACTCTTCTCTCATAGATTTTTTGATAATATTGAAGAAATATCCCGAGTAGAGTTCGAGTGCAGGGATTGCCTCCCCCGGCTCATTTTTCGATTTAGAACAGGCCTGTACCAATAGTGACGACATACACACCAGTTGCGATCACAGGTGCATTAAACTTACTACCGGCTCTTGATAGGTGCAGACAAAAGCTGGAAGTAAGACAAGCGGTCATCTACAAAAATAGTCGTCCTGGGTTAATTCTCAAAACCCCTAGTTTCACATTTATGTACTCAGACGTGGCTTGTAGAACGTCAAACCAGTGGTGAGCCTATCGTGATATCAGAATTGGAATCCGTCAACCATAAGGAGAACATGGCACACGTGCACAGAGAAATGATTAATACAAGATGGTTACTAAGCCCACGGCTATAGTCAATTACTATGGATACACCAAGGAAACGAGTGCAGCAGGCTGTCGATAGGGCAGCGGAGGTTACTTGGTGGAATCGACAAATGACAAAACTGACAGATGTTGCGGGAGTTCAGAATCCTCAGTCGTTTGTCAGTGACGAGATCGTCGAACGGAAGGGCCCGTACGTCGAATTTGTGGACGCTCCAGCGTTCCATGAAGACTCTGCAGCGGACTTTTTAAGCGAACTCGACTATCACGATCATATAATTCAGGCTATTACCGCCGAACTGTTCGGTGGTGACCCCGGCGGCTCACTCTACGAACACCAAGCTGAAACGATTTCAGCAATCGAGTCGAACACTGACGACAACATTCTCGCGGTGCCGACCGCTTCTGGGAAGACAGAGGCATTTTTCCTTCCCATCCTCGATCACTGTCTGTCGAGCGATGAAGATGGGCTGAAATCAATCGTTCTCTATCCGATGAAGACGCTGGGTGTCGACCAGCTCAATCGGTTCATCTCGTACCTCGATCAGATCAACCGTCGACGCGATCCCGACGAACGGATCACGATTGGGATTTGGGACTCGGATACCCCTAGCCGAGTGGGAACTCGTGATCACGAAATCGAGGTCGGGTCGTACGTACGAGGGCTAGAGTGTCCCCGAAACGAGGGGGAGAAGCTCAAAGTCCTTGGTGACGTCAGTGTAGGGACCGATGACAATCAGTATCCGTGGCTCCGCGTGACCCGTGAGAGCATCCGTCGTGGTGTCGATATTCTCCTCACAGGTCCCGAAGCACTCGATTACATGTTTGTGAGCGACAACCAGGAAACTCGCTCGATACTCGGGGAACAACCCGGAGAAGCCCCAGTCGAACACATCGTCTTCGACGAGGCTCACATCTGGAGTGGTATTCAGGGAGCTGCGGTTTCTCTATTGTCCGAGCGTCTAAAGGGACATTTCGCCGAACGAGATCCGCAAATCACGATGGTTTCCGCGACGGTCGACAATCCAACCGAACTAGCCGCCGACTTGACGGGAACAGACGATGAAAATCGGATCAATACAATCGAGTTCACACCGCGAGAGTTTCTAGTCAAAGGAACACCAACGTTCGATCGGCTCGAACCGTGCGAGGCGGACGACCTCATCACTGCCGTGGCACTCATCCACGTACTCTCTGTAGACGAGCGGACACTCAAGGAGGAGTTCAATGCGGGGAACGCACTGGAGACACTCAAATCGGTTGGTCTCGTGACGGGAACGGATCACATCCGTATCAACGACAGGGTCGGTCAATGGCTCACTAGCCCGATCGACGACACTGTTGAGAGAGTTCTGACGGATACCAAACACCCCGGAGTCGAGACATCGTTCACCGACCGCGAGTCGGTGGTAACTAGCGACCGCGGACAGCGACGGATCGTCGAGAGCGTTCTTGAAACCGGTGGGATGCACTCGAAATGGTTCGATTTCGTTATCGAAGCAGTACCGGAGGTCGCGCGTCTCGCGGAATGGTTCGGGGAAGACACGACAGGGGTCGTCGGGTTCAAGCACTACGATGAACTCGTCGAGCAAATGGCTGCAGAAGGAGTCGACGACCCTGAGGGTGTTTTGCAGACAGTCATGGCATTCGGTCGGTTAGCCGGTGTCGTTACTGAGAAGTATCACTACTTTTTGAAACCCCCTCACAAGGTCTTCTGGTGCCGAGATTGCGAGGAGGTTACCCGAGATAGCCGCTGTGACCACTGTGAAGCTGACTTGGCGGAACTCCAGTTCTGTCGGAGATGTCACCAACCACACGTGGAAATCGAATCAGACAGCGAAATAATGGAAGATGAGTCGTCGTACGTTCCAGTTGGTGCTTATGCCTCGACGGAGTCAGTCAACGGAGGAAAATGCCCTGGATGCGGGCAGTCACCACAACTCACTGACATCGGTGTTCCCACTTCGTCGTTGTTGTCGTATATGCTGACGGAGTTATGCCGTGTCTCTCCCTCGAAGAAGACTCTCGTTTTCTCCGATTCTCGGAGTACTGCTGAGTCCGTCGGTGATCGCATTATTGATACGGAGTATGGATTGATGGCCGAGACGTTGTATGTCGATGAACTCGTCCGAAACGGAGGGCAGGCCGACAACTTTGAACTCTTTAGATCCGTTTCCGACCGACTCCGTGACGAATACTGGGACCCACTCATTCAGAACGACATGAACGAGGACGGGACGGCGTTCAATTTCCTTCAGTCACTCCTCGATGATATCGAGGCCCACGCGATGCTATCTAATTGCAGTCATCTGTTGGACAGCGCACTCGTGACAGCGGAATCCGTCTACGACACCGACGACCTCGAAGAACTTCTTGTTGGGCATGCACTCTACAATCTATACGCCGGATCTTCCGGACAGTCGTTCTCAAAGAACCGACTCAAGTTTGATGGCCTGACTCGTGGGAAGATTATCGACCGGCTCGAATCGAGGACCGGCTACGAACGGCACGTCATCGACGCTCATCTCGACGACATCCTCCAGACCTTCCTCGATGTCGGAATCATCACTGAAGTTCCCTGGGACGAAATTCGAGACAAGATTCAGTCGTCGAATCAGGGAGAAGATGTCAAAAACGACACGTTCGACTTCATCGAGTCGGCACGCGAAACGGCGATAGATCACGACATCGTCGAGGATGCAGAAAGTGGCGTCTTCACGAGAATTCCACGGGTGGACGACAGCACCATCGTCTTGCTTTCTGAGGCCTCGTTCTGCGACGAGTGCTATCGGTCGTATCCCGTCACGGCCGATGGAGACAGTCTTTCGACGTGTCCTCATTGTGGAACGAATGTCCAGACGTATACTCGGTTCCGTGAACGCAACGGCGAACTCGTCGCCGATCCAGGCTACGCTGATGTCTCGAGCGAGTGGGAGTACGCACTCGACCACTGGGCACACGACATTACCACGCCAATACGCGGTGGGATCGACCCCGAATTTATCTCAGTCGGGATCCACAAGGGGAACATCCCGCATACGCTCCGGGGCGCGATCGAAGAGGGGTTCCGAAAGGACGATCCGGACGTAAATATCGTCAGTGCGACGCCTACCATGGAACTCGGCGTTGACATTGGGACTCTCGATACGGTAGCACAGGTCGGTATTCCGCCGACGCTGACAAACTACGTTCAGCGAAGCGGTCGAACTGGCCGAACTCGGGGTAGTTCCTCACTTGTCGTAACGGCCGTCCGTGGAAACCATCCTGTCGACAGTCACTATTACGGAAATCTTGAGACATTCCTTGGGGATTTCGAGCCTGTTAGAGTTCCAGATCCGTACGATTTCGACGAACTATTGGCTGGTCATGTTGTGACTGAGACGTTCGCGTACCTTGCTCGGAACCCACACGAGAGTAACGTCTTCGAGCGGATGTACACGGTCGACGAAAGCAAGGAGAATCTCGTCAACTTCGTGAATACGGTGACCGAGCAGCTGGATATTCTCCGTGAGTTCTTGTTAGAGGAACGGCGTGACGTCGTTACCGACCATGTACACGATATCTTCGGGGACCGCGGGATTGATATCTTCGAACAGGTATTTGAGAGAGATGGTCCCCTTTCGTTGGACAACCGGATGGATAAGACCTTCTCCAAACTGACTGGTGTCTCTACCGAAGGAGAGACTAACAAGGCGTTCACCGACCAAAACAACCGCCTCGATCAATGGCTCCAACGACTGGGCTACCTCGCTAACTACCGGTCGTTCGGACAGCAGTTCCCGGTCAACTTCACCGGTGCGAGCGATGGTATCGAATTCGAGAGCGAAGGGCGCCTCTACGACATGTTCCCCGGCGAAGAAAACGACCTTGGTGCCGTTCTTACACTTCACGGAACGGACTACATCGTCGACGATGTTCACGGTACGGCGACATCCATGACGATTGTTGCAGTCTGTGACAACGACGAGTGCGAGCGTCCCTTCCAGAGCTACGACCCCGAGACGGACTCTTGTCCCCACTGTGGAGACGATCTCGCAGAGACGCCTATTCACGGCGTCAGTTCTGTCGAGTGCACTGCGGCCCGAGGTGGCCAGAAAGGGTATTCGACACGGGGACTCCAGTCGACATATATCGAAGATCCAACCGACAATGACGCCGTACGAGTGTCTGAAGAACGGTCGGTCTTCGGGATAGATGCCCAGTTGACGTACGGACAGCTTGAGGTGACTGACTTCGTGTACGCGTTCGAGCGTTGGCACACGCGAGGTAGCGATAAGGAGGTACTTCGCTCCGAAGCTGTAATCGAGCGTGACGAAGCGAGCGGTTCGACCGGCGGATCCTGGCGTGATCGGATGGACGACGTCGAAGAGGAGATGTACCGTCCGGTCGGTCAACAGTACTTTACCCAGGGGCTCACGATCAATCTCGATGGTACGGAATTCCAAACCCGATACGAGACGCTCTCACACGAGTCGGTTTCGTGGCCACAAGCGATGGTGAGTCTTGAACAGGCACTGGAGAAGGCAATAGCCATCGTCGCCGAATGTGACCGTGACGACTTCCGCGTGAAGGCATCGATGACTGGTGATGAGATCGTGATCAGAATCGTCGACTCCCGGCAAGGGGGCAACGGCATCACGTGGCAAGTCCTCGACCAGCTCGATGCTGTCGAACGGCGAGTTCGGGAAGTTGCTGCCTGTGAACGCTGTACCGACTACTGTGACGAATGCCTGCTATTGGCCCGAACTCCGGCGTTCTACCTCGATAACGACCTCTTGGACCGGCGAACGCTGGGGGCAATCATTGGTGGCACCGCATGATTCGAGACCGACTCATCAGCGAAGTTCAAGAGTCTGAGGTGGCGTATATGTATGACCCCAGAGAGAACTCTCGGTGGGGCCTCCTCCGAGCGCTGCCGGCGCTTTGCTACCTCGGCGTTGACGACTTCACCTATCCAACGTCATGGTGCCAGTTCGGCCGAGGCGACCGTCACTTCGAGCTGGACTATGACTACCACGTGATCAGCAACTCGCTGGATATTCCCGACGATAGCCCTGACTTTGGAGTGATTACGAACGACTACTACGAAGAGGAAACGCCGTACACGATCAAGTATCTAATTGATCGGTACACGAGGAGCGATTCGATGCTGTTTGCACTCACTGACAGCAAACAGTTTCAGCCACAAGGTGCCAAACGACCGCTATATCAGGACCCATTCGTCGAAATGTTGGGAACGTACGGCTCCGTGTACGAAGAGTTCGAGGCAGCGTACCAGGAGTACGGCTGGGAGCTGCCGTTAACGAACACGAAGAATCTATTTGTCCAAGACAACGCAAACCTGTATCGGTTCGTCACGGGCGAATCGCTATCGAAGGCAACCGAACTGTTCGAGGTCCTTCCCGAGGCGCCGTACCTGCCACTGTATGATCCTCTGACAAGTGTGTTCAGTCGTCCTGAAGAGTTCGGAACAGTCCCACTTGACGCTGAAGAGGGATTGCCGGAACTGGTCCGATGGCTTCGACGGCGTATCGAGTGGGATCGTGATACTGCACGCGATATTGCGTCCTCGCTGAACAAAGTTGTGATTTCAGAGGGGAGTACGTTCGATCCCGCGGCTGCTCGACGACATCCTTCGATCCGAGAAGCCCGCCAAGCAGCGAAGAATCTCGACCCAGAAGCATCGCCTATTGATCACCGCTACGCAGAGTGGCTAACGAGGTACGAACTATGAGCGAAGGCTACATTCTCAACGCACTACAGACGCCGGGAGTGCTACGTCCGGTGTACGAGTCCGTTTGCAGAGGTAACGGCACACGACTAACTGTTCGACACGATACCGGTCTCGACAGGGATGCGGTACAACAAGCGACGGACGGTCTCCGTTATGTCCGCCTTCTTGGACAGGAAGACGGCGAGTACTATGCCGCTGATATTCCATGGGAAATAGAAAGTGACGCTCTCGAATTTCGAATGGCAGTTCTCCATAACCTCGCTCAAGAGTGCACGCCTGGTGACTGGGGGAAACAAGCCGTCGTGCTGTTGAACTACCAATATTTACTTGAGAAGGACATCCAGTATTTCAAAAACGACGACTCCGTGTTGTACGACTCGATTAACGAGTGGCACCGTAACGAAAAAAACTATATTCCGATGTCGCAGCAAGGAGAGATTGATCTGAACAAAAACAAGTTCGTTAACTGGACGCGTATCATTGCGTATCTCGGGTTGGTGCACAAGGCTTCTGGACGAGAGCATACTGTTTATCCAGACCCTGACATCGTCGAAACGTCAATCCAGCTCGCAATCGAAGAACGAGGATCAAACGGTCGGATTGAGATAGAAAAGTACCTAGATTGGCTCCGGAAGAACCTCTTCCCTATCACTAGAACGAGCAGTGGTGAACTACCTGCGTCCCTCAGTCGCATTCTCTACAACCTCGTTCGGGACGGGACCATCAGCTTGGTAGAGTACGGGGACGCCGGAGCCGTCTCACTCGCCCGTACCCCCCGACGTGACGGTATCGATGCTGAAGCGAACACTATCGAGGTGATGTCCGAATGAGTAAGACCGCTACCGCGCCCGAGTTGTACTGTCCACATCTCCAGGAGGTCGATAACCAGACGCTCCAACAATTGTTCAGCAAGGTAGCTGCTGTTCGGTCACAGAACCGAGAGTTATTCGATTTCACTCATCGCCGAATCGAAGTTTTCCAGGAATCGGCTGGTGAAATCGAGACGGTTTCTGAAGAGGAGGTTTACGATCAGTTTGACGAAGACAAACTGAAGAACTTCGCTGTCGTGATCGAAGGTGAAGTCGGCACGGGGAAGTCTGAACTCTGTGCATATCTCTCACACAGGTTAAAGGACGATGGACGGCCGATTCTGCACGTCGACAAAGAAGACGATTTGATGTCCTTGCTATCTGAACGACTCCCAGAGTTTTATCACGAACAGTTCGGTGAGGAAATGGAGGGTGCAGCCGATTTTAAGCGTCTTCGAGATGACATCGAGTCCGTTCCCCAAGTCGTTGCGAACAGTGCCGTATCTAATTCGATTTTAAATCTGCGACAGCGAGGTTACGATGTCGGTGTAACTGAAAAGCAGGAAAACAAGATTTCCGAGTTCATAAGGGACAAGCTGCGGTTGTTCGTGGAGAGAGGGAAATACGCTACCGAGATTAAGTTCGTCACCGAGCAGGAATATCGACAGAACGAGTTCCTACAAATCTTCACTGACACATCCATAGATGAAGCCGTTGAAAAGTACAACGAAGAAATTTGGCGGGTCGTCAGGGAACGGTACGAAACTGCGTCACTATCGTCTGTTCTCAAGAGTATCGGGTCGGAATTTACGGATACTCGACCAGTCATCGTTTTTGAGGACTTCTCGATTACGGCAATGGAGGCCAACAAACTAGCTAGCTTCATCGAGAGCGACTCTACAGAGAACACCTGGGATTTCATCATCGCCGGAACGCGTGATTCTACCGATCCACTGCATACGCAAACGGCCGAATCCCGTTACGAGTTCTACCAGACGAACAAAGGCGACCAAGGTGTTCTCTTTTTGGATCAAGACAGTGCAGTGGACTTCGTACGACCGTACCTCGGCTACTTCAAGTCGCTCGACGACAGCGTTCAGTACGAACGTGAGGATGGGACTTTTAAACTGAAACCGGCCCCCTCCGGTACGCGATGTGATCAGTGTGGCCTCTGTGATGAGGAGTTTCGAGATCTCTTCCCGTTCAATGAACACTTCCTTAAGCGGATTTTCATCGGCATGGAGGAACACCAGGGGACACCTTCTCCTCGGGAGTACATTATGACCGTGTTCGATGTGCTCAGTGCCTATTACGAGGGGAAGATTACTGTCCCTTCGAACGCCAAGTCGCTACAACCGTTGGTGAACCGGATCGGCGTCGCCGACGCAGTGTACGAGGATGCAGAAGACTTCGGCCGACTGGCGCGCTGGTATGGAATACCAGACGATAACAACGAAATGGTCATTGTCGACCGACGTTTCGCTAAGGCATTCGGACTTGTTGACTCGGGAGATGGAACAGCTGATCTTCCGGGTCCCGTCGAAGCCAGAGTAGATGAAATCCGTATCCCAACGTCCGACATCGATATAAGCTCCTCACCGGAGAGAGCCAGTGACGATGATAACGATAGCGAAAATGATGGGGATTCATCTAAATCCATCTCGCAGACAGATCCTGTCGAGGAAGAATTCAAGGAACAAGCACCGCTGATCGAATCTTGGCGGAACGCTCCACGTGATTACAAACGGACCGCACAGTATTTGGAACGCGGTTTAGAAGACGCGGTTGAGAAGTTGACTGACGGTCATATTCTCTATGAGGGAACGTCGCTAGAGTACAACCTCAGTAGCCAAAAGCGGCCATTTGTGTTCTCGATTACCGAAGACACCCCCGACGACGATCAGATCGTTATCGATCCGAACGAATTTAGACTCTCAGAACTCCGCAGCGTCCTCAGGTTCGGGATCGAACGAGACAAGAACCCGAGAAATGCTGGCTACGACGAACTCTTGTCGACGACCGGAACACAGCTTACTGGCTACGCCAAGGAATGGCGGGCACAAATCCGTAATACGAATCTAGAGTCAAGCAACGCCCTCTATACGAAACACTCGCAGTACGATTTTACTGACTTCATCTTAGCAGCATATAGTTACGTTATCGTTCTGGACTCTCCTTGGAAGCCTCTCTCGGCCGAAACACTTTGCGACCGCTTCGGCGACGGGGAGTATGCAATCGATTCTGATATCCGCACATGGCTCGACTCAGAACTCGAACATAGTCAGGTCAGAGCACTCAAACGACTCGTCGAAAATGCGTCTCACCTCGAAGAAATGGTCGGTGAGCTGTTTGGTATTAGTGGTTCCAACCTTGACCAGTATCAAATTAGCCAATGGCTCAACCACCAAACTCCTCATACGGTTCTCGGGGGCCTCGGACGGACGTATATCAAGAACGTCGATAACAGAGTCCGTTTCAAAGATGGGACAAAAATACGAGAATTAGCAGATACCGCGTATGATGCACGCCGAGGCCTTGAAGAAATCTCGAGTCGATACCAACAAGACACCGTCGATGATATCGAGTCAAATCTCAGTGACATTTCCATGGACGAGTTCGATCGAATTGTCTCAAAACTCGGTACCTACGAGGTAGACCCTGACGTCATGGAACCGCTCAAGCAATTCAATCAGCTGGAACAGTCAGACATCGATGCTGTGGTTGAGGCAGCGAAGGCGGCAAACTCTCTGTATAGTCCAAGTACTTTCAAATCGATACGGGCAGTACTAGCGAGTATCAAATTGGATAACTCCACGGTCTACGAACGCTACCAAGCAGTGCCGTTACGATCGACAAACGGTTCTCAAGATATCGGGTACGAATTCAAGGAGGTGGCTCAGTATTATGCAGAGTGACGAATCAGCCGATGAACTCACGTTTGAGGAACACCTCCAGGGAATGTATTACCGGTATAGACAGCAACACCTCGAAGAACGGCTGGAGGAACTTGCACAGACGATGGAAGAGACGTTACTGCAACGAGCACTTACAAAGGCGTTCTTCAACGAATCAATCGATATCGATGAGGATGCGAAGACTGCTGTTCAAGAAACGGTTGAAAAATTAGAGGCTGGCCGATACGATGAAGTTGACAAAGAACTCGATTCACTCGCAAAGACGGTCGAACAATCGGAAACCCAGGTGACCAATCAAATCCAGCAATTACGGATCGATAGGCAGGACACCATCAGCGCGATGCGGAGGCTGAACGAACGTGTCGAACGTGTTGACCAGTCTCAACTTAGCACACTGGAATCCCTATTGAACGGCTGGGAGTGGAAGTCACAAGTATATATAGAGACGAACGACACGTTTGAAGAGCATCGACAGGAAGCCAGAGAGTACGGCAACGATATGGCGGCGATCTTCGAAGACCTGAAAGACCAACTGTTCGGGGCTTACGACGATACTGAGCTTCGGCCACTCGTTAGACGACTTCTCGACAAGGACCGCTTGCGATTAGATGAACTCACAGAGGAGGAACGACGACAGCTTGCTGAGTCCGACCTCGCAGACCATGTTGAATTGAAACTCTCGTAGCCCTACATCTGTCAGTAGGGACACCCCGATACATACTCATTGAATCGGTCACAAAATACGGAAACAAACCATGGATGTGCAGTTCCTCAGTCCAGAGGGAAATGTATTAGGAGCCTCCGTGGGACAGCAGTCATAATTGAACGTCAGAATGCAATACATTGACCGCAATACGAAACCGGGGCGGATAGAGGATAACGTACGACCGCTCCTCGAGGCGATGCTTGAAAACAAGCAAATTAGATACGCTGACCACGAGGAGCCCCCACATGTAACAAAAGCGATTAAATACGAACGTCAGAGGCAGGACCGGCGAGACACAAGTACATATACCGGTGACGATCAGTTTGTCCAATCGATTATTGACGTATTCGGGTTTGATCCGTTGGACTTCCAAATTAACAGTTGGCAAACAGTTGACGAACTGGATGAACGTCGACGGACAGAAAACGACTCGAAGGGTGCAGTCTTTTCGGCGCCGACGGGGTTTGGTAAGACTGAGGCGTTTCTCGGCCCTCTCTATCAACTGCTACGTGAGGAGCGACAGGAGTCCGTGGCCATCGTCTACCCGAGCCGTGCGCTCCTCCAGGACCAACTTGGCCGAATTCTCGAGCACGTTCATGCAATCGGGACAGAGCACGATAATCAGCTTTCAGTTGGCTGTTATGTTGGCGGAATGCCGTGGGAAGTCTCTGACGTTGGTACCGAGGGTTTTTTCGAGAAGACAAATGGGCGCCCACGATTCAAACTCTGTAATTGCTGGTGCGGTGAAAATGAATCCCATGCATTCGAACTTCATAACACCTCAAAATCGTATGTCTTAGAGTGCGAGCATGACTCTTCTCATCGTTTCACTGATCGAGAACTGGTGCTCTCTCGTAAGGACCTCGTGTTCAATCATCAACCGGACATTGTACTAACGACCCTCGAATCCCTCGAGAACTTTGCACACAAGCCTCACTACCCTCTCGTCGATAGTTTCGATACGATTGTTTTGGACGAGGTCCACCTCTATACAGGTCTGCGCGGCGCACACGCGGCGAAAATCATTCAGAACGTCGACGATATCTCGGATAGTCCACTATTGTGGCTCGGTTCGAGTGCGACGATCGACGATCCGGAACGTTTCGGACGACAAATCTTCGGCTTATCCTCACGCGATATCGAGACCACCAAACCTCCAGAGTCTGACTACGACGACGGTCACGACGACTACGAACACTACTACTTCATGCTGGCACCCGAAGATGGGCCTGGCGTCACCTCGATGGCGATCCAGCAGTCGATGTTGCTCGGGCATACGATGCTTGAGGATACAGAAGGCAACCGAAGCAAGCAGCTATCGTTCATCGACAGCATCTCCCAAATCAATCAACAGCGGGTCCAGCTTCGAGACGCAGACCGGTCAAACGAACTCTGGCAGTACCATCGCCGGAGTCTCTTCGAGGAAGACTGGGACTCGGTTGCTTCCAGTATGGGCCAACGGTTTATCGACGAACCGCTCCAGTTCTTGCCCGTTTATTCCGATCAAGGCTTCGACAAGGATCACGCAGCTGACAGCGATATCCTGTTGTCCACAAATTTCCTCGAAGTCGGCATCGATGTCGGAGAGATAAAAATCGTCACTCAACATCGTACTCCGTGGAACCTCTCATCGTTCCTCCAGCGTGCCGGTCGAGCGGCCCGAAAGCCGGGTATGGATTCCCATGTGGCCGTGTACCTATCCAGCCTGACTGGCGACGCTAATATGTTCTATCGAGCCGATCGGTTCCTCGGCTCCGATATCCGAACACCGCTGAATACGGACAACCGAGTCGTCGAGTGGATGCATGATCGGTTCAACCGCTACTTCAACCACGTCTCGGAGATTGACGCCAAACGGTTCAGATCTTCGGTAGAAGCTCACAGGACGTTTCTTGAAGACTATCTAAGAGAGGACTTGGAATACGATGCGTACTACGAAATGATCATTAACCCGAAAGAGTTCTTTGACGAGGCGCTGGGCCTCGACGTTCCGGCCGATCAGCTCCTCTCCCAGCAAGTCGTAGACGACGTTCGAGATGAGGTCGACGAATATCTGGAAGAGCAGAGTGAGGAGCTATCGGATATCGAGGAGTACTTCGGGATGGAAGACGGCGAGATCATTCGCGGCTCTGACGCCATTGAGACGTATATTCTTGAAGTCCAAGAGCAGACTCTCCGTGTAGTAAATACATTCGATGGTCAGGTTTCTGGGTTCGTTCATAAGTTAGAGAAGCACGATGCGAGCGGGTACGATGACCTCGTCGAATCCCTGAACGAAGAGTTGGCCAACACACGCGAAGAGGCACAGGAACTTCCGGACGTCAGCCCTGCCGAGACGGTGGCACACTTCTCATCGCTTCTCGCTCGCCTGTTCGGACTGTTGGGTAAACTAATGGAGCTCCGGAATCACGCTAACAGAGCCGCTGAGGAGCCAATTCCACAGGTGAACCAGGAGAAGCTGTCCACCCTGAATGACGCCGTCAATCAACTCGAAACACTCAGCGAAGACGATCGGCTGCAAGAGTACTACCAACTCGAAAAGCAGATTCACCACCTACGTTCCGCGCTAGAGGAGTATCGATCGTATCTTGACGCGAATACCCCTTACAACTCGCTCTATCGGATCAAGGACTTGCTCCGTGGAGCATACTACTTTGATCTGTACCTTCAGACCACTGACGAGCGCCTCGATGACGATGTTTGGTTCGTTCCGCCAGACTACTTCGGGAGTTCAGGACAGTTCGTAAAGGTGTTCCGAGAAAACGACCCTCAGGACCGACCTGAGGAGTCTATTGACCAGATTCTCAGCACCTATGCTCCGTATCATTCGGAATATCAGTCCGAGTCCGGACGAATGCAGGTCTTCCTCCCAGACACGACTGTCACTGAAGACGGTGTTGTGATGGATTACACCAAGCATGTTTCTGGTGAGGAGCAGGAGGGTGTGCTCGTTCCGGACACGCTCCAATTGTCGGAAGTTCAGGACCTCTCCGGAGATAGCGCTATGGAAATCGTTCAGTATTGTCCAGAGTGTTTTCAGGTTCTTCCCAGCGATATCGACCGTTGTCTCCGACACGAGCAACGTGAGTACGGTAAGATTCACTCCGAACCCCATGTTGACACGACCGTAACTAATCGCACGCCCATCGAACAGACAGGTGATCTCACACTGGCTGACCTTGAGGCAAAAGTTTCGCTTGAGAGTGTGACTCTCGAGATTACGCCCGGCCGATATTACGGGGATGAAATCGGAGTAGCCTACGACAAAGATACAGACAGATTCTCCCAAGAGCTACAGAGTCCCGAGACGCCGCTCGGATATACGACACGAACCCGGGGGCTCGTCTACGACATGGATACCTTCTTAGACAGCATTGAGGATGAAGTCCGAGAGTACGTTGAGCGGTACAAAGACCTCGATGACACAGATTTCGAGTATCTTGCCTATCACACTGCCGCCCACTTCTTCCTACAGTTCGTGACGGATGTCAGTAGCGTTAGTAACCAACGTGTATTCTACGGGTTCGACGAGGGTGTCGGCGAGGTATATGTTTTCGAGCGCACTGAGGGTGGACAGGGTATCGTCGATCTCGTCTACGATGAAATTCAGTCTGACCCCGGAAGCGTTCTCGAATCGATGAACCGTTTACTGTACAACGAGCAGGTGATCGGTGAACGGCTATGGTCCCGGGCAGAATTCGTCGGTCGGCTTCCGACCGACGATCCAAATGAGGAGACGATACGGTCCATCGTTGTAGAGTATCTGCCAATAGCGTTTGACGATGTCATCGACCGTGTTACGGGAGAGATAGTATCGACCGTCGACCACGCTCATCAGTTCGCAACTGACGAAGACATCGCTGTGAGAGACGCGTACGACCTCAAACACATCGTTGCGGCTGCACAAATCAACGGGGAAGACGAGTTCCCGACTGATGCCGTCGAGCAGCACGAGACCAATATCTCCGACTCGGATCGTGTGAAGGCGGCGTTCCATTCGCCAGACATAGACGGTTGTGTCGAGAACCTCCACATAACGGACTGTATTGAAGCAGGTGAGCAGAGTGAGACGCTTAGCTACGTTGTTCTAGAAGCTCTTCGAGAGCATTTGACCACAACCGTTCCTGCAACCGATGCAGCTGACGAAATGTTCGACCAGGAACTCCCCCCAGGAGGTGAGATCAATGGTACAAGCATTTTCCTTGACTTCTGACAGCCTGAGCTACTTCATTGGGTACACACTGTTGCACGCCCCACGGACCATCGTCGTCTCGCCATGGCTAAGCGACGTCGAACTTCGATTCCCAGTGAACGAGCATATAGAAGATCGTCGCATGAATATGCTAGATGCAATCTCCGAACTCCCCGATACCGACGTGACGTTCATCGTCCGCGAAGGGGAGGACCACAATGACTTTGTCCGAGAACGACTTCCAGACGGTGTCACGATGCTCGAGATAGAAGACCTTCACGCCAAAGTCGTCGTTTGTGATGAATACGCATATATCGGCTCTGCGAATATCACCCGCGGTGGTTTGACCCTCAATCGTGAAGTCTGCGAAGTTATCGAAAACGAGTACGATAATGCGGTTATATATGTCGAAGAGGAACTCGATGTATATCTTTAGTGTGATTGTATAATTCGTACGAAATACATCTCCATAAAAAATTCTTATATTCTCATTCAGTTCTGTCAGGTGGGTTGCATAGCAATATATTTCAGGAATCATACTGAATACAGACGTGAATCCGTTATTCAATCACCTCTATGGCCGGGGATTTTTCAAAATTTTGATGGGCTATTCTACCCTCCGATAGATTTAACACCTGCTGATTAGACGGAGTTTATGAACAATGTCAGCTGAAAACGCAGATTCAGAGGACAGTCTCCCCGATATTGCAAGCCATATTATAGACCTTGAGTCTGACGAAGACTCCGAAAGTTACAGCATTGATATCCAAACAGAAATTCGAGAAAATGGGATCCAAAATTTAGAGAGCCTTGATTATCGAGACTTAGCGAAGCGTCTTGATGAAGATCTGATGAAAATCTCTAGATCATTCTTCGGAAAGTTAATGACAAATTCTATCCTCAAGATACCAAAATTCCAAAGGGACTACTCATGGGATGTTGAAAATCATGAACAGTTCTGGTATAGTCTTCGGAATCAGGCTGAAACAATTAACTCTGCAAGCAATAAACGAAATGCACTCACAGAAAGTTTTCTTGGGACGATTTATATTGCGGAAGAGGATGATTCTTCAAGTTCATTCCAAGTTATTGATGGACAACAGCGGCTAGCAACTACCTCTATCATACTCAATACATTGCGAAGAAAGATAGAAAAAGAATCCAAGAATCTTAATGATGCAGAAGAAACATTTGCAGAATTTCTACGAAAGCAGATTATTAGCCGATGTATCTATGAAGATTCTGGATCTGAAGGACGTTCTAATAAACTCTCAATCAAAATGCGCGGTCATGATCATGATTACTTCAGAATTATATTCGATGATAGTGCAACCCGGATCTTGAGTATAGCGAATGAGATGCGTGAGCCTTCCGGACAGGGAATTAAAATCAGTACTATCTTTGAAAAGTTGGGGAGAGATACAGAGACTATTGATGAAGATAACCTCGAAAGACTTGGTCTTGAGTTGAGCGATACGAAGTACTACGCACATAGGGGCTCGCACAACAGGCTTTTTAAGGCCAAAAATTACTACGACGAGGCAATTGATCGGTTCCTATCGGAAGTTATTAGCCTCAATGAGGACCAGCACATGCAGCGTATCTATGCAATGCTCAATCTCGCTATTATTTTGATGCGCGGATTCCAGGTTATACAGGTCAGACTTACAACCAGTGTGAAACCTGAAACCAAAGTACAGATATTTCAATCGCTTAATGAGACTGGAAAGAATCTAACAGTATCGGAGAAAATACGCGCTCGCATCGTGGCACAATTCGGATTCGAAGCCGACGAAGTGGATTCTTGGGAAGAAATCAATAGATTGCTAAGCGATCACACCGTCGATACCGAGGAATATCTGATTGATTATCTTATCGCCACTAGCGAGAAACCCGATAATAAATCTAAGGTTGGAAAACGAGTCCTTGACGCGTTTAGCATTTCAGAGCGGCCGAGTGCTTACATGCCCTCGAGAATTGAGGATAAGGAAGAAGGTGAACGATTTATAAGTCATTTAGAGGAAAGCTCTCAGAGATACATCGATCTTACTAAACATAAGCAACTCGATAACCAATACTTCCAAGCTGATGACGATGACGTCTCCTCGGAAGAATTAAATGAACTACACGCACGTATATCCCAGTATCTCCAGAGACTAACCGGTGAACAATGGGTCCCATTCCAGTTACTACTTTATAACGAGTTGGCTAGTGGGGACTCAGATGTTGACCCTTCGGTACTTGTAACTATGCTTGATGTTACGGAAAACATCATGCTGCGCTATTCGCTAACAAATGCGCGTGCTACGGCCATCGATACTACATTTACTACTTCGTGTGTGAATTATAATAGAAAGAAGATACCAAACGACATTCGTGACCATCTCGGGTATTCCGAGTCGGATTCGTTTAGCTCCGTAGACACCGACCTTCTCACCGAACTTCTTCTTCACTCAACCAAGCTGGAGCAGATATCTCGGGCAGAATTAGAGCAAGCTCTCTTGTACAAATCAGCGTGGCCAAACCTCCAACCGCTTCTATTGCGAATCTCGCGGGAGAATATGCGCAACGCCGAGGATGCAGGCCGACGATCGACGGAGTCGTCGATTAAGCTGCGGCAGGAGGAGCTACAGGAAGAGCATATCCTTCCTCAAACACCAAAACTCTCGGATAGTGATAATGAAAAAGCGTGGCTAGAATACTTCTTGAGCCATCCGAGGGAAGATGCTGGTAATAGTAATGGCTCGATAGAGGACCGCGATTTAGGGGACGAGGCTATCGAATCAGAAGGTATCCTGCCGAATTGGTTATCGGGTGATGATATTGATCAGTGCAACTTGGACGACGAAGGGGATCTCATTTTTAGTAGAATTACTGAGCGATTCATCGAGGATGCAGGTAATAGAATGTTAATCAATGGTACAGTCAACAACAGAATAAAGAACAGTCCATTTTCACTTAAGCTAGCATTCTACTATCTTTCTTCTTATAAGGACTTAGATGATATGGGGGAGTTCCTTGCCAACCTCGATAATATTGAAGCAACTGAAGAGGAATTCGTGAGGCTAATTGTGGAATTTTCGGAATTGGGAGAATTGTCCGATGGCGAATTGGAATTCTTGCTATATCAAGTATCAGATATATTTGGAAAAAGTAAGGGATGGGTGAAAGACAATACAGAAGAGGACCCAATAATGGATTGGGACCTGATTGAACCAGAAGGGTTAGAGGATAGATTTGATACAGCTGCTGATTTCCTTCAACACTTTGATATTGATGAGGATGAGCACGAGTCATTCTATGAAGTTAACTGGGAAAATATGGAACCCATCATTGATGACCAGAGGTTAATCTTTCAAAAGATGATAGAAAATGAGGGAGATAACGAAAACAAAGCTGGGAGAACTGACGATAACCAGCCACTTAAAGTTGCTTACGGAGACTTTCGGACAAATCTTGTTGAATCAATACTGCTCAAAATAAAGCGAGAAGGAGATCTTTCAGACGTAGCAAATGAGTATCCTACTGTTCATGTGTTCAATCAAAAGTGGAACTGGAAGAGATTAGCAGAGAGAAAAGCCCATCTTGTTGAAGAGACACTCGACTCACTAAATTTCCGCACAAGAGATATTCCGAGAGAGGATATCGATAGGGATGATGCATTTGAACAAATATATGAATCGCTGAACCGATAGGGGATATAATAAATAGTATATGGTTTTATTTATCGAAGTAACTTAGATTCATTGTATTGCTCCATCACTGCTTCAGAATCAAGAAACCAGGCTTAGCAGTCGTCTGAGGATACGTTATTTTCTAAATGGGTGTAATGGTTGCATTTTCGTCAATATCTGCCATTTTCGAAGATATCTTATCTTGGTTCGTATCAGATTTGACAGTTGCCGACATCTTACGTGTTTCTCGTTAACATAAAGATAGTATCGTTTAGCTTAATCTGCAGGATTAATTGACTAACTCGAAACGTCCAAGTCACCTGAATTCAGCTCAGTCATTGTTGTTCCGCGTCTTCTCACTGCCGTCCATTGATATATTGACGTGACCTATGTCAATAAAATAGATTTATATTCTGTATCCAGTATTGACCGCGATCAAATTGGTATGTTTCAACTGAGAGATCACCCATCAATTTTTAACTCAGGCTTCGTCTTGTTCGACCGATGCTCTCGGATAAACTGAGAGAGATTCCGGTAGATACACAGGGAGTGTACTGCCTGTTTGATCTTGATGGGAACGCAGCTTATGCAGGGAAAAGCAGCGACCTTCGAAGTCGACTTCGCCAGCACTTCATCCGTCAAGACTCAAGCGTAGCCAGCTATGGTCGCTTGGATATCTGGGATATTAGCCACTTCCATTGGTGGGAAGCGGAGTCATACGACCGTGCGGAAGACTTCCTCCTCGACTACTATTCACCGTACCTGAATTTCAAGAGTGATCTTGAAACGCCAAATGGATCGTCGCCTATCGGGTTCGAAAACCCGGATGGCGTTGTACATCTCATTGATGAAGAAGAGCGTGAATTTCGATCCCAGCCCTATAACCGAACTAAACAAAAGATAGATCATATCTCACGGATGGTCGACAAGATCAAGCTGGCTGGCCACAGCGACAATACGAAGCGTACTCTCTACGAGCACCAACGGATTTTGCGAAATAATATCGACGAATTCCTCGGTGTGAAGCAACCAGAGGACCAGTCTGATCTTCAAGATTATACCGAATGATGTGCCCTCTTATTCCGTAGAAAGCGAATTTCACATTTATGCGTAAGGACCACCCTTGGGGCGGTGTTCAGATAAGGATTGAAAGGTGAGGCGATGCGTTTTCAAAGTGTTCTATGCCCGAAAACGCCCGCCTCACCGGTAGTATTGAATAGATTGACTTAGAGTTTGTTGAACGCGAAGCGACACCGGAGCTGCTGATGAAGCTTGGTATTCAGCTCCATCTTGCTGGACTATCACTTTCGAATACCGTTTCTATTCTCGAAGTATTTGGTGTCAAACGGGCTCGATCGACCGTGCACAGCTGGGTTCACAAGGCAGATCTACAGCCCGAAGCTGGTCAAAGCCCGGATCACGTTGCGGTTGATGAAACCGTGATCCGACTCAATGGACAGCAGTACTGGCTGTATGCTGCTGTTGATCCGGAAACAAAAGAATTACTCCATACAGAGCTTGAATCAACCACTACAACCGTTCTCGCTCAATCGTTTCTTGCCACAGTACGGGAGAAACACGATGTCGAAGACGCGGTGTTTCTCGTCGATGGCGCAAGCTCGCTCCAAATAGCCTGCTCACCACACGGCCTCGATTTCAGATACGAAAAACGAGGAAATCGGAATAGTGTCGAACGTGTTTTTCGAGAGGTAAAACGACGAACTTCTTCGTTTAGTAATAGCTTTAGTCACACCGAACCAGAAACTGCTGACAACTGGCTCAGATCGTTCGCCTTCGCATGGAATCAGCTTATCTGAACACGACCACCCTTGGAGGGTGCACTATGAAGACTCACGTTACTTTCGTACTCGATTCGTCGGGGTCAATGTCGGCAATAGAGGAGGATACGATCGGGGGGTTCAATTCGTTCCTTGAAGAGCAGCGGGATGAGCAGGGAACGACAACGGTTACGCTGTATGATTTCAATACGAACGTTGAGTGTGTTTATCAGGCGCGTCTGGTCGAAGAAGCACCGAAACTTGACAGCGGAAATTATACACCAAGTGGTCGGACGGCGTTGCACGATGCGATCTCGACTGTTTTAACTGAGATGAGTGATCGGATTTCGTCATTGTATCCGGATGCTCGTCCCGACAACGTGATTGTTGTTGTATTGACTGATGGAAAAGAGAACGCGTCCGAAACACCGCAATCGATGGTCCGAAGGCAGGTTGAATCTCGGCGAGAGGAGTTGGACTGGGAATTTCTCTTCATCGGTGCAAACCAAGATGCCGCCCTTACGGCGAGCAGCATGGGCATAGACACCGACCGTTCGCTGGACATGGCACACAGTAGTGAAGGAACGAGGGCAGCTTATGAGTCTACCTCAGAACGAATTCGACAGGCACGTGAAGAGGGTACGACAGGAGGGTTTGAACAGACAGACCGTCAGAAGCAAGACCAGGCGAGAGATTACGAGCAGTAGTATAACACCGACTGATTTAGGCAATCAACCAGACTAGGTCCTCAATCAATATCAGATCAAAATGAACCGCCAATTAACTTCTAATTCCGTGGAAGTTTGAGGGCATTCGGATCTGTTGATATCCTTAATAAATAATGAATTTGTCGACCATGCTGAATATCGAGCGCATCTATTGCGTCTTTCTCTATCGAAAGGTACTCCGAGTCAAGTTTTGCACGTTCAGGATTGACAAAAATACTAAGTATTCGGAAAAAATACTAGCTTCTAAAGATGGGCCAGGATTTACATTATTCCGTTGGATCCTCACCAACTGATCCCACCGATATAGAGAGCATCTCCGACCTGCGTGACTGGATGGGGAGATGTATCGAACGGTACGAAAATCAAGTTGCCGAGTTTGAGTCACCAGTCCCTCATGGACGTGTCTACATTGCCAGAACGATCCGCTATCGCTCTGGCGAAGGCCTTGTCCAGACCGGGAGTGCGCCGAGTTTCTTCGGTGGTCTGTGGAGCCTTGCAACCTGTAAGAAAGGAATGCGCGGTGAGCCAGAGGGCGACAACTCACCCAACCCGGACCACCCCTTTCAGAGGCTGTTCCACGATTCGGATGAGAACGGAGTCCGCCGGCCAAAGTGTCCCGTGTACATCCTGCCGTCTTCCTCTAGGAGCAAGTCTGGGAATGACAAGCGGCCTGGGGTCGGATCTCATCGTAATTGGCTGACCAGTGTAGCAATGGTCACGCACGGCTTCGATAGTATGGAGGATTACGGCGCGTACCTCCGAAGGGCGCACGACGGAGAAGCGGTGGCGAACCGCCTGACCCACGTATCAGACCGACCGAAAATCGCAGAGAATCGTGGTGACTGTCACGTTGATGACGATGGCAACGTCCGATATCCGCCAAATAAGCACCAGCATGGAGACGGCAGTGGTGAACCCAAATGTGGGTGTGGCAACACCTCTGGAGGCCTGAACCCGTATGACCACGTCGACAACAGTGAATTCCACGTGAAATGCGTCTCCGAGTCTGACTATTGGCTTGGCTGGACGGAACCAACCTTCGCCATCAAGCCCGAGGATGAGTTTAATGTCGGTAGCCCGGTATCGAAGGGGCTCGACGATATCTTGAGCCGCTTTGAGGCGGTTCCTGGGGGGCAGTGATGTCGTTGGTGTTGGTCGGAATCGCCGCCGACTCACAGAACGCGTCCAACTGTCCTCCCATCTTCGACGATGGTCAATTCGAGTATATTCCGATTCCCGAGCAGTACGAAACCACGGAAACTGCGACGTACGCGAGCGAAGGCCACGATAAGTACCTCTCGTACGTGGTTTACGATGGCGAGGAGACGGCGGCATTCGATAACGTCCCAATCCACTACGACCCCAACTTCGAAGCCCTCACCTTCGGCGACCCCGGGAAGTCCCGAAGCAAATTGCTTACGCTTGCACCCGACGATATCATCGGGTTCTACTCCGGACTCACCCCTCCCGGACAGAGGAGACCGAAGCACCGCTACCTGATTGGCTATTTCGTCGTTGATCGGGTCGTGGATTTCAACTCGCTCAACGAGGAACAGATCTCAACCGAAGTCGAGCGAAACCGGCAGAATGCTCACATCAAACGCTACTTGAGGTGCAGGGATCGGAGGCACCTCGAAGATCTCGTGATCGTCCAGGGAAAGAGACCAGGCGGGCTGTTGGATGAGGCGGTGAAGCTGAGTGGTGGCCGGCCCGACGCTTCGAACTACTACTTCACGAAGGAATGGCTTGACGCGTGGGAACCCTCCACTGAGTATCTAGGAGGCATCAAGCCCGTGATAGCCGCTGATATCGGCAAAGCGGAGTTCATCGACTCACTGGAACGCGTGGCGGGGATATACATGTGAAAACAACATAGCGAAGATTACTGCCAGCACGCTCGTCTTATCTGAAGATTACGACGACTATCTCTATATTTGGTCGGACGGGCTGTGGTGAACTCATCCTCTATATTTAGTATGCCGATTCTCTCATCCGCCGAGTATTTCAACAGAGCTGAATATCTTGTGGCGGGATAGAAGGTTACCTGTACATTCCGCCTCGGGGTCGCCGGCTACGATTCTGATACACCTTGACAGCAGATGCAATCAGGAGAATCACGAGTCCAGTGAAAAGGATGAGTGCGCCTGTGAGGTTGGCTCCGAGTAGCCCGGATATCCCGATAGCAACTAAGTAGTACCCAAAGACACCTGGGAGTCCCGCAATGGCGTACGCGAAGAGGGTGGCACCAATCGTGGTGAGGATAGGTATGAAACTAAGTACGATAACGCCAGAATATAGATAAGTTGTCACTTCCTCGTTTACTGGTGCATCGTGTATGGCGTCAACAAGCGAGAGGAGGAAGAGCTGGAGGAATGGGATGATAACCGACGCCATCAACGTATTCACGACGGCCCGCTCGAAGAGTCCCGCCGTCGCGTCTGCTGGACCTCTGGACATCTTCAACAAAGCTGGTTATTTAATCTATGACATCGACTGATACGATGCTTCGACCTCCTTTGGAAGAACGATATCAATGACCCAATCAGAGCCTTGTTCATCAGCGAGAAGATCAACAATTTCCTCTGTGTACTCAAGTATGTCATCACCATCAAGTGTAGCGAATATTCCTGACCCACCCTCGGCAGTCCAACCGGCGGCATCCGTCACGATCCGTACATCAGCGCCATTATTTATGATTCTACCGAGTGCAAGCTCGAGGCTGAACGGTGCTAGCGGATCGACCGTAGAATCCTCTAACGACGATTCGAGGTGGTCGGCACGTTTGCCGGCCGCTCTGACGAACCGACGAAGACGGCGGAGGACTTCCTGGCGATTATCGAGTGATGCCAGTGTCATCTGGATGTTCCGAACGTGAGTTGCATCGTTCTGTCCGATATAGACTCGTCTCTCACCGGGATCATAGTCTTCGATTTGCCCCTCGTTTTCAAGCAGAAAGTCGATCAGGTCCTCATATATATCTCGACGACGCTCGACAACGTCGTTAAATTCGTTCAGGACGTTTGGACTGACCACTACGTCGACTTTGTCAGATTCGAGAATCGCCGTCGAACGGTTCCGTTCCCACTCTCGCTGCACGAAACTCACCAAGATACAGGTATCAACAAAGACCGACTCGGGGCTGTCCTCACTGGCCATGATCAGAACTGATATAGTGATCAGCGAGCGCAGTGATTCTTTCCTCGATCTCGTCATCGCTCGCCGGGTAATCCGTGTAGTCGGGTTTCAACCCAGCGTTCTCAAGTTCCTGCTCGAATCGCTCGATATTTTGCTTGAGTTCGGATTCGAACTCAGTAAGTCGCTGTTGCCGGTTCGAACGGAGGTCATCCTTGGCTGGCCCTGTCGCTGTCTCTTGTGAAATGATGAGACAGGGATACCGCCACACGTAGTAGTAGAAGAAATCCTGCATCGAACGGACTGCAGCCACATGTTCTTGTTCGAATTCATCAGGTGAATGCTGGGCCAACATCATCAGTCCGTCTTCGATGAGGTCGGTCCCATGAACGACCCCGTCGAACGTTGCCGATAACGTCTCTAAAGACCGAATCGTACAGTGGAGATCAGATATTTCGAGTTCAGCCGTCTTCACCAACTCCCCGATTGGTTGATCGGGCGCATTCCCTTCAATTTGGTCAGCAACGGTCGTTTCAATATCCCGTAAATGTGTACGAAGATGAGTGCTCTGGACGTAGAGGTCGCGGTACTTCGGAGGAGCATGATCGAGATAGAAATTTTGTAGGAACCGCATCGTATGCTGGTGCCACACTTCTGGGATTACGGAGATATAAAAATCGACAATATCTCCGTGCTTGTCGTCGATATCATTATTTCTATTCGGAGAGCTTTTAGTGTCGTCTGTTTCTGTGTCAGTGAAGAGGATCGGATCGATATCGGCCGACGTTGTGTCCTCATTAACTTGCGTCGATAAATCAGTGAAGCGTGTTTCAATATCAGAAGCGAAGAATTCGTCGTCTGAGGCAGATACGTCATCTATGGTTCCAGAAGACTCCACGTTAGTGGCGGCTTCGGCCTCTACATTGTCACAGAGAGGCGAACCGTCACTGGACTCTTTGATTGTCGGTGTCTCGGTTTCCGGGAGCTTATCGAAGGCTGATTTCAGGCCGGTGGGAGTTCCGGAATCTCCCGGGAGAACAGCACCAGCAAGATACCAGCTATATGTGACGGGAAGGTCGAACTCATCGATGGCTAGGTACAGTAATTTCTGCAGCTTCGTCTTGTTCGCGTATGTAGGGTCGACGTCGTCGAGTTGTGCCATCGCTTCCGCGATGCACGTGAGTAGTTCGTCGACGACGTCCTGTTCTGCGGATGTTAATTGTACCATCGATAATCTCGGAATGGCGTGATAGTACGAGGGACTTCCTCGGTAATATATCTTGATAGTGTAGTTATCGTCTTCGTGTCCGCCATCGGTATCTGTAACACAATTTCAACCGTGGGATGAGCCTTGATAGGGAATTAGGCGTTCTCCACCCCGTCTAAATAACTCTTGACGGTCTGCCACTGACGTGACAACGTTACAACGCTCACAAACGCTACCGAGGCGAGATCTTCTTGCACAACCTCTTCTCCACATTGTTTAGCAGCACCGTAGAGGATTGCCGCAGCAACTCCTGTAGGACTCTGTCCGATGTGTTTTCCATCTTCGGCCATAGCGCGGGCGATATGGTATGCACACTGGCGTGTCTCGCTGGAGAGACCCGCCTCAGATGCAAAACGAGGGAGAAATACCGATGGCTCTGGAGGGGCCACCTGAAGGTCGTACTCCTTTAACAGTCTACTGACTGCATTTTTTATTTTCTCGAGGGAGACAGGGGACTCGTCGGCGATTTGCTTGAGGGGAAACGGAACGTGGTGTTCTCGGGCAGTTACGTGAAGACAAGCAGCTCCCATCGACTCTACCGAGTGACCGACCAGGAACCCATCGTCAGCAACACGCCGGAAGAGGAACGCCGACTGCTCGGTGAGGGTATCGTTTGCCTCCAGGGAACTTGTGAGTGCGCGAAGCTCTTTGAGGCCGTGTCGGAGTGTCCGGTTTTTATGATTCAGCCGTTTGTTATACCGACTCCAGAAAGCAGTTTCCGAACTATCATTGCCGACCCGGGTTCCGACGCTGAACCGACTGATAGATTGTGTTGGCCCGGTGCGCCGCTGTTCCCGGGGTGTCCACCCCGGTTCACTATGTTTGAGTTCAGTTTGCGTGTGAATGGCCCCACAAGAGTCACAGTACCATTCGCCTGCAGGACTACGAGTGAACGTCTTCGCGTCGCATTCGCTGCAGCTGGATGTGGTATCAAAATCTTCAGCAGGAGTTTGATCGACCTTGTTGGCTGATGATTCCCCAGTCGTTTTGTTTTCGAAGGCGACACGCCGTGCTATGGATTGTTGGCGAGAAGACATGGGTTTCGGTGAGCAATGAGCGCAGTGCAGCCGCTGATAGGTACCACTGGCCGAACTACACGAAAGACCAGTTGCTACCGGCTGTCGTGAACGGGCTGTGTTTACGCTGGTGGTTTTCGAAGGCGATCCCAACAATCCATACCGGTGCGGTAATACCGGTCAGCTACTGTTTGTACTTTATTACTTTGGTGTATTATATTTTTCGGCGCTAACTCTGGGAAGCAGATTTCTCACTGCCACTTACCGAATGTCACAGGTTACTCCTGTTCTATCAGGATAGCACCTGATACTTAAATTGATAACTCGGAGAGTCTCCCTTCCTTTTGCTTTCCTCGCCTATCGATAGTCACCTTGGGGTCCGGGTACGTCTCATCTGAGAGTTCTCACTCATTTCCTCTTCAATAACTATTGATAAAAGAAACACAGCCAGAATGTCTGTTATCCATTTATAAACAAAGGAACTCCTGTGTGGGTGACACGATGGGACAATGTGAAAATAATCGGGAGGAAGAAATCAGTTTAAAAACCATCTTCGACACTCTTAGCTCTCCCAAAAGACACTGGCTGATCATGGAGATCTCCGATAGGAGCGCAGCTGATGAGATTAAATTAAATGAAATATGTAAGCGCATGCAGGAGCAGTCAGAATTTATAGAGATATATCATTGTCACTTACCTGTCCTCGACGAGAACGGAATTATCCACTGGGATAGGGAAACGGACATTGTCGAATCCGGTCCATATTTCGAGGATGCTGTATCAGTCCTTGAGCAGTTCGTGTACCAGGAGGAAGGGTGAGCGAAGTCATAGGAATCTACACTATGAGACGATTCTAACCGCGCAAGGTGGGGTATGGCTCGACTGCCGCTCATATCATCCACGGTTTCGCTTTAGGGAATGAGCCTTCGCCAGTGTTGTTTCCGTCCGTCTGAATTGTGCAGAAAATGACGACGAACAATCGAAGTGGACGGTAAGGCGGAAACGGTGATTATCGTTATCGAGCCATAGTTTAATTCTATCGTTGTTGGTAGGGTTGACCTCGTGTGAGTATTTGCTGCATACAAGCTCTGTAAAATTCCAGAGATACTGAGACAGATCATTACTTGGGTGTCTGAACAGGGGGAGTGTGTGGAACTAAACTCAAAGCTTATGTATTCCCAAGATATTCTTCAAGTATGCCCGAGAGTTTATCGGAACATGAGTCTCGGTCGGATTCTGTGCAAGAGGCAGGCCAACGAACTCTGATAATTGGCGAAGAGAAGCCAATCCGGATCAGTACTGGCCATCGAATTTTGCATCATGATGGGAAGTGCTCGCGGCCCCACGGCCATAATTACGAAATCACCATCAAAGTAACAGGCGAACTCACTGAAGAAGGGTGGGTTGTGGACAAGGGTGATGTGACGGATGTTATTGATGCGTGGGATCATCGGTTCCTCGTTGAGGACGGCGACCCGCTCATTGAGGCGTTCGAGGAAGCCGGTGATGGAGACTCCGTTGTCGTGCTTGAATATCCACCGACAGCGGAGGTGATGAGCGTGTTGCTCGAAGAGGAGATGCTGGAGGCGTTCCCGGACACAGTCTCGGACGTGTCGGTATCGGTGCGTGAAACCGGGGAGCTCTGTGCAACGTACTGATGCCGGTGGCGAGTGACACGGAGGAGTCCGAATTCGATGCTGAGGGAGCTGGTGAGGGACTCCCGATCAACGAGGTGTTCTACTCGCTGCAGGGGGAAGGGACGCTTGCGGGCGTGCCGTCAGTGTTCGTGCGCACCTCCGGATGTAATCTGCGGTGTTGGTTCTGTGACTCGTATCACACGTCCTGGGAACCGACCGGGGCATGGCGTGACGTTGAGTCGATCGTCGAGCAAGTCCAATCCCACGAGCAAGCAAGCCACGTCGTCCTTACGGGTGGTGAACCATTGATTCACGACGAGTCGGTGGAGCTATTAGAACGACTTGCAGCGGAGGGATATCATACGACTGTAGAGACCAACGGGACGATTTACCGGGATGCACCGATCGATCTGGCGAGTATCAGTCCGAAATTGGCGAGCAGTACTCCGACGCCTGAGCGTGACCCGAAAGGTGAGGGAGAATGGGAAGAGAAACACGAGCAAGAGCGGATCGATATGGACGCCTTATCACAACTGATCGATACCTACGAGACGCAGTTGAAATTCGTCGTGACGGGTGAGAGTGACCTGCCGGAAATCACGGCCCTGATTGATCGGGTACGAGCGGAGACGACATCTACTGTAGCGGATGATGACGTGTTGTTGATGCCGGAAGGGATGACGCGCGAACAACTCGACGGCACGCGTAGCGAGGTGGCAGAGATTGCCATGGAGTACGGATTTCGATACACGCCACGACTTCACGTGGATCTGTGGAACGATGCTCCAGGAACATGACCACGATTCAGGACGGATCGATCGAGACGCTGCGGCCCTCGAAATCTGGCGTGACTATCGGAGTTCGTCGCGGAGTACAGCAGAACAACCGATCGCGGAGTGTGACAAAACATGAGTACTGAGAGTGCAGTAATTCTGGTTTCGGGCGGGATGGACAGTGCGACTGCCGTCTACGAGGCGATGGAGCAGGGCTACGAGCCGTATTTGCTCCATACGTCGTATGGGCAGCAAACGGAAGACAAAGAATTCGAATGTGCGAAGGCCCTCGCTGAGGAGGTTGACGCAGCTGACTTCCTGCATATAGAAACGGGCCATCTCGCTCAAATCGGCGCATCAAGCCTGACTGACGAAGACATGGACGTGGCTGACGCTGATCTTGAGAGTGACGATATCCCAACATCGTACGTTCCATTTCGGAACTCGAACTTGCTGTCGATGGCAACATCGTACGCGGAAGCAACCGACTCCTCGGCCGTGTTTATTGGTGCCCACTCGGAGGACTTCTCCGGGTATCCGGACTGCCGGCCGGAATTCTTCGAGGCGTTCCAGAACGTGATCGACGTAGGGACCAAACCAGAAACGCAGATTGACCTGAAAGCGCCATTTGTCGAGTGGTCGAAAACCGAGATTGCGGAACGGGGATTAGAGCTTGATGTGCCCTACGACATCACGTGGTCGTGCTACCGTGACAACGAACCGGCCTGCGGGACGTGTGACGCCTGTGCGTTCCGTCTAGAGGCGTTCCGGAATGCTGGCGCACGAGACCCAATTCAGTACGCAGAGCGGCCGCAGTTCTCGTAATCACTGCTCTATGAGTCGGGGAGGAAACAACGCAAACTTTGTGATCGCTTCCCGCCAATAATCGCTCCTCAACTGTCGAACCCTGCTTCCCGAAGCGCATCTGAGATACTTCCAAATTCATCTCGATACGCGAGAAAACCAAAATTAGTGTGTCCATCAATCTCCTCTGCAGTCGGAGGGCTACCGAGTTGCTGGTACAGCCCAACCAGTTGTACAAGCATCTGTCGCCTATCCCGACTACCCGCCTCCGTATCGTTGTCGTCGGTCTCGTCCGGTTGTGCGTTTGAGCCAGACGACCAGGTCAACCCGATGTCACCGTCTCGGATACGCTCGATGTTTTCCATGACTGTTCGAAGCTCAGTTGCCACATCTTGTGGGCTCGGCAAATTCCCACCCGGGCCAAATCTCGCGCACGACGGACAGACCTGTAGCGATGCATCAAACTCAATCTGCCAGTCGTCGAGTCTGTTGTCAAACCGATGGCGACAAACATCACATTCTGACGAGTCGTTTGTTGGGTCGTCAAATGAGAACTCCTGAAGAGCATCAGCTAGCGATTCGTACCGATCTCTTGCTTTTTCGTACTCTTCCAACGCAGTCTCGTATTCCGAGTTCTGGAATGCACCGTTGCCTGCTGCTGCGTGATCACGTGCATCTGCTGCGAGTTCGCGGACCCTCTGATGAGACGTGGAGAGATCAAGGCTCTGTTGACGTACACGGATGCAGTTCAGTTCTTGATTGATCTTCGGTATTCGATCGGGTGCCGACTGGGTCGCTGACCTACGGGCCTCCTCTAACGCGTTGACCGCCGTTTCGTATGCCTGTGCTGCAGCCTCTGTGTTGCCGTCGAAGTGAGCCTTGTCACCAGTGTCAATAGCGTTCTCAGCTTCGTCGACAAGTTCGTCGATCACCTGCTCTTGTTCATCGGTTTCGATCTCATTGAGCGTTCTCTGCACCTCTTGGCACCGACTTTCAGCAGACGAAGTGTCGTACTCGAATACGTTTGCACGCTGGAAATGCCGAAGCGCTCTTTCCATTGTCTCGATGGCTATCTCGTACTCGCCGAGATTTCTCGCTTCCTCAGCTTTGTTCTGTAATCGCTGCCCTTCCTCAAAGTGGACGGTGTAGCAGAACTCGTCGGCGTTTGCGTGACCGAGCGCATCCCACGTGTGAGCCTCGTTGTTAGTCTCAGCTATGTGGTCAGCCACTACTAGGACTGATCCGCCGAACGAGCACGTATCCACAGGACAATCCACGAGATCGTTCATACAGCCCCCAGTTCGGTTGGTTTGTTCATCATCAACCCATTATAAGCTGTCGGGCTTGAACCCGCACAGAATCGATCAGGCACTCACGATGCACTGAAATCGGTGAAACTCGCGTTTCCTGTCAGTCAAGACGTTTTTCGAACGCTAATTCGCCAGGTGAGTACGTGTAACGCTTGATTCCGTTTTCTTCGCAATGTTCTGTTAATTTTGAGGGCCAGACTCCCTCGTCGTCGAAGTCGTGTTGACTGATGGAAAAGAAAACGCGTCTGAAACGCCACAGGATGCAGTCCGTGAGCGAGTTGAGACCCGACGCGAGAAAGACGACTGGGAGTTCTTGTTCATCGGCGCAAATCAGAATGCCGCCTTGACAGCTGATCAGATGGGGATGGACAGGAACAAGTCATTGAACATGAGCCACAGTGGCGAAGGGGCTGAAGAAGCCTACCGATCAACAGCACAAAGTGTAAGTAGGGCTCGACAGGACGGTCGCATGGGCGGCTATACTCAGGAAGATCGACAGCGGCAGGACGATGCTGAGGGGTCGTGATCCACGCTCGCTCAAATCATGTGTATTCGATATATTTTGTGTCCGACTGACACCCGCCACAGCCCGGCCCCGTTGGCTCACGTTGTACACACGACAAGGGCTAAGTAAGCTGGCTCACAATGTACACATTATGAGTGGCGATAAGAAGCGCGTCCAGTTCCGGGCACCACACCGGCTCATCGACCGGACCGACGCCCTCGCGGAGGTGCTCGGTGAAGATCGGACGAACATCCTCGTGACCGCGCTCCGGGAGTATCTACAAGAAGCCACGCACGATGACGCGCTGACCCAGGAGATCGCCGCGGCCTACTACGACGACGAGATCACCGTCGAGCAACTCAAATCACTCGTTGGTGCTGAAGAGGCAGCAAATCTTCGTGTATTGAAACAGCAGTTAGACGAGGACTTCATCGACGAGGTTGCTGACGCATAGATGTCGACGCTCGTTGCCGATGCCTCCGCACTCGTCAGTCTCGGAATCGTTGCTGACAGTGATCCTGATCCGCTCGCGCTCTGTCTCGCCAATTACGAGGTCGTCGTCCCAACAAAAGTCCTTGAGGAGCTCAACGAGATCGCCTCGTATGATGACGCGCACGGTCGTGCTGCATCTATAGCCCTCGATCGAACCGAAGCGTACGAGACACGGTCAGTTGCGCTTGACGCCGAGTTTCCGCTTGACGATGGCGAGAACGCGGCCGTCACTCTCGCAAACGACCTCGATGCTGCGCTTTTCCTCTGTGACGAGTTCAACCAGCTTGGCTTGATTCACGCCTCGCTTGCTGACACACGGCTCGTCACTACGCCAACGCTCCTCTCGATGCTCGTCCGAACTGAACAGCTATCAGCAGTCGATGCACAGCTACTTCTCGATACAATCAGCGATGCCCGTAGCTGGGGCACGAACAGCTACGTGCAACGGGCCCGATCGTTGTTCGAGGAGCACTGACACCGATCCTATCGTCCTCTGTTCTCGGTCCCCTACGTCGAAGATCACGATGATGGAATGTTCTGTGAATGTCGTTGGAATCGATATCCGAACACGCACGCTACACGGTTCACTCCCATGAGCCACCATCTGCTACCGATATCTCTGACCTCGAACTCTCGTCACTTCTTCCACTCGACCGTTATTTCGCTGTGCGCCAGTCGAGCCGTTCTTCGGCGAGCCGCTCGGCATACTCCGCTAGTTCAGGGTCCGTTTGTTCGTGCTGTGCGGAAAATTCAGTGAGTGCTACAGCGATGATGATCCGTTCGAGGCGAGTGTGCTCTGGCATCAGTGGTGTTGGATTCGGCTTGTAATATGAATGCGAGGACGTGTATCGGATGACCTATTGTTACTCCTGAGCTCGTCTTGCCTGAGGGACAAGTGTCTCGTCAGAACTATATCGACTGTGTCAGAACCAATCCTACAATGGCTGGGACAGACGAGGAGTCGATCGATTTCGATGTCGACGCGTTGGAAGGGAGTGCTTGGTCAGTCGCGCGACTCAACGCTGAACTCGACGCAGTCCTGACAGACGCCATCGATCGGTTTCCCACGTATGTCTACGGAGAAATTTCGGACGTCAACTCGTACGATTTTGGGACCTTTTTCGAGCTGCGGGATATCGACGACGAGGCCGTGATTTCGTGTATCGCGTGGTCCCAATCAGTTGCAACCTTCGAGCAGCCACTCGAAGAGGGAGCCGCAGCGATCGTCCGTGCCTCGGTTGATTTTCATGCAGAACGAGGGAACACGCAACTAGTCGTGGCAGATTACTGGCCGGCTGGTGATTCCGCGCGCACACAGGAACTTGAACAACTGCGATCCCAACTGGAATCGGAGGGATTGCTCGCCGAGGAGCGGAAGCGTCCGCTTCCGGAGTATCCGGAGTGTATCGGTGTCGTAACGTCGCTTTCTGGGTCCGCACGGGAAGACTTCGTGAGTAGCGTTCGAGCCCGCGCACCGGGGGTAACGATCCAACTCTGTGGCGCGACGGTCCAGGGAGAGAACGCTGTTCCATCGCTTGTCGGCGCAATTCAACGGCTCGAACGCGACTCTTCGGTCGATATAATCGTCGTCACGCGTGGTGGCGGGTCCGATGCTGACCTCTGGTGTTTCAACGAAGAACCGGTCGTCCGTGCAATCGCTGATGCGTCGACTCCCGTTGTGGTTGCGATCGGCCACGAAGACGATGAGACGCTCGCGGAAGCCGTCGCCGATCGGCGAGCGATGACGCCGACCGATGCGGGTGTGGCGACGACGCCGAATATGGACTCGGTTCGACAGTCCGTCACGCAAGTAGAACGCCGTGTGGAGAGTGCGTATGCAGCACTTGTTGAGGAGCGACTTGTCGAGTACCAGCACCGTATCGAGACCGCGTATTCAGCGCTTGAGCAACAAATTGCAGCACAGACGGCGACACAGCAACGACTTACCGATCTCGATCAGCGCATTGCATCAGCATACACCGCCATCGTCGAGACTCGGTTGACGACACTCGACCAGCGAATTGACACAGCAGTACGAGACATCGAACATGCTGCCGAAACGGATGCTGTAACGGCTCAGGCTGTCCAAGGGCGTGTCGGTGATCTTGAAGCACGGATCGACAGAGCCTACCAGCATCACGTCGACCAGGAACTCTCAGCACTGGATTCTCGAATCGACAACGCGTATCGAGAGATGGAGGCGGACGCCAAGATCGAAGCTGGGACGGCCGAAGCACGGCGTCTCCGCATCGTCGTTGCTATTCTGATCGGGCTATTACTCCTTGGGGCCGCGTTGGTTGTGCTGTTGTTGATTTGAATGCTGAAATCCACATAGCCAAGTTGCTGGACTATCATCTTCCCGCCATGGCTGCATACGAGGATGTCGATATCGAGTCGCGGATCGACCGTCTCGAAGAGATTGCTGAGACACTTGAAGACGGCGAAGTTGGGCTGGAAACCGCCAAGGAACTCCGCGAGGAGGCGGATGACCATCTTGTTGCGTTGCGGAAGGCACTGGATGTGGATGATGGGGAATTAATCGAAATAGACGATGCTGGTAGCACGGCCGAAGACCACTGAGTAGTTGGGGACCGAGAATATATTTTGATAGACTGCTTACACTGTGGCGTAATCGATGGGACCCACGGTAGCAACAGATGGTTCGCATCACGTTGACAGCGTTGCCGATCTCAGAAGCTCAGCATCAGAAGGTCCTCCGACGATCGTCCAAATTAGTGATATCCACGGCTATTTGGAGAGTGCTCGCAGTGCACTGTTGGCTGTCGGAGAAGTTGATGAGTTCGATCCCATCGTCGAAGCTGATGATCAGGGTCGACTCCACTGGGCCTGCGATGACGAGTATGTTCTTGTGTTCAATGGCGATATGGTTGACCGCGGGCCTGCCAGCGACGAATGTCTCGACCTAGTATGGCGACTCCAGTCTGAGGCACCACCTGGACACGTCCGGTATCACCTTGGGAACCACGAAATGGCATTGGTGCTTCCCGATGTGCTTCACTGGCCGCACTGGTACGTCGGGAACCAGCCCCCATCGGTCAGCCGAATGTATTATACTGCAATCCGCGAGGGGCGCATCTCTGTAGCGTTCGAGGGGTACGAGTACACGTATACTCACGCGGGTTCGAACGATCCGATCGATGTCTCGTCACTCAATCAGTCACTGCAGGATGCTGCACGGATGTTACTTGCTGCAATGGACGAGAACGAATGGGCGCAGGTACAACAGGAACTCGTCGATCAATATCCGGCGGTGTTTGGAACCGGTGGGACATCAGGACGTGGTCCAGGTGCGGGTGTTCTCTGGCTCGACTACCAGTACCTGTCCGACGATGCTCCACAACAAATTGTCGGACATACCCGACAGAGAAAGCCCACCCGCGATGGGAACGTGATCTGTGGCAACGTCATCCGGAAAAACCAGGGCTCGATCGGTGGTGAAGGTGTCATTGTCGAAACGCCTGACGACGTGGGAGTTGTGGTACGGAAAGAGGACGAGTCGGCGTCGTGTACGTTCTTTTCAGAAGTGGAATAAACATTTGACTCAGAACCGTCTGATTTACCGACGATAGTGAATGGGAGCTGGGAGCGGGCCTAAAGCCGATCAATCAGTCATGCTTCGAACAAGATCAGCAGTACAAACATGTAGCTTCATGATAAATCGTCCCCAGAACTGGAATCCACGCTATCGGTGTGCAAGCCATGTGCAGACGCCGAAACAGTTATTCATCTATGTGCAGAACATGCACATAAGATGAGCACGAGCGATGACCCACGACGGGTCCATTTTCAGTCGCCGGAGTACCTCGTTGACCGGCTTGACGCGATTGCCGATCTCTTCGACAAAGATCGGACGGATCTGCTCGTCGAAGCTATCCGCGAGTATATCGAAGAGACCGCTGACAGCGAGACGTTCCAGGAGCTGGTCGCCACGAAGTACTACGACGGCCAGCTTGAGTTCGAAACGGTCAAGCAGTTGGTCGGCGCCGAGACTGCTCAGCGACTCCGTCTCCTCAAAGCCGACCTCGAAGACGAACCGCTCAATATCGACGCGCCCGATGATGTCGACGTCTATGATGGCGATGCGATCACGGTCGACACCGTAGACGACGATCGATGAGCGGATCACGACTGCGAACCGTCGTGGGCGACACCAGTGCGCTGGTCAGTCTCGCTGTTCCTCGTGCGGACACGGCGTCCGACACTAACGACACCCCGGACCCGTTCCAGTACCTGCTTACCTCTTGTGACGTGTTCGTACCACCGGAAGTAATCGAAGAACTCCGCGACATTGCACAGTATCAGGATATACACGCCGCTGCTGCGAACAACGTCCTCGCCGCCAGCAACCACTACACGGTTCGGGATCCGTATGAGCGCGACGACACCCCGGACGCCCGTCCGACGTTCGGCCTCGACGATGGCGAAACCGATGGCATCATCCTTGCGAATGCGCTCGCCGTCGACGGGTTACTCACCGACGAGTTCGGTGGGACGAACTTCCCACTGATTCATGCTGTACTCCAGGGGCCGCGTATCGTCCCGACGCCGCGGCTCATTTGTGACTATGCCCGGAACGGGCATATGGCTCACGCGGAGGCTCGGACACTCATTACGGTGATCAGCTCACATCGGAGTTGGGGGAACAGTCCCTACGTCACGCAATTGCTCCAAATCCTCGAAGAGTAGACCGGCTGCAAGCGATTAATGGAAAGAAGGATTCTGCTTGACGTACGCTAGATCGACGACGAAACAGCTGTCTGTCAAGCCGTGATCCGGCGTTGAATAACCTGCTCTCGTGCGTTTTCTCGTCAATCACGTCGAGTCATTAGTCGGGCGGCAGCCAAGCTGTTCTTCGGCGAGCCGCTCAGCATACTCTGTTAGCTCAGGCCCCGTTCGTTCGTGATGTGCGGGAATCCAGTCAGTGCGAGAGCGATATACCCAATGGACACAGGAATAGTAATGAAACATTCAGAAATCCCTGCCGGTGGCGTCGTAGCGTCATCATCAATGAAATATTCGTTGACCTTACCGTAGAGAGAACTAACCTCTCGGGCGAAACAGATCTGGACCTATACGAAAATAAATGGAAGACGGCAGCCGGATTAATGCTCAGGGTGAAATAAGCCCGATTACCTGAGAAGATGCGGAATTTGATCAGAGTATTATAAGTCTTATTCCAGGGCTTACCTTTTTAAGTAGGTGGTTATTTTACAGGTTTGCAATGACGGACAATATGAATGGTGACGGCGGGGGTAATGACCGTATCAAAGACAAACGGATAGCTGTACTCGAAGAAGTCGAGCAGCTTGGACGAGAAGCATTGACCGAAACCGACCAGGGTCTCGATCACATCGGGACGAACATCAACATTGCAGAGAATAATCTGTTGGATGATAGCGAGTACAACTACGCTATCCGGATGGCATTAGTTCAGATTCAGCAGGCGGTATCACAGCCAGAAGACGGGGAGAAGGCAATGATTGAGCGCATCGAGCGATATAGGAGCGAACTCGCAGCGAAGGCGGAACTCCCCCCGCCGGAACAGCTCGAACGATAATACTCGCCTCTTTTTGAAGATTCCACTACTTCTGAGGGCTTACCCTTTTAAGTAGCAGAGCCATCAAATAATATTAAATAGATGTCACGTGAAGTATCAGAACAGTCAAACTGTTGGAATCTCTCGGTATCGACTGGGGAAACCTATGGCGCCCCGACTCCCGACTCGATTACCGATCTATGTCAGTACGTGGCCCCGCCTGAAGGCATAATCGAACACGAAACCACGGAACTCCACGGAGATAACGCTGAAGAAAACTTCGATGAAGAGCTCCTCGAAGTGATCACGACGACAGCCCACACGATTGTTTCTCGACTGGACGGAAACATAGCGAGTGACTGTCAAGACGAACTGGCTGCTTGGTGTGATTCCCACGGGCTTAACTCGATTGATCAGTGTGAGCGACGAACTATTATCGCACGACAAGCGGTGTTCAGCCTCTGGCTCAAGGCGTCACTCTACGAGTGGTATCACGACCGCGGCGAGCTTCCCTCGCTTGGATCCGATCTGCAAGAGGCGTTCCAGCAAGCAAAAGATAAGACGGAGTGTCCGGGCTTCGATCAAAACGTACTCGATGAAGTAGTGCACCTTGCAGATGAAGCACACAAACAGGCAGTCGTGGCCCAACGGCATCGACTGGTAAACTCGACAAAGCCCGCAGTAGTCATCGGACGGCTGTACGAAGCACTGCTATCGAATGACGGGCGAGATACTCTCGGGCAGTACCGCACACCACAATCGATTGGACGGGTGATGCGGAGGTGGGCAACCACCAGCGGAGACACCGTGCTTGACCCTGGAATGGGTTCGGCAGCATTATCCTCTCCCGGATTCCCCGGCTGGATGCTGCATAGTGACCCCGATCACGTGCACGGCATCGATCGCTCGCCACTCTCCCGACTCATGGGAACTGTCACGCTTACTCTCGTCGGACAGGAGCACACGACTCAGACCACAGATTACCTCTCCATTGCACCACAACAGGTGTCGGAGACGGTCGATGCGATTGTCTGCAACCCTCCCTACGTACGATACAACGAGTTGTCGACAGAGTATCGAGCAACTCTAAACGAGCAGGCAGAACGGTTAGCTGGCTTCGAAATTCCCGGCAAAACCCCGTTGCACGGGTACTTCATCTACCATGCCGGTGCGTGTCTTTCACCCGGCGACCGTATGGCTATCATCGTCCCGCATCACGTCCTCCATCGCCAGTACGGTGAGGCGATCAAACGTTACTTATTGGATCGCTTCCGTATTCACGGTCTCGCGCTCTACGATCCGAAGAAGGAATCAGTGTTCGACACAGCTGATACGACGGCACTCCTGTTGTTCCTCGAAGCCTCAAGCCAAACTGAACCCGCTGGAACAACTCGCCTCATTTCCATCGAGGACGTAGAAAACACCGGATGGCACCGCGAACTACAAACAGATACCCCGGGAACTCGGGACTGGGGACACGTAATCCACGTTGAGCAACCAGAGTTACAACCCGAGGAGGACTGGTCTCAACAACTTAAGACGCTCACTGTGGACACAACTAACCTGACTCCACTCTCTGAGATTGCCGATGTCACGCGCGGGATCTCAACCGGAGACAACGGGTTTTTTTGCTTGTCCCAAGCCGAAGTTGAGGAGTATGGAATTGACAACCAGCATTTGCAGCCGCTCATCCGAAAAGTATCGACGGTAACCGGATACGAATACCGCAGCAACGATTGGCGAGCCCATCGGGAAGCCAACCGGGAGGCCTGGTTACTATATCTCGATGATCTTGACGAAGTTCCCGCGGAACTTGTTGAGGCAAAAGAGACGCGGGGAACGTGGGGAGTGGCCAATCTGTCGAGGGACGAACCTGTGCAACGCTCTGCTGGCGTGTATGACTACCTACACGAGGCGGTTCCGGACATCACTTCGACGAAACTTCAGAACAGAGCGCCATGGTACCGAGTTGATCGCCGGGACTCACCTCAGATTGTCATGCCAACACTCTCGCGTGACGGATTCGATACGATTCTCAACCACTCGTCCGCGCTGATCCTGAACAACGGGAACGGAATCTACCCTGACCCATCACTGACTCAAAACGAAATCAAAGCACTGGCCGCATTCCTGAACAGCACCGTTGGCGAAGAGTTGCTTCGATACCACGCGGAGACCCGGCCAAGTGGTGCCTATCGAATCACGTCCGGATCACTCGGCGATGTGCAGGTCATTGACCCGCGAATACTGGATCCAGATGTCATAGCCGATCTCGCAGCTTTGTTTGACGAGCTATCGGAACCTGGGTCTGACGACGGAAACACCGTTGACCGAATTGACGCTGCGTTGGCCGATTCCATACTCTAAGCGACTGGCCATTCAATCCAGTGTTCCGGTCCTCCTCTTGCGTGTATCGTCCACAATCTTGACCAAGCAATCTAACGACCAGTACCGGGAATTCAGGTTATAGACCAGCCCACTTGAGGGCGATAGGTCACCCCTCGGTCACGTCCACGGTTGTCGAGTATGTTTCACCGAAAACGTGATGTTCAGTCATATCAACACGTCGAAGGTTGCTATTGACCGACGCTTCGACGCGGTATCCCTTCTCGACGAGGTCGTCAGTACAACTGAATCGGAACTATCGTGAGTTATGGGCCTAGTCGGGAGAACTTTCGGTACATCCGCTTCCATCGGCGGTACGCCGTTTTCGCAGATTTGATCCCAGCGAGCACTTCCGCGAAAGTAGACGGTTCGGCTTCGGCTTCCGTAATCGCTGTCGGTGCGACCGCATTTCCCGAGTGAACGGCATCGTGACATGGTTCACACAACGTAACGAGATTCTCGAAGCGGTGAACCCCACCACGTGATTTCGGAACGATGTGATGAGCGTGTAATTCGACATCACCATACGGCCCCCCTCGGCGACGGCAGTTTTCACACTGGTAGTCGTCACGGCTGTACACTCGCTGTCGACGCCGATCCCAATCAGGAGGGTAGTCCTGCGTTGATTGGCGGACGACCCCCGTTTGAGTCCGGTTTTCTTCGACAGTTACGGGGGCATCGAGGACTTCCTCAAGATCGACATCGTCTGGATCGATCGTCTCCTCTTCCTCCGTAAAGATGTCCAGCTCAACGACCTCCTGCAGATCGTCAACACTCTCCAGGGCGGCAGGATCGACATCCACCTCGTCAAGAAACTCACGAACTGTCGCGGGATCATCGTCCTGAACATCTTCATTCTCAGTGTAAGCGTGCCTACCGCTGTCGGGCGTTTTTCCCGTCATGAGTCTTGAGCTATTTTATCGTTTGGCATTTTTGCCATGATATGCACTATCGACTTCCGTGCGTACCGTCGGGGTTATACTCAAATGGTGTACAAATCTCACCGTCACTTGCGATCCACAGTTTTGACATGCACCCATAGTCATCCCTCCTACTCATCGTGTCCGCTCTTTCGAGTCGGTCGTCTTCCGTAACGGGTTATTTTGACTGGTTGTACATACAACTAGCCCATCCTGAGCCATCACTCTGGGGAAGGCAACCTAAAAAGAGACCTCTGTTAGTGGAGTGTAGACCTGAACGGCGATACAGTCGTGCTGTCAGCCGGGAGTTCATACTGTGGGCACACATATGTCCATTTATTGCCCTCTAATGGCGAGAATCTTGGTATTCTAGCGCGAGGGTTTATACGTAACCGTTAATTAAAATCATTTGTATCGATTATGGATACAGAAAACGGAAGCAAGGAAATAACAGACGCATTGGAAGGAATGGTCGGAGAGGACGCCGATCACGTCGAAAAAGAGCGGCAAGAGTGGTATGATTGGATGAGAGAGAAGGGGAAATCCCCGCTCAAGCACGAACCGGTGGCGGAATCGAATGCTGATAATTACTATCGTCGTCTCGACCAGCTCCATAGGGCTGCGATCGAGTACTTCGAACCAGACGACAAGGCCTGTCTCACCCCCGACCAAGCAGACGAACTGCTGTTGCTATTGGCACGCGATGAGATACAAAAAGAGAATGACGAGGATTACTCGTCTGCCTCGAAAAGAAAGTTCTCAGACGCGCTGAGAAAGTATTTCAGTTGGAGATACCATGAGGGGCCTCTGGACTTTGAGTGGCGGCCGAGAGTCAATTTTACAGACGGGAATCACACGTCAGCTGCTGAATTATCATACGAGGAGATGGGGTTGTTGTTGGAAGCAGCGCAATCGTACCATAAACTTCCGTCCTACTACGACACCCCACCGGAAGAACGCGACAGGATCAACGGCCTCGTTGCACAGCGACTTAGCAAACCAAAAGAAGATGTCGTGCGAAAGGATTGGCAGCGCGCAGACCAGAGCAGTAAAATCTCTTCACTCACCAGTGTTGGATACGACGCTGGCCTACTCCCGGCCGAAGTCGAAGAAGCAGAGGTCAGCTGGTATAAACCAGATCAGCAGATTTTGAAGATCCCGCGCGAGAAGGCTGCAAAAGAGCGAGAGAAGTTTGAGGTGTCATTGTCTGACGAATCGTGTGAGTGGATGAGTCGCTGGGTACGAGAGCGACGACACCTCGCAAAGTATGATGGATCCAATAAACTCTGGCTCAACAGAGAGGGGAACCCGTACCAGTCAGGGAGCCTGTGTAATATCGTACGGAAGCTCTGTGAGGAAGCCGACATACCGACTGAGGACCGCGAAGTGAGATGGTACAGTCTCCGGCACACCCTGGGCAGACATATGAAATCGGACGGCAGTCTGGCGCAAGTGAACGATCAACTTCGGCACGAAACGTTCGAGACTACCGTCTCTACATACGGTGATTCGGCTGCCGAAGAAAGACAACAAACTCTCAACAAGAGCCGTCGGAAGGCAAAGCGAGCTGCTGAAGATCCCGAGTATAACCCATACGCGGACGACAATGCAGACAACACCAGCGAGCAGGTATCGAGATCATCAAGCGACGCGGATAAAGTTGTGACTGACGCTGGAGGGGGAGATGTACACATCGACGCCTTCATCGATAATACGAGCGAAGCAAAAGTCGATATCACTCGCAAAATCTTGTCGGACCAAGAATCGCCGGATGATCGCTCGTCGACTTCGGACGACTAGCCCATCCGATCCAGTGCGTTTTTGCGGTCCTCTACGGGTGCCTGATCGTACTTCATCGTCGTCTCAGGGCTCCGGTGCCGGAGCTGGGTTTGCGCTGCTGCGAGACCCTCTTCACGGGCCATATAGGTTCCAACCGAGTGCCTGATAGAGTACCAGCTCATCTGTCGGTTCTCGACAGAGATGTCCGCGTACTCACACAGCGTATGCAGTACCGACCGAAGCGACGCCGATTGATACGGGTTCCCCGCCTCGTCAGCCACAGCGCGTCAGTATCATCGTACTTGTCGATCACCTTCCGCTGTTCGAGCCAGTACTCCAGCATCTCGATGGTTTGGTCCCGAAGACTCACGATCCAGTTCTCGACGTTTTTCGATGACTCCTCACGCGGGATTCGCAACACCCCGTTCTCTAGATCCACCCACGATGTACGGGCACGTTCGACTTCGATCGGGCGCAGCCCCCCGTCCAGACTCACGCTGACCAGACTTGGGATCTTCCAGCTGTTCGCCCGCTCCCAGTCTTCCTCGGTGAGTTCCTCTTTCGGTTTCTCGAATCGCTGAGCAAGATATGCTCGCCAGCGATCGCGGTCATCACCGTACACGCTCTCGCGCTTGGGTACACTACCGTATTCGAGTGCTGCGTCCCGGATCTTTGGGCGTTCCTCTCGGGTAACGTAGTCTCGCGGGGTTGTCGACTGGTTTTTCCGCGAAAACGTAATCTCCGGATCCCACTCCTCGCCGCCACGCTCGTGCTGACGCCATTTATACAGCATCATCACCGCCTTGCGACAGGCGCTCTTGTGAGCGTTCGAGTTCTCCTGTCGGGCGAGGTGGGTCAGGTATCCGTCGGCGTGAGCAAGCGTGACGCTGGACGTGTACCCTCCTTCTTCTTGCCAGACCCAGCGGTAGAACTGGTCCATTCGATACGCCCGGTTCTTCACCGTTGTCTTCGCATACCCTTCAGCGTGCTTTGGGTCTTTGCCGAATACCAGCAGCCATTCGAGACAGTGTTCTCGCTGCGTTCGGTAGTCAACGAGTTGTCGTTCATTAAGTAATTCTTCTGAGTTTTCCGTGACGACAGTGACCCCTTCGAGGGGGGTAGTTGCCTGGTCGTCGTTATTCATTGCCTGCCCTCCGATTTGGAACCCGGTTCGTTGCCCATCGATTTCGCTGATCGCAAGACGGCGATGGATTTTTCCCCGTTAACTTCGTTGCCTTTAATTTCACCCGGATCGCAAGAGGGCGGCGACTTTGACGCGTCTTCTGAACCGCATTGACCTTGAGCATGAGTTAATCACTTGTAACTCACGGCTGAAAACTACCGGACGGGAGAAGGGTGGAAGTGCTCCGACTGGGATTCGAACCCAGGTCATTGACGTGAGAGGCCGCCCTGACCGGGCGAAACAACCTCGAAGCATCCTTGACTATTACCGCCGAAATCGGTGGGTCTGACCTGCGATAATCACTGTTTTGGCTTCTATGTATATAAATCACCCAGACGATTGTCCGCCAGGCAAGTTCGATTGGCAGGACTTGACCCGAAGATCCACGAGGGTGAGATCGAAATCGACCAGACACAAATCGAAGACTGACAAGAAAGACAGTTTCAGCTGATCACATCAGTTTAGAGAGAATGCAGCTTGGATGGGTGTGAAAGCTGGCGGTGCTCCATCGCGGGGCCCGCCTCTGGGAGTGGTCATGGTGTTTTGTGAGATGGTACTCGGGCTTCTTCAGTACGAGACTCCGATTACCTTCTGAGTGATTGGACAGAACTGACTACTCTGAGTGATCTTATAACCGCGATTAGTTGAACAGTCGAAATGAATTTGTAGGAGTCCTGAATGTGTCGGAACGTGAGTCTGACCGGGCGGTTAAAACACTACGTCTACAGGTCGTCCGAGGGAGAGCCCTACATGTGTGGCAACTGTGGGGCTGAATTCGATATCCAGTATCATGTCTGTCCCGAGTGTGGCGGATTCGGTGTCGAGCGCCAACACTGGGAGTTCATCGAGTAGGTTCGTCAATATCGGCTTTCAGATCCCCAATCTCGTGTTGCAATTCCCAGAGCTGCTTGGTGATCCCATCCAGTCTGGTTGCATGAGCCTCCGCACCGACGTGATCAGCGAGCACCCACAGAATCTCCTCTGCCTCACAGTAGACCGTAATACAGTTTCTTTATTCATGGTCCTTTCTGAAATGTTGTGTTATTCCAGATCGGAGATTTTGTATTGACATGGATGGCGCGTCACAACATCTAATACTACGGAGGGAGAAGATAGGGTAAGATGGCCACAAACAACGACAAAATCCAGTTTCGGGGAGAAACTGAGAAGAAGGCGTCTCAGATTGTCGATCAGATGCGTCTTGGTGGGATCAACATCAGTGAGCTTGCTCGACAGGGGCTCCAAGAGAAACTTCGAGAAGTCCTCTCGGACGAGGAGAAGATAACCCTCCATCAGCGATACAAGGAGGGAGAGCTTTCTGAAGACGTTGCAGAGATCCTCCTGGGGGACGCGTTGGAAGAAATTGAGCGGGAGCGGGAGGCCTTCGAGGAGGCTGCGGAGCTCGATACGACTGGAGTTTTCCAGAAGTGAAGATGGTCGACGATGATGTCCGCCATCCAGTTATCGTTGATACAGACGCAGTGATCGCTGTAGCAAACACGAGTCTCTGGCCTCGAATTATAGACAACCTACAGCTGACGACGACTAACGTGTGTTATCACGAGCTCAAGCGCCACGATCGGGAGATGTCTGAGTACGCACCTGAAGGGACGAGAGAGCGGTGGGTTCACGATGGGAGCAAGAAGGCACTTGAGCCGTTCGACGACGAGGATACGTCGTTCACGACGGTTCCGTGTGTTCCTCGACCACATGGAGAAGATGCTGGGGAGAAGTCCGTGAAGACGGAAATCGAACAGAATACGGGGCTGTATCGGTTCGCTATTTTGATGGATAAGCACGGGCGTCGGGCTATTAATCGAGTATTCAGTGACGCTGAAGAGACAACTGGGAAAGCGGTTGCTCCCACGTTTTTGCTGTATCTGTTACTAGACGAGGGAGAGTGTACTGTAGCAGAGTTTTGTCAGGCCTGTGGCGAGATGCTTCGAGGAGAAGGCTGGACGGCGTATCAAGCGATTCAGGCAGCGTGGGAATCGATTCCGGTCGATTGCTCGCAGTATCTCCGGAACGGTTTACTTCCGTAAATACTCTTAAATAAAGAAACTATATTACTCGTAGTAGCTCACTCGTTTGAGCACCTCCGCGAAGGCAACTGTCTCCTTTACCTCGGTGATCTCCACGGTAACGCGTTCACCGCGCTCGGTATCGGGAACGATTACGACGAACCCCCGCTCAACACGCGTGAGCCCGTCGCCTTGATCACCGAGACTCTCGATTTCAACAGTGCGCTGTTCGCCCTCTTTAACCGGTGGCGCTGGTGGCTCAGATTCGTCTGCTGATTGAGCGTCGCTCTCGTTGGATGTCTCACTCGACGAGGTGGGGAGTAAGGCGACACGATACGTTTCGTTTTCTTGGAGATATCCAAGCTGCACCTCTTGCGTCGGAATCTCCACAGTGTACGACTCGCCGTCGTCTTCAACAGTACTGGTAAACAGACAATGTAGTTGCTCGGAGATTTCCATCAGCAGGTCCTGAATCGATATGAGGGGATAGAATACTTGACTTTGGCGTTTGACTTACTCAGGCGCGACAACTGTATCACAACTCGTGCACTCGGCCCAAATCCCTACGGTGCCATCGTCTTTCTCGTACTCGACAAGCAGTCGCGCTCTATGGATCGGCTCACCACAGTCCGGACAGCGACCGAGAGTTGCTTCGTCTGTATTCATTCAAAGGGAATGGAAGGAGCGTGTGACTGGATCCTTCCGAGTAATGATTTCGTATGTTTGAACTTAGTGGTTTGGTGTCTTTGCAAAGACGGATTTAGTTACTTGTATTGGATAGACAGGTAGGTGGAGCAACGCCCCGCACATTTCAGGACAAATCCAATGGATCGACCGTTCGATGGAAGTGAGAGTCGTGTGCAAGAGACTCAGGGGATCTGTTGAAATCATTCGTGATTGATACAAAATCCGTACTGAAGACAGGGCGCGAGTCTTCCACGGAGTTATTCTCGGATTTGATCAGACCGGATCGGCCAGTACAGGGAACACACATACTGCGACGAGTGACAACCTATCTGGAATCCATCAGAACCTCGGTGTAACATGCAGAGCGGTAATTTATCACACGCAGGTACACAAAGGAGTGCACACCACGCATTCCTACTGCATTGAGTGTCGCAGCTACCAACAACGTCTCTTATCCGTCTTTAGATCATATGGTTGATGATGGTCAAACCTAATCCCACATCCACCCAGACAACGCTGTACGTATGCCAAGAGTGCGGAGACGGTGTCGAAGCGTCCGAGTACATGAGTCGGTGCCCCGACTGTGGCGGAGTCCTGCAAAACACCACTGTTCCCCACGACTAACGAGAGGTAGATTGGACACGGAATGAATGAGACCGCTCTGCTGCAGACAGCCTCTGAGTCGGTCACGTCATTCCTGACAGAAGCCGGGCAGTTCGAATAATCAGTGCTGAGCTCGCAGCGCGTATCTCGCGGAAGAGTGCTCCAAGAGGTGGCTCTTGAAAACGTTCGCTACCACCAGAGCCGCGGATGATATTGTGAATTTATCACACGGAGCCTTGATGGCCCCTCAGTACCGATGTGAAGTATGGAGCAGGGGGAACTAACGATCTATCGTAGTTGCATGCCAGTCGTTGATGCCCAGTACAGTCCCGAGAGTGGTCGATCTCCCGCGGAAGTCATCATTGATGCTCTGGCAGAAGCGGGCGGGGTTGACCCGCTCGAACTTCCGCCGCTGTATGAATTCGTTGACGGGGACGCCCTCAACAGTCTGTTCGAGGAGCACGACGGAGCAAACAATGGTGATGCTCTCCTCAGTTTTCGAGTCGAGAACTGGAACGTGTTCATCCGTGCCGATGGCCGCATCCGAGTTTGTGATGGCACTCGACCCACCGACCCGGAACCAGTCTTCGAATCCACTCCGATCTAATTTTCAGACTGAGTGGTATGCGCAAAAACCGAATACTACATTGAGATGCGCTTGGAACCAGTAGAGCGATGGATTGCGTTCGCTAGGATTCTCTGATCTGGGGCATTCTTTGCTGACTATTCAATATATTCAGAAGACATACTAGTGAAAATAAGTCGTTCGAAGGGGAAGCCGGTTCGGTATTCTGTCACTCGTAGCCGTCGTATGACTTGACCAGCGTCAGGAGATCTTGTTCCAGTTCACCGCCAACAAACTGGACGAGTCCCGTCTCGGTCTCGTAGTCGATTATCCGGAGCTCCTCCAGTTTTGGGAGATGGGTATGGTGAAGGGCGATCCGGATGCGTTGGCGATGTTCATCGGATGCTCGCTCAGCGTTTTCGTCTCCAACCCTGTCTGCAACCCGGTCTACGAGTGCATCGTGTTCCAGTGTCTTATCCGATGCGGTAGTCAGAGAGTTGAGGATTGCCCGTCGATGTTCGTTCGCTACTGCCGACAGAAGCCTATCGGGGGAGATTGGTCTCTCCCGTTCCGTTGAGCTGAAAAGATCGTCGGTCTGTTGGAGATCACGTGCCCCCGGCTCTAGATTCTCATCCATACTTCCATAGCGGAGCGCCAACTCCCTGGCTCTGTTCCATGGTGTACAAAGGGATCAGCCGATTTGCTTATTCCTCGGGCTCGGGGGTAAGCAATGTATGCCTGACGAACGCACCGATGGCACGACGCAGCCGTTCGGTCACGGCTTGATCGGAAATCCCGAGTTCGTCCGCGAGCTCCTCGGTCGTGCAGCCTCGTGGAATGTCGTAGTATCCCATCCGAACAGCAAGCATGAGCGCTTCTCGTTGTGGCTCGCTCAGGCCGTACCACGGACCAGCGCCTGGATCCGTAGGATTGTACACCCGAATGAGTTCCAGGGATATGTGCGCATCCTCACAACAGGCTTGAGCCTGAGACAAGGCCTCACGGTGAGGGAATCGAATCTCGAAATCCCATCCTTCTGACGTTCCAGTCGCGCTCAATATCTGCCCCTCGTGGTTCATGATGCATTGAAAGAGATGGTCCTGACTCGCATCCCAGTCCAGCCTGAACAACGTTCGATCTCCGAACACTTCCATCTCAGTTACGCGGTTGACAGTTGGATAGCGTTCGACAGCATCGAGAAACCCGTCTTCGACCGGTTCGTAGACCCAGAAGAGCGGGACGGTGGCATCACCACTCGGGACGAGCGTTTCGAGTTCGATAGCCGACGCCTCATCGAGACTGAGAATCTGCCCGAGTTCGAAGTCATCGGGCGGTATTCGGACTTCCGTAATCACACTCATACTCGCTTATGGGTCTAGGTTGCGCTGGGCCGTACAAAAGATGGAGGCATGGTGCACCATGTCCGATGGTGTTCTACATATCTTCCCACTTGCACAATACACTATACCATCCATCTGCTGTATTTTTCATAGAGTTAGACCATGGTACACCATGGTCAGTTATCCGTCCCCGACGTGAACGTTCTCGCATGGCAACTGAGATGGAATTCACAGTCCCAGCCGAGGAGTTTCCGCTGGGAAGTATTTTCGAGAATTTACCGGGAGTGACGGTCGAGTTGGAGCGGCTCATTCCACACGAGATGCTGACAATCCCGTACTACTGGGTGCGTGGCGCGGAAACCGAGAAGATCGAAACCGAATTCGACCCACACGCTGGCGTGACGGACATCCGACTGGTCGATAGGGTTGAACACGAGTATCTCATGCGCGCGGAGTGGGTGCGAGAATACGATGGGCTGTTGACTGCGCTGTCAGAGACGAACCTGACCGTTCTCTCGGGGGTCGGAACAGTTGACGGGTGGCGCTTCGAGGTACGAGGGGACACTCAAGAAGCAATCGCTGAGTTTCGAACTCACTGCCAACAAAATGATGTTTCAATCGATATTTCGATGGTCCACGCTTTGCTCCCGATCCAGGGAGATAGCTTCGAGTTGACCGAAACCCAGCGAGAGGCTCTGGTATTGGCCTACGAGCGTGGCTACTTCGATACGCCACGGGAGTCATCACTCGAAGAAATCGCTGCTGAGTTCGGTATTACCCAGCAGTCACTGTCTTCTCGACTCCGACGCGGTCATCGACGCCTCATCAGTGAGACTCTCATCACTTCGTAGAACTACGTGATTACCCATAGATTCACCCAACCATTCCACTCGGGAATCAACGCCTAAGAGACGCCTCCGACAGTACAGATGCGACAATTCGCTTTCGGATCCATGGTACACCACCCCTTGCGACTATTCATGTGCCAGACGAAGGATTCTGCATGGCGACCGTAATGGAGTTTACGAGTCCGACAGCGGAGTTTCCACTGGGAACTGTGTTCGAGAACTTGCCGGGAGTGACGGTTGAACTGGAACGACTGATCCCACACGAGACGCTGATCATCCCGTACTTCTGGGTGCGTGGTGCAGAAACTGAGGACATCGAAGCCGCGTTCGAACCACACGCTGGCGTGACGGGCATTCGACTGGTCGATAGCGTCGAGGACGAGTATCTCATGCGTGCAGAGTGGGAGCAAGAATACTTCGGCGTCCTGAGTGCGCTGGCCAAGGCCAACGTCGTCGTGCTCACTGGGATCGGAACGAGAGACGAGTGGCGATTCGAGGTGCGCGGCGAAAGTCAGGAAGCAATCGCTGCGTTTCGAGAGTACTGCCAGGAAAACGACATCCCGATAGAGATCACCGCTGTCCACGCCATGCTTCCAATCCAAGGGGAGGGCTACGAGTTAACCGAAACCCAACGCGAGGCACTGGTATTGGCCTACGAGCGTGGCTACTTCGACACGCCCCGTGAGGCGTCGCTCGAAGAGATCGCAGACGATCTCGGCATTACCCAGCAATCGCTGTCCTCACGACTCCGCCGCGGGCATCGTCGCCTCATTGGAGCGACTCTCGTTAGTTCGTCATGATCCTTCTGGCGGTTCTTTATTTAAACCTCCTGTATAATCAGTAGGCTTGCTAAACCGATTCAGGCCGCTAGAACGGGTAGATATGAGCACGATGGTAGCCGGGGTTGGAGTAGAAGCGGTCGAGTATCAGCAGGAAACTGGTATTGTTCGTACCCAGTTTAATCAAGAGAAGACTCCCCCAAGCACGGCTGTTATCGCAACGCTGGCGGACGTGATGGACGCTGATCCGGTTGAACTTGACCCGCTGCGTTCTACTGTTGACCCAGAGGCGTTGAATGCGTTCGTCCGTGTTCGAAACGGGACGGAGGGGGATATCCACGTCACGTTCACCCACGAGGACCACATGATAACCGTGTACAGCTACGGCGTTGTCACTGTCGCACCAGGGCACGAACCAGCAGCGGAAAATTCCGGGAGGAACGCGAGAAGATGACGTCTGAGGAGACTCCGGTCACGTCGAAAGCGGAACTGAACGACGAGCTAAAAGCGCTCCTTCTCAGGGCCTATGAGAATGGAATCGATGTAGAAGGAGGATTCGAATGCCGGAACGGAGTCGAACATCCTGACTGGGACGTGATCGTCACCGAAGTCGAAAAGAACGACCATTCGGAGTGAACAACTGCGAGGAAGACCGGATCGGTAATAGGGTATCGAACCGTGGATGACAAGTGCCGTACCAGTGACCGAATCGAACACGTACTCTCAGCCCAACAGTGGCGAGTCTTATGTGTGTTACTGAGAGATGATTCCAGACCTGCAGATCCGATACTTTGTGGCGGAGAGATACTTGGACCCGAGGAGCACCTCACGGTCTGTTGCGAACTCCACACGTACTGCTTCCCGAGTTATCGAATGAGGGGTTCGTCGAGTTCGACAGGTTTGAAGACATACGACGAGGAACGAAATTCGACGAGGTGCGTCGGTTTCTCGAACAGATCGATGACGATCATGACGAGTACCTGGACCTGTTCCGGTGCTGAAGGCGCTTGGCTCACACGACTACCTGAATATCTAGCAGAACTAGTAGAGCCCCCAGCGGTCGATACGCAAAGCCACTGATCGGTTGGTTCATTTGGATCTATGCGAAACCAACACCGACCGACTGCTGACTTCATCCTCTGTATCTCGCACGGCGCGCGAAACGTGCCACCAATTGAGGGTTTCAACAGAGCGGTTCTTGATGATTTCAACAGAACCGACTCAGGCTAGTCAAGATCTCCGGCGGAGACTTCTTTGGACGGCATTTTCATTATCACTCCCCACGTACTGTCTGACATATCTGTGATGCGTGACCAGACGACGGTTGAACTCACAAATACGGGATGGCTTGACAACGGCAGTACGCCGAGCCAACCGTGTCTACGTCTCCATATTACACTGACTTCCGACGACCTGGCAGAACGCTTTCAGCCGGGGGACGGATCGACGTATCGTCCCTCTGACCTTGATCTGTATTTCCGTGATCGGTCCTCCTCCCGAGCTGCTGTTGAGGATGGAATTCTCACGATAAGTGACCGGCTGACAGGGGATCTGTTGCTTGAAGCGGTTGTCAGCGCTTCGGTAATTGAACGGTTCGTGTCCGCGGTTCGCCAGTACGCTGCTCGGACTGGTAATGACCGCAAATACACGGTCGAATTGCAGTGTGAGGGGACCATCGCTACCTCGTTTGAGAAACGGATATTCATCGTCTACAACGCAGAAAACGAGCTGCTCCGAGAACGGAGTGTGGTCCCAGGACATATCGAGTTGTGACAGCAGCTACCGTCGTGGTAGTGACAACTCTGTCTCAACAAGACTGATTGCAATTTGCGTGCAATTCGCTACTAGAATGGTGACGGGAGAAGCAAACTGGGGGACCCCACTCGATACTGGTGGCGAGGCGTTCGAGCTCTTCGGAAACGCCCGTAAAGCATGGATCTACACCTATGTCAACCATCACGCGGAAACGACGGTTCAGGATATTGTTGAGACGCTTGATCTCCCGGAGCGCACGGTGTACGAGTATGTCGACGATCTCGAAGCCGCAGGATTCATCGACCAGTCAAATGACGGCCGGCCAGCAGAGTATACGGCGCACGAAATCGATCTCCAGCTGGTCGAAGGCGATGCAGAACGACGAATTACGTCGGAGCTAGTCGAAGCAATTGCCCGTCGGCTTCGTGATGACGACATCGATACGTACATCGATCGGCACGGGCTTGATGGTCTCGCCGTCGCACTCGACTATGCCTGTGAGTACGCCGACGGGACAGTCACACACCAGATTATGGCTCGTGAACAAGAACTCGCACCCGTAGAAGCAGGCGTCATTCTGGACGCGCTTCGCCCCATCGTCGTGGATTGACCCGGTATGGAACGCAACAGAGCGGATGAGTTCAGCACGGAGACTTCGGATGTTTCGGCTTGAAGCCGGTGAATTAGCGGTTAAGTGGAGAGTGTTTACTGAACGTCGTGCCGGGATACTAATGTGATAGTAGAACGTCTCTCTTTGGAGATAGTTGATATGCTCAAAGAGGTGGCGGAGATAACGAATATGTGGGGAAGACACTCTAATCCGAAGAGCGGATGGAGTCGAATGGCCGCAGCGTTCGTGGCCGTGGGCGCACTCTACCATCGGCAATGGAAGTTGTTGGGACTCACTCTCCTGTTTTTACTCATCAATCCGGTGCTATTCCCCGAACCAAGTGAAGAGTTGGATGACTGGATGTACAAGGTCGTCCGTGCTGAAGAACGCTGGACTAATGACGGGCACCGCTTCATCGGTTTCGACTATCCCCAGATTCTAAACACCGCGAGTATTCCAATCGGGATGTATGGTCTCTACGCGGCGTACAAACGCAAGCCTGTCCCAACGTTGGTTTGCACGCTCGCATCGATAGGCCTCAACCAGTGGTGTTTGAAAGAGATCATCGAGTACTACGAAGAAGTCAATTCGTAGGAAGAATACGCACCAGCGATCAATCTGAGGATCGCGTCGAAAAAGCGGATACAGAGTTCGTTGGACTGGCACTTGATATCCTACTTGATTATACTCCCGATCACAGTAGTTGAGACCGGTTCTTCGATGGCTACGGTTCTCAAACCGCTTGTGCCGACAGTGACTTGTATCTTTCAAGGCTTTCGTAGCTTTCACTCCTAACACTCTTCACAGTGGCTGACGTACCCCCACTCAACAATGTCAATCGATCGTGATACCTTCGAGAACACGAGCGAAAACGAACTCGCTGATCTTTCGGTCCCGGATCAGGTGCTTGGGTTTCTCGTTGCCAATCAGGACCGGGCGTTCAAGGCGCGCGAAATCGCCTCCCACCTCAGCGTTGACGAGGGTGCAGTTAGCACCGCACTCTCACGGTTGAAGGACCGCAGTCTGATCGAACACAAGGCGACATACTGGGCGGTGACTGACGACGCTGAGCGGCTTGACAGATACAGCGGGTATGAACGAACAACGGCTCTGTTCAACGACCAGTTGGGTGCGGAGGAGAAAGAGTCTTGGCGTGAGCATGCACCGCAGAAGCCACACCGAGCGTCGAGGACGAACAGTGACCGACGAAGAGACACCGATCTTCGAGCGCGGTGATGTCGTCTACCGTGATGATCTACCGGTATAGAAGCTCATCCAAGTCATCGGCAGTTAGCGAATTATGGGTCTCAAGATATGCTTCAAGATCTTCGACAGATTCAAAATCTGTAATCATCTCCAACGTCTGTTGAGCTTGTTGGTTAAAACTTGAGAACAGATTCGATTTCTTCCTTACTAGCGGTGTTATCCTCTGCAAGATTCTCAATCGCTTCGAGAACCTCCACCGGGACGTGGGGGTCATCGTCCCCATCATGCTGGGTGGGCTCCCGAGCGAATTCAGTAGACATACCGAATGCTAAGTGAGTCATCCGTATGAATCTAACTGACTGAATCGATATTGCATGAGTAGTAGGGGTCACATCACTCGTTGCAGCAGGCCATCGAGTCGGTTCAACACTACCTCGCAATTCCGGTCTTTTCTAGCATTCTCCCGTAATTCATCGAATAAGTCAGCGAGGGCTGCCACAGTTGAGTTGTCTAGTGATGTTGGGTCGATTACAGGGAGTGATTCGAGTGCGCTGATACTGAGTTTTTCATAACCGCCTTGTTGCGGTTGAGTCTGTGTCTGGATTACTCGCTGGCCAATGGGGCTATTTAGGTACGCGAGTAACGCCTTCAACTCAGTTTCGCTCACCGCTACGTCGTAGAACCCTCGGAAATTATGGATGTGCCTCGCGGTCGTCTCGTTTAGCAGGAAAGCGAATCCATCCCGATCAGCATCTGGGACAAGAACGCGAGGTGATGATTGTCTCCGAGGTCGATACCAGTATGGCCGGTTTTGGAGTACTGTAGTCCCGGCAAGGTCCCGCTCAGTTATCGCGTTCTGTAGGTACGCGACGGTATTCGCTCTGTCAGCTTCGTCATTTGGCACTGCGACTGTCCCATTCTCCACCTGTCGCTTGAAGGCTAGGTCTGACTCTGGAACCGTTGGGAGTTCGTCCGGATCAAGTAACCACGCTTCTTTCTCAGATGCCCGTAATTCCTCCCAGTCGCTTTCACAGATATCATATCCTTCTGTGACCTGTGGCCGTCTGATGAGTCGAGACAGATCTTGGTCGGGAATACCATACGCATCGACATCGCTCTGGCTGAGACAGAATACTTCAACGTCCCCGGTTGATTTACCTCGGTCGATGCTAACGAACTCACCGAGCGGCGTGAGCCCACTTGTGTCGATATCACTGGGCGCGAGTCGTGCTGTCCAGTTGTTCTCAGGAGCGAGTTCTCCTTGCTGCACATGATTGATGTATCCCCACTCGGTTTCGCCTTGTTCACCGTTCCGTAGTGCGTGTCGCAGAGTACTCGCCTCAATCGACTTATCGACGCGAATGAACCGCGTCATTCCGCCCGCAGTATCCGTCGTTTTAGCTTCGATGAAGCTCAGGAGGGCCGTGACTTGGGCGTCCTCAAACACCGAGTCTCCTTCAGTGTCAAACTGCACGAAAGCAGTAATGCTAAACTCGTCTAACAAGAACTGTTTGAGTGATTCACCGTAATCAGTAGCCATGAAACTATCTGGTGTCAGAAAAGCTGCGCAGTCTCCAGGCGCAAGGAACGACCGAGCGTGGTACATAAAATACGTGTACAGCGGTGATCGAGCACTGATATCGAGTCCCGTAATCCTCTCCATTTGCGTATTGACTCGATTCTTGTAGGTGTCTTCCAGTACATCTCCTTTCACATACGGCGGGTTGCAGACAATCGCGTCGACATCTCGGTCCAGATCATCTACGGAGAGTTCAAGAAAGTCAGTCACCTGCGTGTCGTGCGCCTGCCGGTACAGTGTGAGTGCGGTGGTCCCCATAAGACGTGAGAGACGACTCCGATCAATCCCGTTAACGTGAGATGGCTCCGTGCTCACATCCCATAGTGGATGGAACGGGCCCGAAAGCACACCTGCACCCATCCCCGGGTCGAGCACGTTGTCATCCCCACTGGCTGCCCACGTCCGCATGAGCGAACTAATGGACGGAGGCGTTCGAAACTGGCCGAGCATTTGCCGGTCATCGGTCGACATCAGGTCCGCATAGAGTCGGCCGATAGCTTCAGCCGGTTCGCCTGAATCTAGCAACCAGTCACGAGCGTCGAGTACCGGTTCGAGATCGGCGTCGTCAGCGAGCCAGACAATCTCATCGAGGAAGTATTCGTCAAACGCTGGATTTCCTGTTTGCTCCGCCGCTCGTCGCAGTGCCGCTCGTGTGTCGGTAGCAAGCTGTGGAAGGTCATCGTACTGATGATGCCACTCGTAGAGTGTTGCTTTAAGGAGGACGTTTAACACGGCTTGCCGAGCAATGATCGTTTGAGTGTGCTCAGCAGGTGGATCATCAACCCCGTGGAGTGCACACCACTCTGTAATTGCTTCGCGTAGTGACTCAGGAACACCAGTATCGATCGCACCGGTAACGGCATCGGCTGCCGTCTCAAGCCTCTCGACGAGAGCATCATGCATATGCTCGTCAAACCGATCCGGCACATGCACCCAATCACTGTCACTCGGTGCGTCAGCACGAGGCGGCGTGACACGTTCCCCGACCGTCGTAGTCTGCGTTACGGGCACCGGGTCAGCGTCTTGAGAGCCGTAGCAATCACCAGTCGGCAGTCGTAACCGACTGACTGACTCAGTTCCCGAATTTGCGCGTACCATATAGGTAAAACAGTATATTTTACTGGTCGTTTAAAAGGGTAAGCCTTGGATGGGGCGACGTTGAAACCCAGCGTCTTCATGCGGGTCCGGAGCTCGGATTTCGGTTTTCGTGGAGTCGTTAGAAGAGAAAATAATCGGCCGATCCGAGACACACCGAAAGACACAGTAATCTGTGTACCCATAGGAATCTATATGCCTAGTATCACCGTCAACGTGGACGACGACCTCAAAGAGCGCATGGAAAACCACCCGGAAATCAACTGGAGTGAGGTCACCCGGCAGGCTATCCAGGAGAAAGTCGATACGCTGGAAGTGATGGACGAACTCACCAGCGAGAGCGACCTCACTGAGAGCGATGTGCAAGAAATCGCTCAAAAGATCAACGAAAGTGGGCGCAAGCACGTTGACGAGGAATCGGTGTAGAGACGACGAATGAAGCTGGTCATCGACGCCAATGTCGTCATCTCCGCGCTCATCGCTGATTCGAAAACACGGGAGCTCATCGTTACGCTTGAACCTGACCTGCTGACTCCCGCGTTCGTCCACGACGAGATCGAAAACTACCAGGAACTGATCGTCGAGAAGTCCGGAATGGAACCAGATCGAGTCTCACAGTTCATCGACCTTCTGTTCCAGTATATCGATGTTGTGCCTGCCAGCGAGTTCTATCCGGCTATCGAGAGCGCAGACGAAGCAATCGGCGATACCGACCCTGACGACGTACTGTACCTGGCGTGTGCGATCGGCTGTGATTCGGCCATCTGGAGTGACGATTCCGATTTCGACGAGCAGGGGCTGGTTGCGGTCTATTCAACGAGCGACGTACTCGACTCATTCGATACACGCTAGCCCGGGACAGCAACCCCACGGATTCTCCGACTGTCTATGAAGACAATCGTCGATCAATCAGTACAGGACTGAAGTCGGTCAATACAGGTGAGACAATGAACACTCACTACCCCAACTTGCCAGTTTAGATTTCTGCAAGCCTCCAATTGAGTGGGAGGAGTGTTGTTCCAAGTAGGGATCTACGCCTCATACCAAATAATCATTCTAACGCTACCTAAATGTGAAGGTGATGAACGTCATATCTCTGCATAGTTGACATCAATGTTTCCGTCGTCATCAATGGCAAGGTCAACATATCCAATGCTAAAATCAACCTCAATAGGTTCTCTTTCCTCGTTATTGAGTTGTATATATAGTTGAGTTCCCTCTACGACATCCCTTTTCGGAAATGGCCCGAAGGTTTCTGAGCCGTCTGGATCAACCGTCTCGGTACCTGAGACCACCACATCATCGTCGTTAGTACTAACGATGCAGATAGACACTTCAATAGGATCCGGTGTTCGGTTGAATATAGTGACGCTACGGGTTGGTGAGTCTGGATCAACACAGCCAGCGAAACCAGCCATTCCCGTAGTAACACCAGCCAGGAGAGAGCGTCGCTTCATGTTAGGAAGATTAAATAGCGGATATAAGTGTTTATCCAAGGTTACGCGATGGGCTGAGTATCGATTCGTTCAATTTGCAGGGCTACCTAACGGCTGAATCACTGGTAGTGGACTGAAACAAACGAAGTTGGTGCTGCACTCCTTCAGATGCGTTCTATTTTTCTGTCACTCTTTCGAGCAACTCGGCAGCTCTTCCAGCTGCGTCATCTCGGTCAACACCCGCTTCCACCAACCGCTCGATCATGCGGATACGGATATCGTCGTCTGCTAACGGTTCCCTCGAAACAATATACCCGTGAGCCTGTAAGTAGTCCTCAAGCTCTTCAGCTTTGTTACGCCGGAACCGATCTACGTCACCTGAATACAACGCCTCGACGAGTTGTTCCGCATCACCACCGAGTTCTTCAGCGAGCTCTGAAACACGCTCGATGTACGTATCACTTACTCCGTCAGCGACTTCGAGTACAGATCGATCGACTGGATCGCCTCGACCGATCTGCCACGCCTGAGCAAACTCTTCAAGCGCTGCGATATTCTGCTGAACTTCATCGAGTGTCTTAGGCTCTGCCGGCACGAAGCCAGATCGGTCTCGCTCAAGCAGGTTCTGCAATTGCCCAACTCGTTCAATCCCGAGTTCCAGGAGGTCATACAGCACCTCGATGTCCTCCACTACGTACCACAGGTGGGCCGTCCCAGCCCCATCGTACGGATTGAATGGCTCCACGCCAAGCACATCGCCGTAAGACTCGTGATCGTCCGCATCCGGCTCGGCCGGGCTCGGAGTAAGACTCTCAATGCTGTCGACTGTCGGAACCTGAACTGATTCACTCAAATCTTGCACTTCAGCCAGATCGATCGTCGTCCACTCCACATCAGATGTCTCTTCTAGCGCTACACGCCATTTCGCCACCTCATCACCTTGGGCAGTGAAGTAGAAGATCTGTCTGCCCTCTTTCGCCAACTCAATAAGCGACTCAATGATCACTTCCGCACGCAAATCATCCGTATTCGCCAGTGTCTCGTCAAGAAGGATAGGCAGCTTAGCACCCTGCTCTTGCTGCTCTACAAAAGCTAACCGGACAGCCAGCAACACTTGGACGCGCGTCCCGCTCGACAACTTCTCAAGAGCGAACCCCTTCTGTTTCGCTGTATCGTAAGCACGGAACGTCTGCTCGCCCTCCGCGAGCATTAGCTCGTATCGACCATGCGTAATCGTGGCTAACAATTCATTAGCCCGCTGGAACACCGACGGGCGACTCGCTTCAACCGTTTTCTCTTGGATGTGCTCAACCAGTACATCGCCGACCATCGCAGAGTAATCGTCATCAAGCTGTTCTCCTAGCGCTGTCAGCGCACGTTCCTTCTCAGTAATCGCCTCTTCAACCTCGGACCCGGACTTGGCCTCCTTAATCTTCGCCTCGATCCCCGAGATTTGTTCCTGAATGCTATCGTAGCGTTCCGCGGTTTCCTTCGCTTGGCGCAACTCCTGTTTCAATGCTGGCAGCTCCTCCTCTTTGAGTTCCGGCTTAAACGCTGGCAGCGTCTCAAGCTCTTCTTCTTCCTGCTCAACAATCGCTGCAGTCTGCTCTACCTCGCTTTTCGCATCCCCATATTCCTCAACTTGCTCGCAAAGCGCTTCTAACGCGTCCCGATCACCAGGATCCAAATCTAACGTCGTGAAGATCTCCTCCTGTTCGTCCTGTAGCTTTGTGAGCTTCCCCGTTGCCTTCTCGATGGTTTCCTTCGCATCAGTCAACTCCCGCGTCGCAGTCTCGTAATCAGATTGCCGCCGTTCTAACTCCCGGATTCGTTCAGTCGCAGTCGCTGAATCATTCACCTCGTCAGACCCGTACTCGCCTAGTTCACTCTGGATCGTCTCTCGTCCTTCCTCCAGATTCTCCTGCACACGGTCAAGTTCCGCCTCCAAGCGAACGACTTCATCATTGACTTCCTGCCAGTCAAGCACTCGCCGGACGATAACCGCCAGTTCAATATCCGTCGTCTCGGGAGCAGCCCCGATCTCCTCCCGCAGGTCTTCGCGCTTTGCCGCTAATGCCTCTTGCTTGCTGTCAATATCTTGCTCGGCAACCAGTGCGTCTCGTTTCTGTTGTCGCTCTTCAACCACCTTGTGTTCCGCTATCTCGTCGTAAATCTCCACCAACCGGTCCCGCACCTCATTTTCAGTCCATGACGCAGGCGATTCGACTCCAGTCTGTTTGAACGACTCACGATGAGGTTCTCGCCCACTCCCAGAGGTTTCTGTATCTCCCTGTTGCCGATATCCGTAGACGAACAGTGCCACCCCGACGAGAACGACACTGAACAGAAGCGGATTTACGAGGACTCCAAGTGCGACACCGGCTAACGACACGACCCCAGCTGAGACAGCCCCGATGCGGAACGCAGCCTCACCACCACTCGCCACCTCCACGTTTTGTCCCGCCATTAACCACTCTTCCAACGCTTTGCTCCCGCGTTCCAATGATCGAAGATCGGCCTCTGGCGGTTCTTCGGTATCCGCCCACTGCTCGATCGTTTCCCGTCGTTGCCGTTCTGCCTGCACTTGCTCGGCCGTGCGAGCGAACTCAGACACGTCCTTCCACGTTCCTGGCTGCAGATCGACTAACGCATCGTGGTCGATTTCGAGCGGAATCCCCTCACGAGCACTTTGTCGTTCCGCCTTCGCCCCCTCTAACGCTTCCTCAACCTCATCTTTTCTAGACTCGGCCTCTTCCAACGTATCTCGCCGCCTTTTCAGACGCGCAATGACTCCCTCAGAGACCCCGTCTTCGGGGAGCGCCGTTGCTTCAAGAGTCGCTTCAGCATCCTCCTGTTTGGCCTCAGACTCCTGCTTCTCAATTTCCCACTCATCGATCTGCTCGTCAAGTTCTTCAACCTGAGACAGTTCATCCCCACCGACCTGTTCCAGCACGCCCGGGAACTCACCTAGCTCTTCCTTCGCATCTTGGTGGTCCGATTTTGCTTCCCGGTACGTGATCGCCTGGGCAAGGACTTCTTTTTGATCCCGCGCCTGTTTTGCTTCCTCCAACTCGCTTCGAAGCTTCGTCAGCCGACTCCGTTCCTCTTCCAACCCTTTGGCATCGGTACGCTCGTCTCGCCACGTCTCAACCGCGTCTTGTGCATCTTGATAAACACCTTTTCGCCGCGTGATCGGTGACTCCCCGTAGCCTAACTCATCATGCGCCGCAGACAGATCATACCCGCCAGCTGATTCTCGCTCGATCGTCTCAGCAAAACTCTCATTTCGTGTATCTCGCTGGAGCAAATCATGTAGTGACAACAGATACCGATCTCGCTGATCAACCGGAGGCAGGTTCGGCGCTGATGCTTCCTGCCCATTACGCTGATACTCAGCACGAGTATTCGATACGTCAACACGCCATTGCTCCCCGTTCAGTGAAAGTTGCCCAACGAGCTTCTCGCCATTACTCACTACATCTGGCCACAGCACCCGCATAATCGAGTTCGCTGTCGTCGTCTTCCCAGCTCCATTCGGCCCATGAACAAGATTAATCCCTGGACAGCACCCGTCAATTTCGAACCCTCCAGTCTCAAACCCGGGAGCACGGACAATATCCAACTGCTCAACTGTAACAGGTTCGTTTTCTGCTGTCATAACTGGTCTTCCTTCTGTTGGAGAAGCGTATCAAGTAACACGCGTGCCTCCTGCTCAACGGCCTTTACCGCATCCTCCCGCCTAGGCTGCCCAACATCCGCCTCACGCCGCAGTAAATCATACGCACTAGCACTATGTGCCCGCTGCATCGCTTCATGAGCCTCATCAACCGCTTGATTATACTGCCCATCTGATCCCCCGTTTTCCAGAGCAATCAGTAGGTCCGCTAAATATGAAACTGGTCCCTCCCCGTCCGCTACTGCTTCGAGATCAATATCTGGGTGCGTGTCAACCGTGATCGATTCTATCTGGATATTAACTGACCCCTGTTTGGTCGCAAGTTGCTCTACGAGTGTCTGACTCTCTTCAACGAGTTCCGTGTGTGCGGGCGTGCGTCCCGTGAGCCGAACACGAGGCAGAAACGCGGCCAACTTCCGCGTTTCCAAGTCCTCTTGCACATGCTTTTGCAGTGCCGTTGATATCTTCGACCCGACTGCCTGCAGATCCTCGGCATCTGTCACATCCACCTGAATTTCGTCATAACAGACTGTTCCAAGCGGGAGTTGCTCTGCGTCGATTTTATCAGAAGAAACACTCACAAGCCACGGTCCATGCACCCCTTGCTCGCCCGGATCCAAAGCTTGCGGCGACCCGGGATACAGCGTTAACGGATCCGACTCAATACGAACGCCGGGAACATGAATATGCCCCAACAGCCAGCCCGACACAGGAACGTCTTTCAACTCCGACGAAGTCACCGGCGCATACTCACTTCGTGGAGAATTGAGATCCGCATGAAGAACCCCTACCTGAGGCACATCTGGTGCCTCTGGAAGATCATAACCATCCATCGGTGACGAAGAAATGTGTGGACGATCAAATGACCAGCCGTCAAAATGCACCGCAGCAGCTCCGCCTTTCTGGAGTGTCCACCGCTCCCACGTACCTCCTTTCCCCAACAGATGGAGACTATCCACATCGATATCATCAATCATCCGAGGTAGAAATTCAGAATCGTGATTCCCTGCAACGGCAACCACCGGAATCCCGGCATCATCCAAATCAATGACACCAGCCTCGAACGCTCCATAGGCCTCAAAATACCGATTCTCACGGTCAGCAACATCTCCAGTAAGCACCACGGCGTCTACCTTTCGATCGATAGCCTCCCGAACAACATCCTGCCACACAGACCGAGGAGACATCGACGGTCCATCCAACCGATCAGGAATCCGTGTCGGATGCCGACCCAAATGCAAATCACCGGTACAAAGAACCTCAACCATTTCCATTGAATAACAGTACTGTAGTGAAAACGTTAAAAACCTATCAATATCCCGTGCTCGACAACACTCTACCGTCGCATGGTCGGGCAAGCACCTAGGCCTCAACCCTGCGTTGCCACGAGGTGATGAGTTGACTGAATCAAAAGCTCTACGACGGGAGCTGAAATGTTTACACGTCAGTCGGAGCGCTTCATCGTGATCCTGAGGTCTCTAGCTCACAAACGGTGGTGTGCGAATAGCATGGATTTTAATGATTTCTGCATAATCGAGGGACAACTCCAAGGTGCCAATCTCATACAGCCCTCTATCTACCCGCAAAACCGTTTCCGTGTTCGGAAGCAGCGAGCAGCAAACAGGGGTAATAACGTACGTTTAGCGTCTTTCATTTCAGCAGTGATCACAACAGGATCGTATGCGAGTATTGAAGCGTTGCTAAATGCGTGACTTACCCATCGTACAATTCATACCAAGAAAACAGATGGCTGTGAGCAATACGGTCGTACTGTGAGTCGGATGACTATACTGCCAGTCTGTAATCGTCGGTTTTAGAGCTTAATAGTGCCGAATGATCTCTCTACCGGGGCTAGGCTTTATAAGTGGCTGGTAAATAATCCTGTCCACCTGATATGGTGTCAAACACTTCACACTCAGGGGCGAATCGTGACTCGCAACTAACAGCACTCGATTTCGATGAGTACACTGCCAGCGAACTGGAAAGCCTACTTGACGACCTTACTGAAGAACTCGATCGTCGAGCGCACGACACCGACCTTGCTGAAGCGGAACGAGTCAATTTGGTAAACGGGCAATTCGTCTCATGGGTCACGCTCTCAGCACATGCAAATTCAAAAGCAGTGAAGCCCTGGATACTACGCGTTACCGACACACACGACAAATACGGGGTTGACGGCGACTGGCTATCAAAACAAAAAATCGATGGCACTACCCATATGGATATCACGCCAGTGTCCGAGGGCGATATCATCAAAGTTAGTGGTGCAAGTCACAATAATAAGAAACACCGCTACTATCGCGTTGTCGCGGTTACCGACGATGCGCTATACTACGAACCCCAATACGGCGGGCTTAGTGAAGCGACTGTCATTGAGGAAGTCGGTTGATACAACGTCGGTCCTAGAACCGCATCGGAGCCGGACTCATTTCTCTGCTTGTGTTCGTATAGAGCCTGATTGTTGTCGCCAGTTCCGGACGAATCATTGGTTCAACACTCTGCATGTCTACGGCAGCTAAGACTTGTTTCAGATTACCTTCCCAGTCTGGGTTAGTGCTATTCTTTCCTGGTGATTCTCCGAGTTCCATTGCCAGTGTTTTCCACAGGCAGGCTTGGTCGTACAGGTCAGGGTCGTCAGGAAGGTATCCAAGCAACGCTTCGGGGGCAAGCACTACCAACAGGTCACGGTGGCGTGTGAACGAAACATTGATACGGTTTTCCGTCAGCAGAAACTCCTCTTCAGCAGCGATGTAGTTCGGATCCGAGACGGTGGCATTTACAGCCATTAGGTCGCGTTCACCTCCTTGGAACCGATTCACCGTCTCAACTTGGATGTCCTGTACTGTCTCTTCATCACCGTCTTTGGCCTCATCATCACCAACAGCGTACCCTCGTTCCTGTAATAGAGACTGTACTCTCCCTCGCTGAGCGTTATGTGGGGTGACAACCCCAACATCAGCAGTCTCCTCGGTCGCCATAATCAATGCTTCCGTCAATACACTCTCGATGGGGTTCCACTGTTTGTATCCCTCCTTTCCATCATAGGTGAGTAAGGCAACTGTCGTCTCGCCGCTGAAAAGTAAATCAAACGGAGCGTCGGGATCTGATTCAGCGGCGGGGACAGGAGCAGGAGAGCGTCCCGATGTATACGGAATCCCGTCTTTCTCGTAGATGGTTTGCTGCATGAACTGTGCTGTCCACTCGTCGAAACGATAGGTCGTATCCAGCTGCACCAGCGGCAAACACATTGCTTCCGGATCGCGTTTACACGTGACCCACGATTCGTGCTCCTCGTCGAGAACGTCATCGCCTCGGAGGAAGCGGACGTAGTCGAGCGTCGACAGATGAGCGACTGTCGACCGAATATCTCGTCGCCTAACGTCATCCCAGTCTCGCTTTTGTACTGGCGGCAACTGTCGATGATCCCCACCGACGAGAACTTGCCCATCCTCACGGAACCCGCTTCCTGCAAGGAGAAAGTTCGGCAGTTCAAGCATAGAGGCTTCGTCGACAGCCAAGAGATGCCATAATTGCTGTTCAGCCACTGCGCGGTCATCAGGACTTGATCCTGAAGCAAGCTCTTTCAAGAACCGCCATGACCGAGTTGTCGTCGCAAATACCAGCGTAAGTGGCGTATCAGTCGTCCATGCGTCTTCGCTGACTTCCTCGCCATCGCTACCAGTCTTCTGTTCATCCGTATTGAATGCCGAGAGTGCAGATTGTTCGTCTCCAGCGACGCTAAACCCCACCTCTGTTTCAGATGGGTGGGCATCTGCAGCCGCCGATTCCGACATCTCGGTCGGCGGTGACCCGGCTGTCTGCAAACGCTGTATGACCCGACGCACACGTTCGTCGTGGTCATCATTATTGTAATTGGCATAGGTGACACCGTCGATCGGATCTGCGGGTTCCTCTCCGATCCGGACGAGTTCGATATCGAGATTACTGCTACTCAGTGGGCCGTCTTCTTCAGCTTGTGCAAGCAGGTCAGCAGTGTCTGCAAGTACTTCGTCGATGGCCGTGTTCGACGGCGCTGTCACGAGCCCGTTAACACTCACTCCATTCCGAGCTCCGCCATACAGACGAGCGAGCAGGGCCGGTGCCATGGTCGCTGCGGTTTTCCCAGTCCCAGGTGGGCCTTGCAATGCGACTACCTGGCTGGTTGTTTCAGTGATGAATCGCTGCTGTTGTTCACTAGGGTACGTGTCTGCGTCGACATTTTCACGCAGCCAGGTAGCAACTGCCTCCACACCATCCGGTCCGCTCGGTACGGACTCTGTATCATCGACAGTGAACAGCGGCGTAGTCGGGTCGTGAAGCTGTCCGTGACGGATGGCTTCAAGCCGCTGGTGGAGTGCGTTTGTGTCGGCGTGGTCCAGTGCCCGCTGAACACGTTCAGCAGTCAGGTCATCTGTCTGCGGGTCTAGAATCAGCCACTCTCCGGACTCTACGTAGAGGCGGTCATCGCTATTCGACCGGTCGGAATCAGTGGTCCATTTTGCATGCCGTTGGCCGAAGTCCCCGCCGTCATTCCAAAAGTTTCGTAACGAGATCCGAATCCTGTCACTGTCGGTGTCGAGATATTCAACCGTTGCGTTAGCCCCTTTTTCCAGTTTATATGGCTGGCTAGTCTCCGTATTGGTCCGTCCAGGGCGGAACGCATTGGCAACCATCCAAGACCCACTAGAAGTTCCTTGCCCGCCTTTTTGTCGACAGGCCCGTTTCACACGGTCAGCGCCGTCCCCAAAGAGCGTTTGATCGTCATATCTGAGAACTCCTTCAACCTCCAGCGTTATTTGATTCCGTTCTTCGACATCAGTCACATAGACAGGGATGGACTCACCAGAGAGGATCCGTTGAACCGGGAAGTTACGGTACAATTGATACTTTTCCTCGCGGTTGGCTTCGTATTCCTCAACAAGATACTGCTCGGCCCCCTCAGCCAACGTCGGTAACTCAAACGTATCGGTCTCCAACGAGTCAAGTGGATACGGTGCCTTTGTGTACAGTGAATCCCTGTATTGCAGTGACCGTTCCACGTGCTCAAGCACGTCGCACAAATGTCTCCCCAATGTTCTCACATCAGCGAGCGTGATCTCTTCATCTTGGTTATTATCGCGGTACCGATACTGATTCAATTCGAATTCCGCGAGTGCTGACTCGTCGACGCTGTCTTTCGTCGCCCACTGTTCATCGATCCGGCCAACAGCTGCCCAAAGGTATGCCAAGGGGATGGAAGCGCCGAGGCGCATTCGGGTATTGATACCTTTATATCGATCAGACTCGCCAGGATGAACGTCTACACCGACCCTGTCTGGAAGTTCATTAGCGTCATCTTCATCATTGGAATGCGCTCGAAGTCGTTGCTTGGCGTTGCTGACCAATGTGCTTGGATCACCGTCAGGATACGACGCAGAGGCACCAATGTCAAACAGACGACGCGAAAACACATGACGAAGATCGTACGTCGAATCAGACTCTGGCGGTGAGTAAGACCACGAATCCTGATCACGAGCCTTGCTGAATCCACTTGTTCCGCCGGGATGGAGTTCTTGATATGCATGTAGAAGCCCCGGCGATGGTGTCTCCATAATAACGTGAGACTGGACTTCTGGCCGGAGAATCGACACCATTCCATCGTCTGGTTGATCAATCCCCTCAAGCGCCGAGCGGAGGGCACCAACACACTGTTCGTTATGTCGATCGAACGCCTCGATGAGCGTGTCGTACTCCTGCTGCGTATACAAGTAAAAATGCACTGGCGGATCATCATGGGCTGCTGATTCCAGCGACAACTCATCTGCAACAGCGTGAATCGCCTCGAACAGATCCGTAATAAACCGCCTGAACAGCGTTGCTTCCTGTTCATGAGCGATCTCCGTATCTTCTGATGCACCCTCACTAACTACTGAAATGCGTTTAGCTTGCGAATCAGTCGCCGTTGCTGTGACCCGTGCACTCAATTGAACGAGCCGATCTCGAAGGTGGTCATACTGCACGTTGAGATAGACACGAACCATGGACCCGTGCTGAAAGTCGTGAGTACCAGGGGCTTCATCACTGGGCGCATCATCTGGTAGTGAACACCGACCACTTCCCGGAAGCCAGTTCTGCGGCCGATCACTGATTCCCTCCGACCGCCTCTGTAAGGCATCCAGCATCGCTTCCGCCCGGTACACGAGATGAGGCAAGAGCTCGCCGATTCCAGGCGTTCGAGCAAGCTTCTTGTACTGGTCTGATGGGAAACTCACGTCCGGATACTCTGTCGGCCGCCACTGATCGTTATCGGGTGTCCGACCCAGCGCGGCAACCTCGGCGAGCGTCTCAACGCCGTGCTCACGAAGCGTTTGTTGCCGCGAGACGGTCAAGCCCAGAAGCCGGATATCGCCCTGTTCGAATAACTCCGTCACACAGCCCTCATTGTACGGGCACGTCCCACATTTATTGTCAAGTTGAAAATCAACAGCCTGCTCGTCGGTTCTCAAAGCAGTCATGAGTTGGGACCCCGATTCAACAAGACGATGGATATCCGCGATACGAGGCTCCACATCGAATGACGGAATACTCTCCCGAGTGAGCGGTAGTACCGATGTCTCTTGAGTAATCACACCCCCGGAAAGAGACACGTCGCCAGCCGAGATATCCGAGGAGCGTTCAATAAGTTGACGGAGAATCGCAGCGTATGCTGCAGCTTGCACTTGGTGATACACTTTCTCTTCCGTGGTTCGTTTAATATCGATGACGCGAACCTCCGCACCGTCGGCAGTTGACCAAATGAATATGTTATCCGAATCCCCTCGAACCCCCTGCCCGTTGATCGAGCCGACTAAACTCGCCTGATACAGCATGATTGGTTGTTCTTCCCAACTCGCCTCAGCTTGCACGGCAGTCCGAATATGGTGAAGAACATCAGCATGGGTATCTCGAAAAACATCGTCATCGTCAGGATCAGTCAAATCGACTGTCTCCCGTGTATGTCGCTCAGCACGCGTGGTAATATCCGTCTCAAACTCATCACCAGCTGCCGAAAACAGGATATTCAACGGCTCGAACGCTTCCCGGAACTCATTAGCCTCGTGTGAGTCCGTTGCTTCAACCTCTTGGATACGATGCTTAGCGAACCGAGCACACTGACCGTAGCTAATGTACTCCCCGAGAGCCGCTGGCGACAAATATTCCGGAATAGTAGTGGCGTCAAACTCGCTCATGAACTAGGACCACTTGCTTGACTTCTGTCTGAACCTACTTACTTTGTTCGTCCATCAGAGCTCCGATGAACCACGGATGGGTCATCTCCACCGTCTTGCTCCGCTCCTGATCTACCGCAACTCAGAGAGTCGGACACAGAGTCCGGAAGCGTGGAGTAGTGGCCCACAAAGAATATATCTGCGCCAAACACTGGGGCTGCTTCCCGGCACTCGCCGTCTATACTGACAGCTTTTGGGCGTATAATCTATTGGAGGGCGACGGCACGTTCGACCGTGAATACGTCGTCCCTTGGACGGCTAATACGCTGTCGACGACGAGGTCAATGTCAATACCTGCGAGAGGCACGGGTCGGAGGCTCCAGCGAGGGCTCTCGCGTGATGTTGGGAACGCTGGGCCATCACGAGGGATGGACCGGTGACATGACCTCTGCCGGCGTCTCCCCGGGCAATCAGGACTCCGGTGACGATCAGCTCGATACTGACGGCGATTCTGATGACTCCGATGGCGACCCCGAGGATATGATGGCGATCTCGACGACTCCGACCCGGAAGGTGCGAGGACTTCCTCCGACGACGATGACATCCCGGGCTTGGGCGTGACGGGTGCAGTGGCCAGCCTCGCGGATGCCGGCTACTCTTCAGTTGGCGGGTCCGAGACAATTATGAGGGGTAGAGTCACTGTCCCCCCGTCCCCACCGCGAGCATCCGGACCGTGTGGCTCCGATTTGTCGCCGCCTTTCACATAATACGGCTTCCGAGAGTACTCGCGGGCCGTAGGAAGCTGGACAGCATCGTCTTATCAAAACTATCAGTCTATACTATCTTCTCTGAATTTTTTAATGTCAATATCAGTTTCGGTCTCAAGCTTCTGTCGTAGAATCTTGTTAGCGTGAAACCATGAGGCCTCGCGTTTGTTCTTTTCGTATTTTCTATATTCTTTCAGAACCTCCACGATGACTGAGGCCGGCACCTGTTCCTCTAACTGCCGGACTGGTTCCTCGTCATTATTATCTAAAGCCGGCTCTGATTCCCTTGTACCTTTTTCAGTTACACTATCTGAACTCTGTTCATCCGTAGAAGAGGTCTCCAATCTTGAACTGAACTTTTTTGTATCGATGTCTGACGTATCCTCTTTGACCAATGCTTCTCTCAGACGCCGGTGTACTGATTTGATCGGAATTGGATACCCCGGTGGAATATAGAGCTCACCCCGATAATCCCCGGCATTGTGTTCTTCAAGTATGGTATCCGGAACACGCACACCTACTTCTGGAGCTTCCCAACTCCGTTTATATTCTCGAAGCGAGCCCTGGAGTGGTTTTGTCTTGTTGACTTTTTCTTCAAGTATTGAAAGCAGGTCGTTATGAAGACTGCCTAACGCCGAGTGGATCGCTGATTCCTCTGGATAATCTCTTGATAGAATATCAACAAACCTCGACAGATCTGTAAATAGCCAATTCTGCTCGTACGCAAGGATTCGCTCTTCAAAATCTGTTTTCTCAGTCTCTTCTTTATCATCCGTGGATGATCTGTTCTCTGGCGATGTGTCAGACGATGATTTAGTATCACGATCCGGGTCTTCATCCTGGTGATTACTGGGGACAGATGTCCTACGATAACCGCTTTCGATAGCGGCCTGAGCTTCTGATGAGAGAGACTCTGAAATTCTGTCCGGATGAACAAGACAGTTGTCTCCATCAAACGGCAACAGTATTGGACGTTGATATTGATCTGGGTTCCGCTTATGAAGTTCAGCGTCGAAACCTTCCCGCCCAGTACTCCGTAGATGCGTCTCATACGATCCCAAACGGAGAAAACGAGTACCACACCATCGGCAGACAGGGTAATACCTGTACTCGGCATCAAAATCATCTGGATAGATTATATCAACTCCCTCATCCTGTGTTACTGATGCGGAGTCGGGAGCGAAGTTATCAGGGTAAGTGCCTATGCGACCATGTACCCCGCTTTTTTGACAGACGTGGGTGATATATTCAGTTGCCTCAATCACAATTTCGCAGTACTCGCACTCGACATGCGGAACTCTTTCGATGTTTTTAGCTCCCTCTTGCTTATTCGTCGATGTTCGTCTGGAATCATTGGAGTCAGATCCGCTGGTAGAATCTGTAGTGGTTGATTGTCCTTCCTCCTCTTCGGCTTCCTCAGTCAGAAGCGACTCTATATCAATTCCTTTGTTTTGAGCGTATATCCGAATTTCCTCATGCTCTTCTTCAGAGAGTTCAGATTGCTCAAGAAGATATGAGAGCATGGTCTCCCGATCCGAATCAGTAATCGATTGGACCTCTGAACTATCCAAATTCAAATCTAGGAGAGAATCAGGCGGAGTGACCCCAGAGTTATGCGTATATATTAGTCCTAACCGGTGGAGAACATTAAATATCTCCTGCTGTAACTGGTCCTCATCTTCATATTTCAATGTATACAGAATATGTTCAGCGGTCGCAGAAACCTGATAGGTTACAATATTCCCATCGTATCCGTCTCGGAGATAAAGCCCTGACTTCGAACTAGATGGGACGTATTCGTGAACAATAGCCATACTCATCTCAGTATACAGAGACCGTATATATCTGTTGGAGAAATAGAGTGTAGCGTGGCCAAAAAGACCCCAATCAGAACTCATCGACCCTATGCCAGTTCGATAAAACCAACCTACGCAGAAACGAGACATATCCTATAACCGCATCTCGACTCAAAACCAACCTACGCAGAAACGAGTCATATCCTATAACCGCATCTCGACTCAACACCTTCGCAAACTAACTCCGATGTCACGCACAAGCTTATCTGAACAGTAACAGGCTAGGTCTTTTCCAAAGCTGTGGCTCTGTTGAAATCCCGTTCATTAGATACTATTCTCGTTGAAAAGGCCGTCACATAGGACTGCGTATATTGAAAACTAAGAATAATAGTAGCAGATTGTGTAAGCAACTCGTATGGTCGATATCACTGACATGCCAAAAAAGAGACGGAAAATGATTCTATGGGTTGTCGGACTAGGGATAATCTTTTTTTGGACACTGGTTACGGTTATGTTCGAAGTAATCGGACTGGGACAATCAACAGAAGTGTACTCGGCTGCTCCGCTGGTTCGATATATGTCGGCAGTCGGGGTGGTTGCAATCCACTACATTACTTGGGAAATAGCCAGGTCAGGAGATATCAAGGCACCAATTGACCCACGAACAGGACTGATCATATTGATTTGGATTATAGCTCTATTACATGCTGTATTTACAGCCATGGGTCCGGTTAGCGTTCCACCTCACGAATTACCTACTTCACCCTACCAATTCATCGATTGGATTACTATTCCAGCGATCTTCTTTGCTGGAATGGTTTTAAATGAAAAAGAAAATCGGAGCTGATTCAGGTCACAAAGTTTGTTATCGATACTATGTGTACTGCTCGCTGGGTGGGCTCAAGCTATCACCTGCTGAGGAGTTCAACAGAACCAAAGCTGGCATATTATCCGAATCAGGTCATTGAGAAGCTAAGAACCAGACAATAGCCGCTTCGACTACTTCGGAAGTAGCCTCAAAACTATACTCCTCATTTTGTACGATCGCTTCAAGCAGCTGTTGGTACTGCTTGAGATTTGCAATTTCTCTTGATGGGTATCGTTGTTCGCCGATTATTGCACCGATCGCTCCGTCGAGGCTCGACGATGAATCGATTAGCCGATCGGTGCCGACCGAATGCAGGGCCGCTTCGACAGACGCGCTCGCCTCGAAATTCACGATGAATTGCTCGTCACTGTTACCCGAGGCTTCGCCAGCAAGAAGTGCCGTAATATAATCGCCAGTGGCAGACACGATTATGTCGTCAACGGAGTCACCTTCGTCCGCGATCGCAGAGTTACTACTAGCTACGTCAACGAGCTTCACAGCGAGTGGGTTCAGCTCCAATGTGAGTGAATTATCGACATCCACGATATTTGAATCGGTCTCGGAATCAGCCATCGCTCTTGGCGTTACGTCTTCGGTCTCGTTCCGGCTTTGGGGATTTTCAGCCATTATATCAGATTCCGACCCGTTCGACTTCGACGTGTCTGATCCCTCATCAGCGGCATTGGTGGTGGCTTCTACCTTCGATTCCTCATTTGATCCGGTCTCCTCCGTAGCAATGTCGGAGCTGGTATCTTCCCCCGTGTCGGAGGGGCTTTCAGGCTCGGTTGGTTCATCACCACTCTCAGCTTCTTCTTCTTTTGAGCTGGTTTCCGATTCACTTGCTGCGTTTTCTTTCGGTTCGTTTTCTTGATTTGTTTCTCCGGATGTCTCCTCACTGTTCGTGTCCGCGTTCTGTTGAGCAACGTGTTTGCTCGCATCGAGCATCTCAGTGAGATCTTCTTTCGTTAACTCACCCTGTTCGAGTGCATGTTGTAATGCGGGGTCAAGTTCACCACCCACACTGGCACCAGTTGTGCGAACAAGGCCGCCCTTTGGCTGTTTATTGGCGGTTTCAGCGTCTTCTGTTTTCGAGTTAGAGTGATCGGTGTCGTTGGCAGTCATGATTGGTGAGTCAGTCGTTTCGTCAGTTGGTTTGGAGTCTGGTTGGTCGGTTACACTCTCCGGCACATCAGGACTTACCACAGCTTTCGGTCCTTGGTTGAGGAGATCTGCAATTCGTTCCTCGTCGATACCCTCTGCGCCCAGATCAGGAGTATCATGGCGCTCCATCGATGGAACTGAGAAGGAGGCCATGAGTTCTGCACTTGCGAACTGTTGCATGGTTTGATCCGGCTCACCAGCTGTTCCACCGCCCATCCAGGGTGGCTGTTGCCACTGGTTGCCATCAAACAGAAGATACTCGTCTCGATCGCCCGCACCCCAAACAGGGCTCGATAGATCATTGAACGTGTCCTTCGCTCCGTGGCGACGATGAGTGATTACCGTCTCAGTGGGTTGTATCGCGTCGTGAACCTCACGGAGGGTCGATAGCGACGGATGATTCACGAGTTCATAATCATGGACTGTACACTGCCCATTATGAATCGGGTCTTCACCAGAACCAATTAGTTGGACCACACAGGCATTTGGATCCTCGCGGAGGACACCGAAGAGACGACCGCTGCTCCGCTCACGAGGCACCTCTGGACCCGCAATGACAATCGTGCCTGTTTCGAGACACTCGTCAGTATGTTCGAACTTTGGAATCGCTTCGACACCAGGACAGTCGTACTCAAACGCGTCGTAGAGTTTAGCTACGTGACCAACAACTCGAATCGGCACTTGCAGATCATGTTTTTCAACGAGTGCTGACAGTAGATATGCCACCTGAACACCCACAATGCCACTGGTCGTGACGAGTGTTTGGGACCCACCGTGAGCATGTTCTACGGCAGTTCCAAGTGATTCTGTAAGCGAATCTCCGAACTGTTCATTCGTCGCCCCAGTTAAAAAGAGGACGTCGACATCAACAAACCCGTGTGGATCGAACCCTGGAAACCCAGCGGCACTACGACAGGTGAAGTCACCGGTTGCCAATAGGTGATGACTCTGATCACCATCTGTTACGCGAACGAGAAATCCGACTGCTCCGGGTGCGTGGCCAGCCGGAACAGGATGAATCTCAATACCGGTAGCGAGCTCCGTCCACTCGCTAATCGGAGTAACGGCATCGGAGACAGACGTAGAACTGGTCACAGCATACTCGGTCGTTGCGATCTCGAAAACATCACCCAAGATCGCCGCCGTCCACGGCGATGCAAAGATCGGAACATCACCCCGATGTGCAGCGGCGAGTTCTTTGTAATGATCAAGATGAGCATGCGTAAGACAAATTCCTACAAGATCATCCTCTGGCCGCAGAAGCGCATCGACATCAACACCATTTCCGGCATCAACTAGAATACAAGACGCCTCGCCAGTGCTGGATTCAAACCGCAACAAAAACGATTCGTTCCCAGCGGTTGGATTAGCATGATGGAACGATATACGCACATAGCCATGTCTTTCCGCCATCAACATAGTAATTCTGCTGTCAAATGCAGCGTTCGATACACCACCTCCCATCGGTAAGACAAGACGCTGCCACCTATCCAAGTAGGGGTGCCTTTTTTATACCTTCTTATCAACTGACAGGTAATGGTCCGGAAGAGGGGAAAGAATTGGAAGAAACGTAGTCGAGAACTCCGAGAAAAAGAACAGGAGTGTGCAAAGTGCGAGGAAGAATATCCACCATCAGAGTTGGAAACTCATCATCGTACATATTTCCCGGGAGATTGGACCGTGCCAGATTGGGCGCTTGAGCCACTCTGCCATGATTGTCATAGAGAAGTGCATAACGCGTTTTCGGAGACACCTGGAGAGAGATCGAACTTCTTTGAACAGAAGCTGGCGGAATGTAGTTTCAAGTTTGACAAGTGGATGGAGATTTGGAGAAGATTTTGAACAATCGCTCTTTCATACGAGGTCGTCGATGCAGCCGTGGTAGTGTAACAATGGCGTCCAATCATCAAAATCAATTTCACTGGAGATATTCTGGGACCCAGTTCTCTTATCGAGGAATCGTATAATTGCGGGCCATCAACAGGGGGGCTATCAAGAACCGTCCTCAATTACTCGGTCTAGATTAGTGGTTATATGGCTCTGTTGAAGTCCTTAGCAGGTGATAGACTGGGACTATCTTTCGATCAGTACAGCTTATTAATCATCTTCAACCGGAACTAAATCGTGGTGACGAAACTCAATTGGTAGTTTTTCTTTTGAGTCCATATCTCGTAGAGTGTATGAATATGCCTCTGTAGATCGGCCTGTTTCTATACCAAGGTCGTCTGTAAGTACCGCCATGACTTCACAGACTGTATCATGATACTGTCGATCAGCGTCTTCTGGGGCGATATAGACCCGCACTTTTTCGCCCACCGTATAAGGTTTGTTTGAAGGCTGAGGGATATCTTCCATTGACTGCTTTTGAAACGACCACCTGTATCAGTCCATCGCTATGTTTACAGCGAGCATACAGCAGCCGAAGGGTTCTGCCACTCACTATCGCAACGCCAATCCGAGGAACCATTATGGCGTAGCTCTGTCGTTGACAGTGTTCTCGAACGATTCAGAAATCTTCTATCGTATCGCTCTTCGGCGTGGTTCACATTCCAGGGGGCTGATCTGCCCTGCAACTTCGTTATTCATTCGTCGATAAGTGTCATATATGTCCCCTCGAAGATCTCTGTGAGCTGGGGAACGAGGCGGACATGTTCCTCGAATGCCTCCCTAAGTGCAGTATAATACCCGTCCGGCCCCCGTGTCGGATCGAACGAATACGTGGCTTCTGTGAGCACGCGCTTGTTTCCCTTAACTGCTATTTTTGACGAGTCGATGGTGGCTCGCACTTCGTCGCGGTAAGAGTTGAACACCGACTGACACCGGTCCCGGTATGGCTCGTCTGAATTCTTCGGGACATCTGTCCGGAACCGCACTTCGCCTTTCTTCCACGACGATTCCTTCCGAATGTCGTGACGGAACTCAAGTCGGAACGCAGCATCCGACCACCCTTTGACCTGCTTACCGTTTTCGTCAATCCGCCACTCATCTTTGTAGATTTTGCCGTATTTGTCCGCCCCACAGTTCCACGAGTCGTCCCAACTCTCTGGCAGGTACTGTTCCTGAAAGTGGGTTACCCACTCTTCAGTTTGGGTTTCAACCATCCGATCAAACGCCCGATGGACCGTATCGATTGCGTCTTGGTGGGTTAAGTACAGTTCGACGAACTCAGCCTGTTGGGTATCGAATGGTCGGTCGGTCATAGTTTCCTCTCTGAGTGTATCGCGGAAGTCGGCCAATTGCGCTGTGGATTTGCTTGGGTACTGTCCACGGTCTTGCTGGAGAAATGCATCAATCGTCGCCTGCACATCACGCCAATGGAGACGAGAGAACTCTGCTGCTGCCGGTGCTGCGCGTCCCTGCTTGGTCAAGTACACGTACACACGACTCTCCTCAGTATACTCGGATACGACGAGGTCTCCAAGTTGGGTCGAGGTGGCATATTCTTTCGTTTGTTGCCCAGTTTCAGACGCTGTCACTTTGAGTTCGAGACAGACGAACCATTCGTCATCAAGATACAAGAGGAGATCCGGACGACCGCGGTCACTGCTAATTTCTGATTCGACTTGAACTGCGTCGAGGCCCGTGTCATAATATCCACCAAACTCTGTCCGGTCCTCGACAAGCTTCATGAATTCCCGCAAAAAGTCGCTGCCAAAGCCGTGTGGCGCAGACGGGTCGAGAAAATACCGTAAGAGACGATTCCAGTACTTCTCACGAGTTCGTTCACTGATGATATCTAATGTCGTCTGCGGTGGTTCAGGAACCTCTGGAATTGCAGCAAACGCTGCAGCGAAGTCGCCAAGCTGGTTCTCTATCTCCGAAGAGTCCATCCTATGTTCGATTGATATTGATAACGTGGTTTAAAAAATCCACCCGTCTCGTTGATAGTGTTTAGTGGCTCTATTGAAATCCTCATCTTTAGAGAGTTATTCACGTGAATCTACTGTACACTCCACATGCGAACTGACCGGTGAGGAAATAGTAGATAAATATTATATTTAAAATCACATTCAAGGTAGAACGCGCATATCTTGCACTTGAGGGAGCGAACTACCTCATACATATTCACATCTTGTAAAGTATTAGTCGATTGCTTACAGTTCCACAAGCCACAGGCGGACATTACCCGCTCAGGAATATGCTCATTTCCCTTCAACAAAATGGTATGTCGCTGCAGTCTGGGCATTTGAGTATGCGGCAATAGAGTTCGTGGATGGGTCAATAGAGATATGGTCAGCACTTCGCTCGTCTGTCTCTGTGAACTCTGGACGCCGCCAATTTCCATCTCTTCCAATCCCGCTTTCCACTCGCTCTCCGATGTGGCTGGTTTCAGGGTCTAAATCAATCCCAACGCCACCAGACAGGTGATGGTATGCCGTTGGCGGAGCGTCTTGCATTCGAAAGAGGAAGAGGCTTGTGTCGTATCCGAGATGATGAAGGATACCATTTGCAGCGAATCCTTGTGCCTTACAATCCCCTTCTCCATCTCTGAAGAATAATTCAGGGTATGGCACTCGAACCGATTCCGCCACCGTATCCCACGGCTGGGCATAACTTGTTGTGCTGTTGATTAGATTATATGCCGTCCGAACAATAATATCATCATCGTCGGTTAGATTATTCCGTTCAAATACCCCCTGAATCGCATCAGCAATATCAGCGAAAATAGGGCGTTCTAAGTATCTGACGCCACTTACTGACCCCTCGCTTCTCGTGTCAAGATAGTCCTGCCACGCTATCGGGTCATTTTCATGAATCGCCTCTAAGGAATCCATATCCTCAATACTAATGGAATGCTTCACCACAAACGGGATTCTAGGTATTTCTATTTCTTCATAACGGTTTGAAGTTTTTGTATGAAGGTTACTGGGTATAGCGGAAGTGAAAACAAAGTGTTGTTCACCCTCTTCCACCCATGTATGATTATTACCCACTGAGTCAATATTCCGAGATTCTTCTCCGTTCTCTCGATGCGTATAAGCGATAAATGGGCGTTCAACAACATCTTTGATAGTAACTCCTTGGCGACTTTCTAATTCCAACCCGAGTCGCACTCGAAACGCCTGTTCGTTCACTCCTGGGATATCATACCAATAATCCAGTAGTTCGATTTGTACATCGTCAGGACGACCACCTCCATCCACGATTTGAATTTTATCAAGTGTTCTAACATCATCTGGTTCTTCAGACTCAAATTCAGGAGATGTATATTTTTGCGGGACGGCTTGAATAACCAACTCAACAGACTCTTCGAGTTCCCCCCTTACATCAAACTCTACCTCGACAACAGACCATGTTCTTTTTTCGGAACCTCTGTCCGTAGCGCTGCCTCGAACATCAGTAATTTCACCTTCTTGTTCATCATCCCCTGATTCGGGTTCATGGCTGTCATCAGGGCGAGGGTCATCATTTCCATCACCGATACAGCCAGTGATTCCCGCAATCCCTCCGAGAGCAATCGAAGAGACGAAATGACGACGGTTTGGCTGATTCATATCATATATCCGTCTGAGTTTCTCTTATTCTTTTCCACCGCTTCGACACAGAGCGAACGCCGAGTAACTTGGCGTCGAGCCTTTTGGAATACATCTTTCAGGACGAATGAGTGAGTTGAGCGATGATTTGGATGGCTTCTCTTGGTGACTCAACCGCCGTTTTAATCAGATACTCGTCCAACGCTCCGACCTCGTGAATCGTGTATATCGACAGGAGACGAGTCGTCTCATAGTCTCTATATTCGTAGCAGGTCGTTCCGTCTCGACGCCAAAACCGAGGATCGGTGCGATATCCGGGAGCTCTTTGACAAGTTTCCGATACAGCTCTCTTTCCATATGAGTGTTGACAGGCCGGTAAAGAATACGATTTCGAAACACAAAACGTGACTCCACTGAACTCGACCTCTGCATGTTTCACCGGTCTTCTGACGGATTCAATATGCGTTCCTACTCACCACGGCACATGTGCTCCTTCTATTGGGTGGTATTCGACCTGTGAGAACCTTTCTCTTACACGTTTTTCAAAGTGGAATTTTCGCTATCGGTCTGTATCCGAATGCTTTCTCGTGTCCTCCCGTCTGCTGTGACCATAAGCTGTAGTTGTCCGTGACCCCAATCGTCGTTGCCTACTTCTACAATTTCTGGGTACTCAACGTGATCAGGAGACACAGCGGGTGTAAAACACAGCGTTCCCCGAGCACTCTCAGGATCATCTACGTCGGAAGGGGAGAGTTCATAGGTACTTACGTCACCCAACTGCCCAGAAATTGAGGTCATACAGCCTCATAGGTAGATCTCATTGATAAAGGAACACGCTACTGCAACCCGACCCATCTAGAGAATGCTATGCGTTGTGCACAGGTCTTCCAATGGGCCTCAGTACTATCCTCGCAACCTCTGGAAATCGGAGTGATTCCATTACGCGAGACACTCACGGAACATTGACCGTCTTTGACCACAACTGCAACGATCCGTCAGTATTCACCGTGGTCTCTCTGACGATCTGAATGCCGTCAACGGTGTATCTTTATGAATCTCGTGCGTGTTAGTTTCCGTCAATATGGTTACCACACCCGAATCTGTAGATCTTGAGGACCTAATCGATCGATACGTTACAGAGCATGACTGGGAACAAGACAAAGCTCATGTGCAAAATACGTCTGAAGCAATTCGCACGTTAGTCCGGTCAATCGTCGAAAGCGGGTCTGTCGACGAACCAGCCATGCGGACAGTGTACAATCTGTGTCAGAACGATAACGCGCTGAAACCGGAGACCAAGCAGAAGCAGATTGACAATCTCGCTATTGACGCTGACGCGAAAACCGAAATCAAGGACCGAATCGAACAAGGAACCGGGATCATCGGGAAAGGGACGTACTCGGTGCCGATCGAAGGTCACGAGGACGCAGTGTTCAACTTTCTCTCAACAACCATCAACTCCGATGACCGTACTGAAATCGATGCAGCAATCGAAGAATTCGCCGCACAAGACATTGAAGGCATACAAAACGGGATTCTCTCACCGATACTCTACTTTCTTCACCCTACTAAATACCCGATCAGTAACGACCGTTCACGCACGGGGATGCAGACGATTTTCGATTATGAGATGTCCGGGCTACTCAAATCCTACCTCGACGAAGTCGAGAGATTCTACGAAGTACGTGCTGAGCACCCGTTCAAAGAGGATTTTAGACACCTGGATAGCTTCTTCAACTGGATCGAACAACAGGACACACCAGCGACCGGAACAACAACAACACCAAGCATTCAGATCCCCAACGATGCAGCTGTCTATTGGGTTAACCAGCACAATCAGCCTGAAATTGAGGAGGGATACCTCAGAGCAAAGACCGATGGCCTCTGGCATCACAACTTGACGAAACTATCCGTCGGCGACATAGTGTTCCACAACTTTGACAATGAACTCATTGGCGTTTCCACTGTGGCTGGCGGTGCTGAAACGTACACAGCACAGGGAGAAGAATACTATCGAGTTGACGTTGATTTGCGGTCGTTCGACGAGCCGATACCTGTTGACGATGAGTTGAAAACGACTCTCGGGCAGGATGAGTATCGGTTAGACAAATATTATCCAATCGATAAGAACTCACATCTCAACGAGGCATACCTGACGAATCTATCCCAGTCTGCGGCGGAGTTTCTGTTGAGTTTGAAAGACGAATTTGATACCATCCCCCCGTTAGACGATTCGGTCAGAGACGGTGTTTCACAGGACGCGATCGATCAACTCGCTATGAAACTCACCGCTCCAGAAATCGAAGTCACCATCCCTGATAGTCTCTACTTCGACGACGGGGACCGACTTCGCCGCGAAATCGAAGCGTCACTGCGTTCCGGCAAACACATCATTTTCACTGGCCCGCCAGGCACCGGGAAAACCAAACTCGCCAAAGCGATCTGCGAGACCGCAACGACGTACGATCAAGTCGATGACTACCGGTTCACCACAGCGACTTCCGAATGGACTGCGTTCGACACGATCGGCGGATACGTCCCTTCGACAAGCGACGGCGGGCAGGAACTCCTCTTCGAACCGCGGCTCTTCCTGAAATGCTTCCGCCAGGACCGTGTCGTCAACGAGTGGCTCATCATTGACGAAATCAACCGATCAGACATCGACAAAGCCTTCGGTCAACTCTTCTCCGTCCTCTCCGGGGACTCAACCGAACTCCCGTACGAACGCGAACGAACGGTCGAACTCCGATCACTCTCCGAATCCACCTCGCAAGAGGACCTCGAAGACATCATTGCAAACCCAGACGCGTTCCCCGTCACCCCGTCATGGCGACTCATCGCTACGATGAACACGTACGACAAAACCTCGCTGTACGAAATGTCGTACGCGTTCATGCGACGGTTCAACTTCGTCCACGTCGGCGTCCCGCCGCTCACCACCGACGACGGCGTTCGCACCTCGATTCTGGACCCGAACGGAACAAACAATTACGCGACTGCATGGCTCGCTGATGACCCGTCACTCCGGGCTGTCCTCGAAGACATGTATCCTGTCGTGGCAGTCCTGTGGCAACGTATCAACGAACACCGCGTCATCGGCCCGTCAATCGTGTACGACATCATCCGGTACCTCGACTCCTACGACGACACCGGCGGCACACGTACCGACGCGCTCACGTCCGCGATGGTTTCACTCGTCTACCCACAGCTCGAAGGGATGCGACCCGATGATCAAAAACGGTTGATCCGGTCACTCACAGGCACAGGTATCGACACTGACAATGGAGACGTTGACCTTGACTTAGACGGGGAACGATTGAAAACGAAAGCCGCTGACTTCTTCGGGATCAGTTTCGACGATGACGCGTAGCCTGACTGCCGACACGCTCGTCGACGCCACCACCGAAGAACTCGCTACGTATCTCCGAAGCGGTGCGATCAACACACGTGCGCTAACGGAGTCGATCGACTACGAAGGCCTCGACATCGACGACTGGGATCGAATCAAACGCATTCATTTCTGCCTGAACGCAGACGTTCACGACTTCGTCAACAAACTCCCGGAACGTGTCCGCCGGGTCAAAACCGAAAATCAACGACAGCACGTCGACACGCGGGGAGAAATCCGCGGCTCGATCAACTGGAGCGGGACGCTTCGCACCTGGTCGGACAGCGGCTACGCCGACCGGAGCCGCTTCGTCTGCGATACACCATATACTGAGTACGATATTGCGGAAAACCGCGTGCTAAAACGCCTGCTCTGGCAGATCCACCGTACCGTCACAACGGATCTCCGCGGTGTCGAGTATGACTGGCGTCGCCAGTACTGGACCGACGACCAGATCGACCGGTTTTCCCGGCTCTACAAGCAAAACGTTCACCTGAACCGGATCGCTGCAGGGCAACACATCTCCGTGACCGACCAAGATCTCACGGCTGCACGCCGCTCCCGCCTTGACCTGTACACGGAAGCCTACGAACTCCTCGACCGATACCAGCGATTACAATCAGATGGCCCTGTTGAAATCCTTAGTGAGTTACAGGTTCAGTCGGTAGTTTGAGTAGATGCAGACTCTCCCAAAGTCTCGGTTGCTCCGATTTGTCGAGGAAGTACTTCAGTTAGCGAAACGTGCCGTAGCTCGATACTCCTCGAAGTTCTCGAAACAACGCTACACGCTCCATCAGCACATCGTTCTCCTCTGTCTCAAGGTTCGGAAGAACACGACCTATCGTACACTCCTCGACGAACTCATCGAAATGCCCCGTATCCGGAACGCGATCAATCTCACTGAACTGCCTGCTCCATCAACACTGTGCAAGGCGTTCGATAGACTCGATATGGCTGTCTGGCGAGTGCTGCTCAATCTCTCTGTTTCACTGCTCCCGACCAACGGCGTTGCAGGGATTGATGCGTCGTGATTCGACCGCAGTCACGCCTCGAAACACTACACGAAACGAGCCAAACTCACGATTCAGCAACTAAAAGTAACACTGCTGGTCGATTCCAAAGTGAACGCAGTCCTTGATTTGCACGTGACGACGACACGGAAACACGATAGCCAGATCGCTCCGTCGCTGATCAAACGCAACGCCGAGACTATCGACATTCTGCTCGGGGACAAAGGCTACGACGACCAGAAAATCAGACGACTTGCCCGTCAACACGAGATTCGTCCACTAATCAAGCATCGTGAATTCACACCGCTTCACAAGGCATGGAATGCACGCTTAGACGCCGACCTCTACGGCCAACGGAGTCAATCAGAGACAATCAACTCAACACTCAAGCGAAAGTACGGTGCATTCGTTCGCTCACGCCGCTGGTGGAAACAGTTCCGTGAACTCGCTCTTGCGTGTATCGTCCACAATCTTGACCAAGCAATCTAACGACCAGTACAGGTGATGGCATTACCGAAGTAGGTACGCGCCTCTCGAAAAGGGGTCAGAAACCATCTCCTGAATACAGAAATCAAACTAGTCGGAAAAAAAAGCTGGAATACCAAACTGTATTATACTTTTAAAACAACAATAAGCTGCATTATGTATCATGGTTTCGGATTAGCTCATATTAGCCATCTTGTATTATTTGGGCTAACGGCGCTGGCCTGTTTCGGTATGGTCGTTCGTGTCCGAACACAGATCGATGATCCGGACGTGCAATGGGGTTTAGCGAGCCTCTTGGCTCTGTGCGGGTTCTGGTCGGCATTTAGCCTCGGTCGTCTCAGCGTACCACTTCCCGAACTCAAACTCACATTTTATATGCTCGGATTGATCGTCGGGTTGTCCACCGTCGGTGCGTGGCTGTATTTTTGTTCAGCATTTACTGGTCGTACGTACCACCAAGAATCGATATATCGCTGGACTGCGTTCAGTCTATTCCTGATAATCGTTGCGGTGAAGGTCACTTCTCCGATTCACGGACTCTACTTCACAACGAGTAGTCCCACTTCCACGGAACTCGTGATTGAACTTGGGACTGTCCATTGGGTCGTCGCTGGGTTCGCATATGCCCTCTCAGCGATTGGGTTTTACATGTTGTTTGATTTGTTCAAAGAGTCTAACTACGTGACCACGAAATTGAGCGTGCTAGTCGGACTCGCCGGGGTATCTGGTGTGTTCACCGTGTATGCCTATCTGAACCCGACCATCTCCACAGTGAGTTACGAGCCCGTCGGCGTGGCTCTGTTTGCACTTGGGGTACTCAACTTCGCAGATGGGACGTTTCTCGCAGTCCAGCGATTCGGTCGTGAACAACTGATTGACGAACTCAACGAGGCGATTATTATTCTCGACAGTGATGGGATCATCCAAGACGTAAACGATCCCGCCCGGCGATTGTTCCCTTCGCTGTCGGATGCAATTGGAAAGTCCGTAGCGACGGAAGTACCCGAACTCACAGAGTATCTCTCTGTCGAATCACCTCAGGTAATCACGGTCAGTAGATCCAACGTAGAGAAACACTATCTGTTATCAACACAGACACTAACCGCCGGTGAGACAATAATCGGGCGGACAGTCGTGTGCACCGACATTACCGAACTCGAACGGCAGCGCGGCGAGATTAAACGCCATAGGAACCAACGAAATGAGTTCGCAGAAGCGATTACACACGAACTGCGGAACGCAATCAACGTCACCAATGGCCACCTCGAATTAGTACAGACGCATCTCAACTCGGAGGAAGACAGTCAGACTGCTAACAGCCTCAATATAGCCGTGTCTATGACGGATCGGATGGAACAAATCGTGTGCAATCTGGCGATGATCGCGGAGTACGGCCAGCCGGTTGAGGAGACGTTATCGGTCGATCTCGGAACCATTGCTCAGGAAGGCTGGGAGATGACCTCGTCGTCGAACGAATTCCTACAGGTGCCAACCAGCGAGATGGTTGAGGCGGATCCGACTCGTCTCAAAAAGCTCTTCGAGACGCTGTTTACTTTTTGCCTCAGCAACGGGGCGACTGAGGTTAAAATTGAAGTCATGGACGGAACCATTGTCGTCACTGATAATGGAAAACCACTAACAGAGACGGACGCTGAAAGAGCATTCGCATACGGGGAGGCCGTTCCCGACGCCAAATCAGGAATGCAGCTTCCGGTCGTACGAACGCTTGCTGACGCGCACGGATGGAACGTAACGATTGAGACGGCTTATCAAGGGGGAGTTCGTATTCGGATCGTGACATAACGATCTATTCCTGTACGGTCAACACGCACGTGTAGTATGCAGTAGATTCACGTGAACAATTCTCTAAAGAAGAGGATTTCAACAGAGCCAATCAGATCAGTTCGATCCAGACATCACCAAGCTCCTGACCGAGACACTCATCATCCCAACGTCCACCCCAACACTGTTCGAACTCTTCTGTGTCTTTCGTATTCTCCGATACCTCAACGACGAAACCCCCGGCGTCCAACTCCGCCCAATCGCTGGCGAAACTACCGCTCTGGCACAGCTCAAAACCGCCGACCGACGCATCGACATTTACCACGACCAGAACGGCGCGATCGAATTCCACGAAACCCTTGATCCAAACGTTCAACCCACTCATCCGACGTTCAAACGGTACCAGGATGCACTCGTCGACTACACCGACGCGCTTCGAGGGTTGACCGGAACCGACAAAGCCCCGGTCCTGTATCGAGGACGCCCCGACATCGTCATCGAAATCTACGACACGAGCACCTCGGACGCCGAACTCGTGTCCGTACTCATTGGTGAGGTCAAATATTCGTCCTCAGCACAAACCTTCCGACAAGGACTCGAAGAACTGGCCACCTACCGACGGTTTGCGCATCACGATGGCTACATTGTCGACGACCCAACGGTATCACTCAGCAGTTTCCTCGTAACCAACGGGTATTCCACAACCGGCACTGCCGACGAGCTCACGCATCTCAACGGGAGCGAGTTACTCACCGATGATGTCGAGGTACTCCGTTCGTTCGCTACTGACCTGCTCGTGACACGCCCTACGAAATAACTGTACGCCGATCCAGACCAAAACCACCCCCAAACATATAAACCATCAGCATTCAGTGGCACATGATGGTAAATCAAAACAACCGTGAAGCGCAAAATTGTACTGATGGTCAGTCTGGCGGTGCACTGCTACCGCCTGCCGCGCATGACCTGACTATCGTCGAGCAGACGCCAAAGCTAGATCTCGACACCTGCGGAGTATACTGGGTCAAACGCACATGTACCCGCGACGGATGCCAAGACGAGTTTACAGGACTAGTACCTATCGGACAGACCATCGGTGGCGAACAGAATTACAAAGCAATAGCCTACGAACTATACGAATCGCACTACGATACCCCACGTCAGATTTCGTACCCAGCAGTACAAACATTAGTACAGACAGCAGACCGAGCACACAGAACCGCCATCACAAACAACCTCTGCGATGCTGCAAAGCTTGGCCGCCTTGACGCCGAAGAAGACCGGCCCAAGCGAACCAAACAGGACGTGGTCGACACAGCACTCACCGACGATCCGACGTACTGAACCTCTGGTCTAATTCCTGCTCTACTGGACCTACACTTAGAACCGAATCAGTAATCGTTAGTGTCTAACCGATCGAACATTCGATGAGCTGAATTCTCTCACCAGCAGTCACCCTCATGCGTGAACAGAAAGAGTAGCAGCGGCTCACCGCTGCTTAGGAACTTCGGGAAGGTTAGAAGACCCAAGTACAGATTGCCAATGATCACGGTGCCTCTCATCGAGCGGTTTCACACTGGAAATCGACGGTGGAAGAAGGAACAGAGAGTCCCACACCAACAAACGATATTGCCTTACTCCGTACAGCTTGGTAGTGATCTAATCGACGGGAGACTCTACTTTCAACTTCGTTAGAATCCAACTCCCAAAACACGCTAGGCCACCAACATGAGCTCGTCAATTCGACCGATACGTCACACCCACGCGAGTGCCGCGTTGTGTTGTTCAAGATACTCCGGGTCCAGACTCTCATCAGGGAGTGGGATTCGCTCACCTTCTTGCTCGATAATCGTTCGTTGCAAGAGTTCACTTTCCGTCTCGAACGACGGATTCACGTGCAACCGGTAGTCCCGGTCGATCGTGAATAGTTCCCGGTCGAACGCAGCGTGATGCGTTTTACTCAACGGGAGCACGTTCGTCAAATCCGCCCGGTACTTCGGATACTCACTCCACGACAGCACGTGCGCCACGTCCAACAACCCTGGATGATCAACACCCGAAACCGGGCACTCCCGGTCATGACGCGAAATCACCGTCGCACGGAACTCAGGATCAACCGCACGAGCGTGGATTGTCGTCGCGTACGTCCCAGCAACCATTTCACCCTCTTTCGGTGTCGACATCCATTCAGAGTCAGCCCACTCCACAACAGCGCCCTCGACGAACCGTAGGCCGTCCTCCGTCAACGCGTACTCGTCGCCGCGCTTCTCAACGAGCCCCATACTCCGCAACCAGTTCGTCCGTTGTTTCGCCATATCCGTCTCTCCACGACTCCATCCCAGCTCTGGGTGTGTATCCAACTGCTGGTGACTGACCTCAGCGATCGTCATCGGCCCAGCAGAGAGCGCATATAGAAGACTTCGCAAGCCAACATTCCGATCACACATGATCCGCAGCAGCGTCTCCGTATCGCCGTTCTGAATGTAGTCCCGGCCCGCATCACCGAGTCGCCACTGCTCACCAACCTGTTCAATGAAGCCAACCTGTTGCAAGTAGGAAATCCGCCGCATAATCGAGTCTCGACTCGACACGTTCGCAAACTGGCCGCGGTGCCACCCTACGAGCTCGTCAGTTGTCGGCCTATGAGCCTCTACGAACGACACAAGCGCATCCAACGTTTCGACGTACCGGGTTGCACCGCCGAACATCGGTACGATACTACGGAGGCGATCCGGAGGCATACCGTACGCATGTTAGCGTCAGAACAAGATCGTTTCCCTTACAGATACGTCTTCAGCATTGTCGAGTCGAGTCCACCACATACCGGGACACCATTCTAAATACCGATCACATATAGTACTCGTATGCCGATTGAATTTGGGTTGTGGCGAATTGACAACGACGAGTTCACGCGTGTTCCCAGTGGGAAACTCGATGACGAATCACGGCTTGAAAGATTATTAACAAAGGATCCAAACCTTCTCGGCCGAGATCTCTTGGTTATCGGTCAACAAGTTCGAACCGCCAGCGGGAACCGCCTTGATCTCCTCGGGATGGATGCCGACGGCGACCTACACATCATCGAACTCAAACGCGACAGAACACCACGTGATGTCGTCGCACAAGCACTCGACTACGCCGGTTGGGTCCGCACACTCACGTACGATGATCTCACCGAGATTTACAACGACTTCGACGACCAGCGCGAACTCGAAGAAGCATTCAGCGACACCCTCGGGTCCCACAGACCAGAAGGTGAATCCGGCGTTCCAGAAGACGTGAATCAAACCCACACCGTGACGATCGTCGCGTCTGAACTCGACGCCGGCACTGAACGCATCATCCAATACCTCGCCGAAGAATACAGCGTTCCGGTCAACGCCGTCCGCTTCAACTACTACGAAGACGACGGACACGAATACATTGGGCGCAGCTGGCTCATCGACCCACAAGACACGCCCGAACCACCAACAAAACGCGAACCCTGGAACGGCCAAGACTACTACGTCTCCTTCGGCCACGGCGAACACCGTCACTGGAGCGACGCGCGACAATACGGGTTCATCTCCGGCGGCCAAGGCGAGTGGTACAGCCGCACTCTCAACCAACTCTCAATCGACGACCGCGTCTTCGTCCACATCCCGGGCGAAGGCTACGTCGGCGTCGGCACCGTCACCCAAGAAAAAACACCAGTCACCGACTTCGAAATCGACACTGACAACAGCCGGGCCAACATCCTTGACGCCGACCTCAACACCCCGCACATGGGCGCGAACAAAGACGACGAATCACTCCGAGAGTATCTCGTCCGTATCGATTGGATCGACACGCATCCTCTGACAGACGCCTACTGGGAATCCGGCATGTACGCCAATCAAAACACCGTCACCAAACTCCGCAATCAATACACCATCGAACATCTCTACCAACACTTCGACATTGCCGAGTAACTTGCATAGACAATTCCTAGTATGTAGTCGAACAGTGCTCTTAACCGTGTAGCTCAGGATTCCTGGCTGGGTCGAACACGTCATGCCGACGTTCCTGGAGTTATTGTCGGACGATTCCGCTCATACGTAAGAATGCTTGCTAGGCATTCGCCCAGATCAAAGAATGAGTCTGGTCTCGACATTTTGCTTACTATCTCGGTGTTAGAGAGTTAATACGAGACTAGGCACTCTTGACTATAAACAGAACATTTTGTATCACGGTTTTTGTTCTACCTGCTCTCCCAACACCGCATTAGGGAAGCTTGTTTCCTCAGTTACCTCAACTAGTATCGGATCCCAACAGTCACTACGGACAAGAATATCTTTAAACTCAGACCCTACAATCTTCTTCTTATTTTCTGTTCTTGAACCCGTGTATTTTTGTGGCGTCACCCAGATATGCTTTCCAACCAGTTGAAATCCTGACTGCAAGTCTCCATGTCCGAGATCTTCTGGATCTGGCCGGATATCATAATGAGGGAGATGAAAAAATAATTCTCTTATTTTTTGGAGTGCGTTTGATTTCTCGTAAATTGATTTATGACGTTGTTCGATATTTTCTCCGGATTGTCGCTGCTTGCCATCAATATACAGCCTCGTCAAGAATCCATCCCGGATATGAATAATCTGTTTCTCCTCATTTGGTGTTTCACAGGTTATTTTAAAATCGTAGCGAGAATCATCTCGCCACCGTGAATCGGTATACTGGAATACCGTTTCATCAACTTCAAACTCGTATATAATATCATGGTCAGTTGGCGTCTTGATGCTCTGTGCCGTATAAGGGATAGCAGCAAAATATTTGAGTGAATGCGCAAGCACCGACGAAACCGTGAGTGACTCCATCTCTCGCTTAGCCAGCACTAAAAGACTCAATCCGAGGACTTCCTGGACATCCCTCTTGATTTCGCGGATAGGTACTGAGGAAGTCTCCTCGTTGAGGTAGGCCTCAAAACGAACACGTTGCTTCTGGTTCAATTGGGACAAGTCAATTTCCTGTTGCGTACCCATCTGGGACTCATCAATACCGGTATTCTTCGTGTAAAGATCATCCTTGTTGTATAAGGGTCGGAGAACATTCCACGGAATGTCTGATTGGTTGCAGTATCCGAGATCTTCGAGTACCTCCGCACCTGCTGGAGAAACCTGGAAGGTAATGGGATTCCCATCTACCTGACTCCGGACGTAGAAACCTGGCTTATTCTCATACGAGTGGAGGACCGGCATGTAGTACTACTATTATGTCAATAGATTATAAATCCCACCCACAATTAATAGATTGATATCATAGGGTACTGTCTGGTTGAGAGATTGAGAAGCGATGGGGCCGTAGCGAAAACTGGTCATGAAACTCGCAGACCTCCTCAAAGAACGTCTATACGTGTAGAACCAAGACGGTTGGAAGAGCGAGCGCACGCCGACAACTACTGATCATTCTCCTCCCGTACGAACCTAGCCTGCTGCAAATACGAGACCCGCCGCATAATTGAGTCCTGACTCGATACGTTCGAAAACGAACTGCGATGCCACCCCACCAGTTCATCCGTCGTCAGCTGATGATTGGTCACTAACTCAAGAACCGCATCCAGCGTCTCAACATACCGCGTCCCACCACCGAACATCGGGACAATACTACGGAGGCGATCCGAGGCATGCAGACACAGTAACGTGGATAGCTGATGATCCTTTCCCCCACAGGCTAACTGTGTGGTTATAGAAACTGGGATATCTTCACCTCGGTAAGAAGGCTTATTCCGGTTGGCTGATATGATTGGCCATGGCGACTCAAACTGGAAAGTTCGACTTGAATATGGAGGAAGTCCTTGAGGCATGGGGGCCAGCTGATGCTACCCGCGAAATTCTTGCGAACGCCCTTGATGAGCACGCACTCACCGGCGGATCTGATCCCGAGGTGTCACAAGACGAAGAGGGTCGCTGGCACATCCGAGACTACGGTCGAGGCCTGCGTTATGAGCATCTCACCCAATCAGAAGACGATGAAAAGCTGGCGAACCCTGATACTGTCATCGGGAAATTCGGTGTCGGCCTGAAAGACGCTCTCGCCACCTACCATCGGCACGGCATCGAAGTCACGATTCACTCCTCACACAACACGTTCACAATCGAAGAAGCTCCAAAGCACGGGTTTGAAGAGATCTCTACCCTGCATGTAACCATCGACCCGCCAGAAAAAGATATCGACGGTACGGATGTCGTCCTTGACGGGATTTCTGAAACCGCAATCGAAGATGCAAAATCGAACTTCATCCGTTACTCTAACCTGGATCTCCTGGAATCTACAGGATTTGGTGATGTTTATCAAGTTGAAGAAGGGGAAGCAGCGGGAGTGTACGTAACCGGTCTCAAAGTCGCTGAAGAACCGAATTTTCTGTTCTCGTACGACATCACGAACACAACGAAGAAAATCCGTGACGCGCTGAACCGCGAGCGATCCAACGTCGGGCGAACCGCGTACACGTCCCGCGTTAAAAAGATCCTCCAAGCCTGTGATTCCGAAGCTGTCGCCAAACGCCTCGTCGATGACCTACAACGGTTCACCGACGGTGAAACACATGACGAGCTCGGGTGGAAGCCGATACAGTTGCACGCGGTTCGGATTCTCAACGCCAGACAAGATGTCGTCGTCACAACCGTTGACGAGCAGCAGAAGCATCGGGAGCTCCTCGACCAGGCGAAAGACGACGGGCACTCCGTGGTAACCGTGCCGGACCGAATCCGAGCCGAACTCTCAGAGACTGCAGACGTCGACGGCAACCAAATCCGCGATGTCACAGTCTACGAGAACGAATACAACGACAGCTTCGAGTTCGACTGGGTCGACGACTCCTCACTTACCGCTGAAGAACTGGCAATCTGGGAGTCACGAGACGAGATCCTAGAAATCGTCGGGCGACCACAGGACTACGAGTATCGCATAGCGAGTCAGTTCCGAGCCACCGACAATGACCAGACACAAGGACTTCACGAGCCCGGTGAACAACGAATCATCGTCCATCGTGATGTCTTAGCCGATCAGGCGGAATTCATCGGTGTCTTCCTTCATGAACTCGCGCACACCAGAACTCCGTTCCCTGATCAAACACGTGAGTTCGAGAACGTACTTACAGAACTACTCGGGGAGGTAGGTGTGGAGGCACTTTCGTAACATGGGAACACTTGTCCTTGACATCGAAACCGCGAGCCCATTCGAAGAACCACCCGAGAACTCGAACGACACAAAGTACTACGAATGGTTTGCCGTCAGTCTCGCATACGCTGATGAGTTAGAGAACACGCCAGAAACCGAGGTCCTGTTCCGACGCGGAGACTGGGGCGATACCTACACCATCGACCTCTACCAGCGGATGTACGAGTGGTGCGACCAACGGGACGTTGAGCGACTACTCACCTATAACGGAGCCTGGTTCGACGGGAAGCACCTTCTCAACTGGGCCACAGAAACAGACGCTGCTACCGAACACGATTACCGGGGCCGCACGGAGAGGTTATTTGAACATCACATCGATGTTGCACTCGCAGCAGCTGACGAATACTCTGAGGAACTGTGGGAGGACCAGCACATCCTCCCAGACTGGAAAGCATACAAACTCGCAGCAATAGACAACGACGGCGTCTGGTACGACGATTACGAGTTCCCAGACACATACCTCTCAGAGATCGACGGATCCGCCGTCCAAGGCAAACACATCGGCCAAGTCCTCGGAGAACGATACGTCGACAACGTAGAAGCAGGTATTGAAGAGACCAGCGTCCACCGAGAACTCACACGGCTACTGGAAGATTACTGCACGAGCGACGTTGCTGACCTCATCGAACTCTACACCACACTTGGCGGCCCAGCAATCGACGATGCATTTCGTCGGACAGCAGTTGAGATTGAGTAAAAGAACTTGTTTGACGGTTCAGGGAACTATACGAGCTGGTACGCATGATGCTCCGATAGACAGGCTTCGGATCTCCCCAATCACTACCTGATCATGGACTTAGAAGCGAACCGCGCAGTATACTACGCGGGCTAGGGTATTGGGTACGAATCAATTTCCTCGGCTGCGCCGTGCCGATCGAAATTCACGACGTTTGATCTAACGCTGCGTTCAAGAGTGAACTCGCAGCGTACCGGTGAAGTGGCTCGTTTTGATTCCCACACTGACTACTCATGAGACAGGCGGGACAGCCTTCGGTCCGCCCACAATCACATTGTGTAATTCGGTCGTCTGCTCGCCGGGCAACAGCTTCGAAGTGATCATACACACTATGTGCGAACCCAACACCGCCCTCAACAGCATCATGGATGAACCACACCGGTGATTCAAGCTCCGGATGGTCAAGCTGAGATAACCCGCCCATGTCGTCATTATCAAGCCGTAATTCCAGCGGAGACATTTTAATCATCGCATGCTCCGCGCCGTGCAACCCCCCAGCGAGCGTGTACTCTCGCATCCCGAGGTGCTCAAAATCACTGTCTGAATCCGGCGTGACCTGCGTCTCGTCAGGGATCTCCGCAATGACTTGGTCAATAATGGACCGAGGGAACGAAATCCACATGAGTTGCGTTCGGAACGAAATTGGCGGTAGGTCAATTGGGAGCATCGCTTCAACAACCGTCCCGTCGTACATGTCGAGCACATTGTACGCACTGTAATTCAGAAAGACTGTCCCCGTCCCTGCAGCCAGTTGATACCCTCCGCCCAAATCCCGACATCGATCGATATCTAAGCCAGTGATACTCTTATCGTGAATCGCTTGCGTGTAGTTTCGAGAGTGCTTCGACTGCAGCTCAACAAACGGTTGATACGTATCCTCGACGATCCGTTGCACCTCGTACTGTTCACCATCATACACAATCAACGATCCAGGATGGTACTGTCGGTACACTCGCTCTTTATCGAGCGGTTCCATGTCGATCTCACCGTCAACTTGCCGCACTTCGTACTGCTCGTCAGTCGTCGTGTACATCGAAATATCGCTTTGCGGCCGTGCAGTCCCGCTGTATTGCGCACCCCGGTCTAAATCACCGATCATTTGACCAGCCGCTTTCCACATGTCAATCGCCTTCTCTAGACGGCCCTCTGGTCCGAACCACTCAAGATCATCATGCGTAATCGGTCGTTCTGACGCTGCACACAATAAGTGCCGCGCGAAAACTGAGTTATTCGAGAGGTTCACCACCGCATCCTCAATATTGTCCCCTAGTAAGTACTCCGGATTATCGAGGATGTACTGATCAATCCCGTCCGACTGCGGGACATACACCGACAATGAATCAGACGTACCACGACCAGCGCGCCCGATCCGCTGCCAGAACGACTGCCGTGTTCCCGGGTACCCTGAAATGATTGTCGCATCAACCGACCCGATGTCGATCCCGAGTTCGAGCGCACTCGTCGAAATCACCCCGTCAACCTCCCCGTCACGGAGCGCTTGCTCAGTCGCATTCCGCTTGTCCTTACTGAGCCCCGCATGATACGGCGCGTACTTAGCATACGTGTCAGAATCCGGGTGCGCAGTCGCCGCCTCAACCGCGCGTTTCACACCGATTTCAGTCCCCTGACGAGAATCGGCAAACATCAGCGTCTGAATCTCGTTTTTCGTTAGATGTGCCAGCACGCCAGCCGCCTCATCAGAAGCACTCTTCCGCATGGACGGCAATATTTCATCCTCAGAGACCTCCTCTACAAGCTCATCTGCCGACTCTTGTAGCGGCGGCTCCCAAAACGCGATTTCCCGCCGACCATGAGGGCTCCCATCAGAGTCAACAACCTCAAACTCCGCCCCGGTCAGCAACTCTGCGTGCTCTTCTGGGTTCCCAATCGTCGCCGTTGTACACGTTAGCTGCGGGTCAGCACCGTAGTACGCAAGTAATCGACGCAGCCGGCGAATCACCCACGACACGTGCATCCCATGCACCCCAGAATACGTGTGTGCCTCATCAATCACGACGAGCTCACAGTTCGCAAACACCTCCCGCCACTTCGGATGCGAATCAAGATACGCATTAATCCCGGCAAAATTCGAAATCGGCACGTCAACCTGCTCCCGAATTACTTGCCGCCGATCCTGACTCGTATCCCCATCGTACGTCTCTGCTCGCGCAGCCACGCCAAGCTGGCTGAACAGTTCGTTTACCGCAAGCTCCTGATCTGCACTCAATGCCTTTGTCGGGTACAAAAACAACGCCCGCGCATCCGGGTTCTCCCGTTTCCGCAACGCATAGTACAACGTGTACACCCATGTCTTCCCTGACGACGTTGATGTCGCTACACTCACATTCTTCCCATCTTTCAGTTTCCGTAACGCCTCCGCTTGATGCGAGTACAAGTCGTACTCAAGCTTACTCGCCAGCTCATCCGGCAACACAGTCTCTGCCGGCACCGTTTCAGCCTCGCGCGGCGGATCCACCTCCGTCCCCTGCAATTGCTCTTCATACTGCGGGAACGATTCCTCAAGCGCTTCAGCATCTAACACCGATCCAAACCTAGTTTCGTTATTTTGACTCATTATGAAAAATCCGTCAACGTGCCTTGCATGCTATCCGACGAGTCCGATTGCCCCCCACTACCCGCCTGCGCGATCAAGTTATCCGTTTCAGCAATCCGATCATAAATGTGTGCTAACCCCCGAACGTCATCCTCGCAGTACTGCTTGTGCCGCTCCCACTCCAACTCCGTTTCCAAACTTGGATTCTCCGCATACTGTTGGAACCGTCGTCCAACAGCTCGACCGGTCAACCCAGTCTCTGCTCCACTCCACCCTACCGCCGACGCAACGTCATCGAGTTTGTTCGTGATCCCTGGTAGCAACGCGTTCGACTGTTTCACTGCCCAATGATACAGGTCGAACTTCCACGTGTCCTCCCACGTCTCCACGTGTTCTGGGCAATGCTCTGCTACGTGTTCAGCAATGACTGGGAAATCAAATTTCCACCCGTTATACGCCACGACCGGGCGACCCCGGCCGTGCTCTGCAAGCCAGTCCATGAACGCCGTCACCGCACGAGCTGGCTCACTCGGATCCGTTTCAAGAAACGGCATATACCGGTCATCAGACCCACGCTCCAAAACGCCGATCAGCCAGATGATCGTCGGATTTAACCCGTCCGTCTCGATATCAATAAAAATCGGATCCACATCAGGAAGCGACGCACCAGGCGCAACCCTGATCTCTTGCTGTTCGATGACCTCGGCCGATTCAACGATCTTCCGGGCCGTTTTCGTTCCAACACCATCCAATTGCGCCAATTCATGCGAGTCAACCGCAGCCAACTCCGCCCGCGACTCGATCGATTCCTCACGAAGCGCCTCCGCCCGCCGACTCGCAACGCCTGTCACCGTCTCCAACCCGAAATCACTCAGCGACCGGGTTTTACACAACACCGTCCCATCCTCACGAAGTTGCACATGCCCCACGCCTGCCTCGGACATCCCCTGCTGCTCGTTCGCTCCGGGCATTACCCCGTGCACAGGTAAGCCACCCCACTCCTGTTCGTACGTCGGATTTGCTCCCGTCGTCAAATGAACCAACTCTCCTACCGCCTCCGCAAGCGCCTCTTTATATTCTGGCAAGCCGTGCAACTCTGTTTCAAGCTGTATCAAATCAACCGACAACGTAAGCAAGTCAGACAATATATACGTTAGCTCGTCTTCAGTATTTTCCTCGACAAACTCCCGCAACTCTGTCGGTGATGTGACTGCCACAAGCGTCACCTCCTGCTCAGAACCCAGGACCTCCGCATGCGATGACCGCGGGTTATGACACGCAACCGACACCGACTCCGGCGTCGCATCACGCAAAAAATGCGCGTACCGAACCTGCCGCGTATACAAAATATCCGTCCCAAAATACTGCACCATATCCTGCAGTTGCGACTCAGAACAACGATTCGTTGCCGCCTCCGAAAGCACCGTGAGCTCAATCACGCCACCAGCTCACCCATCACAACCACAGATCGTTCAACCACTACGAACACTTCTATAATCATACAGCATCGTTTTCTCCATTGCCATATAAACTCCCACTGTGGAGAAGAACAACCAATCGCTACATTCCCACACCCTGCCTCGCTGATCCTATATCCTGCGATTTTATTGTACAGTTATAACCGTGATGAAATTCTCGGAATAAATATCAAATCGCTCATGTGTAGCACATCGTTGATGTAGGGCATTCTTGCAGTGCTGAACTGGAGTGCTCTCCAGCACGTCGAAGAGAAACTGCTTCGGCTCAGCGTATGGGTATTTAATTGATACAAAGGACTAACATTCATCAGGAGCCTTTGTGCAGCTCGGTATCTTCTAAAACGTCTGATCCAAAATTCATGTCCTCGTTATCAACTTCTCTGTCTAACTCCCTCTCTCGATTTGACACAGAATCTGTGAGTATATTAACTTGTTGTGAGTGAGACAATGTCTCCTCAGCCAAGCCTCGGATATTATTTGAATTAGATTTCAGCTCAATGGACACATATATATCATTATTGTGTTCAGAGACAGCACCATCTGCGTGAGAAGGTGGTATATTGAGATTAGATGCTTCCCAAATATCTCCGATAACACTTTTCGATTCGTTACTTAAAAGGTCCTGTTCTACACCCCTTTCGTAGAGGAAACGATTCATTTTCACGATTGTTTCGCTGGGGACCTGAGCAATTGGTGTTTGTAGGTTTTTTTCTCTGGACGTGTTTATAGATATGAATTCATCCTTTAGTCGTATTTCTCTCGCAATAAATCCAATTTTGATTAGTGCTTCAGGAATTCGGTAGTATCCAGGAAGCGTATTAATAACCTCCCAATAGAGTTTCGTAGTTTGATAGTTAGAACTTTTTAAGTGAGGACTACGTCGTCTCTTTTTCCACAACTTTCTATCGTCATCCTGTTTTGATGACGGAGAAGAATCACGCGAAGGTTTGTTAGGAGGCGTAAATAGTGGTTTCATATCTTGTACTTATTCTAATAGAACATAATGCTTTCAATAAATTACTACTGCTAGATACAATTATTATGTATATGAAGGCGGCATAAATATCACTCTTATGTACGACTTCCCCAGATGGGTTGCTAAAATAGAAGATAATGAATAACGCTCATCGGTAGGAGGTTGTCGAGACAATCACCCCAAGATAGTTGGAATAGCAAATGGCGATCTAACTACCCAACGAACCGGTGTTACTCCCACGCACTCCAGTTCAGCACCGCAAGAAGGCTCTACATCAACGATGTGCTACACATGAGCGATATCAGATCGTCTCACATCTTCTGCAGTATGATCAAGGACTTTTTTCCGGCCATACTCGCACGCCTTGGTTCTATATCACACCCAAGCGAGACTGGAATTATGCATATCCAGGTACTCAACGTTTAAGTCTCCGTCAGGCAATGCCACTTGATCATCAGCCTGGTCAATAATCGTTCGCTGCAACAAGTCACTCTGCATCTCGAACGACGGATTCACCCTCAGTCGGTAGTCCCGATCTATCGTGAATAGTTCCCGGTCGAAGGCCGCGTGGTGTGTCTTACTGGGTGCCAGCACGTTCGAGATATCGGCCATGTGTTTCAGATAGTCACTCCACGACAAGACATACGCAACGTCCAACAGGCCAGGATGGTCTACCCCAGAAACAGGGCACGTTCGGTCATGACGAGATAGTACCGTCGCACGGAACTCCGGATCGGCCGATCGAGCGCGGACAGTCGTATCGTACGTTCCAGCACGTCCTGGAAAACGCTGATCACTGTAGTCTCCGATACCTCTCGTTTGACGACATCCGAAACACCCACGACATGGTCGAGCAAGCCGGGGCCCTGCCAGACGTTTTCTGATGCGAGAATCACTCACGTGACTCACGGGTGGTGTAATCAGGACGATATGAGTCTGCACTCACAGTAGTGTTTGCAGTCATATTGTGTGTCGAGCTGTTGGCACCCCCATATCAGAGATCGAGAGCTCAGTCACGAACGCGTCGTGATCCCGGTACAGCTTGCTAATCCGCATCGCTCTACCCCCGTAGAACACCGGCGTCCCGTCACCCGCCTCAAACGAATACCCCTCCTCAAACTCCCCGCTCTTGCTTGGTTCCTGATCCCCACATCAATGAGTACCATTTTTTGTCCGGAGTTGGAGGTACAGTGTGTTCAGATTCTAATTATGACTGAAAAGAAAACCATTGAAGTCAGCGCAGACGTGTTCGAAAAACTCGCCCAAGACAAAGGGAAACGGACGTGGGACCAACAATTAGAACGGATGCACGAGATGGCCTACGGGACTAGTTACGTGCGGTCCCCGAAGCTCCAAGATTTCAATGGCGGTGGCCCGGGCGGTGTCGTCGGCAAAGTCCGAGTTCCATCCGATGGCGACCTCGAATTCGTTCTACGACTTCCTAACGGAACACCGACAGCGATAGCCAACTTCGACGAGCTTGCACCGGATGAAGAGGTGACTGTCGAGGTCCCGAAAGGCGAAGTGGTCGAAGAATAGAACGGCTCACAGACAATTCCGATTTGCTCCATCATCGTCCGCATCTTCCACTCACGAACGATTCTACAGCATACTCTTCCTGATATCCGCCTCCTGAGGAAGTCAACCTCGAATTCGGATCTGATACGTCGCTATCCTCGCTCTGCGACGGACAAGTACAGTGCATAATTATCGGTCAGTTCCCCTGTGTCTCGGTCTTCGGTCCGCTGGAGATTGATTTCAAGTCGTGTCTTTTCATCCTCGAACTCCAAGAGGGGTTTGAACAGGCTTCCGACTGCTTCAACGAACTCAGGAGACCCTGTGGCCCGAACGTCAGATATCTCAGTCGGGTATTTACTCCCCGTGAATCCGTTAGGTTTCTCAACGACTGCCTCTCGAATCTCCTGTTCAGAAGCCTCATCCAGACCGCCCAGCCAGTCAATTGCATGCCGCTTCACTACGTGCCCAGAATCCGTCGTGGGAAGTTGCTCTAACTCACTCACACCACCAAGTTGTACGTAATAGTATTTGAACCTCCGCGCTGTTTAAGCCGAGTTACTCTTGCCCTTTCAAATACATCCCCGCGACGACGTGCGGAGGTTCTTCCTGTTTCTCCGCCCACTCCTGGCGGTCCTCGTATTTTTCTTTTAGATTGTAACGAGAAATGACCTCTCGAACAGCCGCTACTAGCTCTTCGCCTGTGATTTCCTCGTTTCGAAGGTCCCTGAACTCGTCAAGAATCTGGTCTGCCGATACTGTCTCAACGATGTCTTGGAATTGTGCTAGTGTCTGTTGTTGGTCGGTGTTTTCCACAGATGACGCGACTTCTCCGAGCTCGTCAACCACATAATCTCGGTCGATACTTGCACCCTCTCGGGCCTCCCGCTGGAACTGACGGCGCTTACCCATATTCACCTCAAATTCTGACCGTGCCACCTGCACGGCCTGTTCGTATCGACTGTCAAACGCCTCTGCATCAACAGACGCGACTGGTTCATCGACAGGGCATGTGATTGTCTCGACGATGGTATCTTTCTCTTGTGTGGAGAGATCCTGACCTCCTTCGCTTGGGAAGGTCACGAGGTACGGAGTCGTGTATTCCCCTTGTCGATAGACAACGACGACCCCGTCGTACTTTCGATCCCAACCCATCGCGCTCCGAATGCCGTCACGGTCATCCAACCAACTAAGAAGATCGGGATGTTCCTGTTTGAGCTCCTGAAGACTACTCGCGGGACCGATGAGGTCATCACTCCCGATGATCTCATTCACGTCGTCTTCGACCTTCTCGATGTCCTCTTCGGCGTAGATGTCCTCCATATACGACTTGTTCACGTTATCTTCCGGACTTAGGATCTCTCCGTCTTCACCGAGAACACTACTGATCTCTTGAACCCGAGACTCAACACGGTCAACGATGCCAAGTTCCTCTTCAAGTTCCGTTTCCGGCAGGAAGTTGAGCGCGTAGATGTCGTCGTGCCCACTCCCGAGGCGGTCAACACGACCGATTCGCTGAATTAATCGGAGGGGATTCCAGTGGAGGTCGTAGTTGATGACTAAATTCGCATCCTGAAGATTGACACCCTCCCCGGCTACGTCGGTCGCAAAGAGGACATCAATTTCGTCGCTCGGGTCGATTTCATCTCGCGCATCGTTCGCATCGGGAGCGAAGCGCTGGATGATCTTCTCTACGTTCGACGTGTCACTGGTGGCACTGGCAAACCGAATGTCATCAGAGATTAGCTCGCGGTCTTGGAACTGCTCAAACGCCGCTTCCAGATACTCTACAGTGTCTGTAAACTGGGTGAACACGATGAGCTTCTCAGCACGGTCACCGCGTTGGAGAATATTATGGGTACCTACTCGGAGATTTCCAAGGAGTCCCCGGAGCTGTTCGACCTTGTCATCCATCGCGTAGTCGTTCTGGATATCCTGATGGAACGGTTCCAGCGTGTCTTGCAGATTAGCCAACAGTTGGATATCGGTCTCCAGATCCCGCTTCAGTTCTTCAAGATGGAAGGCCTCTGTTTGGTATGCAGCGTACTCACCATCCTCAACCATATCGTCGATCTCATCAAGGATAGTGTCGATCTGCTCTCCACTGTTAATGAGTTCGGAAACATCACTCCCGACAGCCACCGTTCCTTCGTCAAGAAGATCCCGGAACATCCGGTAACTCCGAAGCATCCGATTGAGAGACGTGTAGAAGGCATGAACACTACTTTCCAACCGCTTCAGAAGGTTGGACTTCATCAACCCACGAATGCTCTTCCCCATCGAAGAGAGATTCTGATACGGGTCCTGATTCGCATACCCCATCTTCAGATACTCTTCTTGACCCAGGGAATACCGAGCGAACGTGAGATCCTCTAACGTCTCCACAATCGCATCGTACAGAGAATCATTGACACCGTCCGCCGTCGAGTACGTCTCGTGTAGATTGTAATCGACCGTCTGTAAGTGCCGATCTGGGAGGTATCGGCGTTCACCGCCCATCTGGAGATACAGATTGCCATCCTCATCCTCCTCGCCGTACTGGTCGATGATGTCTTGACGAGTCCGTCGCACCATGACGTGGCTGAGAAGGTTCGAGAGGTCAGTCTCGTCGTTCTCTGCCATCTTCGTGAAGTCGTAGAGGTTTGGTGGCGTAATCGGAATCTGCGTTAGATCTTCGATATGGAAGAGTTTGATCTGATTGTACACGTCCCACGCACTCTTCGTATACGGCGTCGCAGTCAGGAGAATTGTCTGATTGACCGTCGGCAGGAACGACTGCAGATTGTCGTACCGATGCGTGTCGTCGTTCCGGAAGTGATGGGCCTCGTCGACGAGACACACTGACGCGTCGTCGTGCTCTTCTAAAAGCGTCTCGTGGAAATCCTCCTTCGAGACCATCCCCAGGCTGATGACCTCCGCGTTAAAGTTGTACCGCTTGTTGACCATCCGCTCCCACATCGGCTGGAGATGTTTCGGTGAGATGATCAGCATCTTTCCCTTGTTCCCACGGAGCCGATTCCGCGCATGGAAGTGTTCGAGCAGCCCGAGGCCGACGAACGTCTTCCCCATCCCGACGACATCGGAGACGAGAACACCGTCGTGCTTGTTGGCGATTCGGATACCCCGGTTTACCGCCCACTTCTGGAACTCGTAAAGGTCCTCGTACACATCGAACGACTGGAGATAGTCCTCGGCAGTCTCCAGCGTCTCCTTGTAAAGCTCGTAGAGAATCTTCGTGTACACCAGATACGGTGCAGGAAGTCCAGTACCACTGCTGACATCTCGAAGCGTCTCAATCGTGTCGTCAGGGAGTGAATCGCCCGGAAGTGCCGGTGGCTTGTCTTCCGCCGAAACGTGGCCTGGATTGTTCGAGACCCAAGAGTCCTCGAACGCGTCCAGGAGATCGGCGTCGAACTCGACGGCGTCGTCCCACAAATCGTCGAACCAATCCTTGAGTTGGGTGACCTTCTCGTTGTAGACTGGAGCGTTGAGTTCCGTATTGCTGTGGAGGCCGCTGAGGCTGAGATTCGACGAACCAACGACGCCGACATCCTTAGGCGCAAAGATATCTCCTTCGTCTTTCTCGAAGAGGTACGCCTTCGCGTGAAACCGTTCTTGAAGGTACAGCTTCGGCTGGATACTCCCCTGTTCAAGCCAATCGATCAGCTTCGTGAAGAACGCTTGATTCTCCGCAGTCGGATTTTCGTAAAGCAGCTGGTTCGAGTAGTTGTTCGCAGTCTCGGCACGGATTTCTGTGCGCTCACTCCACTTGACATTTTGTGACTGTTTGAATTTCGTACCCGTGAGACGGAGGTTCTGATGGGCCTCTATGAGTTCGTCCAATCCTTGCTGATCTGGATTCCCCATTAGGACTTGGAGCGTACCGCCATTATCGAGGAATTCATCCAGCTCTGGACGGAGCCGCTTCAGACCGCTCATGTATAGATACCCGACAGCAATCCGAATTCGGTCCACTCCGTTGCCTTCAAGACCGGATTTCAGGACTTGGTCAAGGTGCGAGTAGCGTCGGTTATCGATGATTCCGATATTGTCTTCGTCACTCATCAGGAGTCACCGTGAGTAGTCGTATTGCGGATTGTGTTCAGCGATAGTTTCGCATAGGGAGGGGTTTTCGTCCGGTTGTCGCATGAGACGGTCTCGGGCAGAACGCACAACTTCTTTGTACAGACTCAGACGTTGTTCTTCATCTATCCCCAAATCATCGAAGAACTCAGAATCAAGCGCCTTGCGGTCAGATTTGACTGACTCTAGGGAGACATCATCCGGGTTGTATGCACCGAGTTCCTCAAACACATGTCCCATATCGCGCTCCATCAGACTTTCCAGACGGGACTCTACCTGTGCTTGAACTTCATCGTTCGTCTTGATTATGGGGAGTATTAGATACTCTGGCTTGTCAAATCGTAGTGTATTCGTCCAAGATCGTCCGGTAACCTCCTCTAAGAACCACCCTATCGTTGAGTTAAGATAACCCGCAATGTATCCGGGGTTAAAATCACCAAGAGTAGAAATGAAGTAGAAATTATCTGCAACTTGGAATCCACATGGGTTATAGTGGAATTGGAATTCTGCGTTGAAGGTGCGGGTCAGGAGAACATATGGGTCCCTGACCGACGGCTGAGAATACCACTCAGGGTTCCGATTTCGTAGTGAGCTACGGTTCGATAATTTACCATCTGAACTCCTACCCCACCGTGATTCCTCACCAAATTCAATATATTCTAGTACGTTTGCATTCTTCGATTCTAATTCAGGGCGCGATAATTCAATATCAATATGGACATTGTTTAGATGCTCCGGTTCTATCGGGCTTGTTTTTATTTCCCGATTTTTGACTAGGATCAAGTCGGGGACAAGGGTTCGGCCGTCGTCGTCCGTGTATTTATGATTGTATTGAGAGTGGTATCGACTCGGGATTTCCTCAATCGGTTGCATCCAGAACTCGGGTTCAATACGGAAGTCCCGTCCGGTTTCCTTATGATGAAGAAGGAGCTCACCAGTAGAGCAATCCATTTCAGATTGATGGCGGCTATTTTCAGTCCCTGGACGAGGCACAAAGAAGAACTTATTTGCACCACTTTTCAAACCGTATTCTGGCTCAGAGATATCACCAAGGAGTGTAAATCGATCCCCGTGATCTCTCCACAGACTGAAATAAAGTGTTGGCGAATCGATGAAGCGGCCCCAAGTCCCGCCATCATATGACCCGGTTGGAAGTGCAGCGGATCTTCCCGAGTAGGAACTTATACCCGCCTGATTATTCACCAACCCGACTTCTTCAGAGAACACCTTCTCTGAATCACTATCGTCAATCTGTTTTGTTGATCCACCACCCAGTCTCCACAAGCTATCGTGACCGAGTGAAACCGTCCGGATTCCGTCTGAGGTCGAGACTTGAACAGTTTCGTCGTCCATCCCAATCCTTTCAGCTCCCGATTCCGGATTGACCAGGAACTCCGAATACTCGCCAGCAAAATCATAGTCGAAGAAAGGACGCGAGAAACTAACAAACCGGGTATAATTTGCAAGAATCTCTTGTTGCTTCCGGTTTGCTATTGTGATGTACGTATTTACATCAGCATCTTCGAACGATTTCTCGCTCGTATTTCCAAGGATATAGGAGAGATCAGTAAGCTTGAGGAGCCCCTCGTGAAGTCGCTTCCCGTAGCCGATATCCATCCAAGAGTTGGACGTAATAAACGATAGTGTCCCATTCTCCCGTAACAAATCGATACCCTTGAAGTAGAAATACACATAGATGTCGCTCCTCTTGTAGGGCTTAATGTCAAACGTCCCTTCGACAAACTCTACGAGATCATTCTTGTACTGCTTCTTCAGGTTACGAACCTCTCCACTGTCCATCTCATCAAGCCGCTCAGGGTGGATTCCCTGATCAATAATGTCCTCTTGCCGAACATACGGAGGATTACCGATAACGATGTCGAACCCACCCTCAACCATCACGTCAGAGAAATCGATATCCCACATGAAGAACCCAGTAGCCCCGGCTGAGTCAATCGCGTCACGAGTCTCTTTGAGTTCTTCAATCCGCTCTTCAACATCGTCATCCGCTTGTTCGTCCTTTGTGTCCCCAAAGAGTGTTTGCTGAGAACCGTTCTTTGAGAGATTATCGATGAGACCGTTGATGTGATTTTTGAGAAGTTCCACCTGCTTCTCTTCAATCTCCTGTGTCCGGTCAGCCTCTCCTGCGAAGTGTTCGCGCTTCAGTTCTTTTAGCTCCGTGAGGAGGCCACCAGTATCACCATCAAGCGTTCGTGTGACCGTATCTAGGGAAACAAACTCTCCATCGAGCTTCTGAATCAGGCTATCGCCTACCTTGAGCTTGAAGGAGAAGTTCGGTAGCACTGGGCGCTGGTCAGGAAGTTGTTCCTCCCCTTCAACGAGCGAAAGCCAAAGACGGAACTCAGCAACCCGAACCGCCCAGTCCTTGATATCGACTCCGTACAGGTTCTCGTTGATGATCTGCTCTTTGAGGTGGTAATCCGGAGTCGTACCGAGCTTTCGGTAAAGTTCGGTGACCACTTGCTTCATTCCCACCAAGAACGCACCACTACCACAGGCCGGGTCAACGATACGCAGTTCGTGGAGGATACTCTCTAGTTGCTCTGTTTTCCCGCTACCGTCCGCATCCCAGTCCTGTGGCTCACTGAATATGAACTCGACAATCTGCTGTTTTCCTTCAGCATCGAGATCGTTTGCATGGTCACAGAACTGCTCGTACAGTGCCATCCGGCACATCAGATCGACCTCGACACGAGGCGTGTAGAAGATCCCAGCCTCACCGCGTTCCTGCTCGGCAATTAGGGATTCATAAATCTTTCCTAGCATAGCTGGATCGACAGCGACATCGATATCGTAGGGGCTCTCCTCGGTAACTGTGAAGTTGTACTGTTCGAGGAACTCTTTGATCACCGACTTCAACGCAGAATCAGATAGGAACGTGTCGTATCGGTCCTCCTCAGTCGGCTGGAAGAGTCCACCGTTCATGTACGGAAGTCCTGCAATAGCCGACTCGACATCCGATGGGAGATCAGCATCTATCTCTCCACCTTCCAGGCTGTTCATTCCCTCGAAGAATAGTGCCGAGAGCCACTTCTCGTGGAACACGCCCTCCTCGTCGGACTCCTCGTACTGCTGGTGGAACCATCGGACGAAGTCCTTCCGGTCACCGATCCAGCCCTTCTTCTGGAGGTAGTAGAAGAACATCAACCGGTTGAGCGTGGTGTGTGCGTATCGGTCGGCGTCCTCAATTTCCAGCCCCTTACGGCGAAGTTCCTTACTGAGCATATCGAAGGCGCTCTTGTAGTTCTCGTAGAAATCCTCGGTAACGGGCTTGACTCGGAACGCCTCGTCAATGCGTTCTGCCAGCCGACCCTTACTGGCGTCCATGCTCGAAAGTCCATCGGCGACGGTGCGGTGGGTCTCACCTTCACCGAGCGTATACCGGCGTAGCACGGGACGACCAGTCGTGATGTCGTCGGTGCCCTCCTCGTAGGGAGTAACGAGGTGCCAGATGTCCTCGTCCGGTGCGTGGAACACTGTCAAGAAGGAGCCTTCGATGGCCCAACCACTCGTTCGGTCCGACCGCGTGAGGCTCTGGATAGCGTTCCGTTCGGCTGTCCGGGTCAGCTTCTCCAGTTCGACGTAGATTACGCGGAAGTTCCCTGATTCGGCGAAAAGTCGAGCAGCGTTCGCTGGAGCTGTATCTGGCCACTCGTGAACAGGAATATCCTGCCAAGTGGCGTCACCTAGAGGTGAAGTCGTCTCTTCAAAGTTGAGAACCTGAACGAACAGGTCCTGAAAGAATTGGGTCGCTGCCTCCCCAGTTGATCGGTAATCGCGTTCAAACTCATCCAAGGAGAGGTCCTCATCTAATCGCTGTCGAATCTCTTCGGTTTGCTCGTCAGTCATGGATATCGAGTTTGGAGGAGGTTATCTCTTCGAAGTAAATGGGCATATAATACTATGCTCAGTCACATGTCTTAAAACTTCATCAAGACTCTCCCCTCACTGAGTTTGGCGCAAACCTTTGGATCGGATGGGGCGTTACTGCCAGGAAATGCCGGACTTAATCAGAGACGCTCCAGAGTAGGGAGTTCCCCACTTTCCTACTGGTAACTTCCTCTTCGGATTCGAGCGACTGAAGACGTGTGTATGCTGTCCGCCGAGTGCAACCGACAGTCTCGGCGATCTCTGAAGTTCCTGCCATCCCATCAAGTGTTTGGATGGCATCTATGAAATCCGAATCTGGGTAGCTCGTCGTATACTTCCCAGAGTCTTCCTCTCGATCTTTCCCCGGCACGCTACTTGATTTGTAGACATCACCTATGTAGGTGATGGGTTCATTGCCTTCTCCTACGGAGGAGATGGGAAACATTTATACCATTACACAATGTAGGAGATGGTAGAGAAGCTCAGTCCCAGTGGGGCGTAGGCACGGTAAAAACGCCCGAGTGCTAAGGACACTCGGACTGGGTTTCTCACAGGATGTAAGAACCCATGGAAGACTCAAATCCGCCGAATCAAGAGACTGTCGGTGACCAGCTGATTGAAGACATATCACAATTACAACAATTTTCGCTCGGGGAAGGGGCCGCGAAGTGTCTAGTGTGCGGTTCTTCTTTTGGTGAGGGTGATACGGTTGTTGTGTACGTGTTTCGTCCGGCTGACGAGACGGTGTTTCAGGTTGGTTATGTGTTGTGTGCTGAGGATCGGGACGGGTATTTGTCGGAGGGTACGCTTGGCGTGCGTGAATTGCTTGTTGAGGGCCGTGTGGGAGTGTGTACTGACGGGGCGACGCAGTCGTCGTGGCCGGTTTTGCTTGCGCCGGAAATACTGGGTGTGAGTGCGGCGTCGACGAAGTCGATTCGGTGGTGTGCGTCTGCTGCCGATCAAGCTGAATCAGGCGTGCGGAGTGCGGAAGGCGAGGTGGGGCGATGATGTCGGGTGACGACGTGGAGTTTGACTCGTCGCAGCTCGATATCGAGCTGGATTTCCCGCGGTCGGTTGAGGAAATGCTGCTGCCGGATTTGTACGTCGGTCTGGATATTGATCTGCTTGCGCCGGGTGATGGGATCGTTACTGATCGGCATCATGCGTCGGCGGATCGGTACGAGGCGGATGATCCGCAGAACCAGATTGCGGGGCAGATTTCGCCGTTCACACTCTCAGGCTGGCTTCGACATGGGTGTGAGCGAGTGGTGCAGGAGGCGGGCGCGTCGGCGTGTCATCCGGGTGAGGCGAACGGTGATTACATGCTGGATGACGTGTACGAGCGTGATCTTGCGAACGGGTATCATGAGAAAGGGGCGTGTGTTGATGATGATGCGGAGACGGGCTGTGTGATTCATGATTTGTTCGGTGGCTTCGGGAATCGTGCGGGCCGGGTGATTCGCCGCCCGATTCGGTTCTCACCGATCCGTAGACAGGTGGATGTCACGAACGGCGAGGCTGAAGCGCACTACCGGCAATTGAATACGCATGTGCGGTCGCGTAATGCTGCGGATGAGGGGCAGCCGTTGCGGCAGGCGACGCGGGATGTCGTTGGTAACTTGGTGGGGACGTGGCGACTGACGCTTCGAGAGCTGAAACCCGAGTACGTGGGGTTGCTTGTTGAGGCGGTTGAGTACCTGGATGCGCATAGTGATGAGTACGATATGCAGCTTGGCGGCGCGCGGAATTTCGGGGCTGGGATCGCTGATGCTGCGGTCGTGAATCCGCTGTATACTGAGGCGGAGCTTCGGCGTGTGTATAATCGCGCGCAGGACGCGACGAGCGGGATGAAGACGAAAGACGATGTTTGGCGTGAGCAGTGTCGTGATGAGTTCGTGCGGGCGTTGCAGGCGCGGACGGCGGCGCGTGATGGTGACTTGCCGATGCCTGACGGTGGGTCGGGAGGTGAGTCGGCGTGACGGACGCTGCTGATGGTGAGTCTGGGTCTGATGGTGACGGGGAAGCGTCGGGCGTTGATGCGGGTGTCGACGAACTTGCCGAGCCTGTGGAAACGATCATGCCGGTCGGACACGGGTCGGGTGAGACGCCTGATCAAGCGGACGCTGCGGGCGACGCGCGAGGCGGCGTGGACGACGCGGCGATGACAGATCGAGATGAATTCAATGAATTCGATGAATTAGACGAATTAGAGTTAGATGAATTCAATGAATTGGCTCCGCCGGTCACGGAAATCCTCCCGGTAGGGTACCGGCCTGATGGGGGCGATGCCGATACGGCTGCTGACGACGAATCGGGGGCGTCGGACACGGACGGAGGGACTGATGACTGATTCGACGGGCGCGGCGGGCGCTGGTCGTGACTCGGTCGACGGTGAGGGTGAGACGGACGTTGCGCCGATGCTTGCGGTGTATCGTCATGATGTGCATAAACTGTTCGGCCGGTCGCATGCGTCTGCTCGTGATCGGGTGCATGGCGTCAGGGTGAACGAGACAGTCCCTCACGGTGCGGATCGGGATGCGGCGTTGTTGAGCCGGCCGCGTGGTGATCCTGAGCAGACGCTGGATGCGTACGCGTCGCCGCCTCGCGTGTCGTTTCTGACGGGTGAAGTGGTGATGACGGGTGGGCTCCGCGCTGGTGGGCGTGACGCGGCGGTGCGGAAGCTGGTTCGTATCGAGGATGCCGAGGCGATGCACGAGGCGTGGTTGTCCGCGGACGTGCCGGCGCTGGTCAACGAGTCAGTGTACTACCCGTACACGTCGCTGAAGTATCACACGTTGCTGGCGGCGGCGTTGCTGGATAATTACCGCGCGGGTTTCGCGTTCGATGAGTTGTTCCTGGTCGTCGAGGAAACTGATGGTTCGGCGACGCCGCATCGAACGGTGTTGTCGACGCCCGACATTCGACTGGAAGTGACTGCCGAGCCCGGGGATCGCCCGGCGGCTCGGCTCGGTGAGACTCCGACACGCTGCTTTGCTGACGTGTGGGCGCGCTTGCCCGAGTACCCGTTTGATGTGAGCGTGTCGCGTCGGTGGGGCGTGCTGGATGCGCAGTTGCGTCGCATCCGGTCGTGGTCGGCGGCGCTGCAGTTCGTCGCAGAGTATTGTCACCGCTTCGACCCCGCAGGCGATGCGGGGCGTGGCGGTGAGCACGGGGGTGAGAGGTGATGCCGGCGGGTCGGGGGTACGGTGGGATGAGAACGGTGTTCGTGGTGGGGCACCGTTCAGTTGTGACTGCTCGCGTGACAGGCCGTGGTGGGACTGTCACTGTGAGTCGATCAGCGGGACGTTGCCGATGGGGACGGTCGGGACGTGTGGTGGCGTCTCGACCGACGTGTTCGCCGACTCGCTCTGTGGTGGGGGCGAGTGGGCGTGTGCGACAGCGAAGACTGGTACGCGCTCGGTCCGCTGCGGGATGGCGACTGGGGAGAACGCTGGCCCCGCAGTGGTCGCGTGCGTGTGGTGGGACTCGATCCGGTGGTGATCTAGTGTGACCCGAATTCAACAGGTGTTGTTCGAACTGGACGGTCATTATCTGGGCCACCCGTATGCTGTGACTGGGAACGCGTTGTATAATGCGTTGGCGCGGCGGGTCGATGATGAGACGCGACGTTCACTGCGCGTGAGTCACGGTGTGTTTGTGCCGGGCGAGTACGGTGAGTACCCGGCGGCTGCCTCGCAAGACGGGTATGCTGGGAAGCTTGGGCAGTCGCTGCCCGAGATCGCGTCGTACGAGGATCTGTTCGTCTTTCGAGATGCGGCGCAACGCTGGTTACTGGAGTCACGGCCGCGAGACGCGCATAACGTGCTTGCGGTGCAGGATCACGGTGGCCGGCTCGCGGTCGACGATACATGTTGGTTTGGCCGGCCGCCCGGGCAGCGGAATCGGCGGCGATCCATGTCGTGGTACGTGCAGTGTTACGTGCACGCCGATCGTGACGGTGTGCTCCCGGTAGCCGAGGACGTGCTTGATGGGATCAGTGTTGGGGGCGCACGGAACTACGGGTTCGGGCGATTGACGGTTGCAGACTCACAGGTCGTGGATCTGGATGCGTTGGAGTACTCACGCGTCAGAACAGCTGCGGAGCGTGGTGACGCGTTCCGGATCGAACTCATGACGCCGTACGTGCTGGCGACGGAGTATCCCGGTGGCGACGACCAGTCCATTCCGTGGTGGTGGCGTGTCGAATCGGGCGAGCTGCGGCGTCGGGAGACACGGCTTGCTGACGATGGTGAATCATACACGGTGAACACGGTTGATCACGGGCAAGTTGTTCGATATGTCGGTGACGATCCGGTGGCCACCGCGAAAAATGGCGTGACGCGTGTCGGGACGCATTCGCGGTTCGGATTCGGTGAGTTCCGGCTTCGACCGGCATGTGAAGATCGTGTGCCCGAGCGTAGCGGGATGGAAGGTGATGCGTGATGGTGTTAGAGCAAGTAGCGTTTGATATTGAGACGACCGGGTTCGACGTAGATGATGTCGTGACAACGGTCGGGTTTGCGGTGCCGATGGGGGTGCAAGTGTTCGTCCAGTCCGGCGAGCAGGAGGCGGCTCAGCTTGAAGCAGCGGTGGAGGCCGAGGTGCCGGACACGCTCGTGAACGTGTCGACGGTCGCGTCCGAACGCGAACTCTTGGTCGCCGTGTCCGCGTTCGTTACTGAACGGTTCCGTGATAGCGATACGTTGCTCGTGGCGTACAACGGGGAGAAGTGGAAGGGCGGGTTCGATATCCCGTTTCTTCGAACCCGATACGCGCAACTGGGTCTGGACTGGCCGTTTGAGGATGTCCCGTACGCGGACGTGATGCCGCTCATCACGGATCGATTCAACACGACTGTTGATGGTGAGGAGTGCGGCGGGCTCGTCACGACGTACGACGTGTTATGTGACGGGTCCTACGGCGAGTTAGATCCGTTTGACGACAGTGCCGAGGCTGTGACGGCGTTCGAGGACGGGCGGGTCGATGCGCTCGTGTTGCATAACGTGTCGGACGTGCTGCGGACACGAGCGCTTGGCCGTGTTGCGGAACGGTACTGTTCGAAGTCGGATTTTAACGTGAAATCGTTGACGCCGACGAGGTCGATCTAAGATGGCGGTATATCGAGTGCTGGGAGCAATACAGCGTGGCCGCATACGCGATTGGGTTGTGCCGTCGGCGCTCGGGTGAGTGGCAGGGCAACTGCAGGACGTACGGATTGAAGCGATACAGCATGGAATCGGGCGCGCTGAAACTGCTAGCTGATCAACAACTCGAAGACCAATTCATGACAGAGACAGAGTCACCGAACGACGAGGAGACGAGTAGTACGAACGATGCAACCGAGGAGCGAACTGACCGCGTAGCGCCGGTCGAGTGCCACGAAACGGTGGATCCGGAGACACGGGACGCGGTTCTGGACAAGTACGAGTCACGGTGTCAGGTATGCGGACGGCGTGGTCCGAAGGAGGGCGGCTTGGCGACGCTGCACGCACACCACATCGAGCGGGACCCAGACGAATTGGACGAACATGAGATGGACAACCTGACGTTGTTGTGTCGATCGTGTCACAGTTGGTTCCATCGGCAGTCCACGCCGGACGACTCGCCTGTCGAGATCACTGAAGAAGATCAGAGCGTACTGTTGCCCCAAGATATCGAAATCCTTCGATACTTGTCCGAACACGGTCCGAGTCGGACGGGTGATATCGTGTCAGGCGTGCCGAGTGACCTGGCGGTGTCATCTGTCCGGGAACGCTTGTGGGTGCTGATGGGGCTCGACAATCTCGTGGAGACTCGTGACAGGCAGGTCGTAGACAAAGACGTTGAAACCGGTGAGTGGGGCCTTGCAGAACATATTGAAAACTCCGCCCGCGGGCATATCCCGGACGACCCGCAGTTACTGTTGCAACGTATGGAAGACGAGCAAGTCCGGCAAGCACTGGACCGCGAGTGCGGCCGGGAGAAAGTCACGGACGTTCTCGGAATCACGCGCCGCACGACGTTCAACAAGGTCAAACGAGCGAACGCGTATGACTTTCCGCTGGGTGCGTTCAGTCGCGGGGGCCGCCCAGCGAAAGACACGCGATCGAATTTAGACGGACCACAGGAGCCACCGACGGACGAGAGTGATGGACAGCAACGGCTTAATGCAGTTGCTGAGGGAGAAGACGATTCGCTGGCCCGGACTGAAACGTGGGGGGTCGCCGAAGCAGAGTCTACGGTACAGTCCGATGATGCGAACGGGCAGCGTACAGATCAGGTAGCAAGTGATGGCACTGACAGCAACGAGTTGCGAGAGCATCTGCGGCAAGCAATCGACGCATTAGAGGACGTGAACGAGCGGCTGTAAGTCTCAGCTGGCCCAACTAGTTTCAACCACTGTGGGCCAGGAGATCATACCAGAGTTGGATTTTTGCGCAGAGATCAAGAAGTGATTGCATCTGCTCTGGGCAGAATTCCAGATGGATGGTCTCTGTGGAACTATTCAATTCGACAGTGACTGTTTCGGACCATGTTGGTGTGATTGAATACGAGAGATTGCTAAGATGTGATTTAACTGACTGCCTCACCGCTTGCTTCCCGGGTGTTGATATTCGGGAACACTCCAATTCATAGCCCACGTTTAGAACGAACTCGATAAATGACTCAACATCATTCTCGTCAAACAGTGTCGTGACTTCTGTTCCATCAACGATCTTTCGAACGGTGAACTGACTGACGTTTGTGCGGTTGACTCGAAATGTGAGCGAAAAGGTTTCTCCAGGCCCTTCGTTGAACCAGCTAGAAAAAGAAGTTGGTCGGGTTTCTAACTGAACTATGTCACTGCGTTCTTCGACTGCAGTTCGGTGCTCGCTGCGTAAACTTTGGATTCTGCTCTGAAGCCATGATTTGTAGACCTCTTGGACGCCTGGAGACGTTATTGAAAGATTGAGATTCAGTTCTTTCTCACGAGCCCACTCGGCCGTATTAGCACATTTTTCAGTAGTATCGGAGTTGGCGCGGAATTCACCTAACGAAATTTGATCGTCCACGTGATTCGGGAGAAAGGCAACAAGATCACGTTCAGTGACATCTAGATACTCTCCAGGTGACGAGTCTGGCGATGGCGTATCACCGTGAGGGACGCTGTATGGCCAGACAGGGATTGGGTCAGGGAGTTCGACATCCTCGTACTCAGGGCGAGTCCCAACGTAGTTTTCCTCAAAGAGCCATATCACACTGATATCGGCGGTGAGGTAGCTGACAGTCGTTTCTGTGAGGTCCTTCTGGTCGTTCCGGTACTGTACCTCAACAGCGATTCCCTTCCCGAAAGGGAATTGTGGCTGCTCAAATTCAACGAACACATCAGCACGACGCGGAACGTCGTCGGTAACGAACTCGACGCGTATCGATGCGTTCGGGTACTCGTCTGTAAGCTTCTCAACAGCGATTGATTTCATCCGGAGATGGAGAGAGGATTCACCATTACAAGAGGGGTCTGCCGGATGGTAGAAATGACGGGTACGGGATCCTTCACGAACACTCATCATGTCATTACACTTGGGACATTGAACCTCTTCGTCGTCGCCGACGCCGACAGGGATCCGAGGCCGATTATCGACGGGATCAACCGCAATGAAGGGCATCAATATCACTGAGGGAGTGATAGACTATATATTTTTAATCAAAGGCACTTCCTTACGTGTAAATGGGAAGAAGCCGAGTGCCACGGGCATGACTCCGAGGCAGTTTACTAACTAAAGACAGTCACACACACACATGACTTCGAGGGTGGATGCAGCACAACAGCTTTGTATGTCGTTCATCCGTAGGAGATTGTTGATATAGTTCCTTTCAGGGGATCTGTAACAGCGAATGGCGGTCTAACTGTGCACAAAAGTAGATGTTACTGCAACGTACTCCAGTTCAGAACCGCAAGGAGGCTCTACATCAACAATGTGCTACGGAAGAGCGTAGAACCTAATCAAATTGTCCGTCCGCTCTTGTGAAGTTGATTGTTGATGTCACCATCCAGTAATATCGAAAATGAGGTCTCAAATTGACTATTAATTTTGGATCAAAGCGGCCGTTCTTGTTCAAGCTTCGGAATGAGTTCCTCGGTGTAGTTCCCTCCGTAGGAAGGGTGTTTGAGTGCCACGATATATTGTGGTGAGTTGTTTGTCTTGACTCTATAGAGTCCACGTTTTGCCTCGCTGATTTTTCGGGAGATTACACTTCCCTGGAGCGGTTCGAGATTCGACTCATAAGCATCATATATTTGTTTCCATCCTTTAGACCCTGCTGCGATCACCAACTTTGGTTTTGCACATTCGATTTCGTGCCGGATATCATTCTCAATCTCCGTAGTGAAATTCTTAGTGCCACCACTATCAGGAGTTGAAAATTTATATGTTGTAGTATAATAAAAGTCGTTAAAGAATCCAGTTGTTAAATCAATTTCGCGGTCGAAATCGATCTCTTCCAAATCCTTTCCCCGTATGACTTGTTCTCTTGCATAATATTTCCAATATTGTGCAGTTCTTTCTTGTAAATATGTCTCTCCTTCAGGAGGTTTGCTAAGATCCAGAATTTTATTTTTGGAATCAACCAGTTCATCAAACAGGTTTGTTAGATTTGTACCACTAAGCCAACCAACGATATGATGAGCCCCTATCCTAGCCATCTCTGTGGGGTCAAGACCGCCGCCAGTTTTGTCTACCTGATTGTATAGCCTCCCCTCGCCGACCTTGAGATAGTAATAAGGGTCGGGAAAGCCTGGATTAGTGGTCACCAGCATATACGGCTGTCCAGTATACGGGAAACACCGATAGAATAAATCAATGTGCGCTTGATCGGCTAGAGTCTGTACAGTTTTATTGATCGGATGGCTGTCAGCTGGTCTTGTTTTTCCACTGCTCCGAGACAGGTAAGAAGAGTATTCCGCGATATATTCTGCAGCCGAAGTAATTTCCTTTCCGTCTTCTAACTGATTAGCAAGTTTATTTCGGTACTCATTTTTTGTCTGTTGATGAAACCCGGCCATGTTGTCGCTAAGCCAAGATGTCATAATTGTCCAAGAGCCATACCAACTACTTAATCATTTAGCCTCTTGTGAAGGTGCTGTTGCGGTGTCCCCGTCGCAGGTCTCTACGCTTTGCTCTGCTACGCTGTCTACAGACCCTGATCACGTTTCGGTAGCACTGCACGGTGACCGATTGATGATGGAAGCAAACGGGTTTGGTGGGACTGTCCTGACCGAGATCCCTGCCAGTGACTCTAACCAGCACGCCAAAATTGCTGATTCTGATCTCCGTGCAGTCCATGATCAGCATACTGCTGAAGCTCGTATTACCGACTGCCAGTTTGAAGAATTCGTTGACTGTCACGCAGACGCTTCTGATGTACAGATCTCACTCACTATGGACAGAGCGGTCGTAACTACCCGGGACGGACATGCGTACTGGTCGTGGGGAGAAAGTACTGGCTCTGGAACAGCGACGTATCGTTGGCAAGAGGTTCTCGACGTGTTTGATCAACTCTCTTCAGTCGAGTCAACTCCGCGGTTCGCATGGGGTGATGATGAGACCGCAGCAATGATCTTTCACGCTGATAGCTGGTACGTGATTGGCTACGCCACCTCTGTTCAGGGTACCCCCTCAGAGACTGCTCGGTGCCACGAAGAATCTGGCACTGCAAAACGACACTGCCGTGAGTGTGGCAGCCAGCTTGAGCGCGATCCCGAAACCGGGAATTGGACGTGTCAGTCTCCAAAATGTGGGTTTCGAGCGATCGCGTTAGAATAAGGCGTTTACTCGCCGCGTAGACGGTCGAGTGGGTTCCAGTCCCCGTCAATTATCGGTTTTGGTCGATCCAGGCTTTGAATTTCTGGTAATCGTTCGCGCCGGCCTGATCTGCGATGTCTTTGAGCGTGCCCTCGCTGATCTCGTCGTGAAGCGGGACTGGGACGGTACGCGCTTCGGCGTCGTGGTCCTCGGGCGGCTCCCAGCGGAGGATCGCATGGTGGCCGCGCGTGCGCTTCCACTCGTAGATTCCGCTGTTGACCATCACCTTCACTACGTCTCGTCCTGAGAACGGCGAGTACGACATTAGTAGTAGGAGAGGTCAATCGAAAATTTCCGAGTCATCCAGAGAGTCGGAGGTGTTGTTCTCGGGGTCAATCCCCATCTCGCGGAGATCCTCGTCGCTAGGAGGGTCGCCATCTCCGTGATAGCCTTGAAGTGCTTCATCGAGGTTTTCAAGAGCCTCCTGGCGGCTCTTACCCTGACTGGCGACGCCGGTTTCTTCATCCTTTGCGACCCACCAGTTGGTTTCACGGGTAAGCGTGATCGTGGTGCCCGTCGGCGGGTCGTGATTGCTGCTGGAGTCAGTGCTCATGCTTTAGCCTCCGGAGTCAGACTCCATGCGAGAGAGTTCCCGATCATCTTACTCTCCACCTTACCGTCGGTTTCGAGTTGACGAAGTCGGTAATCAGCGCTGGGGCGCTTGATTCCCAGCTCTTCGGCAACCTCCGTCGTGCCTGCAGGCCCGTGCTTTTGTACGGCGGCGAGGACCTCGTCGTCGCTGTGTTTCGCGGAGAAACGCCCGCGCTCATCACGTTCGCTTTCACTCATACTTTGGCGTACGGATGCGTAGGATAAAAATCCATCTACTACGAAGTAGATGGTCAACCGATAGCGCATCCTATTAAGCGCAGACGAGTAGCTCAAACATCACATCTGAACCCGAATAGTTTAGCTCGCGGCGTGCTTTACTTGGAGTCAGTGAGCTCCCGATTGAGTTCGAGTAAGTCGCAGTTCGGACCGTGGAATTCGAATGGTGGGGTCCCGGGTGCGGGCTCTTCATAAATCGCTTGTTCGGTGATGCCGAGCCAGACGGCGATGATCGGTAGGGAAAGCGTGCTGTATGTGTGGACGATTTTCCCGAATCGTGGTGCTTGGTCCCAGTCAGATAGATCACCTCGGTCTTTGAGCCAGAGTGCGAACAGTTCGGTCAGCATTTTCTTGCTAGACCCACCGGAGTAGAGCGCTCCGTGATTGGCGTCGACGGCGTCAATCGACCACTCGTACTGGATCGTTGGGGTAGCGGTCACGGGCATTGTGCGGACTACTGAGTCCAGCAGCACTGTATTTATAGATAGCGCTTTACCAGGTTCTATTCAGAAATTGAACAACGAATAGATACGAGACCACATACAATTGAACGTTCTAGAATAACCGGTTAACAGATCGGAAGCATCCGACAGAAGAGGTACAATTACCACAGATAGATTGCACAAAATACGTGTTCAGATAGCGAATCTGATTGAGTTAGCGGAGTGAGCGTTCCCGGGAAATCTTCCCACGATATGGTCATACTGTGAGTCGCCCTAGACTGCTCACGTCGGTGTGTTTTCTTCGGTCCCCCTGCGTTCCTTTGAGGGGCGATGATCGCTTCTGATCGCAGAACCGCACACCAAGTCTCCGCTCTACTTCACTACTCGCCCTAGAGGGCCTCCATCCGTTCGTCAAAATGAGTGATACAGTGGCGACTACGTCACGTCATTCGACGGGGTCGTCTGCGTCTTCTCCAGGGGTTGGTGCGTGTAGCGGCGGGCGGAAGTGGACTCGTGTGTTATGATCTCTCGGATGACGGTCCCAACGGCATTCCTACGGTGACCCGGTCTTGTATTGCTCGCTGGAATGAATGCTGAAGTCGTCTGACTCGAACCATCGAGTCCGGAGAGAAGCCGGCGTATCAGGCATCGGTGGGGTCGAAAGTGCCGCCTAGGGCTGGGTAGTTACGCCGCTCTGCGTCAAGGAGGGTTGCTCTGCGTTCGAACATTTTCCAATCGGAAAGTGCCCCCACACGTCTTCAGTTGCCATGTCCTCGCTGGCTTCCACAAGAGAAACCTGACCCGGGTTGTCACCGTCGAACTGAGATCTGTACTTGTTGATCTGATCGATGGTATCTGACAGGGCTTCGACGAGCAGATCCGTCCGATCTTTGCCGAAGAGATCGGCGATCGCATCAAGCCGGTTAACGATGTACTCTGGGGACTGAAATTGGACCCGTCCTGGGTCATCGCTCGTGCTCAAGGTGCATATTCTGCGGATACGAGAATAACTGTTTCGTCGTCTGCACATGGCTTGCACATGGATAGCCCTGTGCGCACTGTGAAATATAACTCCAAGAACAAGGACTTGGGGCAACCACCTGTTGGGACAATCTCCCAAAGCAGACTGATAAAGATGTAAATACTATCACTCGTAAAGAAGATTCATGTCAACAGAGGGAACCGGTGTGGCTGCAGGACCGGTCATCCTCATTGCGCTCTCGATAGCTGCGTTATTACTCGGTGCCAGCGTGATGCCATCTCTCGGCGACCAGTCTCCTGGCGCATCCGTCACCAGCCCTGAGGTGGGCGATGGAGAAGAGCTTGATCCAGTTGGTCCTGACAGCGCTGATGGACAGGGCGAGGAGCTCGATATCGATGGAGCGGGTGGTGATGCCGGCACTGTGGAACCGCCAGAGGCACTACTGGCGCTTGGAGAATTACTGAGTCCGTTTGCACTTCCCATGGATATCCAGGGGCAAGATAGCGATCCTGAACTGCCGGAGATGGCCGGCGATGGGTCTGATGACGAAAGCCCATCTCAAGGCTCCGATGAGGCGGACGGCGATGATGATACAGCGGAAAGCAGCGAGGATTCCGATGATGGCTCGTCTAACGGCGATTCGACAGAAGATGAGTCGACTAACGATGATTCGTCCGAAGACGAATCGACTGACGATTCCGATGATGAAAATGAGCTAGACGAAGAGGAGTCAGACGAAGGCCTCCTCGATACGCTCACTTCGATCGGTCCGTACGCACTCGGTGTGATTGGGCTTCTCGCACTTGGTATGTATCTCTGGCAAACGGATCGTGGCGTGATCACCGCGCTTCGACAGTTCCCGAGGCGAATGCTGTCGGCAGCCATTGCGGTATTGATTGCCCTGGCGAACCAGCTAGAACGGGGTATCGCTGCTCTGAAACGCCTCGAATCAGTGGTGGCACTTCCTACGTTGGTTTTTGGAGCTATCGCTGGTTGGTTCGCATCAGCACAACAACGTGTGCAGTCAGTCTCACTAGGGTCGCTCCGAGGCGGCTCTACGGCCGACGACACCGCTACCGCTGACGGGAGAGCATCGGAGGAACCGGAATCGGCGAAAGCCCAGATACACGAGGCTTGGGAGACGCTTCTTGATGCGGCCCCTGTAGCTCGATATCGGACCGCAGCACCCGGTGAGGTTGCACGAAATGCGGTCGGTGCGGGTCTGCCCACCAGTCCAGTACAAACGATTACTGAAGCGTTCCGTGATGTCGAATATGGGGATATCGACCCTGAGGTCCATGTCGAACAAACACAGCAAGCGCGGATGGATCTTGAGACCAGCCTGCAGGAAGACGAGCAATCGGGGGAAGAAGAATGACTCGCAAACAGGTCTTGATCGGGCTGGTCTGTGCTGGTGCACTTGGAATCGGAATCATCGGCGTTGTCGAGCCGGCCGTACTATTCGACACCGTACCGGAACTACACAGTATTATTAGCGCTGTAGAGCCGTCGCTTGTATTGCTGGGGCTTGTCGCGCTTCTCGCTGTTTTCACGCTTGCACGCGGGGTCTCTGGGCGGAAGCAGGCCAACCCACCATCGGCCCTTTACACGACCGAGCAACAGACATCGCTTTTTGATAGTTATGACTACGAGGTAGTTGGGGCAGCACTAGACAGCCGCTTCGAAGCTGCGATGGCCTACGACGATGGTGACCGTTCCAAACGCGAACGTGCCCGTAATGATGTCGAGACCGAACTACGAGCATTGGCGACGGCGAATTATATGGACCGGACCGGATGTGAAGAGTCCGTCGCCAGTGAGCATGTCGAGGCGGGTGAGTGGACCGATGATCCGAGAGCGGCAGCGTTTCTTGCTGGCGATACCGGACCGACAACTCCCCTGAGGCTCTGGCTCGTGGACTTGCTGACGGGGCGTGACACGTTCGAACGCGGTGTCGAACACACGATTGACGCGATACAGCGATCACAGAGCGATCACCAGGAGGTGGCATCGTGAGGCGACTCGTTCGCTGGCGTGGTGCGATTGTCGCAACGCTTCTCTCAGTCACACTCGGCGTCGCACTCGGCGTTGACACGCTGTTTTTGCTTGGCGTTGTCGCACTTGGGATCGCTGCAATTGGCTACCTGAGCTCGTCACCCCGCGGGGAGATCCGAGTCGAACGCCAGCTTTCTCCCGACAGACCTACGCCGGGTGAGGTAGTGACAGTGACGCTCACGCTGCACAATGAGAGTGATCACATCCAACCCGATGTTAGGATCGTCGACGAGCCGCCGGATTCTGCGGCTGTCGTGGGGGGAGTCCCTGCTGTTGCAACGTCGGTTCAGCCGAACGAATCAGTGACTCACGAGTATGAGATTGCCCCACAACGGGGAGACCACGGGTTTGGAACGCCCACACTCCGCCGTCGTAATCTTGCAGGTACGATCACCGCCACGGAGGATGTCGAAGTTGATGGACTCACAACGGTTACCTGTGAGACGCTGCTGGATGCCTTCCCACTGCGTGAACAGACGATCCAGTATGTTGGCCGCTCGCCGACGGACGAGGGGGGCAACGGGATCGAGTTTTATGCGACTCGGCAGTATCGACCGGGGGACCCGATCAATCGTATTGACTGGCACCGGCTCGCCAAAACCGGCGAGCTTGCGACCGTCGAGTACCGAGAGGAAAAGGCCGTAACGGTCGTCTTTATTATCGACGATAGGTCCGGGATCCATCGTTCACCGCGGGGTGGCGGACCGAACTCGTTCGACCTGACGCTGTACGCTGCCTCGAAAGGGGTTGCCGCATCGATGGACGGCGGAAACCGGACCGGTGTTGCGACGTACGATAGGCGTCACTGGATCGACCCCGGAACCGATGCGGGAACGAGACAACGTGTTGAGGACCTGTTCAACAGTGCTACTGATGGAGCAACTCCGACGATGACGGACGGAGGCACTGCGTCCAACGAACCATCGCAGCAATCACCGACTATTCCCACGAAAGCGCTCAACCGTCTCTCTGAACAACTCCCGCGGAATGCACAGGTCGTGTTCTGTTCGCCACTGACGGATGACGGTGCGGTCGAGACGGTCCGACAACTGGCTGCCCGCGATCACGACCTAACCGTTCTCTCGCCGGATATCACGACGGGCATCACCGAAACCGAGCGGACTCTCGGAACCAGAGTCGAGCGATCGTGGCGATCGAACCGGATCTCGAAACTGCGAGCGATGGACGTTGCTGTGATCGACTGGCAGCTCGACGAGCCGCTGCCGATTGAACTGCAACGCCTGCTCCGGCGCTGGGGGCGCGACGTATGACCCAGAACACTGGCGAGCAAAGCCGGGCGACCATTGGCGCTGTGTGGGGGACACTATCGTCGGCAATATCCGAAGCCGGAACCGGGGCCCGACGTCAATTGAATAGATTGTATGCCAGCGATGCGATCGTCATTGCGATCACGCTAACTGTCGCACTTACCGTCGGCGCGTCAGTGACGAGCACTGCTATCGCCACGCTCACGTTCGGTGCCGGTGTGGGAATGGCGTTGTCGGTCGTTCTGTCCAACAGTTCAAACCCACTCGTGGGATTACTGGGCGGGATGGTCACTGTGGGTGCTGCGTTGGTCGCTCTCGCACCACTGACATTGACTGTTGCATTCGTCTTCGGAGACAGTGGGTCTGGAATGATTGCGGGCGTGACGGTGCTCTGGCTCGTCCTGGCATCATTTGCCGCTGTGACAGTGCCAACACGAGCTCCAGGTGATGGGACAGTCCGAACAGCGGGCCGAACTGCAATCCTTGCGGGACTCGGTATCCTGCTCGTCGTTGCCCTTAGGCTCGTCCCCGAAACGGGGATCCGAGAGCAGGCACTCGTCGCGGCAATAGATGCGGTTGGCTTCGGCATCGATCTGATCGTCCGGCCCGGTGGTGGCGACGCACTGGTTTCGCTGCTTGTGTTAGTGGCGGTGACTGCGCTGATTGTTCGGTGGGGGCTTGGCAAACTACCGGTTGAGCGTTTCCTCCCACCGGAACGCCGTAAGTCGGTTGTCAGCGGACTCGAGCGTGGTCGATCACTTCTTCACCGACTGTTTCAACTATCCGTCCTCAGCACTCTCGTTGCTGTCGGTGTCACACTGCTCTCATCGGAAGCTATCGAGAACGGTCCGGAGCAGGCCTACACCCACGTCGAGACGATCCGAACTGAGCTTCCTGCACCTGCCGGTGAACATCTCACTGAGTTCGTGCTCGCTCCGCTGCCACGGTGGATCCTCCTCACTGCTTGTGCAATGGGTCTCGCAATTGGCCTCATCGACCTTGTTCGATCTGCCCTCCGTAGGGGTATGGCCGGTGTGCTGGCCAACATAGTCGCACCCATTATCGGCGGCGCGGTCGTGACCGTCATCATCGCAACCCGGATCGCCGACCCTGAGCTCACTACAACGCTGGTTTCGGTCGTGCCGCCAAGTGTTCCAGAGTCGGTCATCTCACTCGTCATTGAGTCACCGGCGTTTGTCGCTGCGGGTATCGGGCTCCTCGTTGCGCTAGCTGTCCTCTGGAGTGCGTTCGCTTTCATTACAGTACTGCGTATGGTACGGATCCTACCGGGGCGAGCGACAGGTGTCGCACTCGCTAGTATTGCACTGTTTGGAACGGCGATCACTGCCGCACTAGTCTCGCAGCCGACGCTGGCAGTTGGCACCGCTGTGGCCGCCCTCCTTGTCTGGGACATTGGCGAATTCGGTACCGGGCTTCGTGAGGAACTCCCCGCCGGTACACCCACCTTCCGCGTCGAGATCGTCCATGCAGGAACGAGTGGTCTTGCGGGACTTGCCGTTGGTGCAGGTGCGCTGTTCGCGCACGATTGGGTTTCCGCCTATCTCACACCACCCGACCCGCAGTTGGCTCTTGTAGCCCTCGCCGTCACGGCGGTTGTTACCGCGCTCGTGACGTTTTCTCTCCGGGGGTAACTGAATCGGGATACTGACACTGGTGGAGTCATAGAACGATTTGGTTGACACTTTGGTTCCAATTTGTATACTCTGTTGAAATCCGCCAAACCTCAGATGAGCTGGATGCTATATATAGGTCGCGAGTCTTGTACGGGTATTCGACTGAAAGATCAGTTATTCAGATCGGTCAATATAGGCCGCATATGCATCACAGACCAGACTATCCATCAATTAGGGTTAATTTCTCACGTGTCTCAGTTGGAATTGGATTGACGTATTTCACATCTTCGTCGTCACATAGATCTTCGAAATCGCCGTCAGTTGTAATCAAGTAATCGGCGTCATATGCTCGTGCAAGCGCGACGATGAACGAATCGTACACGTCGTGGTTTTTCTCAGCGCTGATCTCGTACGCCTCAAGCAGCGTTGTCTCGGTGGCACTGACGATTCGTGCAGGGCTACGAACAAGTGATTGGATAGCATTCCGAGCATCAACTGCGTCTACTCCAAAATTGCTCGTCATCAGATACTGCGCTCGCAACGGATAATAATCAAACACGAGCAAGACGTTTGGCCCATCAATTGCGTTTTGGATCCACGGATACACATCGTCATGTGCAGGGTGATCATCGGTGAGCGCGATTGCTAGTACGTTCACGTCAGTGAGAACTGTCACTTCAGTAGGGAGAGAATCAGCCATCAGATAGTCGCTCACTGGTCCATCGGCCCGAAGAGGGTTTCTCCGGCATCAGTTGGTGTCGTGTTCTCCCAGTTCTTCTGACCGGCTGTTGCTGTCTCTAATTTCGAGCTTGGTTTGGGGTTGACTTCAAGGACCGATCCAACGAGGGTTGCAGGAATCTCATCGTTTGATTCGATTCCTAATCGGTCTCGAACCTCTTTTGGGAGTGTTACCCGCCCTCTATCGTCCACTGTGAGTGTGAGTTCTTCCCCGTTGTTCGCTTCAAATGCGGACTTTCCCATTTTGAATCACCTTATTCCCACTACTGTGTTGATATATAAAACTCTTGCGCCACCCGAAATGCTGATTAGTTCGCAGGGCTACCTAACAGCTGATTCAGCTGCTCATACGTGAATTGAACTTCTGCCAGATGCTAACTTCATCCGCTATATTCAGCAGGATGCATGACACCTATCATATACTGCGGTTTCAACAGAGCCTACGATTATTTCCCGACGTGCAGCGGTGGTGTTGCTGTTCCTCCGGTTGGCAAGGAATGGCAACTGCTAGAATTCGTCCATCGAGGGCACCGCCACGCTATCGACGGCGCTGTCGACGACATCCCCTTTGTCTGCGTTTCTGACGGTCGCCTCCGTCGTTAGGACGATCCGATGTTCGAGCGTTGGGTGGACAACTGCTTTGACATCTTCTGGCGCAACGTAGGGGCGCCCCTCGATGGTTGCCCGAGCTCGACTCGCCTCGAAGAGGCGCTGGATCCCTCGCGGTGAGACACCGACTTTGACACGGTCATCAGTCCGAGTCGCTCGACAGATATCGACGATATATTCACAGACACTCGGATCGACGTCGACCGTCTCAGGGACACCTTGCATCTCCAAAACCGTCGTCTGATTGACGACGACTCCTGTCTCCGGGATTGATGATGTTCGGCCGGAGCGCCGTTCGAGCAGCAACAACTCGCCATCACGGTCCGGATAGCCCATACTCGTTTTTATCATGAAGCGGTCACGCTGTGCTTCAGGCAGTTCGAAGGTTCCTTCCTGCTCGACGGGGTTCTGCGTGGCGAGAACGAAAAACGGTTCAGGAAGTTCCATCGTATCGCCGTCGACGGATACCTGCCCTTCACCCATCGCTTCCAGCAGGGCGGCCTGGGTCTTTGGCGGTGCGCGATTGATTTCGTCTGCCAGCACCACGTTTGCAAAGATCGGGCCCTTATTGAACTCAAAATCACCAGCACTCTCATTATAGATGTGTGATCCGGTGATATCGGCAGGGAGCAGGTCCGGCGTGAACTGGATCCGATTGAACTCCAGATCCAGTGCCGTCGCCAGGCTTCGGGCGGTGAGCGTCTTGCCAGTCCCTGGAACGTCCTCCAGTAGGACGTGTCCGTCGCCGATAATTGCAGTCATGACTGTCTCCAGCAAATACTCGTCCGTAATGACTGCCTGTGACACCTCATCGAGTACCGATTTGCAACTACTCGCTGCTTCGTCGACGTCCATGACCTCTCAGATGAATGCCATTGCAAAATAGCCACCGACACTGCGGCCATCATCTATATGCCTATTACTGATTTTTCAACTGTACATCGACCGAATGTGTCACACTGAGATATTGCTTGATCTCCGGGTCCTGGGCGAACTGGTCCAGAAACCACTCTCGAAAACTCGGTGAGGTTTCCAGTAACTGAACCAACTGCAAGTCAATATCGCGTTCACGGACCGATGATACGAGTGGCCGTTCCTCAATGCTCATGCCGCATTGTTTCCTCATGAACACATTAGTTGTGTGGCTCGTTCTCGACTCGACGGGAAATCTAGATATTACATCGTACGCTCATCCGTAGGAGATTGTTGATACTGCTGAGCGGTCGCTGTGAAGTCCAAGAGGACAAGGGCACCGCGGTAGCGGTGCCCGACACGAATGATTCCGCTCGATGTGTTTGGCTCGGAATCGGTCGCAGCGGACCTGCTCCAACAGGTTCGCTGGCGTGACGGTGTAACCTGTCCTCGCTGCCGTTCTGACCGCACGGTCAGAAACGGCAGCTATGGAGAGTTTCAGCGGTATCTCTGTAAGGATTGCGACCGCACGTTCAACGACAAGACAGGCACGATCTTCGCTCACTCGAAGGTTGCACTCCGCCGGTGGCTGTTCTCGATCTACGCGTTTCTGCGCTTTAACACGAGTCTCCGACAACTGCAGTGCGAAATAGAGGTGACACACAAAACGATCCATCGGCGCATCGAGCGCTTCGCCAGCGCGCTCGATGCGCCTTCGCTCGATCTTGTCGGCCCGGTCGAAATCGACGAAGTGTACGTCTCCGCTGGGAAGAAAGGCCGCGAGCGCGACCAACCGTCGCGCTCGCGTGGCCTGTCCACGCGTGGGCGTGGTTCATACGATGGCGACAAGCCACCGGTGTTCATCATCACTGATCGAGGCACCGGACAGCGGTACGCGATCCCAGCGAAAGCCGCCGACCAATCGACGATTCGACTCCTGCTGACTGACCGCAAAGAGGAGTCGCTCACGGTCTATACCGACGGCTTTCGAGCGTACGAACCGCTCGAAGAGGACGACGCATTCGACCGCGAATACGTCGTCCACGGCGACGGTGAATACGCCGACGACGAGGTGCACGTCAACAGCTGCGAGAGCCACGCGTCGCTGGTGCGACGGTGGCTCTCGCCCCATCGGGGTAACTCGAAAGACAAGTTAACACAGTATCTCAGAGCATTCCAGCTCCGCCGAGAATTATACAGAAAACCGGGACGAGACGCACTCAAACACGCCATCAAAGCGACGCTGTGAAATCAACAATGTGCTACGCAAGAGCGTAGCAGGAAATGACTGAGCGAGAACTGTGATAGCGGTTGATTCAAGATATATAGAATAATTTGCTCATTTTCGGATCAACAGCAGCGTACAGCCGTACGACCATATCATGTCTATTGTTTTCACGACACTATTTCCCAAACCCTTGTTATTATTTAGAGACTTGTAATTGCTCGGTGGATTTATTTATTCTAAACACAACGGAGTGATCATGGGAATTGAACCTGACTCACCAACCGTGATAATTGGGGTCGGCGGGGCTGGACTGAAGATGCTCCGCCGAGTGAGCAAAGTACTTGAAGAAGAAAATTACGACCGAAGTCACTTTTTGCTTCTCGCAGTTGACTCACGGGATGTCGGAGAAGTCGACGAAATAGACCGCTGGGGACAGTTTACCACTGAGTTGAACTGGTCATCGCGGGGGGCCTGGGAAGAGAAACAGGATCAATATCACTATCTGGGCAATAATGATGAATCACCACCTGAAGAGGGCGGTGTCAACAGAAATCGTACTGCAGCTCGGGCCGTCCTTGACGACCCACGGAATTTCAATAAACTTGTCAATCACCTCGAATCCCAACTCGAAAGCTTTGGGTCTGGAAGTAATCTGTCGATCTGGACACTGAGTGCACTCGGTGGGGGAACGGGCAGCGGGATACTCCCGACTGTGCTAGGCACGTTACAGGATATGGAAAACGGCCGGCTTCAGGAGAAAATTTCCCTGAATTGTATTACCACAGTCCCAGAACTGCATGCTGCCCCAGACCAGCAATCTGTCCCGACAATAGATAACGATGCATACGGCAATTCGTTTGCGGCTCTAGCAGAGCTCGGCGATCTAATCGACGCTACCCGGTCCGAGCAACAGTCGCTTAATATTGAACAGGAGATGGAGATCGACTTAGTTGACCTCTACGATGAGTACTCGGAACCACTAAAGCTGAGTCGAGACTCGATCGACAACTTCTATTTGCTCACCGTGGATGAGGACCGGCTTGACCGTGACGATGGGAGTTACGAGCGGGAGATTGAGCAGATTGCGGCTCAAACACTCCTGATTCACACGCAGGCTACAGAGAACTTCCCGAACCATCCGAACCAAAATTACAGTAATCGAATCCTCAAGACCTGTAACGTGTCTGAGTACAGTTTCCCCTACGACGAAGCAACTAATTTCGTCCTCAGTTATGCCCGGCTGAGAGAACTTGAGTATGATCAAGAACGTCTTGGGACCCTCGAAGAAGCCTTTACAGAGGGGAAAAGAGTCGTAGACAACTCGTTGGAGGCCGAAAATCGGAACGAAATCGATGATCCACGCGTCGAAAATGCCCTCGACTATTTCCTTGGGGAACTCAACGGAGAGAGCTTCACATTCTGGGACGACAAGGAGTTGATCAATGAGAGCCTCCATTCGGCCGTTGATATTGAGGATGGTCATCTCCAGTCTCTCAAGCAAATATTCGCTGATGTTGAGAAAACCCGCAGCGAGATCATTGCAGATAAGTACCGGCCAGAGTCCCCGCGACAGTTCCTTTCAGGGGACGTTGACGAGGTTGGTATTGTCACGCCGGAAGAGCTCGTCTACGAATATCTCTATCTCTCGCAGGCGAGAGCCGAAATCCGATTTGAGCGAGACGGTGTCGAGAGTAATCTTGATGACGACATTTCGTGGATATACAATAACCAGCACATTTCTGGTGAGCTTGCTCGCCGGGTCAAAGACGACTTCACGGATGCAGACGGGCCGAGCGAACAGTGGGAAGTACTGCGCCGCCCAGTCAATAACCGAGTGAGCGAACTCCGTGACTCCGGTATCATGGGCATTGGTTCAAAAGATGATGTTGCTGACGAGGTTAAGGCCAGGAGCCGTGCTATTGACGACGATATTGAGACCTATGAGGACCTGACCGCTTCACTGCAGACTGTCGAAGAACTTCTCAGCGTTCGCAGAGAAAAGCTACAAGACCTCTTACAGCAGTATCATACGTGGCAGACGGAGGTGCGTGGATATCAAGAGACTGTTAAAGATGCTATTTCCCGTCAAGAAAACACGGTAAACAATCAGAGGGAAAAGGTACGGCATCCACCACAGGGGGACGACAAACAATTCCTTAAGATTCCGGTTTCCGATCCGGATATGTTGGTGGAGTTCGTCTTCGGTGAACAGGTAGACTTCAAGGAGTCGATTGAGAACCTGCAAAAAGAATACGACACCGAATCGAATCGGACAGCGATTCGCCGGAAGCTTCAAAATGAGGTGTCGATCGAGACACTCGAAACGCAGGCCATAGTTGATAAAGACACGATTTATCAGGATCTTGTGACAGTTCTCGGAGCATTAGAACACAATACCCCTGGTACTGGTGGAGCAATTGTCGTCCCTGTCTCGCATGGGGAAGATAACTGGCCAGCAGCGGCTGGCGAAAGCGGGTTTGGTGGGATCCTCAGTGCTAGTGATTTGCGAGCTAGTATCGTTACGCCTGACAGGGGCAAAGGCTCTGGAAAGGTTACCTCCGGATTACCTGGCACGATTCGCTTCGTGTACCTAGAGTTGGATGTGCAACTTGATGCTCTGAACGAGTTCCGGACCATGGAAGCATGGTACGAAAATGATCGAATCCTCAGTATCATGGATTCTGACGAAGATGACCCCGAACAGGAAATTAACTGGGCCTATCCGGAGTTGGCAGGCAAGTTCACCACGGGAGGCACGATAGAATCACTAGATGAGACCGAGTTAGGTAGCTAGATCAAAGCAATTGAGGCGTGGAAGAGGCAGTCCGCCGGACCGAACCACACGTTTCACTAGATCCAGACTATTTGTTCACCAAACCAAAGGTATTAGTTCTATCCATAATATCTACTCTCCATGAACTTACAGAAGCTGCTATTTATTTGTCTTGTCATAGCCGTCGGCGTGGGCGCTGGTAGTGCAGGCATTGTCCACGCAAATAGTGGAGATTCCCTGTCCCAGTCACAAGATGCTGAGACCACGACCACTGAAGAAGAAATCGTTCAGGTGACGACCGAATATCCGACCGACGAGAGTAATCAGGCCATCGGCGTGACCGTCCAGATTGCGCCAGAACAGGAGACTGTGACCGATGTAGAAATCGATATCCGGCAATCAGAGGAGTCGTTTATCGATCATGACTCGTATGGGATTTCAGTTGAACCGAGCGGGGCAGCCGAGATTAATGAAGAGCTTCGAGATGCTGGGACCCACCACATTAAATCGTACGAAATATCGGAGCTTGAACCGGGTGAGGAAGTCGAAATTAGGTTTGAGGCGTACCCACGTCAGTTGACGGCAGATGACGAGATGATTGATGCAGCTTCGGTCCAGTACGAATTCCGTCGCGGCGGTGTGTCTGTACCAGATGCTGGTATCGCATCGATTGACGCAGAAACCGATATTTCTGGTTCACCTGTATATCAGCTACTTGACCTCAGGACACAGGTCAATAGTCTGGAAACACAAGTCGAAGAGCTTGAGGCTGACGACGATGAAGTTGTAGAAGATGATGACTCGGTACTCCCTTGGATCATGTTCGGTGTCGGGGTTCTTGGCCTTCTTGCCGGTGTGGGTGGCATCGTCTATACACGACGGAACGGTACTAGCGATCCACCAATAACCGAGTACGATCTCCAACGGTATAAGAGCGATATTGAAGATCTGAGTCAAAACGCGGAACGCTACGGTAACGAACGAACTGCAGATCAGGCAGCGGAAATCGCTAAACAACTCGAGGACGAACTAGACGATCGGTAGCGGTCGCCGTTTTTCGAACCTGATCATCCCACTACGGTCAGGGGTCCAATTTGGACAGATCCCAGTCATCTACTGACTGGTCCGTTAGCCACATTTCAATTGCTCCGCCACCCAGAAGCACCACGGTAATGAGTACTAACCCAGTCCGTGCTATCCCGGAAGCCAGAACGGCCACCAATCCGTGCAATATTGCTCCGGCAACGGTGTACAATCGCAGACTGTGACGACGCCAATCATCAGCATGGTTGGCAATTCGACTGATATGTCCAAAGTAGCCAAGCCACAGGACCGGCAAAATCATATACACAGCCCAGTGGTTAGGAGAAATCGCTTCCGTCATTACTCCCAGCACTGGCCAGACCATCACCATGACCACTAGACTCCAGACGACCACGTGATGCTCTCTGCCAACAGAATGTTCTCCGCGACGTCGAGTTACAACCACTGACGCGAGTAACCCTACGATGATGAGTGGCCACACGAGTACGAACGACAGGTCACCAAGCGTGGATGTACGATCGGCGACGATCGTCATCAGGACCCATCCCAGTACAGCAGGGAGGATCCCCCCTACTGGTCTTGCAGTGACACTGGGTGCCGACCCACCGGTGCTTAACCCTGCAGTGGGTGTGGTAACGAAAGATGACACTCGGGCCAGGTACCGGTAACAGACCCACAACCCGTAAGTCCCGCAAGCAAAAATCGTAACCGGAAACCCGAGCAGTCCCCAACCCAGCAACGGCGTAGCTCGAAGTGTCTCGGTTGACAGGATCAAACCGTAGTTGAGATCAAGAAGCGCCTGAAATCCGATGACATACAAAAGAACGAACTGGATGCTAGTGAGGGCAATAAACCACGTCAGAATCATACCGTGGATTCCTTGAGAAGCCATAGACAGATGATCAAATAGATACTGTTCAGCATCCGGCACCGTCTGACTCCGATCATTGAGAACTGTCAACAGTACCCCTCCAAGGACGATTAGATCACTGAGAGGATAGGCCAGAAAGAGGAGCAATATGACGACTCCAGCGAGAACGACTGGGAGAAGAATCATACTTGTCCCCGCGATAACGTCACCAACCGAGCCAATAAGCTCGCGCATCTGACCATCTCCCCGCTGGGTGGTATCTGGTGGATTTCGGAGCAATTGTCGGTACTGATCAGTACTTCTCCAGCGCCGCCACACAAAAAGATAGAGAACCCATGCAAGTATGATCACAAAAAAGAGACTGCCAGCGCTTCCGATGGTCGGTGTATCCGTGATGTCGGCCATGAAGGAAGCGATTGCCAGAGCTGACAGAAGTGCCGTGATAGCAAACAGTACTACAAACCCTCGTTCACCACCGGCGGGTGGAAGCTGATTCTGATTGGAGTATGCTCTTGGCGCAAACAGTGCCGCGACATAGCCAAATAAGAGCCATGTTGTGACGAATGATAGCCAGTCAACATCAGCAATCTCAATCCCTAACGACAGTATCACTACTGCGATATCGACGAGTGCATCATCAGTGGGTGTCAATGACGGCAGCCGCCAGACTGCATCGACACAGACTAGCGTCACCAATTTTGCTTTCCACGACGTCCTCAGGACACCCATGATACTTACTATATCTTGACCTATTAGATAAAAATATGACGTAAGTAGTAATGAATAGGACTTAATGTTCGAGAACCAAGGGAGAAGTCTCAGTTACCCAAAGGGTTAATTTGACAGTATGTATCGGGGGTACTATGAGCAGATACGTTATTTCGGATCATCATTTCGGCCATACGAACATCATCGAATACTGCGACCGGCCGTTCTCTAGCGTCGGGGCCATGAACAATACACTGTTGGACCGTCATTACGAGACAGTTGACGATGAGGCCGTCCTGATCCATCTGGGCGATGTCGCGATGGATATGCAGGACGGACGGGAAACGATCGAGTACTTCCAGCGACTCGACGGTGATTTGTTGGTCCGAGGTAACCACGATGTGGGATTGGAGCCAGAGCAAGCACCATTCCCGGTGCTTGATTCGTGTGTTCTCAATCATGACGACTACACGTTCTATTGTGCACATCGGCCTGAGGATATTCCCGATGATTGGGACGGGTGGATTATCCACGGCCACATGCATAACAACGACACAGATGGGTACCCGTTCGTGGCCGTTGATGATCAGCGGGTGAATGTTAGTAGCGAACTCCTGAATTTCCGGCCACTCGCTCTTGATACGATCACGAGTATCATCAATAAGTGTCCAGAGGGAAGTCGTCTCCGTGACATCAACGTCGCTAAAGAACGTCTTGAAATAAATTTGTAATAGCCGTAGGGCCGAGTCTTCCAAGAAATTGAACGGTCCTCAGTATTACCCATCTGTGAGTTCAAATACAACCTCGACAGTTTCTGATGCAGTGATAGGAGACGGCTGAATGACTGTCCCCCGATTCATTTCTAGTGCTTCATCAACAAGACTGTCCATCCCCAACCCGTCACGCTTTTCGGTCACATCCAATACGTCCCCGACTTCAAGATCCTCTGTAGACGCGATACTCTCAGCCTTCTCTCGTGCCCTCTGCGTAGCCTTTATGAGGGCCTCTTTTTCGAGCTGACGTGCTACCGATTTGTCGGCTGAGAAGTTCACCTCACGCACCATTCCGCCGGCGTCAGTTACGTCAATGACAACTCCCTCAACAGCATCTGGGGTGCAATCAATCTCAAGATGTTCTGTTGCTTCAAACGGGGCATCGGTGTTGCACTCGTAGAAGTCGGCAGGGTCCTCAACCGTGAAATCAACAGTCCGAACCTGCTCCTCGTCGATCGACGTCACCGAGGACCGAATCGCAGCAGCTCGATCTTTCGCATTTGCGTAAGCGGCTGCTGTTGTCTCACCGGTTCCGGAAGCGGCGACTTTGATCAATGCTAACACCGGGAGCACCTCTGCCTGACCTGTCGCATCAACCTGAACTGTTCGTGTCATCGTACTCTCACAACAAATCAGATAGCTACGGAGGTAATTAATTGTTGGCAAGCCGAAATCACCGCGCCGATCTCGTTTTCAAGATCATTGATCAGCCATCAGTAGAACTGCATCAACATCACTCTCTTGCTATTCTCGGGCGTCGTACTGGCTGGAATAAAATTGCACCTCTGGTGAACAACTTGAAATCAATCCCTGAGCATTATTAGACCCCTCCCCTCGTCTGACATGACGTTAATCAATACTGCCCTATCGTGTGAAGCTCGTACTAACATCATGAAGTGAGCCGTCAATAGACAGTTTGAGACGGCCTCGGACATCCCCCTCGTTATTTGGCTCAAAAACGGTCTGCGAGAATTCGTGCGACTGCCCATTATATAATAAGTCGATAGAACAGATTTTCTCTCTTGAGATTGCACGTCCCCGTTCAGTTTCAAAATAAAACACAGCAGTAACCTTATTGGCAGGAGCATTTCCAAAGTTTGCTATATGACCGTCAATCACTACGTCTCCGTCACCAGTGGGTTCTGCTGACCACTTGTGAACAAGTACCGGCTGATCATTCACTGGATACGCTCTAACGCTCGCATTTGTGTACCGAGGAGGAATGGATCCGTAGTCCCATCCTGGAGAAGTTGTCTCTACGAGTGTGTACTCCTCCCCCTCATGTTCAACGCATGCCCCACCAATATTAGCATGGAAGGAGACGCCCAGCATCATATGTTGTTTTCTTGGAAGGACAAGGATTGCAACATTGTAACCGAGTTCCCGCAGAATGGCCCCAAGGATGATCGAGGAGTCCTCACAATCTCCCCCTTCGTGTAGCAGTGTTTCGATCGGGAATTTCGGATATTCGAGTTCTCCTTGAGTAACCTTATCAGAGGCATATTCGAAATGTTGAACGAAACTACGTGCGACCTCGTGTAGCTGGTCCTCTGGAATATCATAGTCAGTGCAGAACTCTTTCAATCGGTCTATGATATCTCGAATAAGTCCTTGGTCGAATGGGTCGGCAATATACGTAGCAAACGATCGAGTACGGTATCTCCGAGCATAATATCGATATAACCGTTTTGGAACATCAAGTTCGAATGATTCTGAATGATACTGATACTGCCAATCGAAATTACGGACAAATGATCGGTTTGATGATTCTTCGTCGGATTTTGGCTGAGACTGTCCTGACCAGCCCGGGTGACTCTCTTCGTATTGGGCTGAGGTATTATTATCACTTGGTTGTGATGTCGGTGGCGATGTGGTCATATCTGGAGTGAGCCAGGACTGGTTCAATTGCATGAGTAATTCCCGGAACTCCTCAGATTCGATGTTTCCAGCGTCTCGCTCTGCTCGTAATTGTTCGACAGCTTCAAGCAACGACCCCGCTTTGATCGTTTGGTCAGCCATTCGATAGGAGGTTAACGTATTAGAAGATAAAATTTTCCTGTTTTAACTACACATAGCCCATCTATGACAAATATTTTATACGAGAAGGAACCATAGAATTCATCTCATTGCTTCTTACAGCCCGGTTCATTTTCCCGCTTGTAGTTGGTGATTGCAACAACGAACCGGAGACAGAGCGCATGGAACACATCTGCTCATGATTGGAGGCGGCCTCGAGCGCGGACCTGCCCGAGGCCGCAGTGCTTGACTGTGTAGTTGGTTCGTTCGATCTTAGTAAGAGGGAATTGTATTTACTTCATGAGCACACGCTTAAACAATAACTTGCCGTAAATATGTCCGAAGTTTTTTAAACTAAGGCGAAACCATATTTGATACTGAGTCTCAAAGAATTTGCTCCACGCCAATATAATCAACATATCAATGGATTCCGCCCAACGAAACCGAGTGTCCATACGGAGGTTCAGAAATGGATATTGATGAAAATATATCTGTCAGCAGATTTGGTGTGACAGGAGGGCTAATGATTGTAGGGTTGGGATTTCTTACTTTATATATAGGATTGTTCGTATTTCCTATTTGGTATTCAATTTTTACTTTTATACCTGGTGGTATTTTATTTATAATTATAGGGATAATCTTCTCGATCGGTGGAGGAATTCTCGGAAAGGTAGTGGACAAAGGTCTGCGCTGTAAGGAGTGTGGTGCAAAAGTCAACGGGAACGGTATGTATTGCGAAGAGTGTAGTGCAAACCTATCGTCTCAAGAGACAAGTTGTGGGTATCAAGAGGAACAAAATGATGGTATTCGTGGGGGGATAGTAGAGGGGTACCGTAAAATGTTGCCTCAGCATTTTTTTCTGGCAATGACCTTTTACACATTCCCAGTTTTCGTACTCGCAATAATATACCATATCCTTCCGAGTAGCTACGATACGGGAGAGTTAGCTATTGCTATTTTATCACAAGTCTTGTTAGCTCCGATCTGGGCTGTGCCGCTGATCATAATCTTATATTGTACTATTACAGGAGTTCGCGCGTCGTCATCTAAACTTTATTGGATTGGATCATATATGGTGACATTCGCCCTTTTTTTCCAACAGACACATACTATTGAGGGCGGAGGATTTTCTGAATACGGTAGTATGACGAGAGAATCTCTGGGGTTTTTTCAGGCATTTTTCGAATTAACTGTATTGCTAATAGTCGTCTCTTCCGGATTAGCAATAACAATAACAATGCTGCAAATAATGATTGGGATATATTCGAACATACGTGTGTTAATAATAGAGATAATACAAGATGTGCTCGGACTGCCTGAGTCTGCAATCGAAGCTATCCTTGACTTTTTTTGATGTCCATAGCACGTATAAACAATCCTCACACGTGGGCGGTTTGATTATTGTTCCAGTTCGAAATGAGTTTAGAAGTGGGTGCACCAAGCGTACGGAGTATGAACTAGTCAGAGAGCATCCGTTCAGTGGCGGATATTGATAGTTCGTTGGTATCAGCGGTGGTCCGACGTGGGGTGCACGCTTCTTTGAGAACGGTGAATACGGTCTTAGGGCTGTTGAATCGAATACGAAGACTACCAGGCGGGCTATCCTATGACATGCTCTACTGAAACTAATAGTTGTAATTTCAGCAATAGTTATAAAAATGGGAGTAGTATTTGTGGCCAATAATGACGGTGAACATTACTGGCGGTACCAGCAACTCACTTCCGACATCTGGGGGAGTAACGACGATCGAAGCACGAATTGATCCCCTAGCCAAAACAAAGCCCACGAAGAGACACGTTGTATTACTCATTGACACGAGCGGATCAATGGCCGGTGACAAAATAGACAACGCAAAAAATGGTGCAGGGAGTGCGCTTGGGAAATTAGATAAGGAAGATTACGTGAGCGTCCTCGGTTTCGATACAGAGGTTCAGACCGTACTTCCAATAGACTCTTGGTCAAATATAGATCAAAAAGGTGCAAACAAAGAGTTGACCAATATCGATTCTGGTGGAGGGACTGACATATACAAAGGACTTGAGAACGCAAGGGATCAACTTATAGAACACGCTCCCAATGACTCAGAGGCTGTCAAGCGAATTATCTTACTTTCAGATGGCCAGGATCGGTTCGACCCCGAAACCTACCGCGACCTCGCAGAAGAGTACAACGAGTGCGGGATTTCCATAATGGCAGCCGGTATCGGAGGAGGGTACGACGAAGAGGTAATGCTGGCGTTAGCGAACGGGTCAGGTGGTGTTCCCGCAGACCTGTCACAAGAGGATATCGATGCGTTCCTCGACGAGACAGTCAGCGATACGGATCAGGTTATTGTACCAAATCCGGAACTCAAGATCCATCCGGCACACGGATTCATATTAGATGACAAAACAGTCTTTTTTGACGCGCCGAAAATCGAACAACGGGAGATCGACCATGATCAATCTCCGCCATCAGTTGGTCTTCCCGAACTACAAGTAGGCGATCCTCATCGATTGACGTTTAAAATACTCGGGCAACCCAAAGCTGGGGGCTTGAGTTATGAAATTGCAACATTACGAGTAGAAGACGGATCAGGATCAAGAGTAGCTGAAACGACCGTTGACGTTGACTACACAGATCAAGCGGGACTCGAACGTGTCGACATAGAAGAAAACCGGGCGATTGCGGAGGTGACTGTAGGTATTCAGGATCCGGAGACTTCAGAAACAGAAGTGAGAGAGAAAATCAAAGAAATTGAGGATCAAGGCTGGATTGATACTGCGGATGAGCTCAAACAGAAGCTAAATACAGCCGAAGAAGCAGGCGGTATCATTCGGGTGGGCAAAAATAGGCTTGATACCGAAGACTAAGCGCCAAAAAAAATAAAAACAAAGAACAACATTCACGAATTAGAGAAACAATGATAGACCCTGATCCTTCTGAAGACCAAGATCCAGACGAGAACTCCGAGCGTACCGACACGACAGACACAACAGAGCAGAGTAGCGGTACGTCTAACGAAGAACAAGAAGAGAAAATCGACGATGGAGAGACCGGCAATTCAAAGACAGGTGAAACTGTTCCAATTGATCCGGAACCACAAAATGAGAGTACTGAAACCCAATCAGGCCGACAAGGGACAAAAAATCTAGAAGACAGCGAAGGGGAATCAGCAGTCAGTTCTGAAGACCGGGCAGAGAATGGTACAGTTAGCACAAACGAATCAGATGCGTCCACGAACTCAGAACCACATTCCTCACAAGAACCAGAAAAGGAGAGTAAATCAGTTGCTCGGCTTGAGGAAAGAATTGAGACGTTAGAGGAAACTGTGGAAGAAAGCCAGCAGCGAATTGACGATCTTGAGTCTCTACTAAGTGATTATCAGCGACGAAACGAGCACGAACACGAGGAAATCAAGAATTACGCAATCGAAGATTTTGCGAGAGATATGCTGGATATCAAGGACAATCTTCAAGACGCCATTGAGCTTGAAGATCTCCAAGAAGGACCAGAGCGTCGACTTCAGATCATCACCAAGCAGTTCGATCAGGTCTTTACCTCTGAACAGATCGATAAGATTGAACCCGCTCTCGGTGAGGAATACGATAACGATCTTCACCGGATGATCGACAAGGAGGCAACTGACTCATACGACACCGAAGAAATCGTGCGAGTGGTCGAAATAGGGTACGCAATCTCCGAACGAGTGATCAGGCCAGCACAGGTAGTTGTTAGTGAGTAGTCCGGTTAAATATCGAAATCACCGTCAACTTCTTCTCCACTTTCCTCGTCGACAGCCTCAACGTGAAGAATTCCGTTCTTATCGTAGTCATAGGTGACCTCAATTCTTGGGACGCCGGCAGGCCGTGGAGAGATGCCGGTCAATAGGAGTTCTCCGATTTCTTCGTTTTCTCTGGCAATCCCACTCTCTCCTTGATACACACCGACACGGACTCTAGTCTGATTATCACTCGTCGTCGTGTACATCCCAGTGCCTTCAGCGTTGTCCGTGCTTGTCCCTTGCTCGATGAGCACGTCCATACTCCCATCTTTTAACTCAGTCCCAAGGGAGTGGCTGATAATATCAGTAATACTGTCTTCAGCACCAGTAATACTCTCTTCTCCACCACCTGTATGTACTTGTGCTTGGTGGGCTTTCCGAGCGTCCTCGGATTGGAAAGTTTCGTCACAATCTGGCTGTGTGCACTCGAAAGCGTCTTCGGAGTCAGAATGATCTTCGTCGTAGTGCTCGTTAAGGTGGAGTATTGCATCGAACTCTTTCCCACACACACTGCATCGGTACCCCGTTTTGATTTCGCGCTGTGCATACACTGCTGCACCCTGCGCGACAATCTTATCAGGATCAATTGTTAGTGTCGGTTCGGTACCGAGAAACTGTTCAAGACGTTCCTGAACTGCTGGAATCTGTGTGGATCCGCCCACCAGTAGTGCCGTGTCAAGGTCATTGGTGGAGAGGTCAGCCTTGTTAAGTGCAGTCGATACGGGATCGATAGACCGATCTAGGAGTTCTTCGACAGTATCTTCGAACGTTTCTCTCGTGACTTTCTCCTCAATCTCGATGATTTCACCGTTGATTTGGCCGAGGAACGGTGCTAACGCTTCAGCTTCTTCGTCAGTTGAGAGATCAATCTTTGTTTCTTCGGCTTCTGTACGGAGGTTTGCTCTGACTTCCTCGTCGTCAAGAATGTCAATGCCGTGTTCCTCTTCATATCGATCCGCAATCAGCTCCATCAGTGCCCTATCAAAATCAGCGCCCCCTAGACTGTTGTCCCCATCCGTTGCTAGAACTTTGTACTCGTCATTGGCAACCTCAATAATCGAGATATCCAGTGTTCCACCCCCGAAGTCGTACACAAGTATCGTTTCGTCTAGCTCCTTCCCGTTCCCGTATGCGAGTGCTGCTGCAGTTGGTTCGTTCAGAAGGTGGATGTCGTCGATGCCAGTAATCTCAGCAGCTTCTTTCGTTGCGGCAGTTTGTTTGATTGTAAAGTATGCTGGAACTGTGACAACTGCTTCATCAACATCATCTCCGAGATACTCCTGCGCATCGGATTTGAGTTTGTTGAGGATCTCCGAGGAGACTTCAGGAGGCGTATACTCGGAACCTTTAATTTCTACCGTATGGTCCTCCTCTCCCATATGACGTTTAATTTCTCGAACGACTTGCTCCGGTTCGGCAGGTTCACGATCAATTGCCCGTCGGCCGACGAGTGCTTTGCCGTCCTCATTATAGTGAACAACAGACGGTGTCAGTCGCTTTCCTTCATTGTTCGCAAGCATTTGTGGGTCGCCGCCCTCAACAATCGCCATCCCACTGTTTGTTGTGCCTAGGTCTATTCCTAATATCTTCTCGCTTGCCATGTTAGTGAGCCATTAATGCAGGAGTAATTATTCTTTGGGTAGATACTAACGTTTGATTTTTATTTAGATATTCATTACTTTGAAAAGCGCACTGTCTAGCTCAGCAAGTTCGAGAAACAAGGGGACAGTAGCGAGAACTGATCATGGAACTGGCAGACCTCCTCAAAGAACGTTTAGATATCAAGAACGAAGACGTTTGAGAGAACGATCGTACACCGACACCCGTACGCTGTTTTACGGTTTGGTTCACTCGACTAGACTGTCCTTGCGTGGTTCTCCAAAGCGGTTACTCCTTGGACAAGATTCAACCGATGGGAGTTACTAGCAGTAGGTTTTATATCACCTCAATAAATTCTATCAGCAGTGGCGAATAAAGCGATACGAGATCCGGAATCCGCCGACAGATCCTCTCAAAAACTTACAACTACGTCAACTGTTAGCGCTGGCTTCAACAGAAAAACTACTAACCTCCACGATATCCAGCTTCACCCCGACACACTCGGTGAGTTTCCAAATGTTTCAGAAGGAGAATTTCTCAAAATAACCGCTGATCACGACGAGAGGTCGCTGGAGTTCTATGGGCGGGTTGAGGCTCTTGACGACAGATTTGACACTGAAATCAAACCAGACGAGGTCGGAGTCGGGATTCATTGTCGGCGTGGAATCGCAGTGTCAATCGGCGATGAGGTACTTGTGGAAGAAGTCGATTTAGAGACCATCGGATTCCGGCAGCGAATGATGAATAGCATGCTGAGGTTTCGACCCGCTTCGTGTCGAGTTCGAAAAGCATCCTCACCTGATGCAGGGTATCGTGTTTGTCGGATACCACCAGAAGTGAAGGATCTTGTTGGTATTGAGTGGGGCGACCGAATTGTGATACAATCGGCAAACGCTCGTCTTCGTGGGATGAAAGCACTCCCTCTGCACGAGCGACTAGAAGAGAAGTATCGAGACCGTGAAGAAGAAGCTCCGACTCGATATCCACCACCGTTCGTTGATACGAACGAAGCCAGTCGTGCTGGTCTGCTCCTTGATTTGCCAAGAATTTACATTAGTGCTAGTGCCCGGAACGAGTTACAACTACGGGGTGACGGCGTGTATCAACCCGTTAAGGTCCACAGAGATACGAGCGACGTGTTCGTTCGACTGTTCGATAAGTTATCAATTCCAATTGTGTTGGGCGCTGCAACGATAATCATCGGATTTGATATCTCGATGAGACTTAAGATTGTCGTGTTCATTGTGGCTCTAATCGTAGCGTTATTCTCAATTAGACTCCACGCCCGTCGGGTTTTACTGGAATGATTATTCGGCTCTGTTGGAATCTTCAGCAGTGAAAATTCTGTTTCGGCTCTCGTCTACGGGAATGTTGATCTTTCATTCGCCGCAAATAGAGACCAAATCATAAAGAAAAGATACGTTACGGATTGTCCTGATGAGCGTAAAGTTATTAAAATGACGAGAGTAAGGATGAACATGAGCGACTTCGAAGTATTCATTTGTGGTGATATCGAGGGTGTATCGGGATTCGTAGACTGGGCACAAGAAGACGAGGAGTCCGAACGGGTCCGCCGAGCAATGACGGAGGATATTAACGCGGCAATTAGAGGAGTCCTCTCCGAGCGGAAAGCTGAAATCGTTGTGAACGATTCCCATGGTGGGAAGCGTAATATAATACTTGAAGAACTACATCCCAAGGCGACACTGGTTCGTGGCGGACCCCGACCACATGGGATGATTTCGGGGGCCGAAGGTAGTGCCGATATTGGGTTTCAAATCGGTGCCCATACACGCCCAGGTTACGGAGGTGTATTAGAACATGTGTTCAGCTCGTCGACGATGTCGGAAGTGACCCTAAATGGGCAGCCGGTTGGCGAGGTGGAACTGAATGCGATGGGAATGGAATACTTCGATGTCCCGACGGGTCTTGTAACCGGCGACGATCGTCTTGAGGATGAACTTACTGAGCTACTTCCCCGGACCAAGTACGTAGTCACAAAAGAATGTCGTGGAATGCGATCTGCGGCGTGTCGTCACCCAGAAGCGGTGCGGGAGGATATAGAGGCACAAGCGGCCGCTACAGTAGCAGAGATCGAAAATGGCTACCCGCTGAATCTCGGAGTCGATGAAGACGTTCGAGCGACAATCAGATACCATCAAGCCGATACAGCCGATAAGGCAGCTCTATGGCCGGAGGTCGAACGGATAGACAGCCGAACGATTGGATACCAATCGACCGATAATCTTGAAATCTACTCGTTTCTCAGAGCCGCAAGTAAGGTCTGACTCCAATCAGAACGGCGGGCGCACGTTTTATTACTTCTGGAAAATCGAGCATCACGAATATCGTCTCGATAAGGAGTCTACCAATCATCACCACCGTCATTCAGTTGTACAGACGGCGTATAGTTTATGTATTATGCGGACACTTCTCCTATAGGTTAATGGAAACGCGACAGTCAGAACAGATTCGGGACGGCTGGGGTAGTGTCCTATTTGTTGATTTGCGCAATTTCACTAATCTACTGGAGTTTTACGGCACAAAAAAACTCGAGTCAGTCCTCGACCAGGTGTTTGTCAGTTTCAAACGTGTCGTTGAATCGTACGGGGGGACGGTAGACAAGCTGATCGGTGACGGTATGATGGCGGTGTTCCGCGACGACAGGGAACGAGACTGCGAAGCGAACGCAGTCCGGGCGGCCGGTGAAATGCTTCACCAACGTCTCCCAAACTTGGAACATAGAACTAATCTCAACCTTGAGATTGGTATCGGTATCTCAAGCGGTGAGCTCAAACGAACAACCATTGCAGACATAGACGAGACGATTATCAGTCGTAACGTGAATATTGCAAGTCGGCTACAGAGCCTCTGTAAGAAGTTTGATATAGCTATCATCACCGACAAAGAAACACGGGAAAATATTGATGGCTTAGCACAGGGCTATACTTTCCGGTTGATTCCTGATCAACGTATCGAGGGGATTTACGAACGGATTGACGTTTTCGAAATCTGTTCGCTTGAAGAGTACGACGGCGACTATTTAACGCGCTACAATGAGGCCGCTCAACACTACAGCGCCGGAGAGTTTTCTAAGGCGCTTGAATTCTTCGTTTCGGCGTACTCCGATATGAGCCAGAAACAGGACCGGACGCTTCTCCATCACTTCGCCAGCGAGTGTTTCGACCGGCTAGATAATAGTGACAGTCTTTTTCAGAATGCAGACAATTACGAAAATAACTCGACAACACAGCGGACACAGGCGGATTACCTCCTTTGGCGACTGGAGCAGTTCATCGACAAACGTGATTTAGTTCCTTCTCGGATGCTAGATATCGGCTGTGGATCAGGGACGCTGACGGTCGGTATCGCCGAGCAGTACTCGACTACCGAGTTAGTAGGTATTGATGAATCACAGGCTCAGATCCAAAAGGCCAGACAGGATCATTCCCACTCTAGAGTCCAGTATGAGACGGCAGATATCGTCGAGTACGGTCCAGTAGACCCGTTCGACGTGATTGTAAGTAACTCGACGATGCATTGGGTGCAGCCACAGGACAAAGCCTACAAGAACATTTTTCAGCACCTGAAGCCCGGAGGACTCATCGCTATTCATCAAGGAGGAAAGGGATGTTACAGTGAACTCCACGACGCAGCGGAGCAGGCGTACAAAGAGCTCGGGTTTGAGGAGTACTTCGACGACTTCCAGTTCCCACTCATCTACTACGACAAAGACGAAATGGAACATCTTCTCAGAGAACATGGGTTTGAGCCACTGAAAATCAATCAGATGGAATCCGAACAACCGGATACTTTGGTCGACGACTTTGCGGAGGCATCGCTCCTTTCGTATCGCAAACAATTAGCCAACGACGCCGAGAAGCAGGCGTTCGTAGAACGATACAAATCAATAGCGGAAAAGTACGACAAAATCGATACTACGCGAATTTACGCGTTTGCAGTCCGACCAAGTAACCAATGACAACCATCGATTATATTTCCGAAACAGAACGGTTCAGCGATGGTATCCGAGAATTGTTAGTCGCTGCAGACGACGAGTTCGTCCCGCGCCTCTCAGCACGGGAAGGGACGACTCAGCGGGAAGGGCTAGCTGATGCTTCGAGTGCTGATACTGAAGATGTTGGCGATGCAATCGAATCTTATCACTCGCAGTGTTTGGACCAACATCTTATCGCCTGTCATGACAGAGGAGATATTCGTGGGTTCATGTCTTTCCGGGAGGGCTACCGAACCTCAGAGCTCGAAGGCTACCAGCCATCGAACTACATCTCAACTGTCATTGTGTCACCGGACTATCGCCGTCGTGGATTCGCCCGGAAAATGTACAAGCGGATTCTCTCGGACCTTCCACCAGGAATTGAGTGTCCGTATGTGACGACTCGGACTTGGAGTACGAATCACTCGCATCTATCGCTATTAGAAGAACTCGGATTTGAGAACGTCACGAACCTACCAGACGACCGGGGAGACGGTATCGACACAGTGTACTATGCAATAGAGCGGTAGTGTAGCCACTCATTCCGTTCAAGAGAGTACATTTCCGTCAGCATAGTCCAAATTAATTTTGTTGCCTTTCTCTTGATTTCTATATTATTGTCTTAGTACGGCACATCTGGAGGCGATAGATATACTCGCAACGACGACCTTACCGGTAGGTTTCTTGAGGGTTAGGCTCGAAACAGCAAGTATCGATGGAACGTGCTGTCAATGCCGCCCGGGGCACGCTCCTCGGCCTGGCCTGCGGTGATGCGCTCGGACGTCCGGTCGAGTTCTCTACGTCAGCAGGGATTGAACGCGAACACGGTACGCTTACCAAGATGGCCGGGGACGGGACCCACGGACAGCCAGCCGGTACGATCACTGACGATACAGAATTAGCGCTTCGGATCGGCCGTTCGCTGGCGGACCGTTCTGAGTTCGATGGCGGCGATATTGCACGACGATTCGTGGAGTGGTATCGAAGTGGCCCCTTCGATATCGGCCTTATGACTGCCGATGCACTCCGAGCGATCGACGATGGGATGTCGTGGCGTGAGGCCGGCCAAGTGGTGTGGGAGTCACGTTCTGAGGGGAGCAACGCTGGCAACGGGAGCCTCATGCGGTGTGCCCCATACGCGATTCGGTACGCCCGCTCGCCGATCGAACTCGATGCTGTGAGCCACAGCTCATCAGCGATCACGCACGCCGATCCGCGGTGCACCCATGCTTGTAGTGTCTTGAACCGGATTCTTGCGACACTCATGTTGGTCGACGAGGAGACTGCCCGGAAGTTACCCTTCGATCCGCTCATTGGCGTCGTCGAGAACCCGCTGTTCGGCCTGCCGGACGATATCGAAGCTGCACTCAGGCCTGGCCTCGATGGCCTCTCTCCGGACGATCTGGACAACTCCGGATACGTCGTCAGTACGCTTCAAGCCGGGCTGTACTACGGTCTCACAGCCAACTCGGCCGAGGAAGCGATCGTGACGGCAGTCAACGCCGGTGGAGACACCGACACGATCGGTGCGGTGGCCGGCGCTGTCGCCGGCGCTCGGTTCGGTATGAGTACTCTTCCGGAGCGATGGCTCACGGAACTTGACAAGGTCAACGAACTTGACAGGGTCGCACAGAACCTGTACGGCCAACGGGAGGCGTCGACGACGTGGAATGACGATACAGACGACCCCAGCACGGAACCAATTGGAGCCATCGACCTATTTGTCACGACGACACGAACCGCCGACTCCGGACCATATCGAACTTCCGCCGTTTAGCGGCGGCCATCGCCCTCGACCAGAGCCGAGATATCTACCAGATGAACCGCCAGCTGATCTCTCGCCGATTGACACGGTCTGGTTCGACTGGATGGCACGGATGTACCTGTCGTTGAATTACGGGTATCCAGTCCATGAGGGGCCAGCAGCCGACGGTGACCGTGTCCGAGAGGTAAAACACCAGCTTGAGGAGTCCCTCCGAGTCAGGCTGCCCGAATACACAGTATCAGCAACGTTTGAGGCGCTTCCCGAACAGGATCGGAACCGCCTCGAACAGTTGTTCAACATGGGGACTGAAGCGTTACAGGCGGCCGCCGACTCTATCCTGGATGTACGGTCGGAAGGCGGACAAGCGTTTACGCATCTTCATGGCTATCTCGCGGCATCCTCACGAAATGCGCCGTTCTTGAGTGAGCAGCTTCTCCGCGACACATCAGTCACTGAACCGAACGCAGATGAACTCCTTCGGGCAAGCCAGAAGTTCGCCCAACTCACGTCAACATATCTCGAAGTGTTTGCTATGCTGGATGCAACCCACGCTGAGGTCGAGCAGCTCGTCGACACAACGAGTTCAGCACACGAGGCTGCCCAGCGTGCACGCCACTATTTCATTGCATTTGCGCTCAGACATCCAGCAATCGACGAGGTCATGATCCAGGATGGACTCGCTCGTCGAAATACGTGAGCCGCGAAACCTACTCGAAGGAAACGAGAGTGCTCCTTTGAACGAAGTCGTGCGCAGAGACAGCAATGTATTTACATGTACTCTCCTGGCGTTAGAGTAAATGGTCAGCAAAAAAGACGTATCGAATCTTATTGACCCCCTCACAAGTGCTGGAACAGCGCTTGATCTGTCCCAGGACACCAAGAACCGGGCGATGGAAATTCTGCGGACGGCTGCAGAGAAACTCTCTGTTCACTCACATGGCGTGGACAACGTCGGGGCAGCGGTGTTGCTTGTTGCGTGTCGGCAGGAGGAAGTGGCGGTGACGATGACGGAGGTTGTCGATGCCTGGTCGCCGATCGATCCGGATCCGGATGTCGGTGAACCGTTCAGTCACTCATCCGTCGGGCGAGCTTTCAACCATATTTCACGCGCGCTGGCCATCAAGACTCGCCCAACGGCTCCGGAAGGGCTCGTCACACGGGCCACGACAGATCTTGGCCTGGAAGACGAGACTGCGACGGTTGCTGAGAATATCCTTGGTGCAGTTCGGGTAGTGGAACCGTCGACCGTCGGGGCAGTCACTGCGAAGGGTGCGGCCTCGACTGCGCTATACCTTGCCTGTCGGATCAGCGATCAAGACGACTGCACCCAATCACAGGTTGCAGCGGCCCTGGACACGAATTCAGTGACGCTCAGAACGAACCGGGACGCGTTCAAACAGGTCCTCTCCGATCATCCGGAGCTGGATATCATCGAGGAAACCAACTACAAGACGCTCGACACCGCACTATTTCTCGACCTGGAGGAGATACGCGGCGACCCATCATCGCTCCCGTCAGATTTGGCTGAGACACCTGAGGCTGACGCCGAAGAAGAGTATCTCACCAATGCTGCGGTTCTGTTCGGCGACATTCGCAATTTCACGAGTATTGTTCAGTTGTACGACGGTGCGTACGCGACGATCAACGAACTGTTCCAAGAAATTGAGCGCACGGTCGCAGAGGAGTTCCAGGGAGAAGTAGATAAACTGCTTGGGGACGGCATCATGGCTGTCTGGACCGACGAGAACGCTTCACAGAATGCGGTAGCGTGTGCTGTCGATATCCTTGAGACTGTCCTGCCGAATATACGGTCAAAAGCTCCGTTCGAGCTGGAGATGGGGTTCGGAATCGCTACAGGTCGAATCCGCCGGGTTGACGTCGGCGACGTGGATCGGACGGTGTTCGGTGAGAACGTCAACCTTGCCGCACGACTTGAAGGGTTGTGTAAAGACTTCGACGCGCAAGTAATCGTGGACGAGGACACATACGAGACCGTCCGTGACAAGACTGCGATGTACCACGTCCCCAGCCGCTCCCTGCGTGGGTTGAACGCACCGCAGGATGTCTACGTCCGTCCGGATTCGTCAGTGATCGATACTGACGACGTACACGATTTTAACCAGGCGGCGGCCGACCTGGACGAGGGGTTTTACGCGGAGGCGCTCGAATTTTTCGCAGAAGCGTACGGGAATCACCAACACCCCTACAATCAGACGCTAGTGCAACTGCTTGCAGTCGAGTGTTTTGATAAGTTTGAGCGAGACGACCGGGCCTCGTGGTCGAAACGTACACTATATGAGTATACCGACACCCAGTACCGCCGGTCGCGGCCGTTGAAACGGAAAGCTGTATCGTGTCTTGAATCGCCCAACATGGAAGCGATACGTGTCCTCGAAATCGGTTGTGGAACCGGGGATTTGACGACCGAACTGGCCGAGGAGTGGCCAGCAGTGGAGTTCGTCGGTATCGACACTGCACCTGATGCGCTCAAATCAGCGAAAGACGGGGCACTATCGAACGCTACGTTCAAGCGGACATCTGTCGAGCGTCTCCGACCGGACAAGCCGTTCGACCTTATTTTCTTGAATTCACCGCTGTACTCCCAGTCATCGTATTTAGAGACACTGACTGACGCTCGCACCGTAATCGCAGACAACGGGGCACTGCTAATTCAGCAAGCACCGCCGTCGTTCACCGCAAAGCTTCGAGAGAGCACCAGAGAGGCTGCGACGATGATGAAGTACGAAGGAACCTTTGAGCGTTTTGATTACCCGATCGACTTCTTCGAGCAGTCAGAACTCGAATCTGCACTCAGTAACCGACGGTGGAACCCGTCGATTGACCGCGTCGATATCGAAGTGGATGTGTACGATCTCGTTCGTGATTTCACGAACGTTGGCCTCACGCCGTACACTGAATGCTTCTCGAACGCTGTAGAGAAACAGAAGTTCAAAGCAGAGTTCCAGACCGCAGCAAAACGCGTCGCGGAAGATATCCCCTCCTCGGTGTTTCTTGTTCAAGCAAGCCCTGATACGTGAGTGCCAGTACTGATTGGCTACAGGCGGCGATACCAAGTATTCTCTCTACCGCCTCCATCGACGAATCGAACACGGAGATCCTCTTTACGATCTACTATGGCGTACGCACCGAACGCCTCATTGGGGGTTAATTGCTTGTTGAATGCGTCGACGGTGAAATGGCTAATGCCCCCGGAGCAAACATACCCGAATTCGTGGAGGTGGCCGTTGAACGTCGCTGCGACTGCATCAGTCATTGCCAAAGCGTTGCGAACCGCCGCTCCGTCAGCACAGAACGCCTCCTCCGGGCGGTCGGCAAACCACCGGTTATTGCTGACATCACACTCGTGGACTGGGTGATGTACGAAGACGAGAGCATCCGAGAGATCCTCTAGTGCGTCCCGGAGTGCCCGTAACTGTCTTTCACCGATCTCGCCACGACCACCGTCGAGGTGCGGGGCCGTCGAGTCAAGATACACTAGCGACGCGTCAGTGTCGATCCCCCAGGCTTCGTGACCGAATAATTCGGGCCAGTCGTCCGCGATCGAGAGGTGAACCGCGTCGTGGTTTCCAGGCAGGTACCGCACTGGGCAGGAAATCTCATCTAGAATCGAACGGATAGTCACTGCATTCTCACGGTCTGTCGCAGCCGCGTCTACTTCGTGGACAATGTCGCCGAGCACCACGACTCGGTCGGGCTGGATCCGTTCTTCGAATCTGAAAACTGCTTTCTGGAGTTCAGCTGTGAGCTGCTCGGGTGCAGATTTGTTGTAATGAAGGTCGGTCAGGATGGCGACCCGCGTCATAACAGGATAACGCCGATGAAGGCGACGATGAACTGTATGAGGAACAGTAAGACGGCGAGACGGAGCCAAGCAAGGCCACGACCTGCATACTGTGCCTTTCGTTTTCCAACTTGTTTGTAATGATAGAGTTTCGCCAAGCGGAACTCGTCGTAGTCCTCAACGCGGTCCGCGCTCCCGTAGTCTGCGACGAAATCGGCGACAAATGACTCGTATGTTGACTGGTCCAAATCGTCGTGACCCCCGTCGCGCATCTTCATTACGGAGTCGTACTGCTCGGCCGAAGTTCCGTACCAAGGGAGCCAGGGGTGGCTGAGAAGTGGCTCTCCAACTCCTTCTGAATAGAACCCGACAGGAAGCAACGAGTTAACGATCGCGTTCAAACTCAGAAAGATCAGCGCCATCGCAGTGATACCGAGTGCAACGAACAGCCACTGGACGCCACCGGTGACCATGGTTTCTGACTGCAGAACGAGCGTAGAGAGAGAGACTTGCGCGCTCAACAGGAACGTAATTGCAAGGACGGTTGTGTCGCTGATATTGTCTAGATCGGTGATCGAATCGAACGTGTCTTCAGCCTCGTCATCGGCCATTGCGACCAGTTCGTCGTGTTCGTTCACAGCGATTATTGTCGGGTTTGAATACATAAATATTGTGCCAGCGTAGCGGGCGATCGGTTGGCAAACCTACCCAACAGTCAATTCCCTCCAGAACAAAGTAATATCTGAACTATACACCCGCCGAATTTACGCATACCGGACCATCGGCTCGTGGATGTACAGAACCAGATAACTCCCAGAACACACGACGGATAATGAGTAAGTCATTCGCTGACGAATACCCGGAAGCCGCCCCATATATCCAGAAAGCCGTCGACGAGCATAGTGAAGACTGGGTGCTTGAACACTATTACGAGCAACTGTACCCGCTTGGGCAACTGATGGCGATGCCCGAAAAGGAGGAACTTCCGTTCTACGACGAGGACGAGCACGACGCCATGACAGAGGATGAACGGGTGGAGATGTACCAGGCCAGGGCGGAGTATCGAGAGAATCTCCGCACAGGAACCAAACCGGACGAGTGACTGTCACCCTGCACTTTTGAGACTACTATCCTTTGGTGACGTATGAACCGTGATCAAGCTCGCGGTACCCTACTTGGTCTGGCATGTGGGGATGCGCTTGGACGGCCAGTCGAGTTCAGATCTGCCGACCGGATTGCCGCTGAACATGGACGGCTCGACGAGATGGTCGGGCACGGCACATGGAATCAGCCTGCTGGGACGATCACTGACGATACCGACCAGGCGCTGTGTATCGCTCGTAGTCTCGTCGAACAGCAGGCGTTCGATCCGGCAGACATAGCGGATCGGTTCGTTGCGTGGTACGATAGCGGGCCGTTCGACATTGGAGGGATGACGAGGCGATCACTCAGGCGTCTCAAACGCGGCGACGCGTGGGACGAGGCAGGCCAGCAGGTCTGGGCGGACAGTTCCGAAGGCCAGAACGCAGGGAACGGGAGCGTAATGCGGTGTCCACCGCTTGCTATCCTATACGCGACGGACTGGGATCGACTCGCGGCAGTGAGTCGGCAGTCCTCGCAAATCACGCACGCTGACCCACGATGTACTGATGGCTGTGCAGTACTGAACCTCACGATTGCTGGCCTCCTCGAAGAGGCGGAGACGCCGTTGCAAGACGCGCTTGATTATGTCGGTTCAGACGCGCCTGATGAGCTCGTGACGGCACTCCGACCGCTCGCTCGCGGCGACTCACCCGGTACACTGGAAACGTCAGGGTACGTCGTACATTCGCTGCAGACGGCACTCTACGATGGCCTCGGTGAGGACAGTGCCGAGGAAGCGATTGTGACTGCGGTCAATCGTGGCGGTGACACTGATACGATTGGGGCGATTGCCGGCGCAGTCGCTGGCGCACGATTCGGAGCATCAGAGCTTCCGGACCGGTGGCTGAATGCTATCGGCGACACTGACGAACTCGAAATGGTGGCCGAGCGACTCCCAGAGGTGGCGTGATGTACGTCTTGGCATTCGACCGAGACTGGACAGTGGATCTGAATCCACATCCTCGGCGAGAAGCGGTACCATTGGAGTGGGTGCGATATTGGGCACACGAGGCCAATCATGAAGTCTGGGCGATCGGGAATCAAGACCTCGTCGAGGAGGCGGATATTCCGGGCACGGTGGAGTCTATCCGGCGGCGAGATGGCCACGTCGATGCGCTTGGTGAGCAGGACGACTACGGGGAGTATGAGTGGTGGCCTGAACGTAAAGAACGCCTCCGGATTCTCGCGGAGTTGTTCCCTGATGCCGAGGGGTACATCGTCGTTGACGATCTCGATTTGGGGCATGTCGACGGCTGGGAGCACTACCACGCGTGGGACTTCGTCGAGCATGTCCGCCAAGGACAGCTCGGGCTGTCAGCACCGCCCTCAACTGATTTGAGTCCGGATGGCGGATTTGAATCCGGTGACGCAGTTCGGGAGGTCCTTGCTAACGGATACGTGTTCGAGCTCACACATCGGACGGACGGTGAACGGAAGACACATCTTGTCACGCATTTCGAACCGGACCGCCCGTCGATGACGCCGTTGAAAGGTCCGCCAGCGTTCTGGTTCGAGCCTGTCGGGAACGGCGAGCGGGTTTCCGTACGGCTCCCCGAGGTTGAAGCGTTGCAGCCGGTCCCATATGAGCGTCTCGCTGACCCGCTATCCGGGGCGGCGTTTGCGGCGGTGCGAAAGCAATTAGAAGAGGACCCTGCGTCGGTAGACAAAGCCACGCTTCAAACGATGCTGACCGATGCGGCAACGGACGCGGTGAACGTGGATCGACGTGAAGCGCTCCGTTTGGCGATCACCACAGTAGAGAGCCGTGCCGACGCTCGGAAGGTCGCCGTCGATACGACGTTCGTGTTACTATCTGAGGAGCCGACCGCGCTCGACCGAGCAGCGCTCCAAGCACTCCACGAGGCCGCCACCAGTGAGCCAGCGGTACTGACAGATCACGTGGGAGACCTGGCGGCGTACGCGAGTCAGGACTCGATGTACCAGCAGGCTGCGACGCGTTGCTTGATGGAGTTAGCGGAGGCTGACCCGGCGAGCGTTCTTGACGCCGTCCCTGCCTTGGAAGCGGCGGCGACGGCAGAGACAGAGGCAACACAGAGTTACGCAGTGTACGCACTTTCCCGCGTCGCGGGAGCGCATCCTGAAGAGGTGTTTCCGGCGATTGATGCCTTGATCGAAGCGATGCAGAGTGAGGATGAGACGACGCAGACGAACGCGTTAGCGGCGCTTGGGAAGATCGCGTCGGACTATCCGGACGCCGCAGAGCCCACCGTGGACGAGCTGGTGGCAGTCCTGGATTGTGACGCAAAACGCGTGCGAAATAATGCGGTCGGGTTGCTTGGTGATCTTGCGCAAGAACACCCGGCGGTCGTGATCGAGTACGCTGATCAGATCGCCGCGCAGTTGGAGGATGATAATATTCAGGCGCGTGTGAACGCATCGATAGCGCTCCAGCGAGCAGGTGAGGCAGATCCGGCTGCAATTCGAGCACAACAGGACCGGTTGGAGGCCGCATTAGAGGATCCGAGTCCGGAAGTCCGGGCGAACGTGTGCTCCTTGATCGGGAACGCGTACGTGAGCGTGCCTATCGAGACGCTTGCAGAAATGAAAGAGAACGATCTGGACGAGACAGTGCGCGAGCGAGCGGGTTGGGCGATTTCACGTCTTGACTGAGATGTGTGGGTTGAGTCAGCATCGGCGATGGAGCGAGACTCTATACAACACAGAGTCTAGCCGGCCCACATTGTCTGGATGAACTATAGCCACGAGAGGCCAGTGTTGAGTTCTTCGAGGAAGGATGGCCGGATCTGAACCGTGGATGGGAACGAGAGTTGTTTGCCATCCCGGTCAAGGATCGTTTCTCGGAGGAACGGATGGGCCGGGTCGAATGAGGGGCTTGCTTGGATGCGGTAGTCGCTGTCGATGGTGAACAGCGCAGCGTCGAATGCGCGGTGATGCAGCGAGTTCAATACGAGAACGTTCTCCGGATGTTCTGCAAGTTCTGGGTGTTGACTTCGTGGGAGGACGTGTGCGAGATCGAGCAGGTCGCCTTCTCGAATGCCGGTTAGGGTACACGCGTGGTCGTAGCGGTCGAATATGTCTGCCCGGAAGGCGTCACTCACGGTGATTTCGGACGTTTCATAGCGGCGAATCCGGCCGCTTGCATCGAGGGGTTCTCCGGTCGGCCACTGGGCCACCTCCCCGGTCTGGACCCACTGCTGCCAGACGCCCGGTGCCTCGCTGTCGTCGTTCCGCTGGGCGCGGTCGTGCAGCCACGTGACGGGGACGGCGTTGGTATTGAGGATCGAGAAGTGGAACTGGTAGTTCGGGACCTGTGTCCCGTCATCGGCCTGGTATGCGTGAACCTCGAAGTGGTCGGGAACGCAGAGCCCGCAGAACTCAACGACACCTGATTCGGGTTTACGGAACACGAGGACGGGCGGGACCTCTTCGCGCCAACCTGCTGCAGCGTTGTCGAAGGCGGCTTTGATCTTCTGGTTCTGCGCGGACTCATCGTAGGGGTTCGTGGCCTTTGCGTCGCCCCAGTAGCTGATGTACCCGGCGTTGACAGCGAGCGTGTCTTCCCACGGATCGTCGTGCTGTGAGATGCCGCTATCATTGGAGACGAGTACTAACGCCGCAGGCGTCTCAGACCGGTCTGCACCGAGATCACGGATGCCGCCGGTATTCTTGATGCCGGTGTCGAGCGGGCCGCGAATCCACCGTAGGAACTGGTCGTTCGAGTTGCGGTAACTGCCAGTGTCGCGGTATTGTTGCCCGACTCGAAACGCGTGTTGCATGATATCGTAGCATTACGTCTGTCCGTCAATAAATGCCTGCGTGATACGCGCTACACGTCCGTTTTAGCCTGCGGTTCGAACGTTCTGATATGGTCACCCAGCTGCTCTCAGAAGTCGTCCGTTGACGTTGCTTGGATGCTTTCCGTCAGCTGCCCATCGAAAGCCCAGTTCGGGATGTATCGAACAGGAATATTGGACTAAATACAGAAGATGAGTGCCGCCTGATGGTCACTGTTGCTTCGATCTAAAAATACGGAATCAGCCGCTTACTGAAGAGTGCGAACTGAGCAACTTATTCACCCCGTAGGGACAGTTATCTGGTCTTCGGTGTGAATGTGTTACTGGAGTGACCGGGTAATGGAGCCGCTGATGAGTTACGGTTCGATTTGGAGGAGTGTCGCTGCGTCTTCGAATACTGGATCGCCAACCCCGTTCTCAAATTGCTCTACGTCGGAGTCGGAGACGCGTTCCAGTCCGCCAGTCTTCATGTCTGTGTAGTCTCTGATGTACCGGAGAAGAGCATGGGGGTCAGCGACATCCATCACCCGTTTATGACTCTTGTCTCGATCCGGGGAGCGACCGGATTTTCATTTCCGGCGTGTCGTCAATTTTTCTCACCGATAGATACTATCGAGGTACTCTGCGATGTATACGGTTATTTCAGCGTCTGGGACGGGGAATTCAGCACGGTATACGAGATAGTCATTCATCAACTGTAAAGAAACTGGAGTGGCAGAAGGGATGGCTGCAACAATATCCCGAAGCCGGTCAATGGCTATTGTGAGACTGGCAGTGGGCTGTTCTGCAGCGATGACTTGGTCAACGGGCGTTGAGAATAAAAAGGAGTCGCCAGTAGTACTGCTAGCCGAGAATTCTACGCTGCGAGTGTTTGACGTGACTTGGATCCGCATGCTCTCACCAACGAGGGCCGCAGCGTTGACCGCACGCGTGAAGACACCGTTGAGGAGTGTGACTTCCAAAACTGGAGCTGCCGAGAGGCGACTGGAGTTGTCCCGGTATACGGGGTGGGCTGCATTACTCGCCAATGGTGGGTATTGATACGTGACTGTGTCGGATTGTAGAGTTATCTTTGAGCTGGCTGCCTCCATAGGGGCTATAATGGTGACCTCGTTGCTAGTAACGAGCCGCACGAAGTCCTGCATGTGATCAAGTGTTGTCCAGTAGTTACCTGTGCCGAGGTCCTCTGAGGGAGTAAAAGCTGATCGCGGAATCGAGTAATCCAGATACGCTTCATGACTCTCTGACATGGACCTGAACTGAACCGTGTCTGAATTGATGTCGACGCGGCATTCACTGTCTTTCCGGAGTTCTACTCCTGGACGAATCACCTGCTGGAGTGTGTCCGGGTCTATGCGGATCGGCATTAGTAGTGTCCCCGATGGTAGGTTAGTGCGTCTGGAGCTGTTGGACCGTCAAAGGCGAGGTTCTGTACCACTTCTAACAGTTCCGACGGAGTCGTGTCGAGTTCAACGCCACTTCGCGGAGCGGGTACGGTTTGCACTATCTTATACAGGTTGTAGAGCAGAACTGACATCTGGAAGTAGAACGCTTTGCGTATCGATTTATCCGTATCAGTCGAGAGATCGAACTGGTTTTTTGCCATGCGGAACATTGTCTCGATCTTCCCGCGCTGGTTGTAGCGAAAATTGATAGTCGTGATCTCCTCCTCTCGCTCATCCTCATCATCAGGTAGTGAAATACCGCTATAGAACGCCCGAATCGGGCCAGGACTTTCATCGTCTTCGTCAGCGCCCGAATACCCGATCAGCTTGACTGGCGGTTTCAGGTTCGCGTACCCAGCACTTGGACGAACAGCAGTTTTGCCGGGTTCAAGTTCAGCACGGAGACGACTGAAATCAGAGCTCTGCCCCTGAGGATCACTGTCGTCTTGTGCACAAATCACCCAGTGACCGGGAACGAACTTCCGGCAGGCTTTGATGTCTTCAGCCCCATCGAACCCGCGGTCAGCCATGAAGAGTTCTACCTCTACCATCGAGGTCAAGTCGCGCAGGAAATTCTCCAGTTCTCGTGCCCGTGGTGCTTCTGATTTCAGCAACCGTAGCCCAAATGAGTATTCGATCGCAGGGTCTGTGAATGATAACGAAGCAAATCTCCACCGCCCGTCCTCGGTGAGGAACCTACTCTCGTACTCAGACAGTCCAAGACTCTGAATGTCCGTCAGGTCATACGAGATCATCAATGGTCTCGACACGACCCCTGACTCAATGATGTATTCAAGCAGTGCTTGGTTGATATCGTCGAACATGTCTCCGACTTTCCATCGATTTAAATCATCGATGTGGTCACGGATCGTGGTGGCAGAAAACGCTGAACTGAGATCAAACGAGTGCTGGGCAGACTGATGGTAGTCTTCGATGCTTTGCTCGTGATGCGCGGCATAGGCGAATATGCCGAGTAACGTTCTGAGGTCCCGTGATTTGTTGTTACCACGTTGTAGGTCAAGGTTCTCAACGACGATCTGTATCAGATCTTCTACAAGATTGTAGAGCGCTAACTGCCGTGCTGGTTTCGGGAAATCAGACGCAGCAGGCCCGGCATTGTACGACAGGTCATACCTGTCTTTAACACCCTCAGGAATCGGTACTCCGTTCCAGAACAAAGCATGGACTGCGACGAAACACGCCTCAACCAACAACGCATACTTGCCCTCTTTTTTCAATGCTTTTGCTGTTTTCCTGTATGTCGATTTCTCATACGCATACCGTAGTCCGTACTGCTTGAGGTCGTCACGCGAATACTGGGAAACATGCTGGGCTACCTCTTCGAAGTGGAGGTCGCGGGCTATTTGAATCATCAATGCCCGTAACTTGTGGAGGTCATCTAGATTCTGATCAAAACCATTCGATTCTAGCGCGAGCTCAGTGACATCACACAATGCTTCGTCGAAATTAGCATCTATACACTGTTCGCCAGTACTCTCATCTTCCTCAAATTTCGCCCAGTTTTCTCGCGCCATAGCGACCAGCAGCGGTTTCAGTTGTTCGATCTTATCCGGACTCCAGGGATGGGAGATGACGATCTCCTCAGTCGCCCCCGAATTGAGAGTTGTAAAGGTGTCTACCCGTTCTTGTTTCGAATGTCGTGTTTTGTTCGAGAAATTATCTTGATGCTCAGCCATTATTCCTATAATCCTAATTATCTGATCCAGTTACGTATAAACCCTCGCCGTGAGTTACGTCATCAACGAATCCGGCAATCATAATAGCTCGTCCTCACGGTCACGGTCCCCCCCGGAAACACCCGTTAGCAAGCCTGAGCAGCTAAGTTCGTTGCTTAAATACTAGTCGCTGTTTCTGAACTGGTCGAAAGCATCAGGTATAGAGTTTGAATTAATGTTTTCCGATTATTTGTATACTGCGCACGGAACGATTAACTGTTGTAAATCCAACATTATTGCGTCACGATCAGTTATGCAGAGTTGATTTAAAATACTGGTGCTACAGAGTCGCCCTGTCCAGATATTGTTGAACTCACAGTCGCAGATCTGTCGCTAAGTTACAGCCGGAGGGAGTTGCAGTTGTTTTTAATAGAACTTGCAGCTTTCCTCACTGTAAGCGCACCGCGGCGTACTCCGATCCAGGGAACCACCAAGTTCCTCGTAGACTCGTTCCGGAATAACGAAAGTGAGATCGTTCCGTTGGACGAACCGTTCGAGTGCGGTATACTTGTTATACCACTGACGACCACACTTGATGAAGAGCCTCGTATCCGCCACCCACGCTACTGACTCCTTCAACAGATCGAAGGACCAGTTCATCGTTCCCGTCCTCAGTCCTCCAACGTTGGGGATTGTTCACGGGCGTTCCGAATTTCGTCGAAGTGTGGATCAACCGTCTTCATGTCAATAACGATGTCGCTCAACGCTTGGAGCACGGCTATTGAGAACGCATGCTGGAGGTCTAGCTCCCGGGCTGCGACCCGTTCCGACATCTCGCCTTCTGCGTATGGGATCGCATACGTGAGCGCAGTTGCAAGCTTCCCCAGTCCGTGCTTCTCGATCAACAAATCAAGGTCTTGATCTCGGGGTGATCGGCCGAAGGCTTCGATGAACGTCGGCGTAATCGTGTACTCGTCTCCGTCAAGATTCGTGGTGAGAAGGATCGGGAGCGCCGAATACGTGTGAGTGCTGTGCTCTTCGTCTCGGGTCAGCACCCCGAGTTCGACGAGCGTGCCGGCATCCGAGTACACCGTCGTTCGCGGCATCTCCAATTTGTCGACGACATCATCAATGTTAGCATCACCCTCACGGAGAACAAACGTGTAGAGACTTGCTAGCCGTGGCTCTTTCAGCAGTTGTGCAACCGACAAGAGGACGTTGACGGCGCGCTCGGGATCGCCGACAGTCTTCGACATACAATTCATAGTTCGTGTTTTGAGTAATATCACTTGGGGAGACCGCCGGACTTCTACTATCGACTCGAACATTAAATAGGTGCGAATACGAGGAGAACAGCATGTACATCGGCGTCGATGGGTGTTCAACGGGATGGGTCGCTGTCCAGTTCGACGAGGAAGGCTACGAAGACACCAATCTCTACGAACATATTCAGGAACTTTGGCAGGCTCACGGCGAAGTGGCAGAACAGATCTTGATCGACGTACCAATCGGTCTCCGAGAAAACTCAAATGCGAAACGACCATGTGACGACGCCGCTCGCAAGAAACTCAGTCCGAACCGCCACTCCAGCGTGTTTCCCGTTCCCGTCCGGGCTGCCGTTCACGAGGGGAGCTACGAGGACGCAAAGGAGACGCAGGAGAAGCGCACGGATGGGAGTCTCGGTGTTCAGTCGTGGGGTATCGCCGATAAGATTGCCGAGCTCGATTCGTTCCTCTGCGAGACAGAGCCAGAAGCCGTTGGAACGATCCGTGAGGCTCATCCCGAAGTCTGCTTCTGGGCGTTGAACGGGGAATCGGCCACAGAGTACTCGAAGACAGGACAACCAGCACCCGCCTTCTGGGAACGAATTGAGATACTCGAAACCATCGACGGTTCGATCATCGATGACATCCGTGATGCATCAACCGACCTCATGGCTGAGGTGGGTAATGACGACGTGATCGACGCGTTCGTGTTAGCGCTTACTGCCAGTCCGAAAACCGGACCACTACAAGCGCTTCCTGAGGAGTTGACACATGGCGATACAGGAGATCCAACGGGTGATCTCCCGATGGAGATGGTATATGCGTATCCGTAGCCGGGTCTGATATGACGAATACAGAGATCAGCTTGGAGTGATTGGCCAGTTGGATCAACTCTGCAAGCTCTATTTTAATTGTCGAATAAATATGACTTGGTAGTTATCCGTGGCCGCTCCTGAACTATCCGCCAGTACCTATTAATATCGTGACCGCAGTCCTTCAGTATGGTTGATATGGACTATCGGATCGGGGCAACTCAGGCAATTCGAACCTGGGGGAAGATGATTTCTACCGAATCTGAGGGACCCGGATTCAATTTTCAGCAACCACGGCAAGCACAATTCATTGACCGGTATAGGTCATTTCTAAACAACCCCTCTGAGGAAACCTTTCGAGAGCTCTGGTGTGATGACGCTGTCGTTGAACATGACAATCCTAACGCTGATATTTTGCTCCAATCCTTCACCGGGGGTGCAGATGATTTCGCTGACTTTCTTCGCACGTTCAAGGAAGCAGAGAAGTACGATCCCTCATGGTCTGACCAGTTAATTTGGGAGAGGGCGCTCTGGGAGCTATACTCGCGCCTCTCACCAGAAGAAGCCGCGATCATCACGAGAAAGGCTGAGGAGGGGCTCGCCGTGTTTGGCATTTCAGCTTCTGGATCGTATAGAGATCGAATTGCTGTGTTTCAAGAGTTCGCCGACTGGTATCAGACTACCGTCGGACATCCGACTGCGGGAACTGATCACGAGGTTCCGGTGAGCGTTGAACTTGAGGAACTATTCGGTGCGGCCGCAACTCTCTCCCCACGAGACCTGTCAGCACAGCTTCGCGGACCGTACGGACCGTTCTACCGCTTCCTATACGGTGGGAGTGAGGGAATGAGCGGCCGAACAAAAAAGGTGGCTCTGGTGGACGAGAGCGAGATCGTGTATGCGTATGCGTGGGGAAAGAAGCACAACGCATACGAGCGGGAAGATCAACCTGAATTCTGGGGCGGTACATACTGGGAGTCCTGGAAGCAGCAATATGCAGAGTATATCAACAATCAGGTTCGCTCGGAGTTTGTACTCGATGATCTCGACCCTTGTGAAATTGAGCCGCTATTTGAGGATTTGACGGATGAGGACGCAGCGGATCTCAGCCGTTCTGTCACAAAGTTCATAATGGGCAGTCAGTGGGGTAAGTACGCGTGGGACGACGTGGTAGAACACTTCCAAAGTGCTCCAGAAGAAGCAAGCAGCTTGCTGTCCCTCTTTTTCGATGACACGGTTAACGCAATAACACGACTTCGAGCGTTCCGAGAGCACACGATTCACATCACTGACCAGCCCAGTCGTGGTCCTGGTTCGCTCCAGCGAATGGCGACATCACTCCTCATGTTCACCGAGTTGGAGGATCAGCTTGGGCTGCCCTCACAGCGCACGGCTGGGTTCCTGGAAAACAAGAGTACGCTTCCCGAATTCAAGAATGGATTTCGTCCCGATCAGTATGGTGTTATTATTCCTCCGTTTCGTCGGCTACAAAAGAGCATTCAGCAGGCATGTGATGAACTCGGTGTCGATGAGACTGCAACAATGCTCGACGTGCATAACATCGTCTGGATCTACAATGGTGGTGAAAATGAACCCCGAGAGAGCGAGCTACCACCAGAAGCATTGAGAAGTCCATAGTGCTAATTTCGCAACTCGCTCATTGGTAGTCCATCTTTCAAAATTCTCTACATGATTTTCGTCAACGCTCAACCAGTGAAACAACTGTGCCCTCAATCTCTACCCAACCCTTTATTCAGAATTGCTCAAATCACAGTACATGGCAAATCAACCGAAGGCCGGTGAGATGTTAGTCGGCGCGTATCTCAAATTGGTAGAAGAGTGTGAGATAGTCGCATATGGACAGCATTCCCCGATTGAAGGCGAACAAATGGAAGTAGACGTTATCGGAATACATCCCGGTGGAAAGCGAGAAATCATTGTTTGCGAGGTCGCGACCCACCTCAGAGGCCTCGGATACGGAAGTTCCCGAGAAAACGGTGAGAAAGTCGAAAGTAAATTTCGGAACGCAGAGTCCTACGTTAGCCAAGTGTTCGGTTCGTCTGAGTCTCAACGGTACCAATTCTGGAGCCCAAATGTCCCACCGAAGTCAATGGAGGAACTGGAAAAGGCGTCTGACCAGTTCGAGAAACAATCTGGTTGTGAGCTAGAGTTGGTCACAAATAGACGCTACTCCAAGAAGATCAACAACCTGCGAAAAGTAGCATCTTCTACGTACTCCCAACGGAACGAACTTGCTTTCCGGTTCCTTCAAATTCTGGAACACCTCAAGGAATAGGAGTACAATAGACATTCAGCGTACTGGAAATATCTACTGAGTTTTTCAACGCCCAGTGATTTGTACGGGCCAAATTAGACACCACGGAATACGCTCAAAACCCAAATGGGTAGTCGGATCACTGTGATTCAGCAGACTAATCCTCCATGGTCTTACGGATGCGTTTCCGCTCTGATTCTATACTCGCTCCAGAAGCCCTCGATCCCTTCGCCGAGTTGGGAGAATACAGTGGCAAGTACGGCAGACCATTCGTCCGGAAAGTGTGCATCTTCTCCGGGGATTGGTACGTCTGGGGGCGGGTAGAAGTGGTCGCGTATGTTATGGACGTGCCAATCATCTAGAATATCTTCTGCGGGGTGGATAATGGGACCACCATATAATTCGTGCGAAGAGTGGTGAATTATAACCGATTTAGTCAAACTGACGAGTCCTTATAAAGAAGTTCGGTCAAAACACGTTCAACAGACCACCGACCCTGAAAACAACCGGGTGTTTATAAAAAAGACCGGCAGATTAGCGATCCCGGTTCGTTGCCCCTGTTTGTAGGTCGAGGCAACTCATCTTGAGTCGATCCAACCGGACACAGAGTGGTTCGGATAAGTCGGGGAGTCCTCACGGGCAATTAACTGGGTTCCTTATCCGTTTCCGACACGTATGATTCCCTACACGGTTGAAAACGGCCGTTTCAGGAGGATAAGATGGACGAGAGCGAGAACATATCAGATAGGCTAAGGATGCGCTCTCACGGCAATGACCTGGGTTCGAATCCCAGTCGGAGCATCCTGCGAGAAACTAGAGTGTCGAGCCGATGCTGTTCTTTTGATACACGGCCACACTATCGGTATGCCGTCTAGCTACGTATATCCAGAATACCTCAGTCGCGCCACGGGAAGATTCCCATCCGCTCAACAGAATCCAGCCGACGACGCTCGTCAGCTGTGAACTCGACGTCAAGCGCAGCGAGGTTCTGATCGAGCTGTTCCCGCGTACTAACCCCGATCACCGGGACGGTCGGCTGGTCCCGGTCAAGCAGCCACGCAAGGGCGATCTGGTTGCCGTTCAAACCCTTTTCATCCGCAATATTGTCGACGATATCGCGCTTGACCCGGTTCTCGGTGTTGACGTAGCCCTCGGGAATCCCGCGGTCTTCACGGCCGTAACAGCCGCCCAGGGTCGGTGAGTACGGTAAAACAGTGAGCTCGTCGTGGGTGGCGTAGGACAGTAGTTCGTCCGTCCCTTTCACCTGCCCGCCGAACTCCGCGCCGCGGTTCGGCACGTAGTACGAAAACCGTGGCTGGACGCACTGGTATGGCGTCAGTCCCTGTTCCTCGGCGATCCGGTTCGCTCGTGCCAGTCGCCAGCCGAGGAAGTTGCTCGCGCCGAGATGGCGGACCTTTCCGGCGTCGATCGCGCGCTGGAACGCCCGCATCGTCTCTTCCTGTGGCGTATCGAAGTCGTCGACGTGAGCGTACAGCAGGTCGATCTGATCGATCCCGAGGCGGTCGAGACTGCCGGCGATCTCTTGCTCGACGACCTCGGGCGCAAGGCTCTGGGGCGTCTCGCCGTAGTTAAAGCCGAGCTTCGTGGCGATGAACATCTCCTCACGGACGCCGCGCTCGTCGAGCCAGTCGCCGAGCAGTGGTTCGCTCCGGGGCTCGTCGTAGCCCTCGATCCACGTCGCGTAGTTGTTCGCGGTATCGAGAAAGCGCCCGCCCGCCTCGTAGTACCGATCGAGCAGTGCGAACGACGTTTCGCGATCGACCTCGGTGCCGAAGATCATCGGGCCGAGGCAGATCGAGCTGACTTCTTCGCCGGTCGTCCCAAGTGGTGTGGTCCGCATACAGGCACTCCGTACAGGCCCGGCTTAAGAGTTTCATAATTCGCAACCGGCAGTCACTCTACGGCAGGGAGGCTGATCGTGACGACGCTCCCGCGAGGCTCTCTGTTCTCGACACTGACGGAGCCACCGGACCGCCTGAGGATCCAGTAGACGAGCCACAATCCGAGCCCGCTACCGTGGTACAGATCCTCCGTCGCCTTCCCGGTCTCCAGCACGTCACGATCCATCGCCGGGATCCCCGGTCCGTCGTCTTCGATGTGGATCAGGACCCGCTCTCCCTCGTGCTCGACGCACACCTCAACGGTTGGCTCCTCCTGATCGCTGTGGAAGACTGCGTTCTCGATCAGCTCGGTGATCGCCGAATTGAGCTGTTCCGTCGCGGCGGCGGTGGCAGGCCGTTCGATGTCCAGATCGATCCGTGCACTCGGATACGATTCGGCGACCGATGCCGCTGCCGTCTCGACGACCTCGTCGACCGCCGTTTCCCGGACGGACACGGTTTTGCTCAGGCTCTCGGTGATCGCACGCGACTTCTGGCTAGTCGTGAGTAGCTCGTCACACCACTCGACGATTGCCGCTGCCATCTCGGCCACATCCTCGTCGCCAGCGGAACTGATGCGTTCGGCCTGCCCTCGGACGAGCTGGAGGCTGTTCCGCAGGTTGTGTCGCAGGATCTGATCGACGACCCGCAGCTGTGTGGTCTTCTCTTCGTTTTCAGTTACGTCTCTGAGCACGCCGACGACGCCAATCACTTCGCCATCTTCCCCTCGAAGCGGATGATAGCGTACGTCCAGCACTCGTTCTCCTCGTGAGGGATGGTGTCTGACCGTTCTGTACTGCACAGTATCGCCGTTTAGGGTCCGCTCGATCGAATCGACGATCGTGGCGTACTCATCATCATCGAACAGTTCCGACAGTGAGAGGCTGGATACCTCCGCAGCGGACAGCCCGTGATACTCGCGATACTGCGGGTTTGCAAAGAGATACTCGCCGTCGAGGTCGACCGCGGCGATCAGGTCGTTCGCCTCTGTGATCGCACGCTTGTACTGTCGGAGCGTCCGTTCGCGCTGTTTCAGATCCGTCACATTACGACAGATCGCGACTGTCCCGGCGAGGTTTCCGTCCGGATCGTAGTAGGGGAACCGCTTCGTGCTAAAGGTCGGCTCTCGACCGGTTCTCGGGAATGTGGGCGAAAGCTCGTACTGGACTGGCGTTTCCGTCTCGAGTACCTCGGATTTTTTTGCGCCGATCGTCGAAGCAGTGGCGTCGTCCATAAACGGCGTTTCATCCTCACCCAGTAGCGTCGCTTTCGAGAGCCCCGCGTATTCGGTCACAGCTTCATTTAGCAACTTGAACTCCCCGTCGCAATCTTGCATCATGATCGGATCGTCGAGCCGCTCGATGATTGCGGCGGACCGGCCGAGTTCCCGTCGGAGCTCTTTCTGTTCGGTTACGTCCGCCTGCATGCTCACGAAGGCGATCGGCTCACCCCCTTTCACGATTGGGGCGATCGTCTGATAGGCCGTGTACGTGCTCCCGTCTTTCCGCTCGTTGACGATCTCTTCTTCCCACACGTCGCCATCGAGGATCGTATTCCACATACTCTCGATGTAGGCTTCGGAGGTCGTCTCGGAGTTGAGGAGTTCCGGCGTTGCACCGACCGCCTCGTCGGCACTATAGCCTGTGACCTCCTCGAACGCCGGGTTCACGTACTCGATTTCGCCCGACAAGTTCGTGATGTACACCGCGTGCCCGGACGCTTCGACGGCCTCCCTGAACCGTCGAAGGGCGTTTGCCTGTGCCTGTACAGTCAGCGACTGGTTGCGGAGCCGTAACATGGCCTGCACCCGCCAGCCGAGTTCCGCCTGTTTGATCGGCAGCGAAACGATCTCGTCGACCGTCGTCTGGAACACGTTCTCGGCGATCTCTCCGCCGTCCACGTCGATGACATCCAGTCGGCGGTCGGGAAGCAAGAGGAGCACTGGAAGTAATACCGGGTTCGCAGCCGACTTGAGCCGCCGCAGGGTCTCCTCGTTTCGCTGCAGCGCCCGATGGTCGACGATACAGAGATCGAACTCGGCGTCCTCGAGCGTGACACCCGGCTCCACAGCCCGGTACTCACCGTGCTCGTCGAGCCACTGCCGCAACACTCGTTCGTTCCCGCTATCGGCCAGCAGTGGGTAGATCAGCGGTGGCGACGGATCCTGTAGAGCGGTCGTCAACCCCGTCCACCCGGGAGATTGCTGATCAGCCGTCATCGTCCCAGTCCGGCGTTCCGGTCAGGATCCCACGCATGCCCGATAGCGGCTCGCCGACGGAAATACCGTCCTCGGAGATCATCAGTTCCTGGATCGTTGGCGTGCAGTCGCTGGCTCGCATCTTCAAGACACCGATTACTTTCCGAAGTTCGCTGTCGTATTCCACGTGCCGGAGAGCGATTATGTTGTCCGCTAGGTGACTCAGTTGCTGTTCAGTCGCCCGGAACGATCCGGTAATCTGGTGGACTTCGTTGGAGATAATCGCGGTGACACCCATATTTCGGAGATAGCGACCGATCCTGACGAGCTGTTCGGTACCGTCGTCCTCAACCCCGCCAAGGGACCGGGCGAATCCGGTTACACCGTCGATCATGACGACTTCCATGTCCCCCTCCGTGACGTGAGTCTGGAGCTGCGACGTGAACTCATCGACCGTGAGCTCGTCGGGATCGATCGATTCGATACAGAGCAGTCCTTCTTCCACCATCTCACGGGCAGGGATGCCGATCTCGTCGGCCCGTGTGAGCATCGTCTTGCGCACTTCCTCGAAGCTATAGAGCACTGCCCGTCGGTCCTCCCTCGCTGCGGCGGTGAGGAACTGCAGGCCGAGTGTCGTCTTTCCGACCCCTGTGGGACCGCTCAAGAACGTAACTGTCCCAGTCGTGAGACCTCCGTTTATCAGGCCATCGAGCCCGTCAACGCCCGAGGCAAGTCGACCAAGGGGAGCGTCGCGACCGTGATCGGCCGGTGCTAGCCGTGGCCAGACGTGTATTCCGGTGCCGGTGATCGTGACTGTGTGAGGTCCCTGTTCCGATCCGGAGCCACGAAGCTTCGGCACCTGTAGTCGACGTCGACCGTTTTTCATGTCGAGGTTGATAACCGCGTCGGCGAGAAACTGTAGGTCGACGTCCGCAACAGAGGGCGCGGCCTGCGAGGTGAGCAGGACGGTTGCGCCCTCCGATTTGAGCAGATCGAGCAGGCTCAGGATCTGTGTCCGAAACTGGTGTTCCTCCGAGGAGAGATATTTGAGTTCGGTTACCGGATCGACGACGACACGATCGGGCGATACTGACTCGACTTCACTGCGGAGTGTATCTATCAGCGCTGGCTGTTCGACTTCGCTCGCCGAAAAGAGGTCGTAGGATTCCGACTTCCGGAACTGATCCGCAGACGGGGACAGGTCGAGGAACGTTACCGTGTCAAGATCCAGGTCGAAGGCCGCTGCAGTCTGCCGGAGATACTCCTTTGGCTCGCCCAGATTGATATAGAGTGTGTCTTCTCCGCCCGCGACGCCTTCCGCGAGAAAGTGCAGCCCAAAAATCGTCTTTCCTGCTCCCGGCGAGCCCCGGACTAGCGTCGACGAGTTGGATACAAAGCCGCCATGCAACACATCGTCTGCACCATCGATCCCGGTGCTCACGCGGGGCGTTTCGGTAGTCATTACCTTGGAATAGGGTAGTACCAGCATAAATCTGTTCGACCGATTCTCCGCTTCGTTTTCCGACCCCGTGCGCAAAGCCGAACTGATCCGGCACAAAGGGCTTATTATGATCGGCTTACCTCCATTGCTGTATGGAGATCGAGGCCCAGCAACTGGCCATGGAGTTCGGCGGCGGCGCGTTGATCGGCGGTATCATCGGCTATGCGACAAAACGGATCGCAAAAGTTCTTGCCGTCATCATCGGCGTCCAACTGGCGCTCTTTCGGTTTCTGGAGTCGAAAGGGATCGTGATAGTCGATTACGATCGGCTAACACACGGGCTGGTCGCGACGCGTGATCAAGTCCAGGACCCGGGCTGGATCGTGCCCATCATCTCGACGCTGTCGATCGGTGCAGGCTTTATTGGCGGGTTCTGGGTCGGATACCGACGCGGCTAGCGCGTCTTGATATCGTCTTCGTCTTTGATGATTTGTGTTTCGGCCTCGCCGCTCGTGACCTCGTTGGCCCGGTCGAAAAACTCGTTTTGCAGTCCGGCAGGGAAGGTGAGCACGCCGATCCAGGAGCCATCTGCCTGCCACTCCTCGCGTTCCAGGTCGCCGAAGCTGCGGAGCTTGGCCTGTGCGCTCCCGGCGTGATCCGGGGGGACCTGCACGGCGACGGTCACTTCGTCGAAGCGGATCGGGATAACCGGCCGCAAGGCGTCGAGCGCCTCGTCGATCTGCTCTTCGACGGGTTCCATCGGATCGACGCTGAACCCGGCGTCTTCGAGCGCGCTCTCGATCCGATCCGGGGGATGGGGCGCGTCGTCCATCTGCGGGTTGACCGCGTTGCGCGTGATCTGGTTGACCAGCTTGTTGTGCTTGCGCTCTTGCATCTCGCGGCGCTGGTCGGCCGTGATCTGGATCTCCCCGCGTTTGATGACCTCGGGGATGATCTCCAGTGGCTCTGTCGTGCCGAAGACGTCTTCGAGATCGCCCTCTGCTGGTCGGTCGCCGCGGCTGGCGTTCTCGAAGACGTCCTCGGCGGCGATTACGTCCTCCAGATCACCCTCGAACTCGTCACGCTTGATCGAGAGGGCGGCGTCAGGGTCGACGAGCACCTCGAAGCGTTCACCGTGCGATTCCAACCGTGCCGTCACTGCCTCGTCGAGCGATATCATGGCTGATAGTAGCAGGCGGGGATAAAAAGGTGTTTCCCGATCAGAACTCGAACGCTTGCGCGACCAGCAGTGGGACGACGAGCGTCGCCTCGGCCTCGACCTGCGTGTAGTTCTTGTCGGCATTCTTGATCTTGCCCCACGAGACGGCTTCTTCCGGTGGTGCACCGGATAGCGACCCGTCGCCCTCCATTCCCGTGGAGACGTAGACCGCGTAGTCGGCACCGCCACGGAACAGATTGGTCATGATGGCGTGATGTTTCGGGACGCCGTCCCCGAGTGCGATCAGGCCCGTGGTGTCGGCAAGCATACCGTCCTCGATCAGCGACTCGTAGTCCTCCAGAATCTCGATGCCGATATCTTCCTCGGCCTGCTGTCGGTAGTAGTAGAGGAAGTTGCCGACCTCCGCGTCAGTCAGGGCGGGACAGAAGACGGGTACATCGTTGTCTGCGGCCTGTTTCAGGATGGAGTTCTCGTCGTCGAGTGTCGCGCCCAGTTCGGCGGCAAAGTCGGTCGGCGTCCGCACCGCCGCTTCGGCGAAGAAATCGTCGAAGAAGTCGTAGAGGTACTCCTCAAGCCAGACGTACCGGTCAGAGGGGACGTAGATGTTGCCCAGTCGGTTGATCCCTTTCTCGCGGAGCTCAGCCTCGTCGGCGTCCCACGATCCCATCTTGAACGGCTTGGCGGTCTTGATTACGTCCTCGGTTAGCGAGCCCGAGGTGGTGATCAGGACGTCGACGTGCCCCTCGCGGAGCAGCGCGGCGACGACCTCACGCAGACCGGACGAGACGATGTTCGAGGTGCAGGTGAGATAGATCGTTGCATCCTCGTCTTGCATGCGCTCGACGATATTGATGGCATCTGCGAGTGCGGTCGCCTGAAACCCGGTCGTTGCGTACGAATTGAGGACGGTATCGAGGGTGATGTCGCCGGTAAAATCGAACCCTTCGACATCCGCGGTCTCCAGTTCTTGGTCGCTATCGGGGAGTACGTGCTCCCGTGAGTCGTCGGTCATACCGGCTCTAGCGAACGACGGACCTTGAATCGATTGAGTTCGATCGAGCGGGAACACGGACGCAGGCGTTGCCTCTCATGACCAAAACCTTTTGCCGTCACGCAGAGTGAGTACGAGCAATGTCGGATGTCAGTGAGTTATTCGGGGACCTCTTTACCGACGCGGACGGGATCGTCCTGTTCTCGCCGAGCAGTTCGTACTACCAGACGTTTACCGATCTGGAAGACCTCGACGTTATCGTCGCCGCACCGGACAACGAGCACGGCGCGGACCGGTTCGTCGAACTCCCGCTGGCATTCGAGGATGTCGCCGACCAGCTAACCTTCGCCATCGAGGGTGCGCTCGACGACGACCTGGTCGAGGAGGGAGACGAGCTAATCTGTGGCGCAAAACTGTTCTCGGATGACGATATCGACACGGTCGCTCGTGTCCGGGTGAGCGCTGGTGAGAACTCGGGGATCTACGACCTCTTTACCCAGTCCCGGGCGGAGCCGTCCGTAATCCGTGCGGTATTCGAAGTGGCGATCGAACTCGGCCAGAAGGGACAGAAGGGCAAGCCCGTCGGCGCGCTGTTCGTCGTCGGGGACGCCGGGAAGGTGATGAACAAGTCCCGGCCGCTCAGCTACAACCCCTTCGAGAAGTCCCACGTCCATGTCGGCGACCCGATCGTGACTGTGATGTTAAAGGAGTTTTCCCGCCTCGACGGAGCTTTTGTCATCAGCGACGCCGGGAAGATCGTCAGCGCCTACCGGTATCTCGAACCCGCCGCCGAGGGCGTCGACATCCCAAAGGGACTGGGTGCACGACACATGGCAGCAGGGGCGATTACCCGGGATACGAACGCGACGGCGATCGTGTTGAGCGAGAGCGACGGTCTGGTTCGGGCGTTCAAGGGCGGCGAACTGATTCTGGAGATAGATCCGGAGAACTACTGAGATGTTCGACCAGACGCTCGGTGAGCTTGGCACGATCGGGACGCTCCTCCAGCAGCCGATCGTACTTGGATTGTTGGTGCTGGTTCTGGGACTGTTGCTCGGCGTCGCGGTCGGCCGGATTAACAAGCAAATCCTCATGACGGCGGGGATCGGGGATGCTGTCGAAGGGACACCCTTCGAGCGCACTGCGCGAAGTATCGGCACTTCGACCGTCTCGCTCATCGCACGCATTACCTCGTGGTTCATCTACGGCGTCACGATTCTGACGGCGATCCACATCTCCGGCATTTTCGATGCGCCGACGTTCTGGTTCGGTGTTGCCGAGTTCGTCCCCCGGCTGTTCATCGCTGTTCTCGTGATGATCGCGGGCTTCATCCTCGCGGACAAGGCCGAGCTGGCGGTGAGCGAACGCCTCAAAAACGTCAAGCTCCCCGAGATCAACATCCTCCCGCTGATCGTCAAGTACAGCGTGCTCTACATCGCCCTGTTGATCGCGCTGGGACAGGTCGGCGTCAACACGACGGCGCTGCTCGTCCTGTTGACCGTCTACGTCTTCGGTGTCGTCCTGATCGGCGGGCTGGCGTTCAAGGATTTCCTATCATCAGGGGCCGCGGGGATGTATCTCCTGCTCAACCAGCCCTACGGAATCGGTGACGAAGTCCGGATCGGCGACCGACAGGGGATCGTTCAGGAGATGACGCTTTTGACGACGCGGATCGAGAACGACGACGCCGAGTTTATTGTGCCGAACCGGGTCATTTTCGAGGACGGTATAGCCCGGATGCGGAACTGATCGGAGCCCCGGTTGTGCGGTCACAGCGCCCACCCCGGAAAAATACGTCAGTACGTCTCCACAGCAACACCGAGTGCGTCGAAGTCCCTGACGTTGGCGGTGAGGACTGGCTCATCGTAGATGTCCGAAACCGCTGCAACCATCGGATCAACCTTGTCGATTCCACTGTCACTGGCGGCTCGCTTGTCAGCACCCGCGAGTAACTGTCCGGCGCGGCGCGCAATCCGTTCATTCTGTTCGACAACCGGATACATTCCGAGGGCGTTACGGACCTTTCGACGCTCCGATTCCTCTCCAAACTCGGATCCGTAGGTGAGTTCCATGACGACTGGCGAGGGAATCCGCTGAACTGTCTGTCCGTCTGAAAGCTCGACACCCTTCTCGAATGCATTCTGTTTGCCCTCGAAGAGATCAATGAGAAACGAGGTATCGAGGATCATTCGAACCGTTTCCGAAGTTCGCGTTTGTCCTCGGCGTCTGCACCCTCCTTCTCTTCGAGATTGTCTCGCATGATCGCTGCCGTATCGCTCGACAGTATCCCGGCAACATCCTCAGGATTCGGCCCCCCAATAAGACGTCGAAGGGTCTCCTCCATGGTCTCGTCGTCTCGCTTGTGTGCATATACGAATTCGTGGAACTCCTCGGAGATGCGGACTGATTTACTCATCCTGTCGTATACTCGTGTATACGGAACAATCAAACTTCGGGCGAATCTGTCGGCTATCATTGAGATACCACACTCAACTATCGACCAGCCGTAGCTTCTCTCAGCAGGTACTGGCAAGCGGAGAGTATTTTTGCGCGGAGCCACCGCCCATACGTATGGACGCGGCGCTTGGACCGCCCGAGAAGATGGCCGAGCGGAGCGACGAGCTGACGCCGATGCTCTCGCAGTACTACGAGCTCTGTTCGGAGTACGAGGACTCACTCGTGCTGTTTCAGGTCGGCGACTTCTACGAGGCCTTCTGCGAGGCCGCCGAGGCCATCTCACGTCTTCTGGAAATAACGTTGACCAGACGCGAGGATTCGACCGGTACCTACCCGATGGCCGGGATTCCGATCGACAACGCCGAATCGTACATCGAAACGCTACTGGATGCGGGCTACCGGGTCGCGGTCGCTGATCAGGTCGAGGAACCATCGCAGGTATCGGGCGTCGTCGACCGCGCAGTGACCCGGATCGTGACGCCCGGGACGTTAACCGAGGACGAACTGCTCCGGACCGACGACAACAACTTCGTCGCCGCGCTGACCGCGGACGGTGGGGAGTACGGTCTCGCGCTGCTCGACGTTTCGACCGGCGATTTCTACGCGACTGCCGTCAGCTCTGCGGCTGCACTCCGTGACGAGATCAGTCGGTTCGATCCCCAGGAAGCGATCGTCGGGCCGAACGCGGCCGCCGATCCGTTCCCCGATAGCTGTATGGTTACGCCCCACGACGAGCGGACCTTCGACCACGGTCGGGCCCGCGAGCAAGTTTGTGCCTACTTCGGTGACACCGACCGCCTGCTCGCGGGGGACGTGGAAGTCCGCGCCTGCGGTGCACTGCTTTCGTACGCCGAGTACACCCGTGGCGGGAAACACACCGAACTGGCCCCGGACACGTTCGCCCGACACGCAGCCGAAGATGCCGACGAGGGAGCAGGACCCAGAGACGACGCCGAAGCGAGCGAGGACGCCACGCTCGACTACATCAACCACCTCACCCGGTACGATCCACAGGAGTACATGGTGCTCGACAGGGTGGCGATCCGGAGCCTCGAACTGTTCGAGCGCCGGACTGCTCACGATCAGGCAGGCCCCGCACTGGTCGACGTGCTCGACGAGACTGCCTGTGCGCTCGGAAGCCGGGAACTGAAAGACTGGCTCCGGCGACCGCTGATCGACCGGGAAGCCATCGAACGGCGTCACGACGCCGTCGGGGAACTCGTCGGCGACCTCCGGACCCGCGAGGAACTGAGTGACCTGCTCCGTGACGTTTACGACATCGAGCGCCTGATCTCTCGGGTCGCACGGGGCCGCGCAAACGCCCGCGACCTTCGCTCGCTCAAGGACACGCTCGACATCGTACCCGATCTCCGGGCAGCCCTCGACAACGCGGAAACCGACGCACTGGTCGACCTTCGTGCGGACCTCGACGAACTCGAGGACGTGCGCGAACTGATCGGGACGTCGATCCGCCCCGATCCACCAACCGAAGTCACCGACGGGGGACTGATCAGAGAAGGGTACAGCGACGACCTCGACGGGCTCCGGGCGACTGAACGCGAGGGGAAAGCGTGGATCGACGACCTCGAAGCCCGCGAGCGCGAGCGCACCGGGATTGACTCTCTGAAAGTCGGCCACACCTCGGTGCATGGTTACTACATCGAGGTGACGAACCCGAATCTCGATGCAGTACCCGACAACTACCAGCGCCGACAGACCCTGAAAAACTCCGAACGATTCGTTACGCCCGAACTCAAATCCCGCGAGGACGAGATCATCAGCGCCGGAGAGCGCGCCGACGATCTGGAGTATCGGTTGTTTACCGAGGTGCGCTCCGATGTGGCTACCGAGTCCGCACGGGTACAGGCAGTCGCCGAGCGGATCGCCGAACTCGACGCGCTCGTCTCGCTGGCCACGGTCGCAGCCCAGCACGATTACAACCGTCCCGAGTTAGGCGGCGACGGCATCCACGTCGAGGGGGGTCGTCATCCGGTCGTCGAACGCACCGAGGAACAGTTCGTTCCGAACGATGCCCGCCTCGACGAGGACGCGGTCGTCACGATCCTGACCGGTCCCAACATGTCCGGCAAGTCGACGTACATGCGACAGGTCGCGTTGATCGTGGTTCTCGCACAGATCGGGAGTTTCGTCCCGGCCGAACACGCGGACGTGCGACTCGTCGATCGGGTGTTCACCCGCGTCGGGGCGAGCGACGATATCGCCAGTGGGAAATCGACATTCATGGTCGAGATGACCGAACTCGCGGAGATCCTCGATTCAGCGACGGAGCACTCGCTCGTCCTGCTCGACGAGGTCGGTCGGGGGACCAGCACGACGGATGGCCTCGCCATCGCACAGGCGGTCACAGAGCACGTCCACGACCGGATCGGGGCGACAACCCTCTTTGCCACACATCACCACGAGCTCACAGAGCTCGCCCGAGAACTCCCGGGTGTCGTGAACCGTCACTTCGCGGCGAGACGGACGGGAAGTGAGGTCTCGTTCGACCATCAACTCTCCGAGGGCTCGGCGACGGCGTCGTACGGTGTCGAGGTCGCCAGTCTGGCCGGAGTCGACGCTGGAGTCGTCGAGCGTGCACGGGAGTTACTCGACGAGGAGCAACGCGGAAATTCGAACGATTCGGCGGGCGAACCGGTCGCAACCGACGGCAGTTCCATTGCAATCGGCGAGTCGGCTACGATCGGAGATGGCGGACATGCCGACGCCACAGTTCTCGCGACGCTCCGAGACGTGAACCTCGCCGACACGACGCCACTGGAGGCATTGCAACTCCTCGACGAGTTACAGCGCGAACTCGACAGCGGATCGTCATCGAACTGATTCCGGTATCCGATCCGGGTCCCTGGGGTGTTATTGGGTAGATTCGGCGTCTTCGTGTGGAAAGGGTGGCTGATTCCCGTCGAACCGGCCTGTACGCTTATGATTCTGTGGATGCTAAGGATTAGCAGTAATGAGCACAGGCCTTTCGCAGTCGCTCGGAAAGATCGATATGGACACCCGCGTCCAGTACGCGTTGATGATCCTGTTCGGAGGACTGTGTCTGCTCGCGGCCGTCGCACCGCTCGCCGAGTTGACACAGGTCGCGCTCGTCGGGACGCTATTTGGCTTCACCGCTGGTCTGTGGGTCTCACATCTGGTCGGGGTCGTCCACAGAGCGGTTCAACAGAAGAACGCGGCCGCAGCAGAGTCATGACCGACGAAGCCGCATCCGAGCCCGAAGAACAGTTTTCCGAGGACGAGGTCAGTGGCGGCTCGACCTTTTTCGAGGATATCGTCTTTATTACGGGAGAAGACCCCAACGCTGGCTCCTTTCTGCTGACCGTCGGAATTATCACCTGTGTGTTCGTCGCCGCATTTCAGCTGACGCTCCCGGAACCGATCTCGAACCTCCTGACGGCAGCCGTCCTGGTCGTCGCCGTCATCAGCTTCCTTCTCGGCGCTATCCTCGATATGCTGGATTACTTCGATACGCCGAAACCGGGTCAGTAACCGGGGAGGTGACTGTCACCGAGGTGAATCGGCAGAAGTAAGAAAAACCAGTCGGTGAGACGGTGTTACTCGACGTAGTTCTCCAGTGAGAGGGGCCTGTATCGCGGAGCAGGCAGCTCGTCGACAGTTACGTAGCCGGGGTCCGCCTGCAAGATGTCGGGGATCCGATTGACGATCTGTGTGCTAGTTCCGATCGCTGTGGGGGTATCCTCGTTCCGGACGTGGATCTCGGGGGTCCCCTCGATCGTCCACTCGTTGATATCAGTTTCGCCAGGCTCGTATACTTTCGCTACCTCCTCGCCCACGAAGTCGATACCGTGATCGGTGCTTGCCTCTACAACGAATCGAACCCCGACGACGTCGCCTTCCGGAATGGTCCTTCCAAGAGCATCGCTCTCGACGTCCGTCTCGGCGACCACTGGTTCGATGTCCTGAGTGACGGATGTCAGACTCACTCCGAGAGCTGCGATCTGTGATTCGATGTTCATCCGGAAGAAGCTCGGCGGCGCATCTCCGGCGTCGATTTCTGCCTGAACGTCTTCGAGCCTCTCGCCGGCGTAGTAGTGTTCTGCGAGTACTGGACCGTAATCGTCCAGGTTGAACCGACCGAGTCCCCGAATCGTGTCTATTTCCAGTGACGCCCCGGTCAACATGGTCACGAGGTTCACCCAGAAGATATCTTGATACCCAGCGCCGGTGATCGTCACCTCATTGTCCTGTGCGACTCTATCGAGTTTCGATGCCAGCTCCGGAGCCGTAGTCCAGGGGTACAGGGCTTCTTCCGAGGACGTAATCGCATTCACGCCGTGTCTGGCACACCGCTCGAGATGGGGCGCTACCGATTTCAGTGGGGTAGCTATCGCAACGGTCGCGATATCGGCACGCGTGTCATCGAACACAGCCTCTGGGTCGTCACGTACTTCGACCCCAAGCTCCCGATCGAAGCCGATGATTTCTCCCAGGTCCCGGCCCACCTTGTCCTCGTCAGCGTCGATAGCACCAACGATTTCCACTCCGTTGTGCAGCATGTACTCGGCGAGATCCTGTCCGGTTGATCCGACCCCGTACACGATTGCTCGAATTTTGCTCATGGTACAGTCACTCCTACGGCAAGAACAACCGATAGTGGACAGCCTCACTATGAGACTATTTATGAACTGCCTCCGTCTCGGCACGATCCTCGACATGCTGGATGACTTCGATACGCCGAAACCGGGACAGTAGCCGGAGAAGTCGGCCGCCTTAGTCGTCGTCAGCTGTCTGCGGAGTCGGGGCGTCTCGCGGGCCGCCCGCGTGGCCCTCGTGGGCGATCGCAGTAGCGAGCAGGTCTGGTGAGATAGCGGGGACGTCCGCTTCAGTTACAGGCCCCTCACGTTCGATCTCGTCGGCCGACCGTGGGAACTCCCGGAGCTCCTTGTGAATCGCGATTCCCGCCTTCGCCCCCTGCCCCATCGCGACCGGGATCTGGTTGTGTCCCGGCGTCACGTCGCCGACCGCGAAGACCCCCTCGACGCTCGTCCGGCCGTGGTCGTCGACGTCGATCGTTCCGTCCTCGGTGAGTTCACAGCCCAGCGACTCGGCGAGATCGGTGTTGTAATCGGACCCATACATCGGGAAGCCACCGCGGTACTCCCGTCGCGTTCCGTCCTCGAACTCGAAGGCGTCCAGCCAGCCCGAATCGGAATCCTTCTCGATGCCAACCACGTCCTCGTGGACGACGTCGATGGGGTGATTTTCCAGCATCGTTGCTGTCTCCTCGCTCCAGGTCGGCTCCTCGCCCCGAGTCAGCAGGTCGACCTCGTCGGTGACGTTGAGCATGATCATTGCGACGTAGGCCGCCGAAGTACTATGACCCATCACGTAGACCGGTTCATCGACGAACATGTACGCGTCACAGTGGAGACACCAGTGCAGACCGCGGCCAGTCCGGGGAAGGGGCGGGTCGGGACGCTCGTCGGAGAACCCGGTCGCAAGTGTGACCCGCTCCGCGAGAATCTCTCCGTCTCCCGTCGAGAGGCGGAACTGTCCATCATCGGTCTGCTCGGCGTCGGTGACAAAGCCCCGCTCGAAGTCGGCACCGTATGACCGTACCTGCTCGCGGGCAGTTTCGAGGAACTCATTGCCGGAGGTTGCCTCGGTCACGCCGATCACGTTGTGCGTGTCTGTCATCATGGCCGCCCGGCCACCACCGCGGTCGATTACAACGGTCTCGTGACCCAGTCGGGCACCGTACAGTGCGGTCGTCAGTCCGGCGGGGCCGCCCCCCACAACCGCGAGTTCGTACTCGTCGCCCTCGCTCGTACTCATTACCCGCTCTAGCGGGTAGACCGGTATAAAGCTGCGTTCTCCGGAACGGCCTCTCGGACAGCCGAGACCGCCAGACGTGCACCCAACTGGGAACCGTCGGTAACTACAAATCCGATCGGTTACAAAAGCCGATATGACAGTTCTCGTCGCAGTTGCCGACGACGAAGTCTCTGCGGGCGTCGTCGATGTCGCCAGCAAACTGGGGTCGTGTCTCGACGAGGAGCTGTACGTCGTTCACCTCACGGAAAACGAATACGCAAATGCAGATGAACGACAGGTTCGGGACGACCTCCGGGAGCAGTTCGAGGGGAAAGACGTCGCGTTCGAGGTAGCGATCGAGCACATCAACCGGTCGGGACTGCGAACCAGCGCTGCCGTCGGCCGACAGCTCGCGGATCTCGCGGACGACGTCTCGATCAACCACGTCGTTATCGGCCATCGCTCGAAGTCATGGCTGGGGAAGTTCACCGAGGGACATACCGCGCTCGTGGTCGCTGATGGCGTCGAGGTGCCGGTGACAGTCGTGCCCGAGGATCTGGATCGCTCGGTGTTGTAAGATCACCGTGCTCCGTCGATCTCTCCAGCCGCAGACAGGAGTTCCTCGTGCGCGTTGCCGTTCGATGCGACGACCCCGCGACTTCGTGGAGTCCACGGTTCGCCATCGAGATCGGTAACCAGACCGCCAGCCCACTCGATCATTGCGACGCCCGCGACGGTGTCCCAGGCGTTTGTCTCGACGTTCGTAATCACGCCCTCGATCGATCCGGCGGCGACCAAAGAGAGTGCTGCCTGCGCGCAGCCGACCCGTCTGAGATCCCCGAACCGGCGGACGATCGCGTCCGTCGCGGCCGCGTACTCGTCGCGCCGATCGCGCGGCCACCAGATCGTCGGGACGACCTGAAACGTCTCCGGGTCGGTCCGGTCGCTGACCGACACCGGTTCGCCGTTCCGCCGGACTCCTGCGGGCGTCCCGACGTACGTGTCACCCATCGCGGGCATGTCGTTGACCGCAGCGACCGGCTCGCCGTCAACGAGACAGGCGACACTCGTTGCCCACCGCCGGTTCTCCCGGACGAAGTTGTTCGTCCCGTCGATCGGATCGATGATCCAGACCGTCCCCGCGTCCGGCAACGTGCCGGTCGCGCTCTCCTCGCCGTAGATCGTGGCGTCGGGCATGGCCTCCCGGATCCGCGCCTCGACGGCGGCTTCCGCGTTTCGATCGGCCTCGGTGACCAGGTCGGTCTTGCCGGATTTTACCTCGACGTCGAGCGATCCTCTGAACGCTTCCGCAGCGACAGCGCTTCCCGCCGCCGCGCTCTCGCGGGTGATCTCGACCAGACGTTCGCGATCGATGATCTCATCGTTCGGTGTTCGGTCCATCGTTGTTGGTTCAGACGCCGGGGGTTTAGCCGTGGTGCTTTTTTTCGACCGGATGAGCGGCCCGCGTTCAGACGCGCTCGCGAAGTCGCGCCGCCCGGTCGAGAAACAGTTGCCGTGCCGCTCCGGGACGGCCCGGCGAAAGCTCGTGGGAGAGATCGGGCACCGGCTCCGGGGAGAACTCCGAGAGCAGCGTCTCGGCCTCGTACCGGAACAGCCGATCGTCCGCGTCCATCACAGCAGCCCACTGCTCGTCGGTGGGGGCCGGGACGTCGAGGCGCTCCCAGACGGCAGCGAGCATGTCGCGCTCGATCCGATCGTACTCCGGGAGCTCCCGTTTTACCGGGCGCGGGACATCGGTGATGTAGGCCTCGCTCGCGTCGTGAAAGAGCCCGTACAGCTGGACGATCGGGTCGTGATCTGCGAGTTCCCGGCTCACGTAGACGGCGTGGGTCGCAACCGAGTAGTAGAACCGACATTGCCCGGCGTACCGACAGGTGTTCGCCAGCCCGTGTGCGACGTCTTCGATGCGGATCATCGACGGCTCCGGGTTGAGCGGATCGATGGCGAGCCCGGAGTACGTCTCAATGGCGCTCGTTCCCTCGAAGTTCGGCATACCGACGGGATCGGAGGGTGCCAACTAAAGCGTACCCATCGAGCGCAGTCGAAGCTGTTTTGCCCCCGGTGGCCCCACCTGTCGGCAGGACCCGAATACGGGTTGGACCACAGCATGGCCGGAACCCCACTCGACGTCGATGCGAGACCCCGATCGGATGAGCCAGATGACACTGACCAGCCGTGGCTCGTCGTCCTCTGTGGGCTCCCGGGCGTGGGGAAATCCACCGTCGCGGAGTTCGTCGCGGAGCGCATCGACGCGAGGCGGCTCCGGACCGACGTGGTCCGCAAGGAGCTGTACGACGACCCCCAGTACACCGACGAGGAGATCGCGAGCGTCTACCGGGAGCTGTTCGAGCGCACCGAGACCGCAGTGAAAAGGGGCGAGTCGATCGTCCTCGATGGTACCTTCGCAGAGCGCAAGCGCCGACGCGCTGTCAGGGAGATCGCCGCGGAATCGGAGGCGGCGTTTCGGCTCCTCGAAGTCGTCTGCGAGCGATCGGTCGCCGAGGAGCGGATCGCCGACCGGGGGGAGGGGATGAGCGACGCCGATGTCGAGGTGTACCGGCAGTTCCGCGAGGAGTTCCACCCGATCGAGATGTACCACGTCGCGATCGACAACTCCGGGTCGGCAGCGGCGACCCGCGAGCAGGTGGCCCGGACGTTCCCCGAAAGCTAGCCACTCGTTTCCCGGGATCTAGCGCAGATCCAGCACGTCACGCGCGGCCTCGCCCACCTGTTCGGTCCGTTCTTCGGGACAGTAGACGCCGAGTCGCCAGCGGGCACGCTCGGCCATTCGGATGCCCCGGACTAGCTCCGACGCGTCTTCGAGGCGCTGGACGACGCCGTCGACGACGACGCTCGTGGAGGACTCCTTGAGACGCGGTCGATCCGGGATGTCGACGATCACATCGCCCGGGTCGATCCCTGCCGCCTCGGCGATTTCGTGCTCGGCCCGTCGCTGTTCCTCGTAGCCCACGTCGGCGGTCCCCGGCGGGACGTTCTCGATCCCCGTCCAGACGGCGCGCTTGTAGAGGTCGCGGTGTTCGAGTCGCTGCCCGAGCGCCGGGACGTGCTCGGCGAGTGCGACCAGCAGATCGTGATCGGCCATCCGCCGGAACTCGCCGATCTCGGCGTCGGATCGGTCTAGATACCGCTCGCAGGCCCGGTCGAGCATCGCGCCCGCGATCCGGGAGACGTGGTGGCGATAGACGACGGCGTTCATCAGCGCCCGCGAGTAAAGCATCGACTCGGCCGTGGCGACGTTCCCCTCGCCGAGCACGAGCCGGCCGTTCTCCAGTCGGAGCTCCCGGACCAGCCGCCCGTGATCGATCGCGCCGTACGGAACGCCGGTGTGGTGGGCGTCCCGGGTGAGGTAATCCATCCGGTCGACGTCGAGTTCACCGGAAACGAGCGCCCCGATATGTCCCTCTCCCTCGATGAGCGTAGCGACGCGCTCGGGATCGAGTTCGAGCCGTTCCAGCGCCTGACAGACCGGCCGATCCGGGTCGGTCAGGAGCCAGCCGACCTCGTCGTGATCTCGGCCGGTCCGGCGGTGAATTACGTCCTCGGTCTGGTGGCCGTAGGGCCCGTGGCCCACGTCGTGCAGCAGGGCGGCGGCGCGGAGGTGGTCCGCGGTGTCGGCGTCGACGTCGAGATACTCGATCGCGGTGTCGGCGAGGTGGTAGACGCCGAGGCTGTGCTCGAAGCGCGTGTGATTGGCAGCCGGGTAGACCAGCCGAACGGTAGAAAGCTGTTTGACGTTGCGAAGCCGCTGGACGGACGGCGTGTCGATCAGCGCCTCGGCGACTGGATCGAGCGCGATGTAGTCGTGGACGCTATCCTTGATCGGCTTCATTGTCGGGTCGAAGGGCCCCCACTCCAATTCGTTTTCGGCTTGCTCCCGGCCCTTTTTTGATCGCCGCTGTCCCATGTCCGCTTATGACGGAACCAACCCGCGCACACGTGTTCGTCTCGGGCCGCGTCCAGGGCGTCTTCTACCGGGCGACGACAAAGGAAACCGCCGAAGGGAAGGGTGTCGACGGCTGGGTCCGCAACCTCGACGACGGCCGCGTCGAGGCAGTCTTCGAGGGCCCCGAGGACGCCGTCGAGGAGATGGTCGAGTGGTGTCACACCGGCAGCCCCGCCGCGAGCGTCGAGGACGTCGACGCGGAGTACGAGGAACCACAGGGAGAAGACGGGTTCCGTATTCGGCGGTGAGATGGCGTAAAGACGGCTTTCGGCGGTGAGATGCCGTAAAGACGGCTACACACCACGGATACAGTTTTCGAAGTGTATAGTTACAGAAGTTGTAGTGTGACACTACAGTATTCGAAGTAAGTAACTCGGCAGTCAAACAGCATCGACCCCATCTCCAGCATCGTTTTGTCGTCGGCCGCCGAAATCACCGATATGATCACGAGCGAGCGCATGGCCGCGGTGGACGTGAACGCAGAGGCGCTCGGCGTCCCGCGGAAACAGCTCATGGAGTCGAGCGGTAACGCGGTCGCACAGGCAATACGAGATATCGCCGAACCGGGCGCGCGAATCGCCGTCGTCGCCGGACGGGGAAATAATGGGGGGGATGCCTTCGTCGCCGCACGGTTTCTGGACGCATACGACCTCTCGGTTCACCTGCTGGGCCGGGCCGAGACGATCACCACCGACATCGCCCGCGAGAACTGGGGGGCACTCGAACGGGGCGAGTACGATATCGAGGAGGTTCGGGACTCGACCCAGCTATCGCTGCCAGACGCCGATGTCGTAATCGACGCGATGCTCGGCACGGGCGTCACGGGAGCGCTCAGAGAGCCCGCCGCGAGCGCCGCCGAGGCGATCAACGCGAGTGACGCAACGGTCGTCTCGGTCGATGTACCCTCTGGGATCGACGCCGATACCGGCGAGGCGGCGGGCGTCGCGGTCGAAGCCGACCACGTCGTGACGTTTCACGACGACAAACCCGGCCTGGAGGGGGTCGACGCCGACGTGACGGTCGCGGATATCGGCATTCCCGACGCCGCCGAGCTGTTCGTCGAGCGCGGCGACCTGCTCGCCCTGTCTCGCGATCCCCAGTCTCACAAGGGCGATCACGGCACCGTACTGGTGATCGGTGGCGGTCCCTACTCCGGTGCGCCAGCGCTTTCGGCGCAGGCGGCGTTCCGGGCCGGTGCGGATCTGGTCTACGTTGCGACGCCCGAGTCCGTCGCCGACGCGGTCGCGGGCTACTCCGAGAACCTGATCGTCGAGGCGCTGCCCGGCGACCGGCTCGCACCGGTCCACGTCGACACCTTGCTCGCGCTGGCCGAGGACGCCGACGCCGTGCTCGTCGGCCCCGGACTTGGCGACGCCGAGGGAAGCCTCGACGCAGTGGCCGGGTTCCTTGAATCCTACGCCGGACAGGCGGTCGTCGACGCCGATCCGCTCCGGATCGTTCCCGAGGTCGAGACCGACGCCGACCTCGTCTGCACCCCACACCAGGGCGAACTGACGGCGATGGGTGGCCCGCGCGAGGACGACTGGCGCGACCGGGCTGACGCCGTCGAGTCCTTCGCCACGGAGGTCGGCGCGACCCTGCTGGTGAAGGGCGCATACGACGTGGTAAGCGACGGCGAGCGAACGCGTGTGAACCGGACAGGCAACCCCGGAATGACGGTCGGCGGGACGGGCGATGTCCTCGCCGGGATCACCGCCGCGCTCGTCACGGCCCTCGACGACCCCGTGCAGGCGGCGGGGATCGCGGCGTACGCGAACGGCCGCGCCGGTGATTTCGCGGTCGAAGAACACGGTTACGGGCTGGTCGCGACCGACCTCCCGCCGCGTGTCGCCGAGGCGCTCTGGGGTGATCGGGATGAGTGAGGAACGACCGGAGGGCGAGACGGGCGAGCGCCCGACCGGGGATCTAACCCACGTCGACGACTCCGGCGAGGCGCAGATGGTCGACGTCGGGGACAAGCCCGACAGCGATCGCCGGGCGGTCGCTACGGGCGAGATCACCCTTCAGCCCTCGACCGTCGAGGCGATCCGTGCGAACGACGTCGAGAAGGGTGACGTGCTGGCCACCGCGCGGATCGGCGCGATTCAGGCGGTCAAACACACCTGGGAGACGATCCCGATGTGCCACCAGATCCCCGTCTCGAACGTCGACGTGGAGTTCGAGGTCGGCGACGAGTACGTGGAGCTGACGGTCGGCGTCGAGACGACCGGAAAGACCGGCTGTGAGATGGAGGCCCTCGAAGGCGTGACGACTGGACTCAACGTCGTCTGGGACATGGTGAAAGCCGCGGAAAAAGACGCCGAGGGCCAGTATCCCGACACCCGGATCGAGAACGTCCGAGTAGTACAGAAACGCAAGGAGCGACTCTGAGGGCGAGGATGGAAACGCCCGACCCACCACCGCTGGCCGACGCGCTCGACGCCCGCACCGGACTCGTCGCCGTCGTCGGTGCGGGCGGCAAGAAGACGACGCTGTACGCGCTGGCGAGCCGACTCGACCAGGCCATCGTCACCGCCACCGTGCGGATCCCCATCTTCGACCGACAGATGGCCGAAGTTATCGTCACCGAGGACCCGGTTGTGGCGGCCCGAGAGGCGAGCGCGTGGCCGCTCGGTCTCGTCCCCGAACGCGAGCGCGAGGACCGGTATCTCGGCTACACTCCAGAAACGGTCGACGCGCTCGCGGAGGCCAACATCGCCGAGTCGGTGCTCGTGAAAGCCGACGGCGCGCGGACTCGACTGCTAAAAGCACCCGACGAGCACGAGCCACAGCTTCCGAGCACCGTCGATACCGTGCTCCCGATCGCCAGCGTACAGGCGGTCGGCAAGCCGCTCACCGGGGAGTACATCCACCGGCCCGAACGCGTGGCCGCGATCACCGATCGCTCGGTCGGCGACGAGATTCGACCCCAGGACGTCGCTCGCGTCCTGACGAGCGAGGCGGGCGGGCTGAAAGACGTGCCCGAAGATGCGACCGTGGTCGCCGTCGTCAACATGGTCGACGACGCGGAGGATTACGATACCGCTCGTGAGATTGCCGAGCGCGTCGTCGCGGAGCCGCAGATCGACGCGGTGGCGCTCACTTCGCTGATCGCCGACGAGCCGGTTCGGGAGCTGTACCGCTGACGTCTAGGTCTCGAAGGCCGCGGCAGCCTCGGCGAGTTCTTCGCGAGTGTTGATGTTCTCGAACGTCCGCAGGGATGCATGTTCGCGGATCGCCGCCTCTCCCACGGTAATGTACTCGATCCGGTCGAGCGCGGCGGTGACTTTCCGCTCACCAGCGTCAAGCGTCGCCTGGCAGGCGTCGGCCATCGCCGCGGCGCGGTAGACGGCCTGTGTCGTCTGGAACCAGCCGTCATCGAGCCGTGGAACGGCGGCGTCGTGGCCCACCGCGCGCTCGAACAGGTACTCGATGAGCAACGGCTGGACGAATGGCATGTCGCAGGCGACGACGAACGCGTACTCGGTATCGACGGCACGGAGTCCCGCTAGCATCCCGGCGACCGGACCCTCGTCGGGCCGTTCGTCCTCGGCATAGCGGATCGGCGTCCGGGAGCCCTCCATCGCCGATTCGATTGCCGCTCGCTGATCGGCACGGCAATTAATGACTACCGCGTCGACCGCCTCGTCGACGGACTCGGCGACCCGGCGGATGATCGGCGTCCCCGCGAGGTCGGCGACGGCCTTGTCGCGGTTACCAAAGCGCGTTGATCGGCCACCCGCGAGGATGACGGCGGTGGACATGCTCGTACTTCGAGGGGGCGGATCAAAGTCCCTGTGGGTGCCGGTGTTCACTCCTGTGATAGCTGCCGGAGCGCACGATACAGCGTCGGGAGGTCACAGTCCAGGCGTTCGGCGATGGAACGACAGGTATTGAGATACCGTTCGTACTCCGCCCGTGTCGGTGGATTCGGGTACGGATCGTGCAACTCCCCGGCATCGGACAGCGCGTTCCACTCCCGCTCGCCGACGACGAGGTAGCGTTCGGGATCAATAAAAAAGAGAAACGCCGACGCCACGGGGACGTCGATGCCGTCGAGTTGGGTGAGTCTATCCAGCGCGTCGTCGAGCGAATCCGCAGTCGCGGCGTCGACGATAGCGCGCTTGATCTCACGACGGTCGTTCCCCTCGAAGGCGTCCTCGCGCTCGCGACGCTCGCGGTTCGAGAGTGCGCCCATCTCCCGGCGGTAGTACCACTCGACGACCCAGCTGGCGTCCCGGCGACCGAACTCGCCCGACTCGAACGCGGCGGGAAGCGTCTCGATGGACTCCTGTTCGACGGTGTGAAACGGTGCCTCCCGTTCGTACTCCGCCGCAAGCCGTTCCACCAGCGCGGGGGTTAGCTCCATTGTGTGTGATATCGTACGCCTCCGTTGTGAGCGTTAGCCCCGACTTGAGTAATTCCCTCCGATCGGTGAACCGTTCGGATCGCGTGGATTACATTGATACCGGTTCCGAACGTCATTTCCTAGCACGGTCCACACCGTGTGGGAGGGATTCCGATCATGGCAAGTGAGCAATCAGAACCAGTCAAGACGATCTGTCCGTACTGCGGCGTCGGCTGCGGGATCAAAGTACAGCAAGGCGAGGAACCGGGGGATGTCCGCTTCATGCCGTGGGGCAAGGCCCCGGTCAACGAGGGGCGCATCTGCATCAAGGGCGGCGCGGCGACCGAGGTCGTCGACCACGAGGACCGCCTCACGGAGCCGCTGATCCGAGAGGGAGACGAGTTCCGGGAGGCGTCATGGGAGGAGGCGTACGACCGGATCACCGAAGAGATGGAGCGCATCAGCGAGACGTACCAGCCCGACGCAATGGGCTTTTTTGGCTCCTCAAAGGTGATGAACGAGGAGAACTATCTGCTCCAGAAACTTGCCCGGCGCTACGGCACCAACAATATCGATAACTGCACGCGGATGTGTCACGCATCGACGGTCTGGGCGCTCCGGACGAGTCTGGGCGCGGGTGCGATGACAAACAGCATGCGCGACCTGCGCGAGGAGGCCGATCTATTGTGGATCCAGGGTGCAAACCCCGGCGAGCAGCATCCGATCGCCAACAGCCAGTACTTCCGCCAGGCCGTGCTGGAGGGCGCAACCGTCATTCAGGTGGACCCACACGCCAACAAGACGACCAGATCCTTCGAGATCGAGGACACCGACCGTCATCAGCATCTCCAGTTAAATCCGGGAACGGACATTCCGCTCCTGAACATCGTCCTCAAGACGATCCTCGAAAAGCACGAGGAGAATCCCGACGATGGCTGGATCGACGAGGAGTTCATCGCCGAACGCACCGAGGGGTTCGACGATCTGAAAGAGACGCTCGCGGAGTTCGACAAAGAGGAAGCCGCCGAACAGTGTGGAATCCCACTGGAAGAGATCGAACGCGCCGCCGAAAAGTACGCGAAGGCGGACAACGCCGCCATCTTCACCGGGATGGGGATGAGCCAGCACGCCTGTGGCGTCGACAACGTACAAAACGAGATCAACCTCGCGCTGATCACGGGGAACCTCGGGCGACCGGGAACCGGCGTGAACCCCCTGCGCGGCCAGAACAACGTGCAAGGGACCTGTGATGTCGGCGCGATGCCGAACGTGCTTCCCGGCTATCAGCTCGTCGACGACGACGAGGCCCGCGAAAGCGTCGAGGACGTCTGGGGCTTCGAGATTCCCGACGAGCCCGGACTCACGAACGTCGAAATCTCGAATGCGGCGGGGAGCTCCATCCACGGCCTCTACATCATGGGGGAGAACCCGGTAATGTCCGAGCCGGACGCCAACGAGGTCAGAGAACGCTTCGAGGAGCTGGAGTTCATGGTCGTCCAGGATATCTTCATGACCGAAACGGCGGAGTTCGCCGACGTGATCCTTCCGGCGACGACCTGGGCCGAACGCGGCGGGACGGTCACGAACACCGACCGGCGCGTCCAGCGAATGCGTGGCGTCGACAAAGTACATGAGAACACGAAACACGATCTGGAGATCCTGATGGAGATCGGGAGTCGACTGTTCGGCGAGGAAGCGTTCCGCTTCGAGGACGTCGAGGCGGTGTTCGAGGAGCTCCGGCAGGTCTGTCCGAGCTACTACGGCATGACCTACGAGTTGCTCGGCGAAGAGGGCCTGCACTGGCCATGCTACGAGATCGGCGACGAGGGCGATCCGTTCCTCTACGAGGACTCGTTCGACACCGAGAACGGCCTCGGGCAGATCGAGGGCGTCGTCCACCAGCCGCCAAAGGAGGTACCCGACGACGAGTACCCACTGACGCTGACGACGGCGCGGCTCGAAGAGCACTACAACACGGGGACGATGAGCCGACGGTCGCCCACGCTCATGCGTCAGCACCCCGAGAACTTCGTCGACGTTCACCCCAACGACGCCGAGCGCTACGATATCGAGGACGGCGAGTACGTCACGCTGAAATCCCGGCGTGGCGAGATCACGCTCAAAGCACAGGTCACCACGGACATCAAGGAGGGGTCGGTATGGACGACGCCACACTTCGCCGAAGCCTCCGCGAACGTCCTGACGAACGACGTCCTCGACGAGCGCGCGAAGATCCCCGAGTACAAGGCGGCCGCCGCCGAGATCGACGTCGGGATCGAGCCCGCGGAAGGAGCGCCAGCGGACGACTGACGTGATAGTGAGCGCTCCCGACCGGCTCCTCCGGGTGGACCTCACGACCCGGACCACGACAAGCGAGCGTGTCCCCGAGCCCTGGCTTCGCAAGTACATCGGCGGAAAAGGTCTCGGGGCGCGCTATCTCTACGAAGAGCTGGAGCCGGGAACCGACCCGCTTGGTCCCGAGAACGCGCTCCTGTTTATGCTTGGTCCGCTTACCGGGCTCGTACCGGGCGATGCGCGGTACGCCGCAGTGACGAAGTCGCCACTGACCGGTACCTTTCTGGACTCGTACGCCGGCGGCGAGTTTCCGGCGGTGCTGGCTGGCGCGCTTGACGAGCATATTGGGCTTCTGATCGAGGGGGCGGCGAGCGAGCCGGTCAGGATCGACGTCGAAGCCGGAAAGGCATCGGTCGCCTCGACCGACAACTGGGGTACAGATACAGTCGAAACCGCCAAGGGCTACGACGGATCGGTCGCCTGTATCGGCCCGGCAGGGGAGAACCGTGTGGCCTACGCCACGATCGCCTCGGACGCCGGGGAGCATCACGCCGGACGGGGCGGTGCAGGCGCGGTAATGGGTGCAAAGCGCCTGAAGGCTGTCGTCGCGCGCGGTGATCCGCCGAGCGGACTAGAGACTCTTCGGGAGCGCTACGAGCGCCGCTTCGAGACGGACTCGGCAACGAGCTGGCACCGGACGAGCGGCACTGTCGAAACTATCGAGTTCGCCGACGCGGTCGGTGCGCTCGCCGGGGAGGGGTGGCAAACACGCGGCGTCGAAGACGCCGGTGCGCTGGGAATCGAGGCGATCCGCGAGCGCGCAACAGACCGCGAACGCCCGAACGAGGCTTCGCCCGGCGACTTCCGCGTCGAGACGGAGTCCGGCGAGCACGTTCCCCGTGGCGGGACCGCGATATCACTCGGCGCGGGCCTCGGTATCGACGAGTTCGACGCCGTCGTCGAACTGGGCGCGCGCTGTGACGAACTCGGTCTCGACCTCATCGACGCCGGAAGCGCCGTGGCGTGGACGATCCACGCGAGCGAGCGCGGCATCGTCGACCGGAAGATCGAGTTCGGCGATCCCGACGGAGCACGCGAACTGCTTGAAGAGATCGTACTGCGTGAAACTCCGCTCGGTGATGCGCTGGCGGACGGCGTCGACGCCGCAGCGGAGGGGTTCGGGGGAGACGAACTGGTTCCCACAGTCAAGGCGATGGCACTGCCCGGGTACGACCCTCGCGGCGCACCGAGCATGGCGCTCGCGTATGCGACCAGCGATCGGGGAGCGTGCCACCGCCGGGCGCTCCCGATCGAACGAGAGGTATTCGCGGCTGACTGGACGCCCGAACGCGTCGCAAGGGAGGTCGCTGTGGAGCAGGACCGGCGATCGGTGCTCTGGAGTCTCGTCATCGACGAGTTCGTTGCCCCGGTCTTTGACGATCTCGGCGCGGAATGGCTTGAGGCTGTCGGCGTAGCGCCCGATACCGACCTGCGAACCGTCGGCGAGCGTATCTGGACACTTACCCGACTGTTCAACGTCCGCGAAGGCTTCGGCCGGACCGACGACGTGCTTCCACAACCGCTCGCCGGGCAGGAGGGAGTCGACCGAGACTCGTTCGAGGCGATGCTGGATCACTACTACGAGTACCGCGGCTGGGGGGCCAGTGGTCAACCGACGCCAGCGTTGGTGGATCGGCTGGAGATGTCAGATATCGACCAGACCGATCGCCTATCGGACTCGCTCGACACCGATGAGTAGCAAATTTACCATCGGTATATTATTAAATATTTGTGGTTATTAATAAATGATGAATGGTACTCTCAGGTTTCCGTAATTAAGTATAATAGTCGATCTGTGGAAATATCGACTGCGGGGGGGAGTTACCATATGTCAATGAACGCAGTCGTATACCAGGGGGAGTACGACGTCACGATCGAAGAGGTAGAGGAACCGGAAATTCAACACCCAAACGACGTGGTGATCGACATCACGACTTCGGCCATCTGTGGGTCCGACCTGCACATGTACGAGGGCCGGACTGCAGCCGAGCCGGGCATCGTCTTCGGACACGAGAACATGGGGGTCGTGACCGAAGTCGGCGAAGCAGTCAGTACACTGGAAGAGGGCGACCGTATCGTCCTCCCGTTCAACGTCGCGTGTGGGTTCTGTCAGAACTGCGAGGATGGCTTCACCGGCTTCTGTACGAACGTCAATCCCGGCTTTGCCGGCGGAGCGTACGGCTACGTCGCGATGGGGCCGTACAAAGGAGGACAGGCAGAAAAGCTCCGCGTCCCGTATGCGGACTTCAATGCGCTGAAACTGCCGGAGGGGCGCACCCACGAGGACTCGTTTGCGCTGCTCGCGGATATCTTCCCGACCGGCTGGCATGGAACCGAACTGGCGAACCTCCAGCCCGGCGAGTCCGTCGCGATCTTCGGTGCCGGTCCGGTCGGACTGATGGCCGCCTACAGCGCCAGTATCAAAGGCGCCTCGGAGATCTACGTCGTCGATCAGGTCCCGAGTCGCCTCGAACTCGCCGAGAAACACTGTGACGCGAGGGGCATCGACTTCACCGAGGGCGATCCAGTCGAACAGATCATCGACGCCCACGGTGGCGAGGTCGACAAGGGCGTCGACGCGGTCGGCTATCAGGCAACCGATCCCAAAGACGTCGATACGGATACTGAAGACTACGCCTACGACCCGGCCAAGGAGAACCCGGCTGTCGTGCTCAACCAGCTGATCCAGGTAGTCCGCCCGACCGGACAGCTCGGCATTCCGGGACTGTACGTGCCAGAGGACCCCGGTGCTCCCGACGATATGGCTGCGCAGGGACGCCTCGGTATCGACTTCGGCAAGCTCTTCGAGAAGGGTCTCAAACTCGGTACCGGTCAGTGTAACGTCAAGCAGTACAACCGGCAGCTACGCGATCTGATTATCGAGGGACGCGCCGATCCGTCCTGGGTAGTCTCTCACAGAGTCGATCTAGAAGAAGCTCCCGAGATGTACGAACGGTTCGACGCGCGTGAAGAGGGCGTCATCAAGGTCCTGCTCGAACCGTAGGGCGACCCCGGTATCGTTTTTTATGCCTGCAACCAAGCGTCGGGATGGTGTTCTCGCAGATGAGAGTGATATGCGCTGATCGCCTCGGGGAAGGATTCGGCGAAGATTGCCCATTCACATTCGCTACAGCCGTGTTCAACCCACTGTTCGTCCTGTTCGATGTACGTTGCCGAGTTCATCCCTGTGCTATCCGACTGCTAAAGTCGTTGCTGTTCCTCGCCAGTACAGGGATAAGTACTTGTTGGCCCGTCTCGTCACCCGGGGGACACGAACGATAGAGCAGGAACCGGGCAAGACCAGCCACAGGTCACCGATCGGGACAAACCCTATCTACGCGCCCGTCGAACGCACGCGTATGTGCCAGTACTGCAGCGCCGCTTTCCACGAGGGGTGGTCGCAGTTACTCGAATACGACGAGGTCTACCAGTCGGCCATCGCAGGTGAAACGCAGTCGACACACGGTTTTCACGAGGGCTGGGACGAGCTTCGGGAGGCGTTCGAAGGGTGAGCTGGGATTCACCCTCGATTACAGCGGGAACGGGTCTGCTGCCGGATCCCACTCTCCCGCTCTCGCGTCGACCAGACAGCTGTCGAGTCCCTCACGAATAGCCGTCTCATCGAGCGAACGACCAATGAAAACCAGCTCGGTTCGAGGGTCGTCCCGCTCGGGATCCCACCGACCGATCGGTCCTGCCTCGACGGATGGGCCGGCCTGACTGAGGCCGATTACCTCTTCCTCGCGACCCGCGATCCGACAGATCCCCTTCGCCCGGATCACCTCGCCCGTCCAGTCATCGAGCCAGTTGGCAAATCGCTCGGGGTGAAGCGGCTGCGTCTCGCGGTAGACAAACGAGGTGACGCCGTGGGCTTCCGCGGGCGAGTGTTCCTGCTCGTCGTGGTCGTGAGCGAGACTGCGCTTCCAGCCCTGTGACTGGCGAGCCTCCTCGAAGTCGAATCGACCAGTATCGAGAACCAGGTCCGGATCGACCCTCGAGTACTCCGTTCGCTCGATGTGGGCTCGCGGCTGTAACTCCCGGACCGTCGCTTCGATCTCGCCGAGTGCATCGTCCGAGAGCAGATCCGTCTTGTTGAGTAACAGTACATCACAGAACTCGATGCCATCGATGAACACCGTCGAGAGCGGCCGTTCGACGTCCGAATCGGGCTGGCGATTCTCCGGGTCGAACTCGTTCCAGAACCCGAAACTATCCAGTACGGTTACCATCGTGTCCAGTTCGAGGCGATCGGCCGTATCCTCGACCATCGTTTGCGCGATCGGGATCGGCTCGCTGATCCCGGAGGCCTCGACGACGAGCACGTCGAACTCGCGGGATTCGGCCAGTCGCTCTGTTTCGGTCGCCAGATCGTCGCCCAGCTCACAGCAAATACAGCCGTTCGAGAGGTCGACGACCCCCTCCTCGTCGCTCTCCCGGGTGAGCAAATCGGCGTCGACGTTGACTTCTCCCATGTCGTTGACGATTACTGCTATGTCGTGGTCACCCGGGTTCGACAGCAGGTGGTTGATTAGCGTCGTCTTCCCCGCGCCGAGATAGCCGCAGACGACTGTCACCGGTATCGTGTCGTTCTCCCCCATACGTATAGATGTATGTCGGGGTCGCAAAAAACCCGACCGTCAGGCCGACTCGGCGGCCGGCGTGAGATCGCTGGCTTTCGACCGCGACTGCTCGACGACGGTCGGTCGTGCCTCGAAGTCGACGAGAACGTCGTCGTCCCCGTAGTTCACGTCGTTGACCTGTGCGTTGTCGTGGATCCAGGAGACGACGCTCATCGTCTCTTCGGTCATCGGCAGGACGAGCCGTTCGTGCTCCCAGTCGGGCAACTCGGCGTCGATCCGGTCGATCAATGCGTCGACATTCTCGCCCTCCTGCCCGCTTACTGCGACCGGATTGGGGGCGAGCGCGGACAGCGCTGCACGTTTCTCGTCGAGCTCCTCGGCGTCGACTTTGTCGATCTTGTTCAACACCGTGACGATCGGCGCTTCGTTGCGCTCGTAGAGCGTGTCGTGACTCGTCACCAGTTTCTCGCGGATCTCCTCGACGGGATCGCTGACATCGACGACCAGCAGGATGAGGTCGGCCCGGTAGACCTGATCCAGCGTCGACTTGAACGACTCGACGAGCCAGTGGGGCAGATCACTGATGAATCCGACCGTGTCGGTGAGCAGGACGTCACGCCGCCGTGCCTCCATTTTCCGGGTCGTCGTTCCGAGAGTAGTAAAGAGGCGGTCCTCTGACTTCGCGGTGGAATCGAGATCGGGATGGAGCTCCTCGTTCTCGTCGACGTCCAGATCGGTCGCGAGCTGACGCATCAACGTCGACTTGCCCGCGTTCGTGTAGCCAGCCAGCGCGACCAGATCGAACCCCGACTCCCGGCGCTGCTGGCGGCGGTGTTCCTCGGTCTTTTCGATCCGTTCGAGCTCGTCGCGGATGTTGCTGATCTGCTTTTTGATGTCCTGCTCGCGGCTCTCGTCGTACTCGCCAAGGCCCATGAAGCCGGGGCGTTCCTCGCGTTTCGCCAGACTAGTCTTCGCCTCGGCTCGCGGGAGTTCGTAGCGAAGCTCCGCGAGTTCGACCTGTAATTGGGCCTTGCGCGTCTGGGCGCGCTGGCCGAAGATATCCAGAATCAGTGTGAACCGGTCGATGACCTCGACGCCGGTCGGAAGTTTCTGCCCCAGATTGTACGTCTGGTACGGATCGAGGCGATTGTCGAAGATTACTGCCTCCGCGTCAAGCTGCTCGGACAGGACTGCCAGCTCCTCGACTTTCCCCTCTCCCATCCCCAGCGCGGGGTCTTCTGTCCGTGTCTGTGTGACCTCACCGACGACAGTATAGCCCGCCGCGCGGGCGAGGTCGCTGATCTCGGACGTGTCGGGCGTACCGGAATCGACGCGTTTGGCGATTATCGCGTTCATGTGAGTGGGCCTGTCAGCTGTGGCTACCGATAGGCGCTCGATACCTATTAAATGCGGGTCCGGTGGTCGCCCCTGACCAGAGAATCACGACTCCCCTCACCTACCGACCGATCGTCCCCTGACGAGTTACGGGCGCATCCGGGTCGATCACGAACGCCACCAGTATCGAATCGGCTACCGCCGTAATCGCGGGCTCTCCGTCGACGAGCAGGCCGCTTTCCGCCTCACTGAAACTGGTATCGCCAGCCGTCACCTCGCCCTCGAACACGTAGAAATAGGTGTCCCGCCCGGACGCGGACGGGAGATCAACGGTTTCCCCCTCGCTCAGCCGGATGTCGTAGAAATCGACCTCGTTCCGCACGAACAGCGGCGCGTCGGATCCCTCGGGTCCAAACAGATGCCGCCACTCGTTTGCGACGTGATCTGGGATCGGTTCGTGTTGAATCTTCGGCGGCAGCTCCAGACTGGGCGGCCGAACGAATATCTGGAGCATACGAAGCGGTGGATCGTCAGCAAGCGTGCGTTCTTCGTGCCAGAAGCCGCTCCCGGCGTTCATCACCAGCATGTTCTCAGCGTCGGTGACGAGTTTGTTCCCCTCGCCGTCGTCATGGCGCATGACGCCGTCGGGCACCCACGAGATGATCTCCTCGTTGCGGTGCTGGTGCATCCGAATGAGCGTGTCGGGATCCATGAACGACTCGACGACGGTGGCAAGGGGGCCGTAGCCGTGGTCGTCGTGGTCGGGGTGGTTCCAGCCGGGGAAATTGAAATGCGTCCGGAACTTGCCCTGATTCTGCGAGACGTCGGTTCGAGGGGCTCTGTAGAGGGTTGCCGTGGACTGGGAGTTCATAGATGGTATTCGGAGGCGCGGGTAGAAAACTTCGTTGTCGAGAGCAGTCAGGAAACCGTTGGTTCCACAATAACTAGCCCGTCTTGATCGGTGAAGACGAGCGAATCGTCAGTTGAAAGCAGTGGTGTCCGCCCATCGAACGGGACCTCCCCATCGTGGAGTACCGTTCCGTCGTCGATCCGAACCGCGTACAGCAGGTCGCTGTCGTCGAGTGCGTATGCGATTCCATCCAGCACCACTGGCCCGCCGGAGACCTCGTTTGTGGTCCGATGGTGCCAGTTTTCCTCGCCAGTCGTACGGTCGTAGCTGTAGAGCCCGGTTTCGTCGCCGACGAGGAGCGATGTCTCGGAGAGGACGGGATCCACAACGCCACCGGGTTCAGCGTCGAACAGGAGCTCGTTCGTTTCGAGGTCGATCGCTTTCGTCTCGTATCTCCCGACGGAGTACAGGACCGAATCCTCGATGGTGAAGTGGCGGCCGTGTTCGACTCCGAACAGATCGGCAGATTCGAGCAACTCCTGGCCGTCGATATCGTATACATAGGCGGTGTTGAGCTCGCCGATGAAGACGAAATTCTCGGTGACCGCCAAATCTCGGAAGTTATTCACAATCGAATCTTCGTCCCACGTCTCGACGAATACCTGGTCGCCATTCGTATCGAATACTTCGAAGGCCATCGTGGTGTCCTGTGTCCGATTCCGGCTACAAGCAAACAGATACTCGTCACAGACTGCGAACTGTGAGACCGATTCGTGCTCGTTCACTGCCGTGCGCGACCAGACCAGATCGTCACCGGGTGTTAGCTTCACGATTTTCCCGCCGTCATCTGTCGGTCCCGCCATATAAACCGAGTCGTCAGTAAGATGTGTGCTGGTCACTCCGTCCCACTCTCTGGTTTCGGAATCGTACCGTGTTTCAACTGCCCGAGTATCCGGGTTGATGGCCGCTAAAGCGCCCGAGTTTCCACCGATAACGTAGACCGATTCATCGACCACTCCATGAGGTCTGATTTCCGGGTTCGTTCTGATATCGTTCTCTTCAATGAACGCATCGAGCCCGTCCACGTCGGTACCAGTCCACGCCACCTCGAACGAGACGGAATCCTCGGAATCGGCTGTATCCTCATCCCCGCTATCAGACTCATCCGACCCGTCGGCTGGAGATTCGTCGTCGCCCTCTTCAAGCTGTAAACAGCCAGCAGCCCCAAGACCAGTTACTCCCCCAACGACAGCGAGTAGAGTCCGTCGCCCCGTGTTCAGACCGTCCATGATTAGTAATTTAATTTTCAGAAAATAAAGTCATCGGAGAGTTTCGACAGAGACGAAGGATAACAGAATCGGACCGTCTGGAGTGTCGTCATACTTATTATTACTGAGTGAAGACAGTACAGTAATGTCACCCCCGGAGAGACAGGGTCCCCAGCGGATCGGTCGACGTGCCGTCCTGAGCAGCGCGGGAGCACTCTCCATGGGGGCACTGGCTGGGTGTATGCAGCCCCTGTTGGAGGGGGACAGTGATGACGGTGACCCTACCGACGGATCTACTGGTGGATCGAACGGCGAATCAGACGGTGATTCGACGGATGACGATCCGGCTGGCCCCGAGTCAGTCTCACTGGAGGAAACGTGGCGCGGCTCAGAAATCGACGCGTTCGACGAGCCGTTCCATCCGAGGTTCATCCGCTCGGTCGACGAGACACTGTATATCACCAGTCAAACGAGTATTGTCGAGTTCGACCCCAGTACCGGTACACAGCAACGCGTCTTCGACCTGGAGTTGGTTGAATACGGTGAGCATGGTGAGTTCCGAGAGCGGGTCCTCGACTGCACGGTCTTCGATGACGAACTGTACGTTACGACGGAGTTCGACGACGACGAGGTCGCCAGTCGAGTTCACAAGTACGGTTCGTCGACGGAGCGAGAGTGGACCTACGAACTGGAAGACCCCGACCACTGGATCAATGCAATCGAAGTCACCAGCGGGTGGGTCTACATCGGAGCATCGACGTCTGGGTCCGATGCGGAGGGCAGTTTTACCGTTCTCAACCAGCAGGGCAACTCCGAGTTCTACGAATACTGGCCACCTGACGACGATCTCAACAGTTTCCAGGACTTTGTCACGCACGACCGCTTTCTGTACATCGGGACGCTTGGGCCACCACTGGTATTCGATATGGAAGCCAGGACCCTGTTGAATACGCAAGAGGAGTTCGGCATCTCGCCAGGCCGCAATTTTACGCTGGTCGACGACATCCTGTATGCAGCACCATCGAGCAATCTGCGGGCACTCGATCTAGACGCCAGAGAGGAGCTCTACGATGTTAGCGTCGAGCGGCATACACGACCTCCAGCGGTTCTGGATGACCGTGTGATTATCGGCAATTCGACCGGGCTCTATGGACACGACCGATCGACCGGTGAAGAGCTATGGTACGCCAGAACAACCGACGGGATCGAGGACTCTCCAGCAGTGATCGACGGCGTCGCGTTTGGTGTCGATGACCACGAGATGCTATACGCTGTGGACGTAGAAACGGGCGACCTCCTGTACGACGACGACGCACCAGTTTCCAGAGCAGACCAGACCGTTTCGATCGGATCCGAACTGGTGCTCGCAGGAGAGCGGCTCAAATCGTACTCCGTGATCACCGAGTAATCAGGGAAACTGTGGCTCGACCGATTTGAGCCCGTCTGCATCGACGAATACGAGCTGGGTGTCGTACGGTTCCAGGTGACTTGTCGAGAACTCCTCGTCTGTGGAACTATCTACGAACTGATCGTCGTAGAGTACCTCGCCGGTCTCGATGTGCAGTGCAGACAGTACGTCAGCATTGTCAAGCAGGTATGCGACCCCATCGATCACGGCAGGTGGGTGCTCGGGATCACCGGTCAGCCGGTGGTGCCAGAGTTCCTCACCCGTCTCCCGGTTGTAGGCGTACATCCCCGTTTCCCCAGCTACGAGGATATGTTCATCAACAACGACTGGCGGTTCGGAGCCACCGACATCCGCAGAGATGAGTTCCTCACCGGAGTCCAAGTCATATCCACGGAGCCCGCCGTCGACGGTATAGACCGTTCCGTTCACTACAGTGTGATCTTGTCCGATCGACATTCCGAACTCCTCTTCCGGATCAACGATCTCACCGGCATCAATATCGTATGCCAGCTGGTTATTCAACTCGCCCATGTATACGATCCCATCGTGTACGAAAAAGTCAGTGAAGGCGTTTACTGACTCCTCTTCGGGCCACATCTCTGTGAAGACTTCCTGACCATTCGAGTTGAGCACCTCGAACCGGGAGCCCCCATCGACATCACCAGTCGTGTGTGATCCGACGAACACCTGATCACCATCCGTCGCGACCGCACCAATGGTTGTCATATCCTCGTGCATCTCGTGGGTCCAGCGGAGCTCGCCCTCGGATGAGAGCTGACACACGACTCCGTTATCTTCAACCGAGTGAGTGGACTGGACGTAGATCCGATCGTCCTCAAACAAAAAACCGTCCAGAGAGCCAGTAGTCGGCTCAACAGCACCCTCCAGAACCGTCTCGATCTGCAGGGCGTCTGGATCGACTCCCACGAGGGCACCCTCCCGGGTCACTGCATAGAGCAAGTCCTCAAATACCTGCATAGGAGAACGGTCGAAACGCACGTGATCGTCGAGTGATTCAGCCCCTTCCAGAAACGCTTCTTCCCAGACCACCTCGAAGCCCGATACGTCCTCTAGATCGTCACCACTCTCATCATCGCCGTTCGCGCCGTCCGAGTCATCATCTGAGCCGTCATCACTGGGCCCCCCGTCATTCTGATCTGCTTCGGATTCCTCCAACAGCGGTTGCATACAGCCCGCAACCCCACCGAGGAGGGGAATCGTTGCGACTCCCAGGAACTCCCGCCGTCTGTGCTCTGTTTTGGGCCGCGATGATCGTCGGTCCATTGAACTGACAGTACAACTCAGGAATAAAAAATTCACTGATGCAAACAGGACAACCAGATGAACAGTATGCGACCACGACAGTTGCGATATATTTAAATATAGTTATTGGAGTGATTAAACTGGATGCTGTCGAAGCCGCTGGGGGTCGTCAAATACGCACTCTTTGCTGTCTTTGACCCTGCACGGATCGTCTCGGGGAGCGTTACAGAGTTCGATCGGACACGTTGGCGGCAGTTCAAACGGGCGATCCAGTTGAGTCTGTTCTATCTGGTAAATCTGGTGTTGTATGCCGTCCCACTGACACTCGCGGGGTTCGGTCAGGTCGGTGATCCGGGTGAATCACCGGCGATCGTCGAGAGCGTCGCTGCGGGAATTGGGATTGGCCCAGAACTGCTCTGGTCGTACGTGATGGCGTTTGTCCAGAACTGTTCGTATCTGTTCTTGTTTTCGATACTTACCTTTGTCATGTTCCATCTCGCAGTCTGGGTGACACGCAGTTCCAACGGCTACCTGCAGTCGATTAACACTGTCGTGTACAGTACTGGAATCTATCTTGCAGCGATTTTTAGCGTGACCTGGTACATTACGATGGCTGAGTCTATTGTCGTCGCCGAAGAGTGGCTGATCTGGCTGCAAGCGGAGTTTGTTTATACGATCATCGACGCGGTCGGTAGCGATCTGGAACTGGCAACGGGGCGTCCGGAACCGGTGTCGCTCGCAGATGCAACCCGGGCCGGTGTCTCCACACTCGCCTTGCTGTTTGTCTCCATTGCCTACTACCTCTACTCGCTGTATCTCGGTGCGCAGATCAATCACGATGCCAACCGGACGACTGCGCTGCTCACGGTCGTTCTCGTAGTCGTTTCACCCGCGTTGTTCGTCCTCGGATCCGTACTGGTTGCACTGTACGGTGGCGCACTTTCACTCACCACGGTTTAGTCATGACACAACAACAGACATCACAATCCGAAGCGGCAAACAGTACAGACGACGACCAGCCCACGGAGCGCTACAGGACACGTCCGACGATCAAACCGCCCGCGATCTGGGCAGCAATTACAGTCCTCGTTGGCGGTGTACTCACGCTTGTCTCGCTGCTAAACGTTTTCGGACTCGAAGATCAGGGCGTTGCAACCGTCGTAGGCCTGGGAATTGCGGCGCTCACAGGGCTATTCCTCACCCGGCACCTTATCATTATTTTCCTGCTTACTCGGACGACATACACCGTCACACCGACGGAACTTCGTCATGAATTCTCACTCTGGCTACAGACGAAATCCCGATCAATCCCGATGGATCAGGTCCGTGGACAGGAGTTCGAACAGGATGCAATCCAGCGAACCTTCGGCGTCGGGTCGATATCGGTACTCACTGGAGGGACCAACAGTAGCCTCGGTTACGTCTCGTTCAAAAACGTTCCAGATCCCACAGAAGTTAGCGATCGAATCCGGACGTACCGCGACTCATCGGCGGACTGAGCACTGCACAGGTCGATCAACTACCAGATCACGAAGAACGCGTGGAGCCCCCTCTATTGATTCACCGTGTGCCATGCTATTCATGTCGGGAAAAATATCACGCCGTCCGATCCACCACTTCAGTTACCGCGTAGAACGGTACGGTATCGATCAGCGCGACGAGTAGCTTCACGATGTACTGACCGAGGACGATCGAGGCGAGCGCCCAGCCCCACTGCGGGTCTCCGCCAAGCCCCATCGCGGGGAAGATGGCGAACCCCAGCGTGATGAACACGACGGTGTCTACGCCCTGACTGACGGCGGTCGAACCACAGTTGCGGAGCCACCGATATCGGCCCGCCGTTCGCTGTTTGATCTCCGAGAACAATCGGACGTCGAGGTGCTGTGCCAGCGCCAGGGCGACGACAGACGCGAGAATGATCGACGCCGAGTCACCGAGCGTCTGGGCAAACGCGTCCTGCCCCTCGAAGAACGGTGCTGCCGGCATCCAGATCGCCATGAAGACGAGCGCGTACGAGAGCACCAGCGTCAACACAGTCCCATTGACCACCGCGGCGGCATACTCCCGGCCGTGATATTCTACCAGCAAGTCAGATGCCAGATACGCCAGCCCGAAGGCGACAAAGCCCGCGGGGATCGCCACGCCGCCGATCAGTGGCAGTTCGAGCCACGTTAGCTTCGCAGCCAGCACGTTCGCAAGGACGACCGACCCCGCGAAGATCGCGGTGAAGATCGCCTTCGTATCGTCGATGTTCATAGCACTGCTGAACCAGTGCTACCGAAAGAATCCTTCGATAAGGCCCGAAGGTTATCCACCCGTGTCGTCAGCGCCCTCGCCCGCCGAAAGCTCCGCGTCGTCGTCCCGTTCGAGCGCCGGGGGAACGTCGTGATACTCCGAGTAACCGTCGAACCAGCGGACGATCCGTTCGATCCGGTCGACGACGTGGGCAGGCTGGCCGCTGCGCGATAGTTCGTGCCCCTCGTCGGGATACCGGACGAACCGGGTGTCGACGCCGTGTTTCCGCAGGAGCCGGTAGAACAGCTCCGCAGTGCTGGCGGGGGTCCGGTAGTCGTCGTCACTGTGGACCACGAGCGTCGGCGTCTCGACGTCGTCCGCGTGGGCTACCGGTGACTGTTCCCACAGGAACTCCGGCTCCTCGTTCGGCGTCGTTCCGAAGTCCCCCTCGACGAGTTTGTACGCTCCATCCGTCGAGCCGTAAAAACCCGTCAGATCGTAGACCCCGCGCTGGGCGACAGCGGCCTCGAACCGATCGGTGTTGCCGACCATCCAGCCGGTCATGAACCCGCCGAAGCTTCCGCCAGTCAGGAACACCTGCGAGCCATCGACGTACTCGCGATCCGTGACGTGGTCGACCCCCGCCAGCACGTCCTCCATGGTCGTTGTGCCCCAGTCGCGGCCGATCGCCGACATGAACGCCTCGCCGTAGCCTGCCGACCCGCGGGGGTTCGACCAGAAGACGACGTAGCCCCGCGCGGCGAGCGTCTGGAACTCGTGGAACATCGTCCCGCTGGTCGTCCACATCGCGTGGGGACCACCATGCACCTCGACGATCAGCGGGTACTGCTCGGATGGGTCAAAATCCGGCGGCGTGAGCAGCCAGCCCTCCAGCTCCTGTCCGTCCGGCCCCTCGTACCGTACGGGTTCGGGCTGACTGACCCCTCGTTCGTCCAGATATTCGGTATTGACACGGGTGAGACGGTGTTGTTCCGCGCCGCCGAGCGTAATGGCGAACACGTCGCCCGGATGGTCCCACTCGCTTTTGACCAGCGCGACGACATCCGCGCCGACGTCGACACCATCGATACTCGCTCCGTCTTCACGCAATACTCGTTCGGGCCCGGTGTCCTCCCACCCGGCTGCCCACAGCGTGACGGCCCCCTCGTCGGGTGTCGTGAAGTACAACTGCTCCTCCTCGGGTCCCCACTGCGGTGCAGCGGCGAGCCCGAGCGTCCGATCGAGATCCGCTGTCGGCGTCGTGACGCGCTCGGCGTCGGTATCGACGACGTGTAGTTCGCTCTGGTTGAGCGTGGCCCGGTCCGGATCAGTGTGTGGGTACGCGACCCGACCATCCGCCGTCGCGGCGAGGTGTGTCGCCCAGCCCGCCGCCGTGTGAACCGTCGCGGATGCCCCCTTTTCGACATCGTGTTCGATGATGCCGTACTCCAGCGAGTCGTCAGGGTCGTCGCCGACGCTCTCGGTGTAGTATAGCGTGTTCGCGTCCCCCCACTCGGGCGCGGCGAAATCGCGGTCGCCGTCGGTGAGGCGACTGACCTCGTCGCTTTCGAGGTCCGCGAGGTAGACGTGACTGCGCTTGCCGTCGAAGTACTGCTGCATCGACCGGTAGACCGTCCGATCGATCACGCGGGGATCCGGCGGATCGGGCTCCCAGTTATCCGGCGCTTCGAGATCGCGTTCTTCCTGCCGATCCTCGGCGCTGGCCTGCTGGACGAAGGCAATCGCGCTTCCGTCCGGTCGCCAGGCGATCGATCCAACGCCGCCCGCAACCGCGGTCACCTGTCTCGCCTCGCCACCGTCGGTCGGTAGCACCCACAGCTGTGGCCGGTCGTCGTCCTCCCCGCGCGTCGAGACGAAGGCCAGCCGATCACCGCTCGGACTGAACCGCGGCTCGCTGTCAACGCCCTCCTCGATCGTGAAGCGCCTCGGCTCGCCTCCTCCCGTCGGAACGACGTAGATCGTCGCCTCGTAGGATTCGTCGTCCTTCGGAACCTTCCTGACGAAGGCTACCCGGTCACCGTCGGGCGCGACCCGTGGCTCTTCGACCTGCACGATATCGTGGTAGTCCGCAGCGGTGATACGGTTCATGACAGCCACTTGGGAGACGAGTAAAAAGTGTGTTCTGCACGGTCTACCGTGGAGCGACTGTCGCCTCAACGTTCGCGCGCCGCCGAGACGACACCTTCTAACTCCGTCTCCGAGAGCGGTTCCACGGGGACGCGCTCGCCCCCGTCCGTGTAGAAAATACTCGTCGTAACCTCACGGTCGGGGTAGGAAGCTTCGAGGACGTGATGATACACGTTCAACTGTTTTCGGTACTCGTCCTCGGCGTGGCGGCCACGGTCGGTCTTGTAATCGATCACGTCGACACGGTCGTCGGCGACGTGGACCAGATCGACGACGCCGGTGATCGTTATCGTCTCGCCGTCGATACGAAGCGGCAGGTGGACGTCCTCCTCGACGACCAGCGTGCCGTCCAGATCATCGAGAAACGCTGCGACTGCACGCTCATCGTCGTTGCGTGGGGTGACTGACTCACCGAGCGCGTAGGCTTCTGCGAACTCGTGGACCCGACTACCGAACTCGACACCACGCCCATCATCCACGCCCTCGAAGACATCGTCGCGCATGATGGTGTGAGGGGTTTCTGCTGCCGGCCCGTCACGACCCCGTACGTCTGGTGTGAACCCCGGTTTCTCACCGGAGGCTGCCGATACGTCGGACAGCTCCGGGTCGATCTCTTCGACCTCGACCGGGAGCGATTCGAGGAAGGAACTGGGTGTCTCGCCCGCCGAAAAGAGGACGTGGTGCTCGGCGCGTGTAATCGCTACGTAGAGCAGACGGCGCTCCTCGTCGTAGTCCCGTGGGAGTGTCCGATTCAGGACGTCCGAGCGCCAGTTTCGGAAGACGTGTGGCCGGTCGTACGCCTCGGCGTCGAAGACCGTCCGCTGTCGGAGCCCCACCGGATCACCGAACGTGATATCGCTCGTCCCGCCGCCGGATGGCGGGAACGAGTGTTGATTCATGTCCGCAAGAATCACGATGGGATGTTCGAGCCCCTTCGTCGCGTGGATCGTCTGGACGGTGACGGCGTCCGTCCCTGCCCCAACGTGGACTTCGCGGGTCGTCCCGGTCTCGATGCCGCGCTCGATGTACCGGAGCAGGTCGCCGCGGCTCATCGTCGTCGCGTCGTGGACGGATTGGACGGCATGCAAGATAGCGTCGGCGACCGGACCGTCGTAGCCGTAGCGCTCGAAGACGTGTCGGGCAATCGCACCCACCGTCTCGCGGTCGCGTAGTTCGTCGGCGAACCCGACCAGGTTCTGGGGGTAAGTCCCCGAGGATAGCATGGCGTCGATCTCGGGCAGCGAGTAGCCCACACGTTCGAGCAGCGGGGCCCACCCACGGTCCGCATCGTACTCCAGAACCCGCAGCCACGCGAGCAGCAGTTTCGCCGGGTCGGTCCGATAGATCTCGACGCCGCCCTCGTAGGCCATGGGGAGGCCATTCTCGGTGGCCGCCGCCAGCAGTTCGCGGCCGAACTCGCGGCGGCGCGTCAGCACCGCCATGTCACCGTACTCCGGCGCTCGGAGTTCGCCGTCCTCGCCCTCGACGGGAAACCGTTCGTCCCCGACGATATCATGGATCCGCGAGAGGAGCGCCTCCTGTTCGTCCTCGCTCTGAAAGGCCTCGATCCGGGAGTGGTCGTAGTCGGAAACGGCGTCGAGCGACGTGACGTCCTCGAGGATCGACTCCGCATCCACGTCTTCCGTGCTCGTCGCCGGAGCGACCAGTCCATCCTCTGCGAGGTCGAGGATCACATCGGTCGATCGGTAGTTCTCGACGAGCGAGATCGTCTCCACATCCGGCTGTTCGAAGCCGACCCGGTCGTGGTCGCGGTTCAACTCCGCGGCGAAACGCTCCAGTCGATCCTCGAACGCGACGATGTTTTCGACGTCGGCGTACTGGAACCCGTAGATGCTCTGTTTCCAGTCCCCGACGACACAGAAATTCTCGGTGCCTGCACAGAGCAACCCGAGTTTGAACTGGATCTCGCTCGTATCCTGGAACTCGTCGATCATCACGTACTCGAAGGCGATGCGCTCGCGCAACGCGTGATTCTCACAGAGCAACACGTATGCGAGCAGCTGCAGGAAGCCGAAGTTCAGGTAGTTCCGGCGGAGCGAAAAACGGAGATAGCCCCAGTAGACGTCGTGAACGAACGATTTGAGTCGCTCGCGGTCCTCGTGGAACGCGTGATTGGCGAGCACGTCGGGCACCTGCTTGCCCTCGCCGCGAATCTCTGATTTGGACGGTGCGTCCGGCAGATACGTGCCGGAGTCGCCGTAGCTGTACAGTACGGAGCGGAGCGCAGATTGCTTGTTGCCCCCGTTTCGCGGCTCGTTGCGCTCGTCGAAGATATCTTTGAACGCCGCGAAGTCACCATCGAGGTGGCGCTCGCCGTCCCTGTACCATCCCGTGGCCGTCGGGAAGACGCCCTTCGCCGCGAGTTCGTGGAGCAGGTCGAGCAGGTCTCTCGGCTCCGAGAGCGCGGCGAAGACGTCGTCGTACTCCGGACGATCGTCGCTGAAGCAGTCGACGAACTCGCCGAACCGACTGCGCTCGACGAACTCGTCGTCGAGCAGCCGTGTCGAGTCAGTGATATGGTCGTCGATACCCAGCAGTTCCGGCGCGTCGTGGCCGTGTTCGAGCAGCAGGTCGTGACACAGGGAGTGAAACGTCTGGATCGGCGCGTCTTTCAGTTCGCGTGTCCCGTACGCAGAGCGGTCGACGATGCGCTCTCGCATCTCCGCGGCGGCGTTGTTCGTGAACGTGACGAGCAATACATCGTCGGGTTCGACGCCCTCCCCGTCGACGATTCCGGCGTACCGGCGCGTGATCGAGAACGTCTTTCCCGTCCCGGCCCCGGCGTCGACGAGGTAGGTCCCCTCGGTGCTGTCGATCAGTTCTCGTTGACCGGGGTTCGGCGCGAACTCGCTCATCGCTCACCCTCCAGCAGCAGATCGCGGTGGTTCAGATACCGCTCGTTTGGCTCCTCGCCGGGACCGACGACCGGAAACCGCTCCTCGCCGACGTGGCGACGGGATAGCTCCGCGAGGTGTTCGTCGAGGAACGTCTCGAACGCGTCCAGATCCCCCTCGAAGTAGTTCCTGCCTCTGATCCGCGTCAGTTCCCGCATCGCCTGTTTACAGCCCTTGATCACGTACTTGTATTCCCCGACAATCGCTTGCATTCGGTCGATGAAGCTCTCGCCGAAGGCCGACTCGATGAGTTCGTCGCTATCCGTCGTGTGGTGGATCGGGACCTGCTCGAAGACTGCGGCGTAGTCCCGATATTCGACCTGCGAGAGGGTCTTTTGACACTTCTTCGCTCCGTCGTCCCGGAGCGCCTCGAACGTCGACCGGGAGCTCGCGTACTCGGAGAAGTACATCGGGTAGTACGTGATCGTGGTCAGCGCGTCGTCGAGGTCACCGCGTTCGACGTCGACGTCATCCAGCGCGAGCTCGCCTGTCACGACCTCATCCAGCAGTTCGAGGAAGTGGACGAACGTAAAGGATAGCTGTCGGTCGGGATACTGCGAGCGCCAGTAAGTGAGATACAGCCGTGACTGGAAGTCGGGCGTGTCGCTGGGCGGGTCGATCGCGGCGTTGCCCACGACCGCTGTTGCCCCCTTTCGGCTGCCGCTTTTGAAGTCGATGAGGTGTGTGGGATCGGCGACCAGATCGATCTTCCCCCTGACCCCCAGCCCCTCGTCCTCGAACCATCGCTCGGTCAGGGGCGAATCGATCGACTTCCCAAAGTGCTCGGCGATGGCGTTCGTTCCCCAGCTATCCGAGGGCGACAGGAAAGCGGTATCCCTGGGTCTGACGTCGTCCAGATATGCGATGAGCGTGTCGACGCCGACACGATACTCGGTCCGCTTTCGCGCCTCATCAACGCTTCGGCGGAACGGGCGGGTCTCCTCGACTAGCAGGTCCACGACCGCCTTGCGGACCGACTCGTCGACTAAGTCGGGGTAGTTCACGTAGAACTCCGCGAAGTCGTGAAACAGGTTCCCTTCAGCAAAATACTCCCTGTCGGGCGAGGAAAGCAGTTTGTCGAAACAGTAGTCCCGCGGCGAGTTGACGTAGGTTCCGAGGGAAGACTGACTGACGGCGTCGACCTCCAGCAGTCGCGTCGATGCGGTGGGTTCGGAGCCATCGACGAGTCGGTCACGGTCGAAGCCGTCCGTACCGTTGTTCGCCTCCGCCGGTTGCGTTCCGTCGTCGCGTACCCGTCCGCAGGCCACACTCTCCAGATCCGAGAACCGCTCGTACTCCCGGTCGAGCAGTTCCTCGAAGTACAGACACGGAGTCACTGGGGAGCCACCCGCCGCGTCCTGCACGAGGTAGTGCTGCTCGATGCCGCTCTGGAGCAGCAACTGGAAGTCCCGGATGTTCCGCGTGAACTGGTCCTTTCGGTCGACCCACGGTCGCCGCGGTGCCGAATGCGTCCAGCGGTCGTCCATTCCGAGGAAAAAGACCGTGGGTCGGTCCACGTAGGCCGCCGACTTCGCGTCGGCGAGCAGGACGCCCTCGTTTTCGCGGTCTACCGGCACCTCGTAGGTCGAGAGGTAGAAGGTCAGCTGATCGACGTTCGCCTCGGTCGCCGGGGAGTCTGCCAGTCCGAGCCGCTCCAGTTCGGTCCGGAACGCGGACAGCGAACAGTCGGCCCGGTCCTCGTACTCCGCGAGCACGTCGACGAGTGTGTACTCGTGGGCATCCGCTGCAAGCGAGCGAAGCCACGACAGATCGGCAGCCGATTCGTCCAGTTCCAACAGTCGCTTCTCGTTGTGCTCGCGGGAGACGTCGACGCCGAGCCGAGAAAGTACGGGACGGACATCACCCACGCGCACGCTGGAGCTTCCGTGGAGCGTTCGCAGTAGCTGGACGAACGCCCGATGATCAGAATCGTCTGCGAATCCCGGCCCACCGTAGAACTGAACGTCAGCCGCCGACAGCGCCGATTCGACGAGCGGCGAGTACTCGCTACCGGCATCGAGGACGACTGCGATGTCCTCCGGATCGCCGGACTGTGCGGCCTCGACAACCGTCTCGACGATGGCAGTCGTGGTCTCGAACACTCGGAACGGCGGGAGCTCGAAGGCGTCGTCGCTCAGCGGGTCGATTGACTCGTAAGAGTCCGGCAGGACGGACCGCTCCAGCGGCGTCAACTGGTCGATACCGACGACCGCGACGTTCTCGCTCTCGATCCGATACTCGGTCAGGCGTTTCGAGGTCGTCTCCAGCGCGCCGACGCGATCGAGTACGTCCCGCGTCACGTCGTTGATATGAGACTCGTAGGTCAGGATCGCATCCCGGGTGCCCTGATGCTCCCAGCACTGGAGGATGTCACCAATCGCGTGAGCGGCGGGTTTCCAGCCGATATCGGTTTCCTCGATCACCGAGAGAAAGGCGAGTCGGTCCTCGGCAGTCTCGCGGCGACCGGCCGCAAGTCGGCGTGGCGTGGTCGCAAACGTCCCGAGATGCGGACGGTCGAGGCGACGGTTCAGCGCGCTTGCAAGCGGTGCATCCGGTACAACCACGAGGCCGAACTCTGCGACCTCCTCGTACAATCGATCGACGGGTTTCGCCAGCGGGAAAGACACGGTACTACTCGGCGCGTCATGCATAATAAATTCGGGGTTAACGTAGACTGGTATGGGATCGAAGTCGTGCCGAAACAAGGAACAGCCTGCACAAAGAACAAGATACGAGTATGTTTAGATGTATGATAAATGAGCTCAGTCTGTGATCCGGAACGGGATAACGAAACAGTCAATGAAGTGGAATCTCGATGGGAGACGTTTTCAAGCCGCTACATACGGTTAGAGTGTCAAATAGTCCGGTGTCTCCCAGTATGTAGCTGGTCAAACACTGAGTAGTTTATAATACTAGAGGCGTTTAACCCTCACCTGTTACCGGTGCTGTATCGCATCGATCTCTCCACGTGAGGTGCTACAAAAATCACCAACATATTGTCATATATTGACATAGTCCATATCTCAAATATATAACTGAGCCGAATCTCTGGATCAGTCATTCGACGATCGACCGTCGGTCTGTGAGCATCCACCACACACAACCACCACAGGGATATGTACCTGCTACGAGACGAACGAATAATGATCGACTCGCTGGCCTCCGTGGCAGCCCTCCTCGCCGTGATCGTCCTCGCCGGTGCGGTGAACGGACTCGCGGGCTTTGGCTTCGCCGTCGTTGCCACGATGGCGCTTGCGACTGTCATTGATCCCGCGACTGCGGTCGTGTTCATGATTGTCCCCATACTCGGGGTGAATCTCTCGCTCGTCGGCGAGCTCTCGGGCGACCAGCTACGAACCTGTGGACGGCGGTTCGCACCGCTGCTGGTCGCCGCTCTCGCGGGGATGATCGTGGGACTGGTCGCTCTCGACACCCTGCCGGACGCGCCGCTACGGATTGGTCTCGGACTCGTGACGCTTGCGTTCGTGGGGAGCCTCCAGCAAGTGGTGTCGATCCCTGCGGTCGGCCGGGCGAAAGAGGCGTGCTTCGTCGAATCTACGGGCAGTATGGCGGGTGTCGGTCTCGCCTCCGGCGTCCTCTTTGGTGCGACCAACGTCGGCGTCCAGCTGATCGCGTATCTCAAGAGCTGTAACCTCTCACATGGCCTGTTTGTCGGCGTCACGGCGATGCTCTTTCTGGGCCTCAACGCCGTGCGTGTGGGAGCGGCCGGAGCGCTCGGACTCTACCCCGACAGTCTCGTCTTTCTGGCATCTGTCGCGGCGGCCGTCCCTGCCGTTGCTGGCGTCCTGATCGGCACGCGACTCCGTCATCGGCTCGGTGAGAGTCTGCGCCGCCGGGTCGTGCTCGGCTTGCTGACGATTATCGGAATTCGCCTGCTGCTGGGCGGGGCAGGGATCGCGTGAGGAATTTACTTGCGGCATTGTTGTAGCATATCTGGCGTGAGAGAACCTGTTAAGAAACATTGATAATGGGGACACCCAATCACAGCATATGAACGACGAGTACGACATCGTGATCGCTGGCGCAGGTCCCGCAGGCGGGCAGTGTGCCCGGGATCTCGCCGCACGGGATTACGACGTTCTCGTGCTTGAAACCGAACCTGAATCGGAGTTCCCCCGTCAGAGCAACAAATCCACCGCTGGCACCTTCCCGTCGATGATGTCGGCGTTCGGCGTCCCCGGCGATGTCGTCCAGCAGTACACCGATTCTGTCGTACTGGAGTCGCCGAACGACCACTTCACACGCGACCTCTCCGGTGCTGTCCTCGACTTTGCGGCGTTCAAGCGCTGGCTGGTCGCGGAGGCACGGGAGAACGGCGCGGAGTTTCGCTTCGACGCGCGAGTCGCCGGACCGGTAATGGAAGGCGACGAAATCGTCGGCGTGCGATTCAACGGCGACAGAGAAGTGAACGCCGAGATCGTCATCGACGCGACCGGCCCGAGCGCGCCGCTGGCATCCGAACTCGGCGTGAGCACGCTCGAACGCGAGAACCAGGCGATCGGGATCGACTACCACATGGAGGGGATCGACCTCGACCACGAGGGGTATGGTGACCTCCACGACGCGATGATGCTCCGACTGGATCACGATATCGCGCCTGGCGGCTACTCGTGGATCTTCCACACCGGCGAGGATACCGCGAAGGTCGGCGTCTGCTACATCCAGAACGAGCGCCATCGGGAGAAGGCCAAAAGCGGGATGACGATCGACGGCTACATGCAACACTGGCTCGACACCGATCCCCGCTTCGAGAATGCGAGCAAGATCGAGGGCGGTGAGGTACTGCGTGGCTCCGCACACATCCAGATGCCCGGCAGGATGCATACTGATAGCTTCATGGCGATCGGTGATACAGTACCAACGATCGACCCGCTCTGGGGCGAAGGCATCAACAAGTGTATGCAGTCGGGCCGGGCAGCGGCGATCGCCGTGGACCACGCGCTCACACCGGCACAACCGGACACCTCAGCGGACCGGCTCTCAGTGTATGAGGACCTGTGGCACGAGCAGGTCGCACCGAAAATGAAATCTAGATTGCTGATGACCGAAATCCTGTATCTCGCGCCGAACGACCGCTACGATCGGCTCATGACGGATCTCAACCGTCTGGACGACGAAACACTCTCTAGAGCAAACGATGGCGACAAAGCTGCGATACGTAAACTCCTTCATCTCAGCGATATTCCGGAGCTACTCTCGTGGGCAAAACGACGCCTCCGTGACCCCTCGAACAGGTGGAACCCCGCCTGATCATCAGACCTGTCCAGCCAGTCAAAACGGCCGTAGATGTGTTCTACCCTGTTTTAATAGACATATAACGTCAGGTATACTGTGAGTAACTATACCGTACTGAGAACATTGGATGGATGAACCATGCCACGATGTGACAACTGCGGCGGCTTCGTCACGCAGAACTTCGTTCGAGTATTCGGGGACAACCAGGACAACGTACAGGGGTGTATGAGCTGTTGTGATCGGACGGCCGTCCGAGAGGGCGGCGTCGTCGCAAATCCCTCGACCTGAGTGGTTCCTGCTGGCGCTATCCAGAGGGAGAAGCCGCTCTGCTTTCGAAGGCTGGGACAATCCCCGACAGCACTACCACCACCTGTCATTAGTTCCTCTACTGATAGGAACTTGTTGCTTTATCACTGGTGAGATAGTAGACGGAATACAGTAGTTAGAGACTACAAGATACTATACCTCTTCTACAATGTTTAGAAGTTCTACAATGTGTTCCCACGATATATGCCACTCAAATCGGCTACCGAAACCGGTCTGTGGACTACGCAAGACGGGCACTTCGTACGTGCCAGATCATCGACGGATACGAGGTGAACAGGTCGAAGTCCGGCCTCCAGAAACCTGAGCAGCCCTCAGATATCGGTAACGCGCTCGTGATCGATATCGAGTGCGTCGGCGTCCTCGAATAGCAAGGCAACGACGAGGTACGGCGCGTACTCGCGGAAGTACGCGATGAGATCCGCGATACGGTTCGAGTCGATGGCCTCCAGCGAGTCCAGCAGCATGAACGGAACCGTCTCGTACACGTCATGAACGAGGTAGCCAGCGAGCGCGAAGACCAGGCCGGTCACCTCCCGCTCGCTCTCGCTGAGGTGGTTGATATCGTCCTCGTAGGCCGTGCCATCGTCCGTTGTCCGGATGATCTTGAGGTCGAACGTGCTCTTCGTCACTTTTCGACGACCTTCACGAACCTCCCGTTCGTTTCGCTGGATCCAGATGCGATCGAGGTTGTCGTACCCCAGAAGCTCCAGCAGCCGTTCCATGTGCTCGTTGAACGCCTCGACTGCGTCGGCCTCGATTCTGTCGATCCGGGTTCGGAGTTCAGTGAGCGCCTCCGCGACCTCATCGCGTCTCGTTTCGAGGCTATCACGTTCGTCCAGCCGGGACTCTATGTCTTCGATTTCCTCGGTGATCTCACGTCGCTTCTGTTCTTTTTGTTCGATCTCGAACTCGATCGAGTTGGCTTCTCTGTGCTTGTCGAGAACTTCCTCGTAGCTTTCCGACTCCAGCTCTTCGACCTCGGATTCGAGTTGTTCGACAGCGTCCGCCAGTTCGTCCAGTTGCTCCTCGTAGTCCTCCAGTCGATCGGTTCGGTCCTCGATTTCGTCCTCGACCTGTTCGATCCGGCGTTCTAGCTCGTCGACTTCCGACCGCGTGGATTCCAGCTGGTCGGCTTCTTGACGTCGCTCGCGCAGCTGGTCGGACACGTCGGTCCGTTCCTTCAATTTCTCCTTCCGGCGAGACTGAAGCTGTTCGACTGTCGTCTCGATCTGCTCGCGTGCGACTTCGGAGCCACAGGTCCAGCAGACGACCGAATCCTGCTCGGAAAGGAGCTGATCCGTGAGGTCACTGTCGGTGTCCGAACTACCGGCGTCTAGCTCGCCAGCCTGTGCGTCCGCTAGCCGTTCCTCGTTGAACTGGATCGTATTCTGTAGCTGGCTGATCTCCGCCGTCAGCGACTCCTTTCGACCCTCCAGCATCTCGATCTCACTTCGCAGTTGCTGTAGTTCGGCGTCTCGATCCTCCGGAAGTTCGGCCAGCTCCGATTCGAGCTCCTCGTGCTCCGATTCCAACGCGTTGATGCTCTCTCGCTCGGTGTCGATCCGCCGTCTCGTGCGTTCGCGTTCCGACCGAACCGACTGCAGCTCGTCGAGCTTCGATTCGAGCTCCTGTTTTTCGGCGCGCGATGTCTCCACGTCGGCGTCGACATCGTCGATATTCGCCTCGATGTCGGCGAGCTCAGACTCTAACTCCTCTATTTCGGCGTCGAGGCGAGTTCGTTGCTCTTCAAGTCCAGGGAGCTTCGCGGAAATATCGTCCAGCTCCGAAAGTCGGTCGTCGATCCGTCGCTTCTCCTCGGTGCGTTCGTCGATCTCCGACTGGATTGCGGTCGTGTCGACGGGACGCATGATCAGTTCTCGGAGATCGTCTCCACGTGCCACGGCACGGCGAGCTTCGTTTGATTCCAGCAGGAAGGCGAACAGATCCGCAATCTCGCTATCCTTCAGATACGGATCGCCGTCAGTCACGATCGCGGTACCGCTCCGTTCGAGCGACCGGTCGTAGACATCGTCGCCGATCTTGATGCTTGCATGCCCGGTATCGGCATCCGCCTTGAGCGACACCTGGTCACTGCCGAGCGCCGCCATGATCGCCTGTAGCAGAGATGTCCGATTCGTCGCGTTCCGACCTGTGAGTGCCGTTATCCCTCGATCAAGCGTCACCGAAGTTTCGTCGATCCCGCCGATATTCTCGGCCCGGACAGTGACGGTTTTGGGGACCTCGTCTACAGTAGTACCTGATTCCATTGTCTGAAACAAGTCCGCCGTGCTACTTATTTGTTGTTCATCCCGGCGGTTAGAAACGGTCTCGCCACCCAGATATTACACAAGTACACCTGTAAACCTCTGCGAGCGGACGTGCGATCCCGGAACGCAGTCACTCATGACGCTCCGGCGGGCTGTCCGACTGACACTCACAGCCGCCGCGTTCGAGCAGGTCACCCGCCGTGTACTGGCGTCCGCAGTCGGTGCAGATGATCGAGACATCGACCAGTACGTCGTACTCACCGAGATCGATCACGTCCGACCGGTCGAGCCTGTCGATCGTATCGTCGGTTACCGCGACGGTGCGGTTCTGAAGTGCCCTGATCTTGTCCCGGGCGCTCTCGACGCGTTCCTCGTCGTCCGGCGTCACCATCGACGCGTCGAGACAGTCCGTCAGATGGTTATGGACGGTCTGGTGGGAGACGAAATCGCTCTCGACCTGCTCGATCGGCACGGAATCGTGTTCGAGTTCGCGGCGCGTCTCCGTTCGCATCCCACTGCTGACATCGTCGTCGGTCAACAGGCGGTAGGTGTTCTCGACCTCACCATCCTTGTAGGCGACACCGGCTTCGTCCATCGCCGCGCGGAGGGTCGATCGGTTGACGTACGTCGCCAGCTCGCGTAAACTGTACCGCTCCTCGCCGCGCCCGGTCCAGTAGGCCACCAGCTCGTCGTTTAACGCTGTAAGATCGTACTCCTTGAGAACCCGGCCGACCTTACAGTTACACGCTACGTCTTCGAACCGCTCGTCGGATGTGCTCACGTTTCGAACTAGCGCAGTGGCGATTAAATACTTTCTTCTCAGTGGACAGCACCGGCCGTTGCGTGGACAAACCGGGACCAGTATTCGACCGGTAATATCGTGTTACGTTCTGGAAAAACGTTCCTACCGTGCAACCAGCAGTGAGGGTTCGGCCGGTAATGCTACGGCTCTCGACAGTAGGTGCCTGATACTACCCGGTCGACCACTGGTCGAGAGACAGCCGGGAACGCACACGTTCGAGGCTCGTTTCAGCGATAGTTCACGTCACGGTTCGGAGGTGGACAAATCGAAAGACTGCGGAGGGGTACACTATCGACTCTCCCCACGCAGATTCCTAATGATAGATACAAGTGATGAATCGCCAACACTTCCCGTCAGATGTAAATACGGCTAACCTGAACTTACGTCTCATGCCGAAGTGGCTATCAGAGAGCGAGCGAGAGCGTATTGCAGAGTTCGCGGCGACGCCGAAATACAAACGGGACCCCGAGATGCTGGCACCGGACGACGACGAGGAAGACGACGAGTAGCGAGCCTCCAGAGATAGGCGTATTCACTCATAGCGCTGGCTCCAGCCCGGATACGCGTGCAGATCTGGATCAAGCATCCGTACCGGACTCATGCGGAGTCCGGTGACAGGAGCGGGCATCACCGGCCCGAAGTGTCGCTATCGATCATCCGAGAGAGGGGCGCGTGCCGTCGTCCAGAGCGCGTCGAGTCCGGAACTGCGCGTTCACTGTCGATAGCCTCGTCTCGCAGTACGCGCCACCAGAGCCGTTGCATGGCAGGCCACAGCACCGATACGGAACTCCACTGTTGTACCTAGTGGAAGCTGGGCCTCAAGCGGAGCGAGCGATAGGCCATACGGACGCCAGTGGCAGAGAGGGCCAGGGGCTAGTCCAGGAACGCTCAAGCTGTCAGAGTCAGTAGTTCAAAACAGCGATCTGCTTGACTTGTCGCCGATCACTCGACCATATTCTCGGCCTGGATCTGTTCCCAGATCTCTTCTCCGGCCTCCGTAATCCCGTAGACACGGCCCTTTTTCCGATCCTCCGAAACGAGCAGATCCACCAGTGTTCGCTCACGCAAACTGCTGAGTGCCCGTGAAATGTGGGCAATCCCAGCCCCCGAGTCGCTGGCTATCTGGGTCGGTGTTGCCGGACCCTCTGACAATCTCCGAAGTACTTCCACACGATACCGCGAGCTGATAACGAAGCCGATCTCGTCCCATTCATCGTTCATAATTGGATCTCGCTTGCTATCGCTTGGTCTACGCCATGCGTCTTAATACATGTCTATCGTCAAAACTGAATTCCCCAATAAATCATATTTTAAGATTCGTAAAACTATATCCGTTTACTACATCCCTAATATAAGCTGAGTATACTATTCTTCGGTGAATTTTATGTACTGTATACGCTCGTATACTGGCGGAGTACTGTTGCGTAGCCAAGCAATACCGATCAGTTCACTACATTGGTTTTGGGTATTTTCGTGGCGTGAACGATACTGAGTCTATGTCGAACGATCCAGATGTGCACCGACCACCCCATCACAACGACACCGATTTCCTCAACCAGTGCTGACCGTGAACCACCACGTGAACAAGGAGGGAGTCGATCGAACAACGGGCAACCAGCGCATAGCTGCGTACTCTGAACGGCAATACGATCATAGGAGGGGAATAACAAAAAACCAATATCACCACTTTCGCAGACGAGCGATCAATGTGGGGAGCCAGTTCAGTACAGCGAGAGTGTAGAACCGACCTAGTGGCCTGTACTCGGTTGTGGTATCGTCGATGAGTGAGAACAGATCAGCCATCCAGCAGGCCCGAGAGCTAGTTACCGCTGGCTCTGCAGATGCGACGTTCGTCATCGGCTACGTCGCCGTGATTGGGGCACTGCTTTACGTTGCCGACATCAGCGGAGTCATTCGAACCATCCTCGGACTTCCCATCCTCCTCGTCTTGCCAGGGTACGCGCTCGTCTCGCTCGTGTTTCCTGGAATGGCGGACGAAACACAGGCGGGACCTGAGGATGAAACGTCTTCGGTTGGACTGGTCGGGACCGGTGTCCCCGGGTGGTACGAGCGGCTTGCCCTGGCAGTCGCGATAAGCGTCGTACTCTTGCCGTTGTTCGGTCTCGTTCTGGCGACAACGCCATTGGGGTTCTCCACTGGACCGGTGCTGATCTCTCTCGCCGGGTTTATCGTCATCGTAATGATCGGCGCGGTCGTCCGGCGCGTCCAGCTCCCTGAAGAAGAACGGTTTGTGTATCCAGGCGCTTCAGCGGATACCGGATTGTTCCCGGAGGATAGCCCTGTCGACGGCGTTCTCAACGTCGTTCTTCTGATAAGCGTCGTCGTAGCGATGGGGACGGTCGCATACGGACTGGCCGCACCCCAGCCGGAAGTGGGCTCGACCGGGGTCCAGCTACTCACCGAAACCGACGACGGAGAGCTCGTCGCCGGAGAGTATCCGGAGGCAATCCCGCCCGGTGAGAGCGCCGAGATGATCGTCGGCGTCACCAGCGACGGCACGGAATCGTCGACGTACACGGTCGTCATCGAGGCCCAGCATGTCGAGGAGGACGGCGACGAGTTAGCCGTACTTGAAGAGGCCGAACTCGGTCGGGTACAGCTCACTCCGGAGCCTGGCGAGCGCGCGACACAGGAGACCACGATCTCGCCACCCATGGCGGGCGAGAACATCCGGCTCAACTACTACCTCTATGAAGGCGATGCACCAGAGGACGCCGATTCCGAGACAGCAGACGACCACCTCTGGATTACCGTCGACGGCGCGTAAATCGCCTCGGGATCAAGCCCCGTCGCATCCGACTAGGTTCACCCGTGAATTACTCTTCTGTTTCACCCTGTCTGACGAACACGTGATTCCAGACTGCTTTTGGGTCTCGTCAATTGGAGGATCACAAAACGTCTACAGACCGATCTCGGTGGGGGCTTCGTCGGACGAAATCTGATCGGGCACTGGCTGTGAGCCTGTTCTGTGCTTTCGCATGCCTCCGCCCTCCGACTACTGCTCCGGCCGAGGTCCCGCAGGAGGCTTCCTGCTCCCTGGGGTCGATCGCCCCCTCCGAGGAGGGACACCCCGGTTGTTCTGGACCTGAGAAGAATCGGGGAGCCGTCAGTGAAGACACTCAGTAGTTCGTGCCGAGCAGAGAACAGGCTACTTCCGCTTGTCGATCAGTTCCGAGGACAGTCCGTCCCCACGTCGCTGTGTGGTGATCAGGTGGCCAATCGCTGTGACTGCGAACGCAAGAATGATGATCAGCCCGGCTGCGAACTGCGAGACCCCCCCGATGAGACCCAGTGCCACCGCACCGTAAAAGAGGCCGCCGACGATCGCAATCGCGAGATAGTACTGTTGCCACGGTTGTTCTTCCTCGTCCCGCGATAGATACGCGCTGATATCGACGGCCTGATCGGACAGCACAACGTCTCCGGAATCGGAGTCGTACTCGATGATCCCGGCATCATCCATCTTCGGAACGTGTGTCTGATACAGGGAGACGTAGACGCGCTTTCGCTGCTGGCTCGATAACTCCTCGACGTCGACCTCGTTCTCCCAGGCCGCAACCTCGTCGGCGAGATCGCCGATAGTTACGGGTTCATCGACCTGGTTCAGGTAGTACAGCACGAATCGACGCCGTGGACTACTCAGCAGATCAAACACTACATCTTGTGACAACTCGTCACGGTCAGCTCTGGACATTAGTTTCGTCTCATACTGGTCATATCCCCCGCATGCGCTTTTGACCCTCTACAGTTGCAGGTCAGCTATTCGTTACTTTGTTACAGACTGGCTAAACGAACCGATGGAAAATATGCAGTCTTTGACCGGGGCAGGCAGGATACGAAGCGATTTCCCGATCGATCCCAGGGAGTTCGGTGCCCGCTGATCCACCGTCTGCCGGGAAAACACGCGCTACCTGACGTACAACCCGTCTATAACAAAGGTAGCAGGTAGGCAACTATGTCATAGTTCCCGAGACCGGAGTAATAATGCTACAGACCATCATCTCGATTTTCAATAATCCAGTATTGCACAGAACAAACAGCAAACCGACAGTGTGCAGTGAGGTGCCGTAATGGCGAACATATCGATTGCAGACCCCGATCTCGGCAGGGTCGAGGCAGAACGAGTCGCCGACGTGATCGACAGTGGAATGGTCGCCGATGGACCGACCGTCAGGCAGTTCGAATCGGCGTTCGCCGACTATTGTGATGTCGAGCACGCGGTGGCAACCTCGAACGGGACGACCGCCCTGCATGCGGCGTTCGAGGCACTCGAAATCGGTCAGGGGGATCGGGTCGTCACGACGCCGTTCTCGTTCGTGGCAAGTGCGAACGCGATCCGACTGGCCGGAGCGGAGCCGGTCTTTGCCGACATCGATCCCGAAACGTACAACCTCGATCCGGACGCAGTCACAGAGCTGCTCGACGCGGAGGGCGAGACGATCGACGCGATCCTCGCCGTTCATCTCTACGGGTTGCCCGCAAACATCGAGCCGCTGGCAGCGCTCGCGGACGAGCACGATCTACTGCTCGTTGAGGACGCCGCACAGGCACATGGAGCTACCTACAACGGGGAACGGGTCGGGTCGTTCGGCGATGCAGCCTGCTTCTCGTTTTACCCGACGAAGAACATGACGACCGGTGAGGGAGGGATGATCACGACTGACCGAGAGGACGTTGCCGAGCGTGCCGCCCAGTTCGTCAACCACGGACGGAGCGATACCTACGAACACGTCGAACTCGGTCACAACTTCCGGATGACGAGCATCGGGGCGGCGATCGGGCTCGCTCAGCTCGAGAAACTGCCCGAGTACGTCGCAAAGCGCCGGGAGAACGCCCGAATACTGACCGAACGACTCCGGAGCCAACCCGCGGTCGCGACGCCCTTTGAACCTGCGTATGCAAGACACGCGTATCACCAGTATACGATCCGGTGCAAGAATCGGGACCGCCTCAGGTCATATCTCGATAACGCGGGGATCGGTACCGGTGTCTACTATCCGACACCGATCCACGAACAGCCAGCCTACGACCACGTCGAAACGGACGCGCCAGTTGCTGAGCAAGCCGCAAGGGAAGTGCTGTCCCTGCCCGTTCACCCTGCACTCTCGATCGACGACGTGCGTTCGATAACCACTGTCGTACAGTCCTGCTACGAATAACAGCTAGATACCACAATCATGAGTACGAATACGATCGACGTCGGCGTTATCGGCGTTGGGAGCATGGGCCGACACCACGCGCGTGTGTACCAGGAACTCCCAACGACTGAGCTAGTCGGTGTTGCTGACGCGGATCTGGAGGCCGCGACGAGTGTCGCATCGGACTACGAAACGACCGCACTCTCGATCGAGAAACTCCTCGATCGAGTCGATGCCGTCTCGATCGCCGTCCCGACGAAGTATCACTTCGAGACGGCGATGACGGCGTTCAGGAGGGAGACCCACGTTCTCGTCGAGAAACCGATCGTCGACTCACCGGAGTACGGACAGGAACTAATAGAGTTCGCTGGCGAACACGACCTCGTCCTGCAGGTCGGCCATATCGAGCGGTTCAACCCGGCGATACAGGCGCTCGTCGATATCGTTCCGGATCTCGACGTACTCGCGGTCGACGCCAGACGGCTGGGGCCGCCACTTGACCGTGATATCGGAACGAGTCCTGTGCTCGATCTGATGATTCACGATATCGACGTCTTGCTGTCCCTGCTCGACGAGCACGGAGATGTCACACATGCGAGTGCAACCGCAGACGACCAGCACGTTACCGCGACGGTCGAGTTCGGCGACGTGCTTGGGACCCTGACGGCCAGTCGAATTACCCAGCAGAAGGTCCGTGAGATGACGATTACAGCCCGTGAGTGTCAGGTGTACGTCGATTACATCTCGCGGTCGATTCAGATTCACCGTCACTCCTTGCCGGAGTACATCGAAGAGAACGGAGACCTCCGGTATCGGCACGAGAACATCGTCGAGCATCCGACTGTCGAGAACGGTGAACCCTTGAAAAAGGAGCTCGCTGCCTTCGCCGAGGCGATCCGGACGGGAACCGAACCGGTCGTTACCGGGGAGGACGGGCTGGAGGCTCTCAGGGTCGCAAGCGAGATCGAGACCGTCGCTCTCGGGGGTGAACGGGTTATCCAGTAGCGATGTCGAAGACACTTCAGGATACCCAGTGTTCGCGGTTATACCGTAGCAGCGCGACGCCCGATCAGCAGCGCGCGGCGTTCCGGTCCGGCGAGGTACCGGTCGCCGTTTACGGCCTCGGTCGACTGGGTCTCTCACTGTCGATGGTCTACGCCAGTACCACAGGCCACGTTGTGGGGGTCGGCAACGATCAAGAGCGTGTCGCTCGTATCGATGATGGAGAGTGTCCTGTCGACGACGAACCACGGCTTCCCTCGCTCGTCCGAACGGCCACAACTGCGGATGCGCTCTCGGTGACCACCAGAACAGGAGCGGTCGCGAAGGAAGCGAGCGTCCACGTTATCGCTGTCGAAACCGGTATCAGGTCGGATAACGCGCCGGACTTCTCCGAGCTCAGGACGCTGCTCCGGGACATCGCACCCGCTCTGGATTCCGGGGACCTCGTACTGGTAGAATCGATCGTCCCCCCCGGAACGTGCCGCGATATCGTCCAGCCGATCCTGCTGGCCGGGAGCGATCTCGACGCCGACGAGTTCGGGGTTGCGGCCTGTCCGTCTCGTGCTACCCCGGGGAGATCCCTCCGCGAGATGCGCGGTAGCTACCCGAAGATCGTCGGCGGCGTCGACGCCGAGAGTACCCTCGCCGCCGCGGTGGTGTACGACGAACTCCGGGTTTCGGAGGTCGTCACGGTCAATACCAGCACAGTGGCCGAGTGCGCCCGCGTCGTCGAGAGCGTCTACCGGGACGTCACGATCGGGCTGGCGAACGAACTGGCGGGACTGGCCGACGAACTCGGCACCGATATACCTCGCGCAATCGAGGCTGCGAACACACACCCGCGCTGTGACGTCCCCGACCCGCGACCGGGCACCGGGGGGTACGATCTCCCGGACACGCCATACTATCTCATCAACGAGTGTGCGTCGTCGACCCCGCTAATCGAAGCAGCCAGAGAGGTCAACGAGTCGATGCCCGAACACCTCGCAAACGCACTCGTCCGCGAACTGGCGGCCACCGATACCCACATTGAAGACGCCGTCGTGTTGTTGCTCGGACTATCCCATCATCCAAATGTCGGCGAGACGCGGGCCGCCCCGTCAATCGAGCTGTCGAACACATTGGCACGCTTCGGGGCAACGGTTGTCGGTGTCGACCCGCTCGTCGAGGATACGTCCGCATTCGAGGACATCTACTTCGCGGGGGTAGATCACGTCCGCGAGATGGATCTCGACGCCGTGGTGGTAGTAACCGACCACGATGTGTTCGATGAGTTCGACTGGTCCGTGTTCGATCCACCACTGGTAGTCCTCGACGGCAGAGGGAGCCTCGATGGGTCGGCCGACGCGAGCCTTAGTGCACACCATGTCACACGGTTCGGCGTCTCGTCGTCGAACTGAGACAGCCCCCGAACCAAGCTGCAGTGAGCCGCCCCCTGTTCGATTTTGTATAAAAAGCTCACCAGAGAGAGCTGCTCTCGGTCTACAACTGATTCCGACGAGCGTAACTGATACCGATCAGGGCCGCCAGCGCGACGATGCCCGTGAGGACGCCAAAGCCATGCAGTCCGTCGTCGCCAGTCTGGCCCTGTGTGCCGGTTTCGTCACCGTTCCCCTCGGAATGGTTTCCGTTGACGGTGGTTTCGTTACCATTGGTGTCAGTACCGTTCTCGCTTCCCACCCCATTCGAGGGTTCCTCAAGCACCTGTACCGACGTAGTCGTCCCCTCAACGCCCAGTTCGTAGCTACCGGGCTCCTCGAATGTCACCTCTGTCGTTAATTGCGTGCTCTCACCTGCCTCGAGCGAAACCGTCTCTGTGTCGATCAGTTCGTCCTCACCGGTGAACTCGACCTCAAACTCCCCGTCGGCGTTTCCAACGTTTGTGACGGTGGTACTGATCTCGACCGTTTCACCGGGTTCGGCTGTCGATGGGAACGCAGTGAGACTGGAGACAGAGAGCTCGGGCACGCCACCCGGAGTGATCGTGATCGGCTCGTCGAGGCTCGGTAGAGATGTACTCGTGTGAGAGTCACCGGCCCCTGAGATCAGTTTCCAGTCATCGAGCTGTCCGTCATATCCCTCGGGATCCTCATAGCGGTAGTCCGCCTCCTCGTTGAAGTACGGCTCTATCGTGATCTCCCAGTCACCATCGTCGAGACCACCGTTGAACGCGCCACCGTCAGTTCGTCCTTCCGTCCAGATCCAGGTGATCCGGCTCGACGTGTCGTCGTGGTCGAACGTGTCGAGCGGGCCTCCGTAGTGACTTTCGCTGTAGGCATCGTCTTCGACGACCCATTCGCCATCTTCGGGCAATCCATCGATCTGCATCGTGAGCGATCCACCGCGTGTGTCGCCATCCACTTTATCGTGGACGAGAACGAGGCTGAGCCCATCACTGCCCTCGTGGAGCATGAGGATGCTCGCGTCGTCCTTCTGGTACTCGGTCGTCCCGTACGAGCTATACAGGTAGTCGGGGTAGTCGTGGGTCTCGGGTGTCCGGTAGTCGTAGAACTCCTCTGCGGTCTGGGTTCCGTCACCGACTGGTGTGATCTCGAACTCTTCGTCGCCCTGAGTGACCACGTAGGTGTCATCGTCAGCATCGTCACCTGTCGTCCCCGCGGTCGCGGGCGGGGCGAGCGCGGTGACACAGGCAATGCAGACGAGGACAATCAGGGCTGTTCTCAGTCCTTGGAAGGTATTCGTATCCATCTCTCGTTCGTTACGGTCCATTCCCGCTTTGCGACCTTTGTTATAGCGCTACTTTCCTTTCGTAGGATCGTTATTCTCATTCCAATACGGAGTACGGAGCCCTGAAATGGACGAATTGCCCGCAGAGGGGATTCCGACGTAGCCACAACTGCTGCTGGCGGATTGTTCGCAATCAGAGAGCCAATATCCGGAACAAGGTCAGTATAACAATGAGACGCTCCCACCTCGTGGAGAGTACGATGAACCGAATCGTCCGTACTACCGTTCCCCCCACCGACCAGAATGTACCGAGAGCATAGTATCGGCGTCGTCGTCCCGGCGTACAACGAGGAAGGCTTCGTCGGCGATGTCATCGATACGCTCCCCGAGTACGTCGATCGGGTGTACGCGGTCGACGACTGCTCAACGGACGGGACGTGGGCAGAGATACAGGCACACGCGGACCGACGCAACGCAAACACGGAGCAGGCGCTCGCGGACGGCGGTGTCCAGTTCGACCGACACGTCGTTCCGATCCAGCACGAGGAGAATCAGGGAGTCGGCGGCGCGATCAAAACCGGCTACCAGCACGCGAGAGCTGACGAGGTCGACATCACGACGGTCGTCGGCGGCGACGGACAGATGGATCCCGACATGCTGGATCGCTTGCTCGATCCGATCGTCGAGGAGCGTGCCGAGTACGTCAAGGGTAACCGATTGATACATCCCGAACACCGCGAAGAAATGCCGACGTTCCGACTCGTCGGGAACGCTATCCTCTCATTCCTCACCAAAATCGCCAGCGGCTACTGGACCATTGGCGATCCACAGAACGGCTACACCGCGATCTCGCTCCACGCGCTGGAGACCGTCGAAATCGACGAGATGTACGAGTACTACGGGTACTGCAACGACCTGCTCGTCAACCTAAACGCCGCGGAGCTCAGGGTCGCGGACGTCCCGGTACCAAGCCGGTACGCTGACGAGGAGAGCCACATCTCGTACCTGGAGTATATTCCGAGAGTCTCGCTCATGTTGCTCTCGAATTTCCTGTGGCGCTTGCGCGTCAAGTACCTAACACGGAACTTCCACCCGCTTGTCCTGCTCTACGGGATCGGTGCGGCGGCGAGCTTCGTGGGGATTTTCAGGGGGCTTCGGAACGTGGTCGGGGTGGTTCGTCGTCGCAAGCACGACCGCGAGAGTTCGCTCCCAGTCGTGTTGCTTGGTACGCTGATGCTCGTCCTCGCAATGATCTTCGATATGGTGGAAAACGAGGAGTTAGAAGAGCGAGAGATCGGCTGAGTGCCGGTATGAAGAGGATACGGACAGTATCCACAGAATAACAATACAGCGATCGACCAACAGATCGGATAGCGGCTGTGGCACGGGGCCATGTCGCCGCGACGTACTGGAAGGGTAGCTCAGTGGCAGAGCACCACCATCTCGGTGGGGGCCTTACGGCTTCGTGTGGTTCGAATCCCACCCCTTCCGTGACACGACGAACGGACGTGAGGAGTGGCACGGGTTCGTGGGATTCGAGCCCTGCAAGACGAGCAAAGCGAGTCTTGCTCCGGTTCGAATCCCACCCCGTCCGCTTGTGCGAGAAGCGAAGGCGACGAGCCAAGCGTCCACGTGGGATTCGAAGTAGACAGGTCGCGCGCAGCGTAGCGGGCACGTCCTGGCGTGGTTCGAATCCCACCCCGTCCGCTTGTGCGGCGTCGTCACGAACAGGGTGAGTGACGGCCCGAAGCGACACGTCGCTTCGGTGAACGGACGTGAGGAGCCAGGCGTCCACGGGGAATACCGACGTCAGAACACCACAAAAGAGCGTGCCGTTCTTATCGACTACCTGTGACGAGCTCGGCGAGCCCGTTTTCGAGCGAGATCGTGGGTTCGTACTTGAGGAGTTCACGAGCGCGCGAGAGATCCGCCTCACTATGCCGGACGTCGCCCTGTCTGGCGTCGCGGTGGACGATTTCGGAGCGGGATCCGACCACGTCACGGACGAGTTCAGCCAGTTTGCGGATAGACGTACTCGTTCCCGTCCCGACGTTGTACGCCCGCCCGGTGTGGTCGGTCGTTGCAGCAGCCAGGTTAGCATCGACGACGTCCGAGACGTGGACGAAGTCACGGGTCTGCTCACCGTCACCGTGGACGGTGATCGGCTCTCCGGATCGGGCCTGTTCAAGAAATGCGGTGATCACGCCGCTGTACTCGCCGCCGGTCTGTCCCGGACCGTAGACGTTGAAATACCGCAACGGTATGGCGTCGATATCGTATAGCTCAGCGAACGTTCTGGTATATTGATCGATCGCGAGCTTGTCGACGGCGTACGGCGACTTCGGACGTTTCGGGGCGTCCTCCGCAATCGGCGTCTGCTCGGGGTCGCCGTAGATAGCACAGCTAGAGGCGACGACGATCCGTGCGTCCTCCTGACGCGCACGTTCGAGCAGTTCGACGGTCGCGGTCGCGTTCGTACGGTGGCTGCGCACCGGCTCCTCGATCGACTCGTCGACGCTCACCAGTCCCGCCTGATGGAAGATCACGTCGACGCCGTCGGTCGCCCAGTCGAGCGCCGAACTGTCCCGGAGGTCCCCCTGAACGAACTCGACCTCGGCCGGGAGGTGGTCGGTACTGCCGGTCGAGAGGTTATCGAGAACACGAACATCGTTTTCCGCGGCCAGTCTCGCCGCGATATGGCCACCGATGAATCCCGCACCGCCGGTGACGAGCACGGTCCGGTCGTCGATCACCGACGGTGGGGTGCCCTCTGTCGATGGGGACGCCCGGCTCGAAGTGTCGTGAGATCCGTCCATACGCCTACGAGGCTGCGTCTGTGGTTTGTTATGGACGTGCTACCGTGCCGGACTGGCGTGGAACACGCCAGTCTGTGTCTGGGGACTACCCGTCGGTGTTATCGGGGTCGATCAGATACAGTTCGAACTCGCCGTTAGACTGTACGCGGTCGACCTCCGTATTCTGCTCCAGTTGCTGGAAACCCTCTTCGGAATACCGAAGTTCCTGAAACAGACCGACCTCGCGGTCGTAGTCCGCCGAGGCCACTGGCATGTAGGTCCGTTCGTCGTAGGCCCCTGCGAGATTATCGTTGAATTCCTCTTCCGGAATCACTTCACGGCTCCCCGGGAACGTCTCGGCGGTCGGGGAGTTCGTTCCGTAGTACGCGTCGACGTACCGTCGCGGGCCGGAACGGATGCCAGCAAACTGGACGTCCTCCTCACGGTCGTCAAACGCCGTCTCGTAGCCGCTCATCTGTCCGTCCGAGATCTGGTTGCTCGGCTGGTAAATGTACGGTGACGGGTGAAATGAGATCAGTTGCATGACGAGGAACAGGACAAAGATCAGCCCGAGTCCCGTCGAGAGAACTGGCTTCGCACCGAGGTCACCGAAGCGATCGATCGAGATAGTGACTGCCACGGCACCCAGGATAGTGACGAGAGCCATCACAAACCCGAAGTATCGGAAATACTGATCGGAGGCGTCGGCGAGCAGGAAAAGAACGAAAAAGACACTTGCCGGGATCCCAGCGACCACAAGATACTGGATGAACGCACGACCGTTCGGACCGACGCGCCTGAGCTTGCCGACCAGTAACGTGAGAACCAGCAAGCCCGCAGCGATCACATAGAGCAGGCTGATACTGAACAGCTTCACGAACATCTCCTCGAGACTCCCCCCGAGGACAGCCAGCGATACCGTTCGACCAGCAACGGTTGTGCCAGGCGTCCCGCCCGTGATGAGGCCGGTCGTAATATCGACGACGGCAACACGAACACGTTCGAGGCGTGGGACCCACAGCAGGAACAGGAGCGTAAAGAGCGCTGTCTGGTCGTACAGCAATCGCTGTTGGTTGATCGGGTGTTCCGGATCCCGAAACGTCGAGTAGCCGTACTGGACGAGGGAGATTAGCAAGAAAGCCCCGAGCAGGTTCAGCGACTGCTGTGGATGGATCAACATTGTCGCGATAGCCGAGAGTCCGAGCAGTAACCCGATACCGGAGACCGATCCCATCGGATAGCGTTCTCCACGGTCGCGCACGTAGCCAAAGAGCAAGTACAGGACGACCGGCACGAACATGATCGTCTGGGAGGTCGGATGAGCCGTCGTGTGGACGCCGACGTTGTTGATCGGCAACAACAGAAGCCCCGAGAGGACTCCGATCAGGATCGCTGGCCCGGAGTTCGTGATCGAGGCGACACACAGCGGAACGAACAACAGGAACAGCGCGAAGAACACGACGGTAGTCAGCATCAGTGCGTGTGTATCCGGAAGTGCTGCGCCGTTCGAGAGCATCGTAGCGATCGAATGGACGGCAGGATATCGTAAACTTGCAGGATGGAGTGCGCCCGATTCGATCATCCGGACCCAGCCGAGATGGCTCAGCGCGTCACCGGGACCATAAAAATGGAACCCACGGAAGATGGGCAACGCAATTACCGAGAGCACGGCAGAACCGGTCAGAAGGATCGATCCCTGCCACACTCGCCTGTACTGCGGTGACCCGAAGCCAACCACAGTACCGATGATCCCCGCGAGACCGACACCGATCCAGAAGAGTGTCGGCGTGCTGGCATAGAATGAGATCTCGTAGCCGGTGGCAGGCCTGGTTCGGGCCGCAACGATGCCGATGGTCAGCGCGAGAAAGCCGAGAACCAGCAACACTTTCCTCGTACGCGTGTCGGCCGGGTCGGTCTGTTTGGATGTAGTTGCCATTGGGATCACTCGTCGAGAACGTCACGGTACACGGAGAGCAGCCGCTCGCCCATTTGCTCGATTCGGAGTTCCGCGATGACGTCTCGGCCGTTCGATTCCACGTCGGCGTCGAGCACGGAGACCAGACAGTCCACAAGATCGGCGTCATCGTGAGCAACGAATGAGTGATGAACGCCGCGCAGTCGCTGGCGAACGTCCCCGACGTCCGTCGCAACGACCGGCAGGTTACAGGCCATCGCTTCCTTGACCGAGTTCGGCGACCCCTCCCGGTCGGAGGTTAACAGGAGGGCGTCCGCCGCGTTCATGTACATCGACATCTCATCGTGGGAGACCCCGGTCACGAACTGAAGTTCGATCGGTTCGTCGAGTCGTTCTCGCGCAGCGGCGACGACGCGCTCGGCCAGTGGCGCGTTTTTCACCGACTTGCCTCTTGCGTACGGGAAGAGGACGTGCTTTCGCCCCGGATCCCAGCCGAGGTCCTCTTGAGCAGCCTGCTGGTCGGCGGGCTGGAACCGTTCCAGGTCGATCCCGTGCGGGATAACGTACGGATTACCGCCCAGCTCCGTGGCCATCTGTTCGGACATGACGATCGTCGCGTCGGCCAGACGGGCACAGAGCTTGCTCATCGGGCCGAACCGGCCGTACAGGTCCGACCCCCACAGCGAGATAACCACCGGCAGGTTCGGCTGGAGCACTGCTGCGGGCGCGGTGAGCCCGTAGTTCGCGTGGATAAGATCGTACTCACCGAACGACTCCCTGATCGCCCGGGGGAGAAATCGGAGGTAATCGACCGTGGACCGACCCGCGAGCGCACCCTCTCCGGTGACGCGCTCGTCGGGCACAGAGACAGTCGTCGACGAGACACCCAGTTCCTCCAGGATCGAAACCTGCTGTTTGAAAAAGCGAGCCTCCTCGGTCGTCACCAGGTTCAACACCGAGAGATCGGTGTTCGGGGTAGATTCAACGGTTTCCGCGCTCGTCTCAACGACGTCAACCTCAGCGTAGCGACTCATATTGTACTCCTCCGAATCATTTTGCCACCATCCGATAGGCACGTTTGGCCACCTCCATCCCAGCGCCCGAGGATTCGGTGACGTAGTACGGTACCAGTTCCGCGCCGAACTTGCTCTTGTACTGACAGAGCCGCTCGGTGTTGGCCCCCATCAGATCGTAGCCAGTGATCGAATCGATCGGAGGATCCTCGATGATGTCGCGGATGACGTGCCAGTGAAGCAGGCTGTTGATCTCGACGCCCTGGTAGGTCGTTCGCGTCCCGCCCTGCCAGAAGTAGCCCGCGTCGTTCGAGTATAATACTGTGATTCCGGCGAGGAATCGCCCCTCGGGCGTCCGGGCGACGTAGACGCGCGCTCGGTCTTCGAGCTGGGTCACGAGGTCGCGGACGTAGTCCCAGTCGAGCGAGAGCTCGCGGCCCTGCTCCTCGTAGCGACGTCGGGTCGCGTCGTACACGGATCGAGCACCCTCGACCCCTTCGCGCTCGATTCGGAGGTCGAGTTCCTCACCATCGCCGATCTCGCGGCGCAGACTCTTGCTGAACGACCGGCGGACATCCTCCGGCGAGCGGTCATCGAGGTCGAGCACGTAGGTGAACTTCGTCTCGACATCCATGTCTGCCCACCGGTAGGGTCGCGGATCGGTGTACTCGGCGGTACAGATCGACCGAAACAGTGTCAGCGAGTCGTCGACCTCGATCTCCTCCAGTACCGCCTCGGTAAACCGGCGGTTGACTCGTTCCCGTTTTCGCTGTTTCGGGCTGGTCGGCATGACGATCGGGCCCAGCCGCGGGATACCCATTCCCGGCGGGGGAGAGAAGACGGCGCGCCCGACCGGACGATCCTGCACGACCACGGGGAAGAGCCCAACCGGCTGTTCGCCCTTGAACCCGCCGTACAGTCGTAGTTCGCCCGGCGCGTGGTCGGCAACTACCGACAGCGCGCTCGGCGTGTGAAAAACTTCGATCCCCTCCTTGGGAAGGGCACCACTCCAGTCATCGAGAGTAAGCTCCTCAATTTGCATACTGCTGATTCTGTCTATGATCGACCACAGCTATCCTTTGTTATCGCGTTCTTACCGCGGAAGCTGCGGCGACTACTCCGCCGATTCGTGGACGGTTGATTCGGGTTCCGCGTCGACCTGTTCGTCGAGTCGGTCACCGGTGGGCTCGTCGAATCGGTCGTCGGTCGGATGGTCGAGCTGGTCGTACAGCTCGACAGGGGGGCCGACCCACGCCCCGCGATCCAGCGCGTTCTCGATGATACGCCGATAGAGTGCACCCCAGCCGGGAAAATCACGTCGGCTGAAGTACCGCGGGTGCCAGAGGATCGTCATCACTGCGCCGCGGTCGGCTGCTTCCGCGAGGAGACGCTCGCATTCGGCCCACGCCTCCTCGAAGTGCTTCGTGGGATCCGGGAGAGCCACCTCCATGATCGTCAGCGGGAAGACGACGAACTCGTCGTCGAAGGGGCGCTGGATCGAGTCGCCGTACTGGAACCCGTAGCTCTGACTGGAGCCGAGACTGGTATCGTACTTGAGACCGACTGCCCGCTGATGTCGCCACGTCTCGGGGACGTCGAGGTTGAGATAGTGCTGGCGACCACCCCGAACCGGCTTCCCAAGTACCGATTCGACGCGGGCTTTCTCCCGGCGAAGCCGCTCGCGGTCGTCGTAGGACTCGTAGGAGCCGTGCAGTCCGACCTCCCATCCCCCCTCATCGAGTTCGTGGATGACGTCGACGATCGCCGGGTCGTCGAGCGAGTACCGGCCCATATATCGCATCCAGTTGTCGGGCTCGAACCAGTCGCGGACGGGACGGTCCCGCAGCAGGTGTTGCTCGTCGAGAAAGTAAAACGCCGACCGGACGCCGAGCGAGTCCTCGATCTCCATCAGCCGCTCGAACTGCCAGTACGGGTTTCGGCCCGGAAACAGGCTTTGCAGCTGTCGTGGGTCCCGATCGGCAAGCGCGTAGTAGACCGACTGGTACGTTTTGTACGGTCGGTCCACGTCGTGCGTGAGACAGAGCGCGAACGGGTGGTCGTCGATCATTGCAGTCGTCCCCTCATCGCGGCCGCCCCGTCCCGATCGCGTAGCGACGGTGATCGGTCCCAGCAAGATCGAGCGTGGCGTGGCCATCGATCACGACGAGCGGGCGCTCGAACGCAGTCCAGTCGATCGCGTCGAACTCATCGTGAGGAGTGACGAGAACCACGGCATCGAGGTCGTGGTCGTACAGCGTTTCGAGGGGGACCTGCTCGCCAGCGAACTCGCCCGTGTTATCGAGCATGGGATCGATCGTCAGGACGTCCGCACCGAGGTCTGCAAGCCGGTGAGTGATCGGGATCGCCGGGCTCGCGCGAGTTTCCTCGACGCCCGGACGGTAGGTGAGTCCGAGCACGGCGACCCGAGCGTCCGCCACGTTCTTCCCCTCGCTCGCCAGTTCCTCGGCGAGCTTTCTCACTGTGAACGCGGGCATCTCGTCGTTGATCTCGCGGGCAGTCCTGAGCAGGCGGTTTCTGGTCTCTAGCCCCTCGATCAGGAAGTACGGATAGTAGGGGATACAGTGCCCGCCGACGCCCGGACCGGGATCGTGGATATCACAGTACGGCTGGGTGTTCGCAACCTCGATCGCCTCGCGGACGTCGATCTCCAGTTCGTCCGTCATCCGGGCGAGTTCGTTCGCCAGCGCGATGTTGACGTCCCGGTAGACGCCCTCGAACACCTTGACCGCCTCCGCAGTGGTCGTATCGGAGACGGGAATCGTCCCCCGTTCGTTGATCTCCTCGTAGATGAGTCCTGCAACACGGGTACTCTCAGCGTCGATTCCGCCGACGACTTTCGGGTACGCTCCGCGGATGTCTTCGAGCGCCCGCCCGCTCGCGGTACGTTCCGGGCAGAAAGCGAGGCCGAACTCGCCAGCCGTCAGCCCGCTCTCTCGCTGCAGCCGTGGATAGACCATCTCCGAGCAGGTCCGGGGCGGGACCGTCGATTCGACAACGACGAGATCGCCCGGGGAGAGCCCGGATGCGACATCATCGACGACGCTCCGCAGGATCGAGAGGTCGGGGACGTGATCGTCGGTCAACAGTGTGGGAATAATGATTACGTGGACCGTGGCCTCGCGGGCGGCTTCACTCGGCTCCGCGACGGCTCGAAACGCCCCCTCGCCAACGAGTTCTGCCACGAGTTCGTCAAGACCCGGCTCGCGCTTGATATGGCTCTCACCGTCGTTGATTCCTGCCACGACGTCCTCGTCGATATCGGCTCCGATCACGTTCCCACAGGTCTCTGCGTACACGCTCGCGAGCGGGAGTCCCATTTTGCCAAGCCCGTAGACGGCGACCGGTATCTCGCCGGACCGAAACGCGCGGCGCTGTTCCTCTGTCGGTCGGTCCCCGTGGGCGGGGTCGTACAGCTGTCCGGGCATCGTTCGGCTCATTAGATCAGGTTCCCTCCGTCGAGTGGCTCCGGCAACTCCCTGTGAACGGCGGGCGCGCCAACCGCCAGCGTCTCGGGCGGGACGTCCTCCGTGACGACCGCACCTGCGGCGACGAAGGAGCCCTCGCCGATCGTGACGCCGGGGAGCAGTACGGCGTTCGCACCGATCGAGACGTGATCTTCGAGCGTCGGCCCGACGAGCCCGTCGTCACGCCGAACCGGGTACGGATCGTTCGTACAGACGGCGTGGGGGCCGAGAAATACCTGATCGCCGATATCGGTGTACGGCGGGACGTAGACCCCAGTTTGCAGACTGACCGAGGAACCGATCGTCGTTTTCCCGTCGATTACCGCGTTCGTGCCAACGGTCACGTCGTCGCCGATCGCCGTCCGCTCCCTCACGACGGCGTTGTGTCCGGTCTGGAACCGGTCGCCGATCTGGACGCCCGAATAGATGATCGTCCCGGATCGGATCGTCGCGTCAGTGCCGAAAGCGGGTGGGTCGCCCTCCTCGCCGGGTGTCCCGATCATGACGTTGGGCTGAACGTCGATGCCCGGGCCGTACTGTGCGCCGGTCATCCGGTCACCCCCTGGGGTAGTAAACGCCGACTCGGTGGTGTCCGCTGTTCGTCGCTGGTCGTCGCGTGAGTATCAGGTGAATCCATGCGTGGTCACACGCCCGCCGAGGCGTTATCGGCGAGAGGCGATGGCGTCGCTTTGTTATAGCCGTGTTTCGACGGGTAAGCCGGGATTACCGTGTTCTCGTACACCGGTTCCACGGGCTGGAGGCAACCGAATCACAGGCCACAGGTCGTCAGCGGTTCTCAACCATGTCGGTCACAGCCGACCGTTCGGCGACGATGAAGGCATCCGACCGCAGGGCGTCCTCGTCAGCGGGGAGAAAGAGCAATTGTTCGCGCCCGCCAGTATCGGTGGAGACGACTTCCCAATCGATCGGATCGTAGCCGAGATCCGATTCGGGATCGGGATCCATCGGGACGGTCTCCCACTCGTTCGAGGCCACGGTCAGGCACCCCCTGTGTGATCCGTGCAGGGATCGAGAGCCGGTCCCGTCGAAGGGGTAGGTGTTCCGTTCATGCTATCCCTCCCGATCGATACGAAGCGCAGCATTGCCCCGGACTTCCACGCTGATGACGTTACCGGTGTAGCGATAGCCGTCCGCACCTTCTCCGACCACGCCGATCGCCCTGTCTTCGGAGACGTTGGATGGCAACGCATCCCACGCAAGCCCCTCGTTGACGATTGAGGTATGGGCCTCGCTGCGTTCGAGTTCGCCGGAGACCGTGAGCACGTACTGACTCACGTCGTCGCTTGCGGAACCATCCACGACGATGACGTTTGACAGCGAGTCGTCGTCGCTGTCGGATTGCTCATCGTCGGCCGGTGACGGGTCCCCATCGGTATCGTCGCTACCGTCCGTCTCGTCGTAATTTCCCCCGGTCTCGTCATCGTCTGCTTCCTCTGGTTGGGTTCGCTCGACGAGTTCGTCCGCGTCGACGCGGTCACCATCGAGTTCGATCACCATGTCTTCGGAGTCCACGGAGGCCTCGCTGATCGCACCGTACACCTCGAAGGCGTCACCGTAGCCGTTTGCAGAGCTTCCTTCCGCGACGTGCTCGTCGTCCTCGCGCGTGATCTCGTAGTTGCTTGTTGCGCGGACAGCGTTTCCGCTCGGACTGTCGTACGGCGTGTCCGAGAGGGCGTCAATCGGGCCATCGGCGACGAATCGGTACTCCGAAACCGGGGAGTCCTCGGCGGTTATGAACGTCACGAGGTGGGGATCCATGTCGGGAAGTTCGGCCGTCGCCGGACCCCCTTCACGGTCGCCGATCGGTACTCTCGGAGTATCCGAAGCGATGTCACATCGCGGTCCCTCACAGTTGTTGGTCCCGGTCTCTATCCGTAGGTTTCCGGAGCCTGTCGCGTGGTTGTCCTGTCCCGACCAGTCCCCGCCACGGTGGCGGATCGAGGCAGCCCCTCCCTCGTTGTACACCCGTGTATCCTCGACGACGCCGCTACCGCCCCCGCTCCGGGGGTGGATCTCGATCGGAGCGTAGGGGAGTTCGTTGTAAACATCACAGTCCCGGATCGTGATGTCGTGACCGTTACTTCCGGTTCCTTCGCGCACCCAGATCCCGCGCATGTTAACCGCCCGACTGGATCCCCATAGACCCCGTTGTTCATCCGTCAGAACGACCGTTGCCCCCTCAATCGTCGAGTTCGAGCCACCGATACGGATATTCGCGATGTTGTTGTTCTTGTAGAGACCACCGGTTACGTTGACCGCGCCGTCATTGCCGTGCGAGCCAGCGGGTGCACTGCCGTACAGACCGTTGTCAGTGAAGTTCTCCAGCCAGCAGTGTTCGAAGTTAGCTACGCCCGCGTGCTCCGGCCGGACGTATACACCTTCCCCGTGGTCGTTGCTCCCGTCCGGGCGCGCGATCCGCCGAAGCGTCACCTCGTCACCGCCGTGCGCTCGGATGGTTACGTTCCCATTACCGCCAGCGACGCCACGCCAGACGATGTTATCGACGAGGACATCACCCCCGTTAGCAGCGATTACCTCCGAAAAGCTATAGCCGTCGGGATGCTCGAAAACGACGTCACCGAACTCGCCCTCGCCACGAACGACGAGATCAGCGTAGCCCGAGCTGTGTCCGCGGGTAAACGCTCTCGTCGAATACTGGTAGGTCCCGGCGGGGATGACGATCTCCCTGTTGTCGCCGATATGATTGGCGAGGTATTCGCCAGCGTCATCTCCATCCTGAAGTCCTTCCTCGCCGAGATGTATCTCGGTAGCAGTAGCGATTCCGGAGAGTAAGCTACCCGTACCGAGGGCAGCACCCACTGTTCCGGCAGTCCGCAGATACGATCGTCTGTTCAGTCGCGTCCGGTCATCGGTCGTCGGTCGGTCATCGCGCATATCCCGGTAGGAACAAGCTACTATAATAACGGTTATGACGGGTTTGAGCAACAATACCCCCAGAGTTGCGAGGAGTACATATTAAATTGATAGCTATACAGATGTTTTCATACCAGATACTTACAGACAAAGATAAGAAGCACTTACTCGGCGTGTCGCATTGCTGGCCCGCGACTAGTACCGAATTACCGTTAATTTTGTACAGCTTACCGAAGGATGTACAGCTTACCGAAGCAGGCTGTGGGACTCCGCGCGGCGCTCATCCGTGAGTAGAAACTACCCCATGGTAGATACTGGAGTTGCCCTCTGAACCACCTGTAAAGACCATCCTACCGAAACAAACCCGATGCTGATAATCGTGATGTTCGCGTCAGAAGCTTCAAAATCAGTATCTGGAGGCCCGGATGGCAAAGCTACCGAGCCACACGGGGTGTCCCCCTTCCCCGGCCACAGTCACGGGAACCCCGGAAATTTCAGTTCCGTTCCGCAAAGAACGCGACGGCCTCGTCAGGATCGATCAGGCCAATGGCGACCGACAGGATCGCCCAGACGGAGACACCTGCCGCGATGACACCGGCCAGCGTGAGTAGTCCGGAAACGTACGGGAGCGACAGTACGACGATCGTTCCCATAACGATCGAAATACCGGTAATGACGGTAGCGCTTCGTGCGAGCGAGACGAAATCGAGCCCCAGTTCCTGGTGGATCACGTACACGTTGATCGCTGTGTACGTAGAGAAGGTAATAACCGTAGCAAGCGCTGCCCCGACGACGCCGATCAGCGGGAGCAACAGGAGGTTCAAAATAAAGTTCGCAATGGCGGTGACGCCTTTTGCGATGGCACGGATCCGTGCCCGGCCCAAATAATCGAGACTATCCGTCGTGATCAGGTTGATCGCGTTGACGAGGACGAAGAGACTGAGCACCTGCAACACGGGAACAGCGCCAAGATACTCCACTCCGATGACGTATCGGATCAGTGGGTCGGCGACAAGCATCAGCCCGACGGCACCGGGAATGTACAACATGGAGACGTGCCGGAACGACTCCTGGTAGAGCCGTGCCGCCACATCCGGTTGGTCCGCGAACTTCTGTTCACCAAGCGCGGGGGAGATCGTAAAACCGAGCGACCGGACCGGAACCGCCGCGAACTCTGCAACCTGTCGAGCGATGGTATAAAAACTCACCGCGGTTGCGCTCAAGAGTACGCCGACGAGAACGGTATCGACCCGTTTGTCGAGCACGTTCGCACCTCGGGTAGCAGTCAACGGGACGCTGTACTCAAGAATCCGGCGTGGGAGCCCGGGTTCGAATCCGGAGGCCCGGTCCAGATCCCTGTAAAAGAACACGTATAGTCCGACCAGTCCGAATCCTACGGATGCAACGTAACCAAGAACGTAGCCGGTAAAGGCCCCGATCGCTCCGTATCCCAACACGACCAGGGCGATAACACAGACCAGCCGCGCGACGTTTTCGATGATTCCCATCACCGCACTCCAGTCGACGCGGTTGAACCCCTGGAATGCGAGCATGCAGTACTGGTTGAACGCCCGAAAGAACACATAGGCAATCCCGACAAGTAGGAACGGTGCCAGCGCCGGTTCGTCGAGGAACGCAGCGAGCCAGTCGTTTGCAAAGAACAATCCGATTCCGACCAGACCGGAGAGCACGAGGATGTACAGCGCCGAGCGTCGGAGTATCAACGGAACCTGCGAGGAATCGTCTTCGAGATACGTGTTGACATACCGCGCCGTCGATTTCGGGAGACCGGCCGAGGCAAAGATTGCGACCACGCCAATGACGGACAACGCAAAGTACAACAGTCCGTACCCGTCAGGGCCGAGCAGATAGCGGGCAAGGACGATGATCATCGCGGCGTTAGCAACTGCCCGAACGATCCGCGAGAGCAGCGTGGCTTTCAGACCACGGGAGATACGTTGTGAAAGGGACATTGAGCTGTTAATCTGACCGCGACTGCCGACTGGTTGTCCACCCTACGACGGGAGTTCGTTCTACGATATCGGCGGTGTTCACGTGCTTTGTTATGCCGTTACTACCCCGAAGCAGAGAACGGACGTCGATCCGAACCAACCGGATAATCCCAACGAAACCCCAGCAGAACCAAAGCTAACCGTGCGTAAGGGACTGGAGCACGGAGAACAGAGCTGTTGGCAACACTAACCAGGACCGCAATTGAGGTGGCCACAAATGGACCCAGAGCCGACGATAGTGGGTCCGTACCGTCCGGTGAAAGAGATCCATAACAAAGAGTTGCTCCCACCACGCTATCGTACATGCAAACACTGCTTGTCGGTATCGATGCAGCCTGCAAGCGGGTTCTGGACCCGCTGTTCGAGGCTGGGGCGACGCCGACGCTTGAATCACTGTTCGAGTCGGGCGTCTCCGGCGACCTCGAATCACAGATCCCACCGTGGACTCCGAGCGCCTGGCCCTCCATCTACACGGGGGTCAACCCGGGCAAACACGGCGTCTTCAGCTTCCTCACGTTCGATGGGTACGATTGGGACGTCCTCAACAGAACCGACGTCGACGAGTTCGCCATCTGGGAGCTGCTGGATCACAAAGGATATTCCAGCGTTGTCGTTAACGTCCCAGTCACCACGCCCCCGGACGAGATTGAGGGCGCGATCGTCCCCGGTTACACCGCTCCGGAAGAGCCACGCTGTCATCCCGAGGGGTTGCTCGAAGACATCAAAGAGGAGATCGGTGAGTACCGCATCTACGGCGGACGGCCGACCGGAGAGTCGCCGACCGAGGCCAAGATCGAAGAATACTGTGCGATGACACGAAGCCGCGGCGAAGCATTTCGCTATCTCGCGGATCGGTTTGACCCCGACTTCGGCTTCCTGCAGTTCCAGCAGACCGACACCGTGTTTCACGAGTATCCCGGCCACTGGGACGTCGTCGAACGGATCTACAGGGCCGTCGACGAGCAGGTACGGGCCACGATCGAAGAGCACGACCCCGACACCGTGATGATCGTCAGTGATCACGGGATCGGGGAGTACGACGGGTACGAGTTCCGCGTCAACGAATTCCTCGCCGACGAGGGATTCGTCGAACGGACTGCCGGGGAAAGCGGGATGCCCTCGTGGTCCTCGATCGCCGACTCCGAACTCCGCGAGGGGAAAACGGGAGCGACCGAGGAACGCTCGATGATCGAGCGATCGCTGTCGGCTGCCGCAAGTGTCGGGGTGACGAGCCAGCGGATCGCCGACGCGCTCGATCGGGTGGGACTAAAAGAGACCGTTGCGAAACGCGTTCCCGGCGACATCGCACGTGCAGCTGCCGAACAGGTGGATTTCGAGGCTTCGACCGCGTACATGCGATCCCGGATCGAGCTCGGCGTCCGGATCAATCTTGCGGGACGGGAGCCGTCCGGCGTCGTCGAGCCGAGCCAGTACGAGACTGTTCGGAGCCAGCTTATTGACGCGCTCGGAGCCGTCGAGACGCCGGACGGCGATCCAGTGTTCGAGGTGGTCGAACGCCGCGAAGCGTTGTTCCACGGCGATAACGTCGAGAACGCCCCAGACATCGTGACGATACCCTCCGAGTTCGATCACTTCCTGACGGCGTCGCTCCGCGGCGATCAGTTCGGTCCGCCACAGGAGCCCTGGAACCACAAGATCGACGGTAGCTTCGTGGTCTCCGGTGCGGCGGTCAGAGAGCCAGGCACTGCAACTGCCCATCTGTTCGACGTTGCGCCGACCGTCCTCTCGACGATGGGCGTGCCGGCGAGCGATCGGATGGATGGCTCCGCGATGCCCTGTGTGGAACCGGCCGGATCGGAGGCGTATCCGGAGTACGATCGGGACGAGACGACACGTACCGACGACGCTCACGTCGAGCAGCAACTCGCCGACCTGGGGTACCTCGAATGAGTATCGAAATAGAGCGGTTCGGTAGCGATGAGCGGGATCGTTGGAACCGGCTCGTCGAACGTTCGCCACAGGCGACCCCGTTTCACCGGTACGAAGCACTGGAGGTGCTCGCGGAGGACTCCGGCTCTGATCTGCATCCGTTAGTCGGATTCAAGGGACAGGAGCCGGTGGGCATCCTTCCGCTGTTCGGCCTCTCACTGGGCCCGATCACTGCGGCGTTCTCACCACCACCCGACCTGAAAGTGAGCTATCTGGGCCCCGCTTTGCTCAACTTCGAGAAACTCAAACAGCGAAAGGCAGAACGGCGACACGACAGCTTTGTCGATGCCTGCGTCGACTACCTTGACGCCGCGTGGAATCCAAACTTCACACAGCTACGGACCGGTCCGTGGTACGAGGATCCCCGGCCGTTCGCCTGGAACGAGTTCGACGTCGACCCTGCCTATACCTACGTGGTCGATCTCACGCCCGACCGGGAGACGCTACTGGCGTCGTTCAGCAGCGATGCGCGGAAAAACGCGACTGACGAAGTCGACGCCGATGTCGAGATAACGGTCGGAGATCGACGCGCAGTCAAGCGGATCATCACACAGGTGATCGAGCGCCACGCACATCAGGGCGAAAGCTACAAGCTGACGCCCGAAACCGTTACCAGATTGTACGGTCGGCTGGGCAGGGACCGGGTCCGGCCGTACGTCTGTACCGTCGATGGCGCGTTCGTCGGCGGCGTCGTGACGGTCGAGGACGACAGGACTGTTTACCGGTGGCAGGGCGGCGCGAAACCGGAGACCGACGTGCCGATCAACGACCGACTCGACTGGCGGATCATGACGGATGCGATGGATCGAGGACTCGATCGATACGATCTCGTGGGCGCGAACAACCAGCGACTCTGTGGCTACAAGGCGAAGTTCGCACCGGATCTCTACACCTACTACAGCATCCAGCACAGCACACACGGGATGGGGTTGATCTCGGGGCTATATAAGCAGATACGGTGAGCGTCTAGCGCAGAGATATCCGGTCCCTGCGTGGGCTAAGACGGACATTACAAACCGGGTAGCCGGGGCAGTGAGTTGTAGGTAAACCATGCAGACTACCAAAGCGTTCGTGCTGGGACTCGATGGCGTTCCGTGGAATCTCGTCGAACGATGGGCGAAGGATGGGGAACTCGAACACTTCTCGACGCTGTTCGAGGAGGGTGCGTCAGGCCCACTTGAAAGCACGATACCGCCACAGACTGCTCTGGCCTGGCCCTCTATCGCAACCGGCGTTCGCGCCGACACGCACGGAATCTACGACTTCCAGAACCTCCACGATAACTACACACACCGGATGGCAACGAGCGCGGACCGGGGCGGAACCGCACTCTGGGACTACCTCTCGCCGGCTGTGGTTGGGAACGTTCCGATGACGTATCCCGCCAGCGCGATCGACGGTCAGATGGTAACCGGAATGATGACGCCGGAGCAAAACGAGGGGTTCACCCATCCCCCGGAACTACGAGACGAGATCGAACGAAAGATCCCGGAATACGAGATCGGTCTCAAGTGGACCGAGTACGCGGACGAGCCGGCAGCACTCGTCGAGGACCTGCAGTCAAACGTCGAGAGCCGCCGCGAACTCATGCGACTGCTGATGGACACCGACGACTGGCAACTGTTCTTTTTCGTGTACACCGCGCCGGATCGGCTCCAGCATCTCAACTGGGACGAGGACGTCATCCTCGAACACTATCGATACCTCGACGAGATCCTGGGTGAAGTGATCGAGTATACGAGAGCCCAGAACGCCAACCTCTTTGTCGTCTCCGATCACGGGTTCGGGCCGATATCGAGGGTCGCGTATCCGAACCGGCTGCTGGAACGCGAGGGATTTCTTGCCCGGACGAACGACGACAACGGCCGGGGGGTGCTGGAGAAACTCGGCATCACGAAGGCGTCACTCGAACGCGTGCTAGATGGGGTCGGTGTCGACGAGGCCAAACTCGTCGACGCACTTCCGAATCGGATTACCGACACCGTCGCCAGACAGGTCCCTGGCGATCACCCACTGTACGACGTTGATTTCGACGCCACGACCGCCTTTTTCCACGGTACCAGCCATCTGTACGTTAACAGGAAGGGCCGGTTTGATCGGGGAACGGTTCGGTCTGACGAGGTCGAGACGGTCAAACGAGAGCTACGGGAGACCTTCGAATCTGCTACCGATCCGGAGACTGGCGAGCGCCTGTTCGACCTGGTCGATGGCGACAGCCTGTTCCCACGGGACGACCGGTCGCCCGACTTCATCGTGCAGGGGCGGGAGGGGTATCTGGTCCAGTCAGCACTGAGTGACACGTTCGTAACCGATACCGGAGCCATGGAAGCGACACACGATCACGAGGGGATCATCTTTGCGCTTGGTCCCTCAATCGCGGCGAACACACGAACAGAGGACGCGACCGTGTACGACGTCGCACCGACCCTCCTGCACAGCATCGGGGAGCCGATTCCCGAGGAGATCGACGGGACGGTTCTCGAAGAGATACTGACAATCGATGGCTCGCCGGAGCACCGAGAACTGAACCCGTCCATGGAGCGATCGGATGCCGAGACGGACGACGATTTTCAGGACGTCGAGGACAGGCTCCGCGGTCTCGGCTATATGGAATGACCCACTGGAACGTGAGGCAGTGACTCAGTATAGCGTGAGGCGGTTGTACAGTGAACGAAAATGGGCGGGACGTCGAAATCGAGTCCAGTCAGCTTTTCGCAGTCAGAAACCCATCGCCGGCGGATCTTCGAAGACGGCCGCGCCAACCTGACCGTCCTCGGCCAGCGTCGTGAGAAAGGTCGTCGTATCGATCTTCTCGGAAAGCAGTCGCTGTCGACGCTGCTCCCAGCGGTCGTCGGTTTCGGACTCCAGAATCTCGACCGCGCGCTCGATTGCGTCGGCATGTCTGGTCGCGTCGGCGTAGCTAAAAACGAGTTCGTACTCGTCGCGAAGCTCCCGAATATTCCCCATCCCGCGGATCGTCGTGACGAGGATCGCAGGCGTCCCGAGGATGGCGCTCTCGGTCGCCATGGTTGCACTTTCGCCGATGAAGAGGTCGGCATGATACAACAGATCGTGGATCCGTTCCGGCGGAGCCGTGATCTCGTAGGGTGCGAGGGCAGGCGGGAGCTCGCCTTCGGCGGTGATCACGACCGTCGCGCCCGCGGCTTCGAGCTGTTCGACCACGTCGGTGACGTCATCGATCCCCGAGTCGCCGATGTCGTGGGCAGCCTCCCACGAGACGAGACGAAGCACGACCAGTCGGTCCTCGGGATCGATCCCCATCTCCCGCACCGGCGCGGGATCGGGCGTGAACCGATCCGGGTGGAGGTAGGCGAGTTCGTGATACCCCGGGTACTTGATGTGGTTGTCCCCGATGTGATCGCTGTAGTACTCGGGGCTACAGACCTGATCGGCCATCGGATAGACGAACCGCTTGCGGTAGGTAGCATGTTCGGTATCGGTGAAGACGATGCTACGGCTTCCCAGCAGCGCCGCGACGTGGACGACGCCCGGCTCGCCGATCGCCACCATGACGTCCGGATCGATCCGGCGGGCCCGACGGAACAGCCGCCACTCGTAGGCCAGTTGCACAGCTGCCTTCCCCACGAGTCCCCCTGCCGCTCCGGCGAGTACCTCATGGTCGATCTCGTAGGCATCGAGCAGGTCCAGCGCGATATCTTTCTCGCGGGCGAAGACGTGTACGTGGTGGCCCCGATCTTCGAGATCGTCGATTGCGTTCCGGAAGAAGTGGACGTGTGCCGGGTGCTGTATCGTAATCACGATATCGAGCGCCCCGCCGTCCGACTGTGGCGCGAGAGCGTCGCTATCCAGCGGTGGTAGCTCCGACAGCGGGTCGTCAGTTGTCGATCCCGACATCGTCACGAGACGGCGACCAGTCCCCGCTTGGCCACGTTAATCGCGTGGTCTTTGGCCGACTCGATGACGAGCTCGCGGCGCGTTCGCGCCCAGCGGTTCGGATGCGAAAGGAGACAGGGCCGTGGAATCCGCCGGGATCGCAACAGTGCGATCAGCTCCTCGGTCGTCCCCACCTGAATCTCCTTGTCGCCCTCGCCCATCGTGTGGTCTTTGATCTTCAGGTCGCCGTCCCGCCAGGTTCGACCGGTGTCAGAGAAGTACGTCACGTCCTCGAAGTCCATCGAGAGGTAGGCCTCACCGAGGAGGCCGTAGGCGGCAAACTGATCATCGGACGTCGCCGAGTGGTCCCACATATCTCGGTTGTCGGTATCGGTGAGGGGGTTCCCGTGCATACAGACGGTATCGACCGTGGCGTGCTCGCGCAGTCGTGCGAGTTCCGTCTCGAAGGAGTCGTGGGCCGCCCCGACGTCGCCATCGGTGCGATCCATATCCTCGTAGTGGTAGCCGATCTCGTGGCCGAGTCGTTCGATCGTCCGGATCATCTCCGGGCGGAACGTCTTCTCGATCGTCCTGAAATAATAGGTGCTGGAGACGCCGTGGTCGGCCTCCAGTCGGGCCATATCGAGGGCGTTCTCGGCCTTGCGGTCGACGTCGTGACGCAGGATCACGAACTGCTGGGGGAGTGGATCGCTCGCGAGGTACTCCCGGACTGTGATGAACTCGTATCCAGCCTCCAGACCCGCATCGAGGAGGTCGGCGTATATCTCGAAGGTGAAGTCGCTGGGCATATCGTATCTGAACGGTCGACCTATCCGGGTAAAGTAACCAGACGCCTATCGGGCCAAACGGTGGGGTAAGCGACTGTTATCCCCGGAAATGGCGGTACTACTCTCGGGATCGCTGTCGCTGTGGGCCTCCCGACGAGCGGCATCGCGCCAGTGACTCGAAGTAATGGCTCAGTTCCCTGTCACGGGCGGCAAAGACCTCCCGAAGTTCGCGTTTCGAGGTATCCGGGGTGAACGCGACCGCGACCTTGACATCGTCGCCGTCGAACCCGATCAGCACCTGCTCGTCCTCGCCGTTCTGATACCAGTCGACATGGACGGTCTCGGGGTCGATGCGTGACATGACTACTCCACCGTGACGCTCTTTGCGAGGTTGCGTGGTTTGTCGATCGGGCGATCCAGATAGTCCGCGACGTGATAGGCCACCAGCTGGAGCTGGACGTTTGCCAGCAGTCCCGCGATGTCAGGATGACAGTCCGGGATCGTAATGGCGTCATCGACTGTCTCGATCACCCGGCTGTTGTCCTCGCTCACGATACCGATCACCGGTGCGCCGCGAGCCTGCACTTCCTCGACGTTGCTGAGCATCTTGTCGGTGTATCGCCCGGTGAAGACGGCAAAGACAGGCGTTCGCGGCGTGACGAGTGCGAGCGGGCCGTGTTTGAGTCCGCCCGCGGCAAAGCCCTCGGCGTGCTCGTAGGTTATCTCCTTGAACTTGAGTGCCCCCTCCAACGCCACCGGGTGGGCAATCCCTCGCCCGATGAAAAAGTACGAGTCCATCCCACGGTACCTGTCGATCACGTCGTTCGCTCGCCCGTCGTCCAGGACGCACTCGACGAGTCCGGGTAACGCCGAAAGGCCCGACAGAAGCTCACCCTGATACGGCGATGATTCCCCGGTACGGTCCTCACAGAGGCGCTCGGCCAGCAGCGCCAGCGATGCGACCTGTGAAGAGAACGTTTTGGTTGCCGCGACACCGATCTCGGGACCAGCCCTGATGAACATCGCATCGTCGCACTCGCGGGCGGCGGTCGATCCAACGACGTTCGTCAGCGCGAGCGTTTGGGCACCGCCTTCGGACGCACGGCGGAGGGATTCCAGCGTGTCCGCCGTCTCCCCACTCTGCGTTACGCCGATCACGAGGGTGTCCTCGTCGACCGGGGCTGGAAGCATCGCGTACTCGCCCGCACGGAACGTCTGCGAGCCGATACCGCGCCGGGCGAGCATCGCCTGCCCGTACAGCGCGGCGTGGTAGCTCGTTCCACAGGCAACGAACTGAATCTCGGAAACGTCCGCGAACGCCCCGGGTGGAAATTCATCCAGACAGACACGTCGGGCCGAACCCTCCCCGCCAGATTCCTCGACGATGCGCCCCTCGATGGTCTGGGCCAGCGAGGTGGGCTGTTCGCTGATCTCCTTGCGCATGAAGTGGTCGTAGCGCCCCTTCTCTGCATCCTCGGGCATCCAGTCGATCGTTCGAACCTCTCTGGTAACCGGATAACCGTCGGTGTCGGTGATCTCGTAGTCGTCCCGAGTGAGGGTAACGACGTCCCCGTCTTCGAGGTAGATAACCTGATCCGTGAACTCCAGGAACGCCGGTACGTCGCTCGCGAGGTACTGTGTCGTCTCGCCGAGGCCGAGAATCAGTGGCGAGCCGCGCCGGGTCGCGTAGACGGCGTCCGTCTCCGCCGAGACGGCCGCGATCGCGTAACTACCGTCGAGCTGGGCTGTGACACGCCGGAAGGCGTCCTGCATCGAGTGGCCCGCCGCAACCTCCTCTTCGAGCAAATGCGGGATCACCTCGGTATCGGTCTCGCTTTCGAACTCGTGACCGCGGTCGATCAGATCGGCTTTGAGTTCGTCGTAGTTCTCGATGATCCCGTTGTGGACGACAGCGATGGAACCGGTACAGTCGGTGTGGGGGTGAGCGTTCGCGTCGGTCGGCGCCCCGTGGGTGCTCCAGCGAGTGTGTCCGATCCCGATCTCACCAGCGGGACGAACCTCTCGAACCTGTGATTCGAGCCGGGCGATCTTCCCCTCGTGCTTGTGAACGGAGAGGCCGCTACCGTTCCTGAGGGCAATTCCGGCCGAGTCGTAGCCGCGATATTCGAGATTTGTGAGGCCGGTCAGGAGTTCCTCGAGCGCGTCTCCGCCGCCGACCCGCGCGGTGATCCCACACATTATTGATCCCTCCCCAAGAGTGAACGCGGTTCGAGCCGTGAACGGACGCGGACAGTACTGTACGGGTGGTCATCGGAGCGATACGATAGGTCCGTGGAGGTGTGCTGTGCGGTCATTGTAGATACCCCCGGCGACGCCGGGAAGCGGATACAGCCACCGACCGCATCACCCACCTTTGTTATAGATCAGGTGCCCAATCGGCAGCCACTGCTTAGTTCGGATAAGAAGCGTATACGACGGCTCTCGAACCGGCAAACGGAACGTTCAGTCGCGCTCTACTCTGGCGTGGGCCACCGCACAGCCTGCAAGCGCGGCAACCATTACGAGGACGATAGCGGAGGTGAGCCAGTCGGCCGGATAAAACCCGGCCTGGCCGATCAGGAAGAGTCCAGCACCGACGAGTGTGATCCCGAGGTAGTACTGTGGCCATGGCCGCCGCTCCTCGGTATCGATCCCGAGATACTCGTCTAGCTGGTCGGCGGTTTCGCCGAGTTCGATCGTCCCGCGATTGCGGTCGAAATCGACGACACCAGCGTCGTTCATCTTCGGAAGATGACACTGGTACAGACCGACGTAGACGCGCTTTCGTTCCCCCGAGGTCAGTGCCGCAACGGATTTGTCGTTTTCCAGTGCCGCGACGTGCTCGGCGAGGCTTCCGAGATCGATAGACCCGTCCTCCTGTTCTTTGAGGTGGTGCAGGACCCGCCGCCGCCGTCTGTTTTTCAGTATCTCGAAAACGATATCGAGTGGTAGCTGGGACGGTTCGGCTTCCACCTCCGCTTCCGACTCCCCCTCGGCCGGTGGTTCCGATGACAGATTCGGTTCCTCCGTTGCCGTCGCACTCATATTACTGCCTGTCATACTCTCCCCCAATCCGTTGTCCGTCGTTCGTCCAAGTGTATCGTCCGTGCATAATCTCCCCCATTCATTTGTTAATGCAGTACAGCCCCTTTCGCACCGATTTTCGTTCTGTCTATCTGAGTAGTCAACGGCTTGCATTGTAAAGTTAATCAAACAAAAATGATGCTTTTCCCCGTGAACTCTTGGCATGGCTTACTGTGTGTATAGAGTGGTCATACGGGCACACCAATCGGTAAGTTGGATATTATCGGCATAGCACGGTCGCGGTTCGACTCGTTACGGGTACGGCTTCGTATTGCGTTTTCATACGTCAATTGAGTGAAAATCGAGCCAGTCACTCGCCGTGTTTGAAGGCGGATCGCCGTAGCGCTACACCATATCTAATCAATACACATTCATATCTCGGGAAAATATTTATATCTTCAAAGGTCCAACAACATCGTATTAACTGGTCCTTGCTAGCAGAAACCAGTGACCGCCCCACGGATTGGATGATAGACCCCTGCAACGATGACAGACACACACCACCCCCAAAACGAGTTCGACCCCGAGTCAGCAGATCGGTACGAACTGGACGGCGACACGGAAACGAGCACCGCGGTGATCGAAGCCGTCGCCGAGACCGCTGGCTGTGATCCCCTGGATCTGGATCCGCTCGGAACGTACGTGAGCCCCGACGCGATCGACGCGCTATTTACTGACTCTCGGAGAAATCCGGATGCCACCGTCTCGTTCTTCTACGGAGATCACCAGGTCGTCGTCCGGAGCGACGGTACCATTCTCGTTCACGCAGACTGAAGTCCTTCGTCGACGACCTCGACCTGCTCTTGATATCGGTTTCTGATCGTGACGACAGTGACCTGTGCGACATCTGCGACATCCCGTTGTGTGATCTCCCTGTTACAGCGCTGTGCGGCGAGATAGATGGCGGCCGCCGCACACCCGGTTGGGGATTTCCCCGAGTGGACACCGCTTGCGACAGTCGTCTCGAGTATCTCCTTTGCCAGCTGTCTGATTTCGCCGTCGACGTCAAGCTGGGAACAAAACCGCGGGAGGTACTGTGTCGGGTCGACCGGTTTCATCACGAGATCAAGCTCCTGAGAGATATGCCGATAGGTCCGCCCGATCTCTTTGCGGTCGACCCGGGATACCTCGGCGAGTTCGTCGAGACTTCGCGGGATGTTCTCTTGACGGCAGGCGGCGTACAACGACGCCGTCGCGACGCCCTCGATGGACCGTCCGCGGATCAGGTCAGCATCGAGCGCTTTCTGGTAGATCACGCTCGCTACTTCACGAACCGAATGGGGAACACCGAGGGCGCTTGACATCCGGGAGATCTCCGAGAGCGCCTGCTTGAGGTTTCGCTCACCAGCGTCACCCGTTCGGATTCGCTGTTGCCACTTGCGGAGTCGTTGCATCCGGCTTCGCTGCTCGGGCTGAATCGTCCGTCCGTTTGCGTCTTTGTCCCGCCAGTCGATCTTCGTGGTGAGCCCCCGATCGTGCATTAGCTCCGTCGTGGGTGCGCCCACACGCGAGCGTGACTGGCGCTCACTGTGATTGAACGCACGCCATTCGGGGCCGTAGTCGATCGACTCTTCCTCGACGACGAGTCCACACTCGTTGCAGACGAGTTCGTGGCGATCCGAGTTGTGCACGAGCGTCCCGCTCTCGCACTCCCCACAGGTGGAGCCCTCTCTGGAATCTTCTTTCGTCTCTTCGCTCCGGCGTCGTGTACTGCTGTATGTGTTCATGTTGGACATGGATCTGGTGAACCGCCGACGGCTAGGTTTATACTGGATGCCGTCAGCCACTGGTATTTAATCGTCACTGTCGTTCGTCTCGAAAACGGAGTGTTTCGGGCTTAGTTATAGAGTGTCTAGTGGAGAACATCGGGGGCTTTACGGCCTCATACTCCGAGCTAACGACCGAGTACAGGGTCGTATACCGGGCGTACAGGGGTCCCGGGCAGGTGACGCCCATATACCATCCCACGCGCCTGCAGTTATCCGGTTACTGCGACCCAAACGTCCTAAACATTGTAGAATTTGTCCCTATCGACAACTCCCTGCTGTCATCGAAAACACCACATACACAGTGACTGCCGGGAAGTTAGACGTAACATATATGATGTCACGCGGTGCAGAAGAACATAGCAAGGACCTCGAAACGGATAACAAGGTTCACACATTGTATCATGATGGAACCGAACGCAACCGCTGGCATTCCGAAAGGTCGGAGTACCGAACGGACGAACAGGACGCTATCGAACGCGGGGCGGAGCGGATGACCGACCGGACCCCTGATACGCCCGGACGATCCGGAGAGCGGGCAGCCGACGAGTCCGACGAGGAGACGATCAGCAGCGAATCGTTCGAAGAGGTCGTCACGGAGGCCAGAGACACGGTCGACCCAGAGGCCGTCGAGGCGTCGGTCTCCACCATCGCGGAGACAGTCGAGGACGTGATTGATGGGGTGGGTAACAGAGCGGGAGAGAACATAGAAACTCCAGCGTTCGAGTTCGAGGAGACGGTCCAGCAAACGATCTACGTCCGGCCGTCCAGCCTACGAGAGTTAGAAGACCTCGAAGCGCTTGTCGACGCACGATTGCGAACCGACCACGATGTCCGGAACCTGACTGGAAGCGAGTTCTACGACGCGGTCGTTCGCGTCGCCGCGAACCACGAAGAGGAGCTACTCGCTGCCGTTCTCTCGGAACGAACGGGCGGAGAGTAAAGGAACTGGGTCAGTGGGCACGGACGGAGCTCTCCGTCTCCCCACGGCCCTCCACCGGATAGCTCGCAGCAGTCGTTTCCGCTGAGCACCACAGACATCGCTTTTCGACGAGAACGATGTCGTCGAATCGGTGACGGGAGTACACCCAGTCGTGCAACCCGAACCTGCATTTCAGCCGATGGATATTCACAGATAATGGTTATGGTTCTCGCAATAATAAGTTCGTGGTCGTCCCTTCGATGGATCACGGGTCGAGGGGAAAGAGATCGCACGCTGCCGTTTTCCAGAATATTATACGGTCAGGCATAAACTGTTGATACATGAGCTTCCACCGACTCGGCTTTGGAACCTACCAGATGACCGATCGATCGGAGTGTATCGACGCCGTGACCACCGCCCTCGACACCGGTTACCGGCACCTCGACACCGCACAGGGCTACGACAACGAGACGTACGTCGGCGAGGCGCTGGCCGACTCGGACGTCGACCGTGCGGACGTCTTCGTCGCGACGAAACTCGATCCCGGGAACCTCGCGTACGACGACGTGGTCGAGACGACCCGCGAGAGCGCGGAGCGTCTCGGTGTCGACCGGATCGATCTGCAGTACGTCCACTGGCCGCTCGATACCTACGATTCGGAAGCAACGCTGGACGGGCTCGCCGCCATCGTCGAGGAGGGACTAGTCGATCACGTCGGACTCTCGAACTTCACGCCGGAACTGCTTGAGGAGGCCATAGAGGGACTGGACGACCGGGGCGTCGATCTGTTCGCCCACCAGGTCGAGTGTCATCCGCTCCACCCCCAGGAAGAGCTGCGCTCGTACGCCCGCGAGGACGACCACTGGCTGGTCGCGTACTCGCCGATCGCGCGCGGCGAGGTGTTCGACGTGCCCGAGATCGTCGATATCGCCGAGAAACACAACGCGACTCCGGCACAGGTCAGCCTCGCGTGGCTCCTGGACAAAGAGAGCGTTGCCGCGATCCCGAAGTCGGCGACGCCCGCCCACATCCGGGAGAACTACGGCGCGCTTGACATCTCGCTCGATCCAGAGGACGTCCGCACGATCGACGGGATCGACCGCGAGTATCGAGTGGTCGACGGGGACTGGACCCCGTGGTAGGGACTGTACCCACGGTGGTAGGCCGAAGGGTTTTGTCGATACCGCCGTAACCGGAATCGAATGATCACGACAGACGCCATCGGAACGGCGAACCGACGATGACCGTACTCGTGCTTGGCGATGGGCTGACCCATGAGCGGGGACCGGTCGCCCGGCGACCCGACGAGCCAGTCCTGTTACTCGAAGCGGAGTCGTTCGCCCGCAAACTCCCGTATCACCCACACAAGCTCGTGCTCGTGTTTAGCGCGATGCGCCAGTTCCGCGACGACCTCCGGGAACAGGGCCGTACGGTACACTACCAGCAGGCCGAAAGCTTCGAGGAGGGGCTGGCCCGACACTTTGCGGCGCATCCTGGCGACGAACTGGTGGCGATGCGACCGGCAAGCGCGAACGCTGCAGACCGTCTCGACGACCTGATCACGGCACACGGCGGGTCGATCGAGTTCGTCGAAAACGAGACCTTCCTCTGTTCACCCGACGAGTTCGACCAGTGGGCTGGCGAGCGCGACGGCTACCGCCACGAGGAGTTCTATCGGTTCATGCGCCGGAAGACGGGCTACCTGATGGACGGCGACGAGCCGGTCGGCGGGGAGTGGAACTACGACGACCAGAACCGGGAGACGCCGGGAGAGGACGTCGATCCGCCGGACCCACCAGCCTACCGGCCCGACGAGACGACAGCCCGAGTCATCGAGTGGGTCACCGAGACGTTCGAGGGGAGCTACGACGGGCCGCCCTACGGCGGCGACTGGGCCGATCCGGAGCCGTTTCGCTGGCCCGTGACCCGCGAGGATGCTCTCGACGCGCTGGAGTCATTCTGTGAGGATCGGCTCCCGAAGTTCGGCCCCTATCAGGACGCGATGGTCGATGACGAGTGGGGAATGTACCACGCCCTGCTCTCGCCCGCGATCAACCTCGGCCTGCTCCATCCAGCGGAGGTCGTCGAGCGTGTCATCGAGGCAGGCGAGCGTGAGGACGTGCCGCTGAACAGCGTTGAGGGGTTTGTCCGGCAGGTGATCGGCTGGCGCGAGTTCGTCCGTCACGTCTACCGACGCGAGATGCCCGAACTCGCAGGGGCCAACCAGCTGGATGCCGATGAGGATTTACCGCCCGCGTACTGGACCGGCGAGACCGACATGCGCTGTCTCGACGATACCGTCGGGAGCGTCCGCGAGCGGGGCTACGCCCATCACATCCAGCGACTGATGGTCCTCTCGAACTTCGGCCTGCTCTACGGCGTCGAACCCACACAGCTGAACCGCTGGTTCCACGCAGGCTTTGTCGACGCCTTCCACTGGGTAACGACCCCGAACGTCGTCGAGATGGGGCTGTTCGGGAGCGGCGTCTTCGCCACGAAGCCGTACGCATCTTCGGCGAACTACATCAACAGGATGAGCGACTACTGCGGGAACTGCCCGTACTACCACACCAGAACGACGGGCGAGGGAGCCTGTCCGTTCAACGCGCTCTACTGGGACTTTCTCGATCGAAACGAGGACGATCTGCGCAGCAACCACCGGATGGGGCTAGTGTACAGTCATCTGGACAACAAAGACGAGGAGGAGCTGGCGACGATACGGGAACGCGCGACGAAGGTAAAAGAACTCGCGGCGTCGGGGAAGCTGTAACCCTACTCTACGCGCTCGATGCCCTCGAACTCGGTCGCAAATCCGGCCCCGAAGGCCGTCGACGGGGTCTGAAAGCCGCTCGAAACGTCGTCTTCGAGGAGACGTCTCGCCGCCTCGACTGTCGTCAGCTTCGTCGTCTCGTACGGGTCTGGCGTTCGGAGCCGCCCGGTAGTGCTCTCGCCCGCATCGTTCGTGACCCGCCCCCAGACCCGACAGACGTTCTCGGCCCGCTGTTCCGGCGACGGACCGGAGATCGACAGTTCAACCAGCCCCTTGAGGAGCCGCTGGACAGGCTCCGTCCGGAGCAGGGCACCGAGCGGACGCGTCCGCTGCATCGCGGTAATCCCTGTCTCGGGCACCGCGGTGTACACCTCAATGTCGCCGATTCCGGTCGAGTGGAACGCGGTGACGACATCGCCCCACGGGATCGTCACCGCCGATTCGGGACCGTTACCGAAGTCGATCTCGCGGGAATCCCACGCCGCAGGGACGTCTTCGAGTCGTCCATCGCGCCGGACCGCGCCGGGCGAGCCGAGCCCCTCGACAAGCGATTTTGCAGTACCCTGTGAGATGGTCGTCCCGCCGTCGATGGCGAGTTCGAGCCGCGTCGCATCGGGCAGGTCGCTCGCCAGACTCGCGGCCAGACAGTCAGTCGGAACGACATCGAAGCCGACCGCCGGAAGCAGCGTGACGCCCGCCTGCTCGGCGTCCCGATCTCGGTCGGCGATTCGGTCGATAACCTGGTACTCGCCCGTGACATCGAGGTAGTGTGTTTCGGTCGCCAGACACGCCGAGACGAGTGGATCCGCCGTCGCGGAGAACGGCCCCGCACAGTTCACCAGGACATCGATATCGGCCAGCTGGTCGGCGACGACAGTCGGGTGTTCGAGGCTGAACACGCGATGGCGACAGCCCAGTTCCGCTGTCTGTTGCTCGACCGGCTCGGCCCGACGGCCGGCGAGGATCGGATCGAGTCCGCTGGCGAGAGCGTGGTCGACGACCAGCGATCCGGTGTAGCCGTACGAACCGTAGACGAGGAGGTCAGCGCTCATAGTCGAACGTGGCGACAGACGGACAAAAAGTTGGGTGACGAACCCCGTTTCCCGTGGGTCAACGCGTATATCAGCGGCCCGGACTGGTAGTCACTCCCCTGACCAGTCAAGTGAACGCTCGACCGCATCCGACCACTGCTCGTACCGACGGTCTGCACGTTCGGCCTCCATCTCGGGCTCGAACTGTCGGTCAACCTGCCAGTTCGCGGTGAGTTCGTCAAGGTCAGACCAGTAGCCGACGGCGAGACCGGCCGCGTATGCCGACCCCAGTGCCGTCGTCTCGTCGACCTGTGGTCGGACGATTCCCGAACCGATGATATCGGACTGGAGCTGACAGAGGAAGTTGTTTTTGACAGCCCCGCCGTCGACACGTAGCGCACCCATGTCGATGCCGCTGTCGGCTTCCATCGCTTCGGCCACGTCACGCGTCTGATACGCGATGGATTCGAGCGTCGCCCGCACGATGTGCTCACGTCGCGTCCCTCTGGTTAGTCCGACAAGCGTTCCGCGCGCACGCTGGTCCCAGTGGGGCGCGCCGAGACCAGTAAAAGCGGGGACGAAGTAGACACCGTCAGTCGAGTCGACGCTCCGTGCGAGCTTTTCAGTCTCGGCAGGGGCGTCGATAATCGTCATATCTTCGAGCCACTCGATCGCCGCGCCGGTGATGAAGATCGACCCTTCCAGCGCGTACTGGACGGGTTCGCCCGAGCGCTGGAAGCCAACCGTCGTCAGCAGACCGTTGTCGCTGGTGACGGCTTCGTTGCCCGTGTTCATCAGGAAGAAACTACCCGTCCCGTAGGTATTTTTCGCATCACCCGCATCGAAGCAGGTCTGCCCGAACAGCGCGGCCTGCTGGTCGCCAAGTGCGCCCGCGACCGGAATCTCCTCCCCGAGGAAGCCGTCTGGGTCGGTGTAGCCGTAGTAGTTCTCGTCGCTGGAGGGACGCACTTCCGGTAGCACCTCCTTTGGCACGCGGAACTCCTCACAGAGTTCGTCGTCCCACTCCATCTCGTGGATATCGAACAGCATCGTCCGGGAGGCGTTCGTCACATCCGTGACGTGATTGCCCGTCAGATTGTAGATCAGCCAGGTGTCGATCGTTCCAAACAGTACCTCTCCCGCACTCGCACGCTCGCGAACGTCGACGGGACGTGCGCGCCGGGTTGTGATCGGGTCGGCGTTGTCGAGCAGCCACTCGGCCTTCGTCGCCGAGAAGTACGCGTCGGGTTCCAGACCGGTCTTGGCCTGTACGTCATCGGCTTTTCCCTCGTTCCGGAGCCTCTCGACGCGATCGGTCGTCCGGCGGTCCTGCCAGACCAGTGCGTTGTGGAGCGGTCGCCCGGTGTCGGCGTCCCACAGCAGCGTCGTCTCGCGCTGGTTCGTCACGCCGATCGCTTCCAGCTGGTCCGCGGAGAGGTTTGCAGCGTCGAGGGCCCGTTCGGTAACCGCTTTCGTGTTCTCCCAGATCTCGTGGGGATCGTGCTCGACCCAGCCCGGTTGCGGATACTGCTGTACATGTTTCTCGTAGGCGTTCGCAACAACCTGCCCGCTGTGATCGAACACCATAAAGCGTGTTCCTGTCGTTCCCTGGTCGACTGCGCCAACATAGGTGTTGTCTGTCATGGTTTCGTGTTCCGGGATCCCCCCAGTTCGGATAGCGAGGTCAAATACGGTCAGCCGCCAGCGATTCCTTGCTAGAAAATTTCCAGTATCAGTGATAAATGTTCCCCCGAGTCCCAGATACGTTGCCAGTAAAGGCACCCACAGAGGCTACGAGCTGACGATATCGTCGAGGCAGAGAACCGATACTTTGCGGACGATGAGACGACGCTATTGCTCTGTGGAGCGCCACCCTTCATCGGATCCACGGTCTCGAAGGGCTCTCGTCCCGGTATGCTCCGAGCAAAAACAAGATCGTGGAGGATTACTGGTCGGAATCGCGGGCCCAGTCACGGGAGCGATCGACGGCATCGGACCAGCGACTGTACAGTTTGTCCGCCACCTCGTTCGACATGTCGGGCTCGAACTCGCGGTCGATCTGCCAGTTCGCGGTGAGTTCGTCGAGATCGGACCAGTAGCCGACGGCGAGGCCGGCGGCGTACGCCGAACCAAGCGCCGTCGTCTCGTCGACTTCTGGTCGTGCGATGTCCGTGTCGATGATGTCGGACTGGAGTTGACAGAGGTAGTTGTTCTTGACCGCACCGCCGTCGACACGCAGCGTCTGCATGTCGATGCCACTGTCTGCCTCCATTGCCTCGGCCACGTCGCGTGTCTGATACGCGATCGATTCCAGCGTTGCCCGCACGATGTGTTCGCGTCGAGTCCCACGCGTCATGCCGACGATTGTACCGCGTGCGCGCTGATCCCAGTGGGGCGCACCGAGGCCGGTGAACGCGGGAACGAAGTAAACGCCGTCCGTCGAGTCAACGCTCCGTGCGAGCTCCTCGGTCTCGGCGGCGTCCTCGATGAGTTGCATGTCCTCGAGCCACTCGATCGCCGCACCAGTAATAAAGATCGACCCTTCCAGCGCGTACTGGACCTCTTCGCCCGAGCGCTGGAAGCCAACCGTCGTCAGCAGGCCATGTTCGCTCGTGACCGCCTCATCGCCGGTGTTCATCAGGAAGAAACTGCCCGTCCCGTAGGTGTTTTTCGCGTCGCCAGCCTCGAAACACGTCTGGCCGAATAGCGCGGCCTGCTGGTCGCCAAGCGCCCCCGCGACCGGAACCTCGGCACCGAGGAAGCCGTCCGGGTCGGTGCTGCCGTAGGTCTCCTCGTCGCTGGAGGGACGAACCTCCGGTAGCATCTCCTTCGGAACGCGGAACTCCTCACAGAGTTCGTCGTCCCACTCCATCTCGTGGATGTCGAACAGCATCGTTCGTGATGCGTTCGAGACATCCGTGATATGATTGCCAGTCAGGTTGTAGATGACCCAGGTGTCGATCGTGCCAAAGAGGACATCCCCTTCAGCGGCGCGCTCCTGGACATCGGCGGGACGGGCGCGCTGGGTTTTGATCGGGTCGGCATTATCGAGCAGCCACTCGGCCTTCGTCGCCGAGAAGTACGCGTCGGGTTCGAGGCCGGTTTTGGCCTGCACGTCGTCGGCTTTGCCGTCCTCCTGGAGCGTCTCGATTCGGTCGGTCGTCCGGCGGTCCTGCCAGACCAGCGCGTTGTGGAGCGGCCGGCCCGTATCGGCGTCCCACAGCAGCGTCGTCTCGCGCTGGTTCGTTACACCGATGGCTTCGAGCTGGTCCGCGGTGATGTTCGCGTCCGAGAGCGCCTGTAGCGTGACGTCTTTGGTGTTCTCCCAGATTTCCCGGGGGTCGTGCTCAACCCAGCCCGGCTCCGGATAGATCTGTTCGTGTTTCTCGTAGGCGTTGGCCACGATCTGTCCGCTGTGGTCGAATACGATGAACCGTGTTCCTGTCGTTCCCTGGTCGACTGCGCCGACGTAGGTGTTGTCTGTCATAGATGAGTCTATAGGTGGTTATCACCTGTTGTGCAGGTCATGTTGCTGATTGCTGCCGGTGAGCCCCTGATAATAAACGACCACAGTATCCCTCATAAATGTACCACACAGATCAGACTGGCCACTGTTGCACTCGAATACCGTCAGATGCGCCGTGGCGCCACAGTGCAAGATTGCTGCTGTTACAGATGAAATATGACAGGTGTAGTCATAGCGCTGTGTGGAACGGACCAATCAAAGCGATCAGCCGTTTCGGGAAAGCGGCACTACCAGTGATCCGGCTTGATTTGATTGATGACAAGTGTCACAACGAGGAAGACGATCCCCGAAATGGCGCCCCCGACAACTGCAGTAAACATGCGATCGATCAGCGGACCCTGAACGTATGCGAAGAGCACGAGTGACATGATACCGACAGTGAACGCCAGATTTCGAACATCACGGCGTTCGATACCGACGGATTTGCCAACCCCTGAAAAGTACTCATCCATTACGACTCACCGACGAGGGAGTGTTCCCCGGAGCGCGAAGAATCCGACGAACGCGAGAAAACAGCCGGTAAGCAGGCTAATGTTGTGGTCTGTCGTCACAACCATCGTCACGAATCCAGCAATTGATCCGAGAAGCAACCCACCGCCGACCGCACCGTGATGAAAGTTGTCAGCGGTCGGGTGGTCCGCCAGCGACTGGCGCTGCTCGGCAGGGACAGAGATACTCGCATAGTAGGGCAACAGAAACTGGACGCCGATACCGACCCCCGCGGCGACGACTGCACTGAACTCCGCGTGCATCGTAATCAGGAGACTTGCTGTAAAGAACACTACGGTGACCAGTGTCGAGACGATCCAGCTCCACTTGTCGGCAGTTTTGACCCGGTTCGAGAACTCGTATTCCGACATGTGCCGTCATTGCTCACGAACGCATATAACTATATCTGAGTATCGTCAGCTACCCCGCAGCATGGTGGCCATGAGCACTGCCAGCATGCCCCCAAGAATATGGTGGTTTAGAATAAATCTACAGTTGCCCGAGTACAGCTTCGGGAGAGATCATGTACAACACAATCCTGTATCCAGTAGATGGGAGTGAAGGCGCGAGTGCCGCAGTTAGCCACGTCCGTACTCTGGCTGAAACCTACAGCGCGACGGTCCATGTGCTTCACGTCGCTAACTCCTCGTATCTCGGCTACGAGAGCGAGGACGGGCCGAGAGGAACGATCGGCCGCAAGGATGCCAGATCGGACTCGGGGATGGCCGGTACAAAGACGGAATCTGCGGGAAAAAAGCAGGCACGGACCGCAATGGCTGGCACCGATCCATCGGAGCTCCGTGAGGCCCACCGGGAGCGGTGTGAGAAGCTTGTTGCCGATACAGTAGCACAGTTTGAAGGGCTAGATGTCGAATCGATAGTGCGCGTCGGGAAGCCACATCAGGTGATCGTCGGGTACGCGAACAACAACGATATCGACCTTGTCGTCATGGGGACACACGGCCGAACGGGTGTCGATCGGTACCTGCTCGGTAGCGTGACAGAAAAAGTACTCCGAACGTCGGATGCTCCAGTCGTCACCGTCAGGCGGGACAGCGCAGACGACTGATCGATGGTCTCTTTTTTGGTGGGCCGACCCGACGCCATCCCGGCGTCGAGGTTGGCGACAGTATCGCCACTCGTGCAGTAGACACAAAAATGAACTGCTACGGGCCGTTCTCAGTGAAAAGAACGAGAATTCGGGCGTAGTTATGCGCCGAGTTCCAGTCCGAGGATCGACTCGGGGAACGCCCAGAACGCGGCGAAGTCACCGATAGCGAGTGCCAGAACCGTCGCGAGCAGTCCGGACATAAAGATCCCGAACGCTGGCGGGTCAACGTGGGTCTTACCGTGTGCGTAGAAGACACGGTTACAGACTTCGCCCATGAGCGCGCCGAAGATACCGAAGCCAAGCGCCGCGAGCATGGCGACTTCCGGACCAGCCAGTCCACCAGCAGAGACCCCGAATGCACCGACTGCACCCGGAAGTGTGATGTGGTGTGTGACTGGGAAGTCGGGAACACCAGTGTTCAGGAGGACCAGACTGGCAGCGCTGATACCGAAGACGAGCACGACGCTACCGGTTTCGAGGTAGACGAACCCACCGACGAGACCACCGACGAGACCGATCATCGTGACGCCGCTCCACTTGTACATGTGCGGCAGCCAGATGCCGGGTGCTTCCTCTTCGTCCCGTTCGGCGGGGCTCATGTCGAAGATGCTATCTCCGGTAATCTCACCGATGATGCTGTAGCCGAAGACGACACGGTGGATCAGCGCGGAGAGAAACACCATCAGCGCGATGTTATCCGTCGGCGAGCCGACGTAGTTCAACATCTGTTCGCCGACAAGACCGATGATACCGAAGATACCACCGACGAGCAACACGTCGACGTTATGTGTTCCTAACCCGTCAACGATATTCTTCCCGTCGTCGAGGTAGCCCTGCTTCGCCGCGTACGCGGCCGCAGCGGCACCCGCTGCGAACGAGATGTGGGGACCGAACACCGGACCGAATCCGATCGATCCAGTGATCGCACCTTCCGCACCAGCATACACAGCAGCCTCACCCGCAATCACCATGAAGCCGGTGAAGACGAATGCCGGAAGGGCACCGATCGAGGCTGCGAAGGCACCGCCTGCGAACGCCGCCATCCAGAAGACCGGATCCCCCAGTAGCGTTGCTTCGAGTACCACGTTCAGTCACCACCGTCGCGGGCCCAGTCGCGGGAGCGATCGACGGCGTCGGACCAGCGACTGTACATCTCGTCTGCTTCCTCGTTCGACATCTCGGGCTCGAACTCGCGGTCGATCTGCCAGTTCGCGGTGAGTTCGTCCAGATCCGACCAGTAGCCGACCGCGAGACCGGCCGCGTAGGCCGAGCCAAGCGCCGTCGTCTCGTCGACCTCCGGACGTGCAATATCCGTGTCGATGATGTCGGACTGGAGCTGACAGAGGTAGTTGTTCTTGACCGCACCGCCGTCGACACGCAGCGTCTGCATGTCGATCCCGCTGTCGGCCTCCATTGCCTCTGCTACGTCGCGCGTCTGGTACGCGATGGATTCGAGGGTTGCCCGCACGATGTGTTCGCGTCGGGTCCCACGCGTCATGCCAACAATGGTTCCGCGTGCGCGCTGGTCCCAGTGTGGCGCACCGAGTCCAGTAAACGCGGGAACGAAGTAGACGCCGTCCGTCGAGTCGACGCTGCGCGCGAGCTCCTCGGTCTCGGCGGCGTCCTCGATGAGATCCATATCGTTGAGCCACTCGATCGCCGCGCCAGTGATGAAGATCGATCCTTCGAGCGCGTACTGGACCTCCTCACCCGAGCGCTGGAAACCAACAGTCGTCAACAGGCCGTTTTCGCTGGTGACGGCCTCGTTGCCCGTGTTCATCAGGAAGAAGCTCCCAGTTCCGTAGGTGTTCTTTGCATCGCCAGCCTCGAAACACGTCTGGCCGAACAGGGCCGCCTGCTGGTCCCCGAGCGCACCGGCGACAGGGACTTCCGCGTTCAGGAACCCATCGGGGTCGGTCGAGCCGTACGTCTTCTCGTCGCTGGAGGGTCGGACCTCGGGCAGCATCTCTTTGGGCACGCGGAACTCCTCACAGAGTTCGTCGTCCCACTCCATCTCGTGGATGTCAAACAGCATCGTCCGCGACGCGTTCGAGACATCGGTGATGTGGTTGCCCGTCAGGTTGTAGATGACCCACGTGTCGATCGTGCCAAAGAGCACGTCGCCCTCTGCGGCGCGTTCGCGAACGTCGGCGGGACGGGCGCGCTGGGTTTTGATCGGATCCGCGTTGTCGAGCAGCCACTCGGCCTTCGTCGCCGAGAAGTACGCGTCGGGTTCCAGACCGGTCTTGGCCTGTACGTCGTCGGCTTTGCCTTCCTCCTGGAGCGTCTCGATTCGGTCGGTCGTCCGGCGGTCCTGCCAGACCAGCGCGTTGTGGAGCGGCCGGCCCGTATCGGCGTCCCACAGCAGCGTCGTCTCGCGCTGGTTCGTCACGCCGATCGCTTCCAGCTGGTCCGGGGTCAGGCCGGCATCGTTGAGTGCGTCCTGAATAACCTGTTTCGTGTTCTCCCAGATCTCGCGGGGGTCGTGCTCGACCCAGCCGGGCTCCGGATAGATCTGTTCGTGCTTCTCGTAGGCGTTCGCCACAACCTGCCCGCTGTGGTCGAACACCATGAAGCGCGTGCCTGTCGTTCCCTGATCGACTGCGCCGACGTAGGTGTTGTCTGTCATGGTTTCGGTTGGTTTGTGTCCAGAGTTGGTCGTATACGGTGTCCATACACGGCACTTTACTCGTGGCGCCGTGATATCAGTAAACAACAAGTACATTCATTATAAATGTTTCCACTCAACGTTACTAACCGTCGTGAATAGGGGTGTTTCACACAAATAAACCCGTAATATCTGTGATGAAGGGGGTGTTCACATGTTTTTTATCGGAGGTTGGAAAACAGCGGTAAAGTAAAGTAATAACAGTACCACGATTCAGAAGACAGATGGAATCCAGTACCGGGGTCCTCGTCATCGGCGGTGGGTCGACCGGCACCGGCATCGCGCGCGACCTCGCGATGCGGGGTGTCGACGTCACACTCGTCGAGAAGGGGAACCTTACACACGGAACGACGGGCCGGATGCACGGCCTGCTCCACAGCGGCGGACGGTACGCCGTCTCGGATCAGGAAAGTGCCAAGGAGTGTATCATCGAGAACAGGGTCCTTCGGGACATCGCAAGCCACTGCGTCGAAATGACGGGCGGTCTATTCGTCCAGCGTCCACAGGACTCGGACGAGTACTTCCAGAAGAAGCTGGAGGGCTGTCGTGAGTGTGATATCCCTGCGGAAGTACTTTCGCCCGAAGAGGCCAGAGAAGTCGAGCCGTATCTGGCCGAAGACATCGAGCGCGCGATCAAGGTGCCCGACGGTGCGATCGATCCGTTCCGGCTGTGTGTCGCCAACGCGGTCAGTACCGAAAATCACGGGGGGCGTATCGAGACACACGCACCGGTCACCGATGTACTCCTCGAAGATGGGGAAGTCGTCGGTGTCGAGGTGACCCACGAGAGTGGTCCGGGCAAGCGCGTGCACGGAAAAGAAGGACAGAAGGAGAAGATCTACGCGGACCACGTCGTCAACGCCGCCGGAGCGTGGACTGGTCGGATCGGCGACATGGCAGGCGTCGATATCGAGGTACGGCCCTCCAAAGGGGTAATGACCGTAATGAATGCACGGCAGGTGGATACGGTCATCAACCGCTGTAAGCCGAAAGGTGACGCGGATATTATCGTCCCACACGAGACGGCCGCTATCCTCGGCACGACGGATGAAGAGGTGGAAGATCCCGAGGACTACGCCGAAGAACAGTGGGAGGTCGACCTGATGATCGAAGAGCTCAAAGAGCTCGTTCCGATTTTGGATGAGTCGCGAACGCTCCGTTCGTTCTGGGGCGTCCGTCCGCTGTACGAGCCGCCGGACACGGGGACCGAAGACGCAACCGATATCACGCGACAGTTCTTCCTGCTCGACCACGAGGATCGCGACGATCTCACGGGAATGACGACGATCGTCGGCGGGAAGTTTACTACCTACCGGATGATGGCAGAGCAGCTCTCGGACCACGTGTGTGAGCGGCTCGGGATCGATGCCGAATGCCGAACCGCTGAGGTTCCGCTTCCCGGCAGCGAGAATACGGAGGTACTCGACGATGCGATGGACCGGTTCGGTCTCCGGTCGCCGATCGCCCGGCGGAGCAAACAGCGGCTTGGCAGTCGTGCCGAGGAGGTACTCGATGTGGACGGGCCGAACCCCGTCGTCTGCCAGTGTGAAGGAGTCACCCGTGCGGAACTCGAGGATGCGATCGATCAGTCGGGCACGGATCTCAATGCGGTTCGGCTCCGAACACGGGCATCGATGGGGAACTGTCAGGGCGGCTTCTGTTCGCGTGCGATGGCTGACCTGTTACACCCCGAGTACGAGGAAGCGATCGCCCGAGAGGCGTACGACGAACTGTTCCAGGAGCGCTGGAAAGGCGAGCGTCACGCACTCTGGGGTGAACAGCTCTCGCAGGCGATGCTGAACTACGCGCTGCACGCGACGACGCTCAACGCCGATGCAGATCCAGCGCGGCTCGGTCAGGACGTCGATTTCGCGGCGTTCGATGGCGGTGAATTCGACAGCGTCGAACGTACAGAGCGCGGAGCTGACGCCGTTGCGACTGACGGAGGACACGATGGCAATTGAAGACGACGTGCTCGTGATCGGCGGCGGACTCGCCGGCATTGCCGCCGCGGTCGGCGCACACGAACAGGGTGCACGGGTCCGGCTGGTCTCGCACAAGCAGTCCACGATGCGACAGGCCAGCGGACTGATCGACCTGCTCGGCTACACACCGAACGGCGATGGACCGGTCGTCGATCCGTTCGAGGCGATCGAGGAGTTACCCGAGGGCCACCCCTACGAGCGGGCCGGACTCGACGCCGTCAGAGCAGCCATGGACATGTTCGACGACGCCACTGGGGAGATGTACGCTGGCAGTCATACCGACAAGAACGCGCTCGTCCCGACCCACGGCGGAGCGATCAAGCCGACTGCACGGTATCCGGACAGTGCAGCGCCCGGGATCGCAAGCGCGCACGGTGATACGCTGTTTGTCGGATTCGACTCGATGATCGAGTTCGACGCCCCGGTCGCCGCCGACCATCTCGCGGCGACGGGCGTCCCGTACGAGACCGACGGCGCCACCATCGAGTTCCCCGGCAACCTTCGTGACGACGCCAAGGTGACTCGCTTTGCCCATCTACTCGATCGCGACGACGAGGTCGCTGTCGACGGCACGACGATGCCAGTTCGGACCGCCCTCGCAGAGCGTGTGAAAGAACACATCGACGGCCACGATCGGGTCGGATTTCCCGCGGTACTTGGCGACGATAACGCGGCCGAGGTTCGTGCCGAGCTGGCAGACAAACTCGGTGCGTCAGTCTTCGAGGTACCGATGGGACCACCGAGCCTTCCCGGACTCCGACTCGAAGACCGGCTGTACGAGTACCTTCACGAGATCGGCGTTCGCGTCTCGACTGGCAACCCGATCGTCGACGTCGAACAGGCCAACGGCGAGATCGATCGTGTCGTCGGCGACCATACCGGTCGGGAGGTACCGTACAAGGCCCAGCAGTATATCCTCGCGACGGGTGGCCTGGTCGGGAAAGGCATCGACTCGGATCGGGAGGGTGTGTACGAACCCGTCTTTGACTGTCACGTCCCACATCCAGCCGATCGATACGACTGGTTCGAGGACGGTGCGTTCGACGATCACGAGTTCGCCCGTTTCGGCGTCCCGGTCGATACCGAACTCCGGCCGCTCGATGCAGACAACGTACCCGAATTCGAGAACCTTCGGGCGGCGGGCAGTGTCCTCGGGGGCTATGACTTCCCAAGCGAGAAATCAGGCTCCGGCGTCTCGCTGGCAACCGGATACGCGGCAGGTGAACTGGCAGGTGATCGAGTATGAATGACGTGTGCGATCCTGACGACGAGGTGAGTTCCAATGAGTGATTCCCAGCAACCCAGTGATTTCGAACCGGTAGATGTGTTCGCGGAGACGGACGGTATGGATCTCCGTCCCGGCTCCGACGACTGTTACAAGTGCTCGACCTGCGATACGAACTGTCCGGTCGCGGAAGTCGACGACGATTTCCCCGGCCCCAAGTTCCAGGGTCCCGAACAGTGGCGGCTCAAACGAAAGGACGATTACGATATCGACGACTCGATCACGGACTGTTCGAACTGTCTTCGGTGTGATACGTCCTGTCCATCCGAGGTCCCGTTGAGTCAGATGCACAACACTGCCCGGAGTCAGTACGTCGACAACCAGATGAGCAAGCTCTCGGTGGAGTATATCAGGAACCGGATCCTGTCGAACTACCGGACCTCCGCCTATCTTGCGAGTCTCTTCCCCCGAACGGCGACCTTCGTGATGAACTTCGGTCCGGTCCGGTGGGTCATGGAAAAGGGGCTTGGAATCCCGAGCGAACGGGATTTCCCCGAATTCGCGACCACGACCTTCCGTCAGTGGTGGAAACAACGCGGCGGTGCACAGGTGCAAAACCCCGACAAGCGCGTCGCGTACTTCCATGGCTGTTACTCTAACTACAATACCCCGGAAGTCGCGAAAGCACTGGTGCACGTGTACGAGGAGCTGGGCTACGAGATCATGGTTCCCGAACAGAAGTGCTCGGGGACGCCGATGTTCGCGAACGGGATGTTGAGCGATGCACGACGGCACGCGGAGACGAACGTGGAGAACCTGACAGCAGCGATCGAGGACGGAGCGGACATTATCGCCTCCTGTACCTCCTGTTCGCTGGCGCTCCGACAGGAGTACCCGGAGCTCTTCGACATCGACGGGATCGAAGACGTCTCGAATCATACCTACGACGCGCTGGAGTACCTGCGAATCTACGAGGATCTCGAAGCCGAACTCGAGGGAGCGGAAGTCGACTTCCCCGATCTGGCATACCACGCACCGTGTCACTCACGAAATCAAGGTCTCGACGGGCAAGCACTCGAGTTGATCGAAAACATCGACGGCGTGATGGCCGAAGACGTTGGTGACTCCTGCTCAGGTATCTCCGGCACCTACGGCTGGAAAACGGAACACTACGATGTGTCGATGGAGATCGGCGAGGAGATGTTCGAGCACATGGAACACGCCGAAGGCGATGTCGGGATGACCGAGTGTCCGACCTGTGCGATGCAGATGGAACACGGCACGGGATACGAGATCAAACATCCCCTGGAGGTGCTCGAAGCCGCGCTGGTCTCGGAAGAGTAATGAACACCCTACAGTTAGGTGACAGTGGATGGACCTGAGCGAACGGATCGCTCGTCGCCAGCAGACTAACGCGGCCCAATCGGTTATTACCCAGGAGAGTGCGCTGAATCCAGCCGTACACCTCCCGGAGCCGATCGGTCGTGGAGCAATACTGGAGCGATTGCTGGACGCACTCGGACCCGTCTTCGAGGGGGCGCTCCCTGAGAACATCGCAGTATGTGGTCCAGGTGGTGCGGGTAAATCGGCAATTGTCACCTCACTGTTTTCACATCTGAACGATAGCTTCACCGAAACGAGCGGATCGATCGGAACGACGACCCGGTCCGGCTCTGCTGTCCCGACTGCCCAGTTCGCATATGTGAACACCAGACAGATCGACAGTGCGTTTCAGTTCTATCATGCAATCCTTGACACGGTTTCGTCGGAACCAGTTCCCCGGCGCGGAATCGGAACCGACGAACTCGCAAAGCGCCTCGAGGCGACGATACAGGGCACCCGGCCGGTCGTCATCGCGGTCGACCACATTGAGGACGGGGGGATATCGATCGACGATGCAACCGACCTTCTCGAACCGGTCGAGTCATCAGTGTGCCTACTTGCCATTCGTAACGGCGGAGTCGGCGACTGGTCGGGAAAGGTCGTTGAGGTCCCACGGTACCAGACACACGCACTCGTCGACCTCCTCGCCGAACGGGCTTCCTACGGGCTGGCGAGTGGTACGGTCTCTCACGAAGTCGCCCGCGAGGTCGCAAGCTGGGCAGACGGGGATGCACACGACGCCCTCGCCGCGCTATTTGGTGCTGCGATTCACGCTCAGGAGAGTGAGCACGAACATATCACGTCCGAGGACGTTGCCGTCGGTATGGGGGCAGTGCCGGAAGACTGCATCCAGATCGGACGCGTGCTCGCACTGCCGGATAACCGCCGGAACGTACTGCTCGAACTGCTTTCGGTCGGACCGGAAGCGGCGACGATCAGCGAAGTTTCTGCGGAGATCGGCCGCCGGACGGATCTCTCGCCGAACACCGTCCAGCGGTTCGTCTACGAACTGGCCGAGACGGGAATTCTCGAACGCACCGTCATCAACAGGAGCAGTTCCGACGGACGGCGTCCAACCACTGTCGTCCCACGATTTCCAACACTCGTGTTCCAGCGACTCGAAACCAAGCGGTAGCTATTACTCTCCGTCAGCAGTCGGTTCACCGATAACATCCGGTTTGTCAGATGTGCCCTCCACGTAGTTCAGATCATCAGTAAATCTATCCAGTGCGATCACTGCTGCCGCACCGAGAACCATAGCGAAGAGTATCGGCAAGAGTGGTTCGAGAACGTTTGCTGTGAGCGACTCTGTCGTGACGGTTACAGAAACGTTTGCTGTGACCTGCTGGGCCGGAAGCAACAGCCCGCCGACCATGAGTGCAACGAGAAAGGCAAGCGTTTCGGCCCGATGGCGTTCAAGGGCGCGCTTGACGAGGTGGGCAACGGTAAGTAGGCCGACGACTGCGCCGGTCAGGAAGGTGACGACAACCGTCCCTGTCGCAAGCACTTCCGCGATACTGCCCCCCGAAAGCACGCCAACCAGCGCGTCGACGAACGCGTTGAGCGCGTCAAGCATGAAGTAGTATTGGCCGAGCACGAGCAGAAAAAAGGCTCCAGACACACCGGGCAACACCATCGCGCTGACGGCGATCGCGCCGGCGACGAAGACGACCGGAAGCGCATGAGAGACTGAGCCAGCAGTGACGAGAGTCACGCCGCCAGCGATCAAGATACCCGCGGTCATGATCGGGATGGATCGACGGCGAGGGAGGCGGATCTGATCGGCAAGGACGACCGCTGAAGCGCCGATCAGGCCGAAGAAAAACGCTGCCGTCGCCGCGGGATATGTCTCGGCGACCGTCCCCACGACACGCGAGACGGTGAGGACGGCGGTTCCGATTCCCGCGCCGAGCGCCAGCAGAAAGCCGAGATCCATCCGGTCGATTCCGTCGGCGAGCGATTCGCGCGCTGCTGGGTCGTGAGGGCGGACCGCGTGGGTAACCAGCCGTGGGTCGAGCGTCGTAATCGCGGTGACGAGCCGTTCGTAAATCCCTGTAATTAACGCGATTGTCCCGCCCGAGACACCTGGCACCATATCCGCAACACCCATCGCAACTCCCTTGAAGTAGATAGATAGCCACTCGCGCATCTACTCCTAGCAAGAGGGGGTGGCGTAAAAACGGTTGGCGTCGTGGTGTTCAGCTCTGCTCGAACTCGACCGGGCGCTCGTCGCCGTCGTAGATTGCGGGTTCGGGCACGTCAGTGCTGCCGGTCGTGCGAACGTCCTCGTCGAACGCCGACAGATCGATCTGTCCACCGTCGATCGGCGCCTCGGCAACCGCCTCGGCGGAGACGTCCTCACCCGCGAGCACGGTGTACTCGTCGGTCGCCGTCACCGCGGTGTCGGTGTATCCATCCTCCGTGTCGAACTGATTGTCCGTCGCATAGGGGACGGTGACCTCGAACGAGCCGTCCTCGTCAGTCTCGGCGGACTGAACGTAGGTAAATGGGCGGTCACTGTTCGCCTCCAGTGGCACTGCCACGACGACCGTCTCGTCAGGTTCTGCCTCTCCGGTGATCGTTGCCCCCTCCACGCGCTCGTATGTTTTGACCGAGGAGACGACGTGTGTGTTCTCTCCGACATCGAGACCGAGCTGTGTGAGCTGTTCTTCGACGTCAGGTACCTGTTCCCAGCTGTTCGTTACCACCGGAATCTCAGCCCACACAGTTCCATCCTCATCGTCGGGGACTTCACCGACAACCGAGAACGACTCGCTTTCGTGGACGAGTCGGTAGCCCTCCATCCCCTGTGCATCGTCGTAGTACAGCGACCCGAGCATCGAGTCGTAATACTCGTCGCTGGCGGCCTGTACGCTTCCGCCGTCCACGTCGGGTACCGATGCCCACTGGGTGATCGCACCGAACTTGCTACCCGCCATCTGGTCGTCGATCGTAACGTACCGGACCTCCTCGCCAGTTTCCTGGTCAGTTCGGTCGTCCCGAATATCGCTGAGTTCATCGTCGTCCATCTCGGCGATCGTCCCGTCGTGACGCTCGGAGGCGGGCAGCGACTCGACCAGCAGGTCCGCACGCTCCTCGGACTGTGCCTGGAAGAAGCCACTGGCGGTATCAGTCCCCTGCTGGAACGGGTTCGCGGTCGGTATCCGCTCGCCCTCGACAGTGATCCAGTGGCCGTAGTCCCACCACGACATCACGCCGTACGCACCGTCCGGGTACTCGAAGTCGTCGGTGCGTTCGTAGGAGCCGTAGTACTCCATCGCCTCGTCGGCGTCTCCGAAGGTCCCCGGCTCGGGCGTGTCGCCCTCCATCCAGTCGAACGTATCGTCCCAGTACTCGACCGCGCCGGGATGTTGTTGATTCGCCTGCCCCACTGCCGAGAGCCCGAGTACGCCCGTGGCAAGCGGAAAGACGATTACGAGTACGACGGTAACGATCGCAATAACCTGGTAGGTTTCGACATCGGAGAGCTGATCGATCGACGGCATTTCAAGGAGTCTGAACGCCTGCACCAGAATCCAGCCGTTCAGGACGGCGACGGCGACGGCGAGGTAGTAGTGATAGCGGATCTGAGTCAACGCCATCAGTGTCAGGAAGATCGTCCAGACCACGACGAGGAGAACCTCCGCACGGAATCGACTCGCATCCAGCAGTCGCCAGACCATCCAGACGAGTGCGATGACGGCGAAAATATAGGTGAAAGCGTAGTTGTTGATCAGATACGTACTCGCACCACCGGGCTGTTCCGCGGTCGGCTGGGCCTCGCTGATCGTCATCGCGGTCTCGGACTGACCGAGCAGCAGCTGGCTCTGGACCTGGCTCCAGACGGTGTCGAACAGCCCCGGCAGTGCGATAGCGACCACTGCGACCGCGAGAACGACCAGCCCTCCCACCGTGATGGGGTAGCCCGTCGTACTGATATCGCGTGTCTCCCACTGCCGGGCGAGCCACGCCATGAAGACACAGCCTGCGGCAACAGACAGTGCAACGAGTGGCTGCAGCAACGACATGGTCGACGGGCTCGTGATCGCGAACTCGTCGACCGCCGGGAGGGAGAGAACAGCACCCACAGTGAGACTCACCGCGCCGACGACCGCGAGGTGTTCGGGGCTACGACCCTGCACGTACTCGACACACAGTGCAATCGCGAAAAACGCTCCAAGAATACCGATCAAGATAACCGCAGGGGGCCAGGTCCAGAGATACACCGCCAGAGAGACCCCGGCCAGACCACTCCATTTGAGTGTGGTATCGAGCCCGTTCCAGTCCCGATCCAGGAACTGCTCGTAGACCGGTTTCTCTCGCTCGGCGACCGTCAACGCGATCATCATCGCGAGGACAGTCGTCGCCTGAAACAGGACTTCCGCGACGTGATGATCGGTAAAGCCCACGGTGCTCCGCGTGAGGAACATGCCGGGGAGTAACGCGAGGATAAGAACAGCAAATACCCCACCGAGACGTCCTGAAAGGCGTTTGGCGATGAAATACGTCGGCAGCGCACAGAGGACGCCGAAGACAGCAGGTGCAAGCACGAAGACGATGCCCGCCTGACGCTCGGTCGGACTTCCGAGACCGACGATCAGGATCGCAGTAGCGATCAACTGGTCAAACAGCGTCCCGAACTGATCCGCGCTCGTCCCGAACGGGAACCGTGTCCACGGGTCAAACGGCATCGTCATCGGATAGTTTTCGACGACGTACATCGTCTCCCGGAAGTGGTAGTACGCGTCGTTACCGCTGAAATAGACCTGCTCGTCGCGGACGAAGTTCCCGTACGGTTGTACGCGGACCAGGAACATGAACAGCATCAACACTCCCAACGCCGGGACGTGATACCACTGCTGGAGAAGCTCCTCGACCGACCCCGAATCGCCGAGATTGAACCGATCGGTGTCGAGACTCATTGTCAACGACCAGTCCGAACCGAAGAATAAACCTTGTTATCTGGCGTGCGAGCGGAAACTCGACGGGCTCACCACCATTAGTTTTATCTGCATTCTGTTTGCTTATAAACATTAACGCGGTTCGAACGAGCGACTGATACAATGCCCACCAACCGCCGCCGCCTCCTGAAAAAAGCAGGCCTGTACGGTACCGGAACCGTCGTCGGCCTTGCAGCACTGCCCTCCCGAACACCGCGTGTGCAGGCCCCCGACAACGATTTCCCACACCCCGAAACCCTCCCGGAACTTGCCAGCGACGGTGCGACACCGATCGAAGAAGAAACGACAGCGTTCGCCGTCTGGCACTACAAACACGAACGCTCGGGGTTCCGGGCGACGGCCCCGATCAACGTCGTCTTTACGCTGGACGGGACCGATTCGGACATAGAGGACGTCATGTCGGTGCTCGACGACATTGGCTGGTACCGCTCGCCCGAGGAGTATACCAGATATGCCTGGAACTACTACGAGGACCGGTTCGAGGTTCAGCACGCGACCGCCGCCGAGACTCTCTTTGGCAACGTCGGCAGACATCACGTCCGATGCTGGCAGTTCGGAAACACCGTTTCGATGCAGGCCCACGAGGATTCCCCGGGATTCCCGAGACACACGATCGAGTCCTACGAGAGCACCCGAACATTCATCGAGCAGCTCTACGGCGTCCGAGGCTGGTCCGTCGCTTCGGCAGAGCTGGAGTTCGGTAATGACCAGGATCCGGACCACGACGGCCGGGTGACGGTGATCTCACCGTGACGGAAACAGGCAGATCCGGGACCACTCCGGAAGTTCCGAGACGACTGTATCGAGGGCTCAATCACGCAGTATTCGGTGCCTCGTTTCGCCGAACGCTTGTCGGCCTCTCGATCGTCGTCGCGTTCCTTTCGATCGTAGCTATTGGTGAACTGTTCGTACGACTGCTTGCAAGTGGCGTTTCGTTCTGGCTCCTCGCTGAAGCCGTCGACCTGGTACGCTGGCTGACTATCGTCGTCGCCGTCCTCTCGACGTTCGTGATCGCGGTTGGCTACGCTCTGTTCAACGGCGGCGTCGTGACGACGTACCTGATTGCCGTCTCACCGATCCTTTCCGGTCTTGCCACACGGGGCCACTGGGCGCTCGGCGTCGACGCGACGCTGGCGCTTTCCTGTGGGGCGATCGCTGCGACCATCGCGCTCTACGTAACCGGCTACCGAACAACCGGAACAGCCCGTCCGTCCCGGTTCGAGGGCGTCGAGGACGGACTGTTATTCACGTCTAGCGTCACCGTGATCGGCATGGTCGCACTCTGGCGGTTCGTCACGACGACGACGGCGGAGTTTACGACGATCACACTCGTCCAGCCAGCGCTTGCGGTGACGGTCGTTGCACTCGGCTACTACTGGTACCGCTGGGCGGCAGCGAGTGAGCGCGGGAGTTAACAGTAGTGGCCCCGTACTGTGACTATGAGCGATTTTCGTGCGGTTATCGTCGACGTCGACGGCACAGTGGTCCTCGGTGACGATCCGATTCCGGGTGCGCCAGACGGGGTGCAACGGCTCCGAGATGCCGGTCTCGACCTCCTCTTTCTCTCGAACAACCCGACAAAACGCCGGGAGCAGTACGTCGGTCGGTTGACGCCACTCGGGATCGACGTCGATCCGGACCGAACTCTCACCGCGGCGTCAGTGACTGGCGAATATCTCGCGGACGAGCATCCGGACGACGACCTGTTCGTGATCGGGTCCCCCGGATTGCTGGATGGACTGCGCGACCGCGGACTGAACGTCGACGCGACGCCAGCCGAGGCGGACGTCGTTCTGGGGTCGATGGACCGATCGTTCGATTACGGGACGATGACCCGGGCGATGTGGGCGCTCGATGATGGGACGACCTTTCTCGGGACCGATCCGGACATGACGATTCCGACCGCGGAGCGGGCTGAACCGGGGACGGGTGCGATCTTGCACGCGCTCGGCGGTGTGACCGATCGGCAGCCGGATCGGATCCTGGGAAAACCCTCGCGCACCGCAGCCGACGCGGCGCTCGACCGGCTTGGCGTGCCCGCCGAGGATGTCCTCGTGATCGGTGATCGACTCGATACCGACATCGAACTCGGCCGGCGGGCCGGAATGACGACCGCGGTCGTCCTGTCAGGGATCACTGATCGGAGTGACATCGACGAGGCGGAATCCACTCCCGACCACATCCTACCCTCCATCGCTGACGTCGACGAGTTACTCTGATCGGTCGCCGCGACAGCAGTATACATTTAATCGCGCCATGCCTAGCGGGAGTCGATGCAGGTCGTCGGCTACGAAGCGGCGTCGGAACCGCGAGCGAGCGGCGCACTCTTCCTCGCGGCGGACGGCGAGATCGAGCGACGCGAGTTGAGCTCCGGCACTGCCCTTGATTTTCGGCTCGGAGACCGACACTGTGCGGGAACGATCGATGCCGACGAACACAGTCGATGTAACGCACCGACAGCGCCCTACTGCGACGCGCACGATCGGACGTGGATCTGTGCACGCTGTACGGGCACCTGCCTGAAAGACGAGATGGATTGCTACGAGGAGCACGCGGTCTATCTCGCCGCGTTCGCCCCGTCGACGTTCAAAGTCGGCGTCACCCGTTCGTGGCGGCTCGAAACACGACTCTACGAACAGGGAGCCGACCGGGGCGCACACCTTCATACCGTCTCGAACGGCCGGATAGCCCGCGAACTCGAAGCCGAAATCGCCGAGCAGCTCACCGACCGGGTACGGGTTCCCACAAAGATCGCGGGGCTCGAGCAGGACATCGACGTGGCCGCCTGGCACGGGATACTCGACCAGTACGAGCCGATATCGACGATGAATCTCGATCATGGACTCGAACTGGAGCGCCAGCCGGTGCGGGAGACGGTTGCATCGGGGACGGTTCTGGGAGTCAAGGGACGCATCGCAGTCGTCGAAAACGGGAATACGCCGTATGCAGTCGATCTTCGGGAGCTCGTCGGCTACGAGCTACATAGAGCAAAGAGCGATCGGCGACTCCAGTCGAGCTTTGCCGCATTCGAGTGAGTCGGCGCACTCGACGAAAACCCTTTTCGGCACAGCGATTGAACGGGTATTCATGGCAGACGAGGACCAGCAAGACGACGGTGACGAGGAGAAATCGTTCCGCGAACGCGTCGAGGAGATCCGCGAGAAACGCGCCGAGGAGGGTGAGGATCGAGAGCACCCGCCGGAAGAAGCCATGGACGAGATGATGGGCGGCGGTCCCGGCGGCATGGGCGGTGGCAACCCCTTCGCACAGATGATGGGTGGCATGATGGGCGGCGGTCCGGGAGGGGCCGGTCCCGGCCGTCCAGGCGGCGCATCCGAAGGCGGTAATGAAGAACTGACACGAGAAATCAGACAGCTCCGCGACGAGGTCCGCGACGTGACCCGACAGCTTCAGCGGATCGCCGACGCGCTCGAAGACCAGTAGGACATCCCGGGGGTAGCAATCAGTTTTCGCTCGTTTGAGCGAGGAGTTCTGCTATCGTATCGAAGTTCTCGCCAGTCGCAACGATATCTTGCTCCTGATCGTAGACGACGACATCCTCGTCTTCGAGTTTCGGGATGTCCGAGTGATACAGCATCATGTACGTGTCCGTGACCTCCTCGGGATCGATCTCGGTGATGTCTTTCCCAAGCTGGCGGACCGCCACCGCCTCAGCGATATCCGGCAGTGTAACGTGACCGTGTTCGCGGAGGAGACCGAGTGCCTCCCGACGGCGACGGGTAGAGAGAAGCTCGAACGACCGACTCGTGGGAAGAGCCGGCTCGTACTCGTCTGCCGCAGATTCGGAATCCACACGAGAACTGTCCTCGGTCATTGTCCGTAAATTCCGCGTTCGCAGTGATACGTATTGTGGTTCGTTGTTTGGTGAACTATAGCTTCACGAGTGCAAGTACGCGCAGTCCCGCATTTCGAGGTGCCGGTAAGGAAAAGCAAAAAATACTTGTCCCTCTCTTGCCCAGATAACGATTGGGGCACTACTGGACGTCCTCTCTCCTTGTCCGTACTGCCCCGGAATCCCCCACTCCCCCCACTTTCCAATGACTATCGCCGACGAGCGCATCGAGCGTCTACAGGAGCTGGCCGCAGATGCTGTCGAAGACGATGAACCGGGGCTAGCACGTGAATACGTCCGATTGGCGCGGCGTGTCGCCGAGCGAAAGCGGAGATCGCTCCCGGAATCGTTCAAGCGGTTCACCTGTGACAGCTGTGATACGTATCTCCGGCCGGGAACTAACGCACGTGTACGGATACAGGACGGACACGTAGTTATCACGTGTGACTGTGGCCATCACTCGCGCTATCCGTACTGACGCCGGATCGAAATTATCGATACCGGATCGTCGCTTTTTCCGGGGTTCGACCGCAGAGCGCCCAAAAGAGTAAAACACGTGGGCTTAGAATGGATGATGTATGACTTCAGAGGCATTACAGCGAGAGATTCACGACCTAGACGTAACAGTGTGGGTCGGGAAAAGTGGGATCGAGGCAGTGACAGACGAGCTCGCGGATCAGCTCGACGACCGAAATCTGGTGAAAGTCAAGTTCCTACGAGCGGCGCGAGGACACGCTACTGCCGAGGAACTGGCCGAGGAACTGGCCGAGAAAGTAAACGCTGACGTCGTGCAGAGCCGGGGCCACACGGCGGTGATGCACTGATGGGTGCGATTCAGGAGCTGTTGGTCGATCTGGGTCTGGGTGCGGGAATCGCCGGGACGATCGAGTCGGCCGCACTGTTCGTAATTGCCTTTATCGCCATCTACGTGATCGGGAAACGGACTGTGCTTCCGGTCACTGACAGAGCGCTTGAGCGGCGAGATCTGGACGATCACGCACGAAAGCCGCTGGTAAAGCTCGCCTCCTTTGGCGTCGTCTTCGTCGCAGTCGCCGTCGCCTTCGGCTTCGCCGGCTTCGGGAACTTCCTGTCGTCGCTCGCGACGATCGCCGCTGCTCTCGCACTGGCAATCGGTCTGGCGACGCAAAACATCATCAGTAACTTCGTCTCCGGCGTGTTCATCTACGCCGACAAGCCGTTCCGCATCGGCGACTGGATCGAGTGGGACGGAAACTCCGGTGTTGTCGAGGACATCAGCCTTCGTGTCACACGCGTCCGGACGTTCGACAACGAGATTCTGACAGTGCCCAACTCCGATCTGACTGCGAACGTCGTCAAGAACCCGGTCGCAAAGGAGAAGCTCCGGCTGAAGTTCGTCTTCGGCATCGGCTACGACGACGACATCGAGAAAGCGACGGAGATCATCGTCGAGGAGGCCGAAAAGCTGGACGGGATCATGGACGATCCCGCGCCGTCGGTCCGTCTGACGGAGCTGAACGACTCGGACGTTGGGCTGCAGTCCCGCGTCTGGATCGCCGACCCGAGCCGAGCGGACTTCGTCAAGACTCGTGGCGAGTTCATCACGAACGTGAAAGCCCGCTTCGACGAGGAAGGGATCGACATCCCGTACCCACAGCGCGAACTGGAGGGCGATTTCGAGCTCACCAACCGTGCGGCGCTCGGCGCGGACGACTGACGGCGACTCCGTTCAAGCAGTCTTTTTTGAAACGACGAAATCGTGTTATAGAGCGAGTCACAGAGGTGGTGTTTACCTGTCCGAATCAGCCGACGAGTACGCATGCGTATACAATGTAACATTGTAACATTATTTACAAGGTTGCAGATCGGCAGAGCAGCGCTCTGGAACTGTCGGATTGCCCCTCTTTCGAGGCTCTGTTCGGTCTCCTCACAGGGGCCTCACGCAATGCTGGTGCGGCACAAGCGCCCGTACCACCGCAACTGCTACGATGAGAACACAGCTACCGCTTTGCACTCGAATACGATATGAATGAACGGACGCCCGGCGTTGCCCGGCGTTCCCGGCCGGGGAAGCCCGGTTGCCTCCTCCGCCCCGCGACCCCTCGAGCGACCATCGTCCAGCGGTTCGCTGCTCGCTTCCGCGCCTGACGAACTGCCGCCGGCGAATCGCGACGTGACGCCCCTGCGGGCGGACGCCGCGAACCGTGGCCCCCGAGGGACGAGGTTTCCACGTCGGCTTCCGGGGCCCGAACGGGTCTGTCCGGACGCGTCCGGGGTTCGGTCCCCGCTAAAGACCATAGTGCGGGTTGTGAGCAGGGCCTAACTGCCCGACCTAGTCCACCTCTTATTACCTTTCGACCTCTTAAGGGCCTTTCGACTTTCGCAGAGGACTGTCGTCCCTTCCTGCGATCCACTGCGGAATAGGCGAACCTAGAGGACGTCCAGCGCCGCTGCGTACCAGACACCGGCGATGGGAACAAGCGCCGACACTCCAGCGAGTGCCCACCGATGATAGCCCAGCCACGTTTCGGTCCCGAGTTGCTGGACGAACGCCGTCGGAACGGACAGCGCCCAGACCAGCGCGGAGCCAAGAATAAAGAGTCCGAAAACGAGCGTCGCCCCGGCCATCATCACTGGATCGGAACGCCCCTGTCGGCCCGCGGCGAAAGCGACAAGCGCAACGATCGTCAGCACAGTGATGACCAGTGGACCGACTCCACCGTGATCGTAGTAGGCCGCGATACCCCCAGCACCGGCCTCCGACAGCAACAGGTACGGCAGCGCTACGACCACGAGAATCAACACACATGCAACGATACCGAGTGTCGGCGGAGTTCGGGGCTGTGTCACAACCGAGACTCACGCATCCGACAGTATAAATACGACGTTTGCCGAGGGATGGATCGGAAAACCCACAAGTCACCGGTACGAACCGAACGATATGGGTTTCGGAGACACCGCAAAAAAGATCCAGACGCTCGCCGACCGTGCCGAACATCTGATCGCACAGCTCAAAGACGTCCGCGAGCGAGTCATCGAACTCGAAGAAGGGATCGAAGAGACCAATGGACGGGTCAATGAGCTGGAAAACGACTCGGAGAAACAGCTCGTGCTGCTGAAAGCTATCGCTCGCGAACAGGGAATCGACGCAGACGAGGTGCTCGCAGAAGCCGCGATACAGGAAGCAGAAAGCGAGAACGAAGTATCGGAGGACGACGAACCATCAGCGGACGAAAGAGGGGCTGAAACGGCCGAGCCGACGGGCGAAACTGACGAGGAAGACCCCGTCGAAGACACCATCGAAAACTGACAGGGTTTATCGACTCCTTACTGCCGTCGGCTGTGTTCGATTTTGAGACAGCGATCCTGAACGACATCAATCCCGGCCTCACGTGCCCGGGCGGCGGCCTCGTCGTCACTGATGCCGAGTTGCAGCCAGAGAACTCCCACATCGTCCCGTTCGAGGACGCTGTCGACGATGCCCGATACTTCCTCTGACGGACGGAAAACGTCGACGAGGTCGACTTCGTGTGGGACATCGGTGAGCGAATCATACGCCGTGCGCCCCAGAATCTCGTCTGCGTACGGATTGACCGGAATCACGCCGTACCCGTTCGAATCGAGGTAGCTCGGCACGTCGTGTGCGTCTTTACCCGGAGTCGACGAACAGCCGATGACGGCAATCGTCTCGCTTTCCAGTGCAGCAGTGATCAGTTCGTCGGCATCCATATGGGCGTATATGCGACCAACGCACAAAAGCAGTTGACTCCCTACTGTGCTGTCCGAAGACGCGGGGGCTCCGCGTCGTTTTCCGATAGTTCGACAACACCGTCGAACAGCTGTGTGAGCGTGTTCATCGTCTGATCATCGTGGGCCGTGGAGTCAATTACGTACAACCCGAGCCCATTTGCGCTCTGAACGCGCCCGGTAAAGACGTGGAGGAACCTGAAGACAGTCTGGAGATCGGAATACATCAACAGCGTCGAGACCGAATGCATTAGTACACGGTTCTGCTGGAGCCCCCTACGTTCGTAGAAATCCTGCAAGAACTCGGAGAGTTTGATGCCGATCCCGGTCATATCTACCGGAGATGATGCGTATTTTAGCTGTGGCCCGTCTTCGGCGCTGCCGACCCCGCGCTGTTTTGTGACACAGTCGACAACGCCGAGCGGTCTGTTTTCGACATCGTCGATGCGCTTTCTGTACTCGCTGAGGATTTTGTCGCCGCTGTCCTTGGTCGTAACTACGATCGCACCCTCCTCCTTCCGGGTGCCGTCAGCGAGTATATCGAGCGCCAGACGACGTTTTCCCGAGAGGGGCGGCCCCGTGATCAGGAGGTTCGTGCCTGACTCGAGTTCGGCGTCCGGTAGGACGTCTGCCAGATCATACATGATATGTCCTCATATGCTGGACAGCTTTGCGCTGTGGCCGGTGAGAGTTATAGTGTAAATATACCGAGAGCCACATATAGTACTTTTGATCGCCATTGTTATCGGACAAGAATGACCATCAACCATTTCCGATCACACCGCCAACGATAAGACGACGCTCATCTGCCCAATGATAAACGCGAGTGCTGCGAGAAACATGCCGTATTTGAGATACTGCTGGCCAGCTCGTGGGTGATCGTAACTTCGCATCATTGCAAATAGCATTACTACTACCGCGGGAGCAACGACTAGGACGTACGCGATTCCGAACGATCCCTGAAGATACGGAACAGGACTGACAAGAACCGCAACGAGCAACAGGACGGTACCGACGTGCAATGCCTGACGCTCTCCGATTGCGATCGGGAGCGTGTTCAGCCCCTCCTCACGATCTCCGTCGATATCCTCGACATCCTTGATTATCTCTCTGGTCAACGTCGAGAGTGCCGCCAGCACGAAGAGGACCCCTGCAGCGCTCACGTCACCGACGGCTGCTCCACCGAACAGAAACGTACTCCCGCCGAGATACGCAACCAGCGCGTTTCCAAATCCCGGCAAGCCCTTGAAGAACTCGGTGTATGCGACCAGTGCAATGAGGTTGAACGCCGCGATACCGATCGCTAGTGGCGGGAGCGTCAGAGCAAGTGCCGTCGCGATCCCGAACAGTACGACGCTGAACCACAGCGCCCCGCGCTCGCTTACCGCACCACGCGGGATCGGCCGGTCCGGCTGATTGATACGGTCGATCTCTCTGTCGAAATAGTCGTTGATCGCGTTCCCGGCTCCGGTTGCCAGCGACGTCGCGGCAACCGCAGCGACGACCAGCGCGGCGGACTCGGTGGAAGCGCCGGCGACGAACGCACCGATGAAGGTCAACACTCCAGCTGCGACCGAGTTCATCGGCCGCGTTAACTCGACGTACCCTCGAACCTTCGCCTGGACGTCCATACACACTACTCTCTAAGCCACTCGAAATAAAAGACGCGAAACGGAATACCTGGAACGTGAGTTATGTCCACATGGATACCACTGCCCGAGAAATCAGTGGGTTTAACTTCACCCTTCCCGGATCTATGCGTGCGGGCGCTTAGCTCAGCTTGGACAGAGCACTTGGCTTCGGACCAAGATGTCGCGGGTTCAAATCCTGCAGCGCCCATGGCCGATTTCCGGGGTTGTAATCACCATACAGCAGCGGGTCGAGATGCTGCCCGAACGAAATGCCAGTGCATTCGTTCAATGGTTGCTCGGGTGTGTGATTATCACGAGTGTCCGGGTCCGTCCAGTGAGTCGATCAGGTTTGCACTCTCCGAAATCGTTCTCGACCGATCGATGGTCTAACCCCTGGCAGAACTGTGACGCCTTACAGTGGGTCCGAGAGGTACTCCTTCGGGACCGCGTTCCGAACGGTGACCAGTGGATCAACCACTTGACTGATTTCGAGTCCACCGACGAGGCTGGAGAGCATGTAGGCCTCGGTCGTCGAGAGGTCGTGTTCGGTAGCGAGTAGTTCGATCACGTCCCCATTTGCGAGTTCGCAGGCGGTTTCCATCGTCTCCGCACTCGCGATCGTCTTCCACGCCTCCGGCGTCTCGACGAGCGGGCGCTCCAGTTGGACATCGGTTTCGACCACGTCGACAGTCAGGTCGATCTCGGTGGCGACCTCGCTACCGGTGCCACACATCTCGCCGTCGGCCATCGCAGCCTTGCAGTCGCCCATCGCAAAGAGCGCGCGCTCCTGAAAGACGGGGAAGTATGCGGTGTTTCCGGCGCTCATGTCGGTCGTATCGAGGTTTCCGCCGTGGTCGTGGGGAACGAGTGTGGTGTAAGACTCTCCGGCCGGAGCGACGCCGATCGTCCCGATCACCGGGTCGATCGGGACATCAATACCCTCGAAGGACAGCCGCCCGTCCTCGATCGGCGTCATCCGGCTTTCCGGGGCTTCAATCCCCTGCTGTCCGTCGAGAAGACCAAAGCCGTCGATCGTAATGATCCGTCCGGCAGGTTCGACGACGCGAATCTCCTCGATCTCGATTTCAAGCACGTCCCCCGGGCTTGTACCGTCGACCGCGATCGGTCCCGTGGCAGCGTTGACCTCCTCGGGGATCTCCTCGATGACGTCGGAATCCGCCTGGACGGCACCATCGAGGCTATCCCGCGTTTCGATTGTCAGCGCTGTCCCCGGTTCGACGGTCACGATCGGGTCCATCTCCGGTGCAAACTCGTAGATCGCACCCTGTTCGTGTGTTACTGACTCGCGTGACATGGTCGATACTGCGGAGCGCGATTACCTAAAATGTATGCCATATCACGGACAGATACCGTATCACCGGCCGAGCTCTAGCAGATCGGCCGCCCGGGCATCACGCTGGGCGCGTTCCAAAAGGTCGTCGGGCTCCAGTCGACGGATCTGGTCGATTGATCCGTGTGTTTCGGCCTGCTCCGGGGCAAAACGGTTACAGCCAGCCGAAATTGTCGCGGTATCGAACGTGTTAATTGTCCGCGCGCGCTCGACGATCTTTTCTTTGTCCATGATCAGCAGAGGGCGGTGGACCGGAAGGTCGACAGCCTGACTGGTCACGCCCATATTCGCGGTTGTCTGGCTCGACTTCTGGCCGATAGCCTCGCCGGTGACGATACCCATTGCCCCGCGGTCTTTCGCGATGGTTTCCCCGACCTGATACATGTAGCGACGAAAGGTGAGCATTCGCCCTTCCTGGATGGTCTCGGCGAGGTGGGACACCGTCGCTCCGGCGTCGACGATCCGGAGATCGAAGGAGTGGTTCGGGGAGTACCTCGCGAGGGTTCGTACGGACTCGATCGCACGTTCGCGGTGATCGACTCCTCCGTAGTCGCCCAGATCGAGATAGACTGGAATGATCGGAGCCCCACGGCGCATAACTTCATAGGCAGCGACAGGTGAGTCGATGCCGCCACTGATCAGCGTAACGAGGGGCTCCTGGGTGCCAATGGGGAGTCCCCTCGGCCCTTCGCGCTTCTCGACGAACACGAACGCCTCCGCTTTGCGACACTCGACGTAGAAGGTCAGGTCTGGATCGTCGAGGTCGACTTCAGGATCGAACCGCTCGGAGACGGCGTCCCAGACGGCGCTGCCACCGAACTCGCCGATGTCCTCGCTATCGAACGGCGTTGTATCCCCAGCGCGGCGGGCATCGATGGCGAAGCTACCACCGGTGTAACACGCCTTCGCCGTCCGGACCAGTGCAGATTTGATCGCGGCCCTATCTGCATCAACGACGAGCGCAGGGCTGGCAGAAACGACACCGAATACGTCGCTTGCAGCTGCTGTCGCTGCTTCAACGTCCTCCTCGGCGACATGGATCAGCGGTCGGGTCCATCTGCGCTCGACGTCGCCATCGACTCCACGGTCGGCCAGTATGGCCCGGACGTTCTCGACGAGCCGCCGCTCCATTGCGAGTTGCACCTGCCGACTCTTGGTGTTTACCTCGCCGTGACGGAGCAGTACGGTGTCCGCCCCCGGGGGATGCATGCCCCCGAATAGACCGTAGCCAAATATACACCCTTTGGAGTCGTACGAACGCGACGGTTCTCAGATTCTTAGGCTAACCAAAACCCTTTTAGATTTAGGCCTGCCTAATAATCTGCAATGAGCGCCACGGTCGATCCTGACAAGGGAGAGTCGGCAGATAACGAGGTTCCAACTGTCGCAGTCTGTGAGACTACTCCCGGACGCGTTGTCTTCACAGAAGATGGTAATAGCGATGGCTGGATCGCGACGGATCTGACGGTCTCCCTTTCTCGGTAGGGCAGCATCATTTCGCCGCTTGCCTGTAGTGTTGACTCTCACTGGTTACCGGTGGTCGTCCGCACCGGGTCCGGCGGTCGGTGGTAGATGACGAGGGTAAACAGTAAATTGTGTAGCCAGTGGTGTGAACCGCATCGGAGTCAAGCCGGCATACCTTGCCTACTGATTAACTTAGGGACAATATTATTTTATGAATCTATAAAACTCTTTTAGCGAGTGTGAATCTTTAAGTGCGTAGCCATACAATGTTGAGATGCAATGAGCTCACAGAAACACGCCCGTCAGTCCTTCGGTGACATCCACGAGAGCGAAGCCCTTCGGATTCCCGAAGACAAAGCCGAACAGCTCGTCGAGGCGCTCAACACCGACCTCGCCGCGACGTACGTCCTGTATCACCAGGTCAAAAAGCACCACTGGATCGTCGAAGGTGCGGAGTTCCGCGACCTACACGTCTACCTCGGCGAGGTCGCGGCCGACCTGGAAGAGGGTGCTGATATCCTCGCAGAACGAGCGCAGGCGCTCGGCGGCGTCCCGCTCTCCGGCGGTGCGAACTACGAGGAGCGTGCCCCAGTAACGCCTGAAGACAAGGACGTGTACGATATCCGAACGTCGCTCGAAAACGACCTCGAAATCTTCGGTGACATTACCGAGCAGCTCCGCGAGCACGAGCAGCTCGCCCGCAACCTCGGAGATCCCGCGACTGCCGAGCTCCTTCGAGGGATCCTGATCGACATCGAAGAGCACGGCCACCACCTCGAACACTACCTCGAGGACGACACGCTGGTCACTGAGAGTTCGATGGAGTAATCGATCCGCTGGTTCGGATCGATCGCCTGTTGTTGCCTTTTTGTATAACCGAAAAACATTACTGACGAACGCACGCAGTGGAACCGTGTACCACGGTGCTGCGAACGTGGGACAATCCGTCCCACTCTATCGAAAGAGAACATGAACTCCGAGAACACGGTTCTGTGTCTGTCCAGAGACGCCGATGTCGTCGAACGGTTCGCCAGTCCACTTCGCTGGTCGCATCCCCGGATATCCGTCTGTGCGACGACCCGGCTGGACGAGGCGGGTGCCGAAATCGAATCCGGAACGGTCGACTGTGTCATTGCCGATCAGATGACGATAGAAACGGAATCCGAAGTGCTCGGGGCGATCCGTGAGCAGTACCCGTCTATACCGTTGATAGTGGTTTCCTCCACCGATCTTGACGGTAATAGTGTCGTCTCCGAAGTCGTCGATTTTCTCGATCTCGACGAGGAAAGTGACAAGACAGCCCTCGCCGGGTGGGTTGCAAATGCAGTCGTTCGAGGCCCCGGTTCTACCGCGCGTCCGGTGGGCTCCTCACCCGAGGACATGGTCCACGACATCAAGCGGCTGCTCGTGGATGCGAGTTCGCCGATGGATATCGAACATGCTGTCTGTAACCAGCTCACTGACGGCGGAAGATACACCTTCGCGTGGGTCGGCGAGTACGATGCGGGGGAGCGACAGGTCGTCCCCTGGGTGATGAGTACTGCACCCGACGGATGGCCAACATCGCGGACCTTCAGCGTCGGTCCTAACGCCCCGGAAAACGTACTCGACGAACTTCTCCGGAGACGACAGAGCAAGATCGTTACTGATATCGACTCCTGTCCCGCTAGCTTCCCGTGGCGCTCGGCGGCTCTGGAACAGGGCTGTCACGCCGCTGCGTTCTTCCCGCTGGTCGAAAACAATGACTTACACGGTGTGCTCGGGGTCTATACCGAATCCAGCGACGGTTTTAGTGATATCGAGCTAGACGTCCTCGAAGAGATCGCCGGGACGACTGCTCACGTTCTCGATTCGATTGCTGTCCGGGGAGAGATCGACCAGCAACAGCGAGTGTTAGAACGGTACGAGCGACTGGTCGAAACCGTCGGGGACGGTATGTACGCGCTCGATGCCGGCGGACACTTCATGACGGTAAACAACGGCCTGCTGGAGATGACGGGATACTCCCGTGAGGGATTACTCGGAGAACATGTCTCAATACTACTGGACGAGGACGACATCGAACGTCGCCGCGAGACGGTCGCTCGCCTCGAAGGAACTGCCGATCAGGAAAAAGAAGCGATCGAAATCACGATCAACTGCAAGGACGGAGCCACTATTCCCTGCGAGAATCAGATCGCGCTATTACCCCGTTGTGACTCCCACCGGGGCACTGTGGGTGTGCTCCGCGATATCACCGAACGCAAGAAGCGCGAACGCGAGCTAGAGCGCCAGAATGAACGCCTCGAAGCGTTCGCACGTATCGTCAGCCACGATCTCCGCAATCCTCTCTCCGTTGCCCAGGGCTACGTTGACCTCGCGACAGAACAGGTCGGCGAACTGGAATCACTCGACAACGTCCGTGCAGGGCTCGATCGGATGGAAGATATAATCGGCGACGTGCTCGCACTGGCTCGGCACGGCCAGACCGTGACCGAGACCGAGCAGCTCCATCTCGACGATGTCGCCAGCGACGCCTGGTCGAACGTCGCGACACAGCAGGCACGGATCGAAATCGAAACGTCCGAACCGATCGCGGCCGACCGCTCCCGACTTCTTCGCTCGTTCGAGAACCTGTTCCGGAACAGTATCCAGCACGGGAGAGCGGACGTGACGATCCGTGTCGGCATGCTCTCCGATGTTGGTGGGGGCGTCTCCGGAGAGTCCGGACGATCAACCGGGTTTTACGTCGAGGATGACGGACCGGGGATGCCCGAAGAGATCCGAGAGAACGCTTTCGACTCGTCGTTTACGACCTCCGACGAGGGGCTCGGAATCGGGCTATGGGTCGTCAGGGAGATCGCTTCGGCCCACGGGTGGACGGTGAACGTGACTGAAAGCGACAGCGGCGGCGCACGGTTCGAGTTCCATGACGTACGAGCACATCCCGAGTGAGTCTCGAAGTTGACATCCATACACACAGGTTACATTATGAAATCTGGTTCGTCAAAGAACCTAAATACGGGACCCGCCTACTTCGTCATATGTCGACGGGTACCCCACAGGAAGAGAAACACCACGGTGAGGACGTCTGTTCGGTCGTCGACTCGCTCGAACAGATCGGTTCCCAGTGGCGGTTGATCGTTCTCAACGACCTGCAGGACGGCGAAAAGCGGTTCAACGAACTCAAACGCTCGACCGGAGCCAGCTCTCGAACGCTCTCGCGTGTCCTCGATGATCTTCAGGAGACGGGCTTCGTGACGCGTCGACTCGAAGAGGACGCGCCGGTCGCGACCTACTACGACCTCACCGAGAAGGGAGTGTCGCTCTGTCCCGTTTTCGATGAGATCGAATCCTGGGCGGACGAGTGGCTGTAACGGGCCGCTGACGGACTCGCGAAGCTGCTCCACCTCGTATTATCCGTCAGGTGGCTGAATCACGGTTGGATCATAGTCCTCACAGCCATGGCGGTAGATCTCCAGATACGTCCGGTCACGGTCGGACGGCCTGTCTATCGTTTCTCGCGTAATCTCTTCGCGTACCATGTACATGTTGACGTGTGTGAGTTCCGTCCCGTGCTCGTCGGCCCACTGCTCGCAGATGTGTTCGGCGAGATAGCGGGGAACATCGTTTCCGTACTGGCCGCCGCGGCGGACGCTGTTCATGTAGAAGCGTTCACGATACGTCCCGTGCTGTCGCTGTAATCGGTCGTACGGGCGGTCGTAGGTCACTTCTCGTGCGTTGTATGCGTCGACGAGGTCTCCCTCGGCGGTGCGTGCCGGGAAGACGTAGTATCGGTCCTCGGTCCGTGGCTGGGCGAAGATCCCCCAGGCAACCGGCTGGTCGACTCCGGCGCTTTCGGCGACTGTCTCGACGTGCCGAAGTCCCGTGACCCCGTCCAGCCCGTCGACGAGGACGTCGTCGATCGTCTCTTCGGTCGGCTGGTGGTCAGTAGCTGCAACCGCTGTCCCGATCTGGAATAGAAAAACCGCCGAAACCAGCACGATCGTCACGACCACGATACCGAGCGTGACGGTGTAGACCCCACTCCGGAGGCGCTGTATCCGGCCGGCTGGGACGCCAAACCGTTCGATGTCGCCGATAAGCGGTGACGCCGGGACGAGCATCGCCAGATTCCCCACGGACGCCCGGATCCCATCGACATCGACTCCCACTCGATCGAGCAGGGTTCGCACCTGCTGCCAGAAGACCGGTGGAAGGAACAGCAACAGTCCGGCAATCGAGACGTACGGGAACGCGCCGATCCGGACCGTCACCGCAAAGGAAAGGTGTCCGGCGACGAACAGACCCACGAGTGCCAGTCGTCCTCGCCCGACAAGGGCCAGCAGGAGCCACGAGCCGAGTAACATAAGGTACCAGACGAAGCCACCGATCCCGAGCAAGGTTGGAACCTCCCGTAGGAGATCCCCCAGCAAGAAGGTCATTTCGTCGATGCCAAAGACAAGCGTCCCGGCGGTTCCGCCGACCCACTCCTCGGACAGCGACTTCGTGAGCCCGTTTGTAAAGTAGACATAGACTACCTGCACGAGCACCAGTGCGGTTGCGGCGCTCGCCACCGACGCCCGCGGTGCTCGGTCCCGGTGGACGGCGTCAACCGACCACCGCTCGCCGAGTGGGAGAAACATCGCCCAGAACAACAGGAAACGAAACAGCGTATCGGCGTAGCTCAGCACGAGCGGGTTGTGATGATCCAGTGAGACAACAAAAAGGAACGTTAACACCGTAGCGAGGCGGGTTTTGTAGCCCACGATCAACTGTAGCGCAATGATTCCCTGAAGAACGAACAGCGCGCCGATCAGTGTCGGATCTGTCGTAAGATGATAGATCGAGACCGCATATTCAGCTGACAGTTCGCGCGCGAGCGAGCGGGGAACCACGCCGGCTTCAGTGTAGAAGAATCCGAAATTGCGAGATCTGAGCAGCAGGTCGGCGATGACGAGCAGCCCGGCCAGTATGCGAAACGCCGCGAGCGACCGGCTGTCGATTCGGATCCGGCGCGTGAAGGCAGTTTGCAGCCGGGCAAACAGGGACGGCGATCCGCCGAATCCACGGGACGACATCTATCAATGACACACGGGGACGAATGATATTCCTTGTGGGGGAGAGTAGCTATCAGATCCCGATCATGCAACGGTCACCAGCAAGAGAGTGACAGCCGTCAAACCCGCTCGTTCGTTATCAGGGATCCTCGGTCCGGAGAGGATATCGGAAGAACAGTCACCGGATGCGGCCAGTAGGGGCGACTACAGATCCGCGACGTCTTCGATCGCGTCGGTGAGTTCCTTGATACTCTCGACGTCGTGTTCTCCCATGTGGCCGATGCGGAACGACTCCTCGCTGAGGTCGCCGTAGCCACTGGAGAAGGCCAGATCGTACTTCTCGTTGACCTCGGCCACGGTCTCGGCGACATCTATCCCCTGCGTGTTCTCGATACAGGAGACCGTCTGGGACTCGTAGCCCTCCTCGGGGAACATGGCGAAGTGCTCGCGGGCCCATTCGCGGGTGTACTCGGCCATCTCCCGGTGGCGCTCGTCTCGCGCTTCGTGACCTTCCTCGAGCATGTGTTTCATCTGCTTGCGGTAGGCCAGCATGATCGGGATCGCGGGCGTCGAGTGGGTCTGGCCCTTCCGGTCGTAGTAGTCCAGACAGCGCTGGAAGCCGCCGTACCACGACGCCTCGTCCTTTTCGAGTTCGCGCTCGTAGGCCTCGTCGCTGACGACACAGATCGCAAGTCCCGGCGGCATCGCGAACGCCTTCTGTGAGGACGCAAAGAGGACGTCAATGCCGTGTGCATCAATATCAATGTAGTCACCGCCCAGTGAGGAGACCGCGTCGACGACGAAGTATGTGTCCTCGTACTCGTCGACGACATCACCGATCTCCTCGATCGGGTTCCGGACGCCGGTCGAGCTCTCGTTTTTGACGACGGCGACCACGTCGTAGTGCTTGTCGCTCGTTTCGAGCGCCTCGCGGATGTCCTCAGGCTTGACCGCGTTGCCCCACTCGTAATCGATCGTGTCGACGTTCTTGCCCAGTCGCTCGGCAACGTTGGCGTGGCGTTCACTGAAGCTTCCACAGGTCGCCACGAGGATGTTCTCGTCGACGAGGTTGAGCGTCGACGCTTCCCAGAACTCCGTACCTGACCCGGTGAGGATAATGACGTCGTTCTCGGTGCCGAGGAACTCTTTTGTGTCCTCGACGATCGTCGTGTAGAGGTCGGTCATCCGGTCCATTCGATGGCCGAACATCGGCTGGGCCATTGCGTCGATGACGTCCTCGCGGACTTCGGTCGGACCGGGAATATACAGTTTCTTGTCGGTGTAGTCGTCGCGGTATTCGCGTTTTTCTGTCACAGGAGCCACCTATCTGTATGACAGTCCCACTCGCGCGGACATGGATGTTTTGATCCGTTTCTGCGTATCTGAAATACGGAGCGAATCTCGTTGGTGAGAAAGGAGGCCGCTAGCCGATATACCGCAGGTCGTCGTCGCTCGGAACGTTCTGTTGCTGTTCCATCTCCTGAATCTTCCCGATGACTTCCTCCATCTCGTCGGCACGTTCTTCGAGACTGCCGAAGTCAACCTCGAAGCTCAGGACCTCCTGCAGGATCTCCAGAACGGCCTGTGCGCTCTTTGGATCGACGAGATAGCCGCTCGTCTGACCCATCAGACAGGCGGCCTCGTGGCCGCGTCGTCCACCGAGGCCGAGCAGCAGGCCGCTCACTCCGACGATACCGCCCGCGGGCTCGGATTCACGGAACTCGACACCAGCGTCGGTCAGTCGCTCGACGACGTCCTCGTCGGAGGCCGCTCCAAGCACGTCGTACTCCTCGATCAGTTCGCCGGTCGGGACACCACCGAGCGCGTACACCTCGGTTACGCCGAACTCCTCGGCGACGTCGAGGAACGTGTCGGTGAGTTCGTAGTGGCCCTCGTTGCTCTGCGCCTGATGATCCCCAGAGAGAATGAGCAGGTCACGTCCCACCGTCTCGATGGCATGGAACTCCGCACACGTGAGTTCTGCGACCCCATCATCACCGACTTCAACTTGCGGCGGGAACTGATCCGAGTACACTCGTCTGACGAGCGTCCCATCCAGCTCGTCGAGCAAGTGTTCGGCAGCGAGTTTCCCGACGTGTCCGACGCCCGGAAGTCCTTCGACGAGCACCGGATCCTGTAGCTCGACGTCTTCGATGGTTTCGACATCGACTTCGTTCATACCGCTTACTCGTGTGCGCGTCGCTTAAGTGCGCGTCGGTACTCGCCGTACGGATCCTCGGGGTTGAACGGTGCGGGAGCACTGTTTATCGCGTCGGCTCCGCATTCGGGACAGTTCGAAGAAAGGGTATACACCGGACGTTCGTGCGCATCGCGCCACGCCGAACAGATCCGGATGTCAGATTTCATTACTCGTCGTCGGTACGGCGTTCGCGGTGGAACTCGCCGGTCCCGCCGATCCCCTCGATCATATCGATGGCGCGGTTGGCGCTCGTTTCGAGTTCGCTTTCGGCGGTCTTGTAATTCGGCGCTTGCACCCTGATCCGATACTCCGGCGAGCCGACGTAGGTCACTTCGAGGTCGACCTCGTCGGGCACCTCACCGTTGCCCTCTGCGGCTTTCAGCGCTTCCTTGATCGAATCGACCCCCTCGGCGGTGGGACATTCGAGGTCAACGTAGCCGGTGACGTTGACGTAGGGAACCGAAACGTTCTCGCGAGCCGTCTCGACGAGCGCGTCGAGATCATCGTCGTCGAGATCGGTTCCTTCGAGCGCTTCGTGACCGTGGATGGCGGCCTCCTCGAAGCCGTCGTAGAGGCTGCCGAACTCCGCGAGGATCTCGTTGGCGACGCGGGTGTATGTTTCGTCGTCGACGTCCTCACCGAATGCGAGTAGCATCCAGTTGTCCGCTTTCTGCTCGTTTTTCCACTCCTGGATCTTCTCGGAGCGCTGGTGGTCGTTGACGTCTTTGATCGAGAGATCGATCTGCTGGGCGTCCTCATCTACGTCGAGGACCTTGCAGACGACCGTCTGTCCTTCCCGGACGTGATCGCGGACGTTCTTGATCCAGCCGGAAGCGACCTCGCTGACGTGTGTCAGTCCGCGTTTGTCCTCGTACTCCTTGAGATCGACGAAGACGCCGAAGTCCTCGATCTCGTCGACCTCGCCGACGACGAGCTCGCCGGACTCTGGCCAGCCGCTAAATTTCATCGTCGATCACCTCGACGCTCACTCCGCCTCGACGGTACGGTTCTCGACGACGTCGAGGACCTCGCCCTCGAACTCCGCCTTTCCACCGGTGGGTGTGGCGAGCGTGACGCCACAGACCGCACACGAGACCTCTGTGGAAGCTTTGCCGAAGACGACCTGTTCGTTCTCACAGTCCGGACACTGCACGTTGTAGAAATTTCCTGCCATCGTAATCACTCCTGGAACGTCAGGCGACCGGCACGCCAGCCCTGACGGAGGTGGGCCTTGCCGCACTCGCCACAGCGGTATTTGAGGTCTGTCTTCTTGGTGGGCTTGTCGCCACCGGGCACCTTCGAGAACTTGCCGTCGTTCCCGATTCCCTTGTTACGTCGCTCCTGCCGGTCGATCCACTTCATTCCGGTAGTTCGACCGGTCCGAACCTTCTCGACCTCGTGTTCGTAGTGCTCGTTGCAGTGCGGGCAGTACGTGTTAAATCGGCGTGGCATTTCCATAGATATCGGCCTCTTGGAGTGTGATAATCCACGGGCGCTTAAAACCCGTTTGGTTCGGGACGGCCCACGACTCGGTCTCGAAGCGCTTAATTGACGGTCGGACGAACGGAGACACATGAAACGCCTCATCATCAGCGGGGATCCGGGGGTTCGTCGCAACGCCGTCATCGAGCACGGTGGCGAGGAACTGACACTGTTCCAGATCAATCGCAACGGAGACTGGCACGGCCCCGACGAGGTCCAGCTGTGGTGTGTCGCCGGAACCGAAGACGAGCGCGAGAGCTACGACAAACGCGAGTACATCCCGCACTTCCTCGACGTCGACCGGCTCGACGCCGGAGAGGTCACCGTTATCGAACGAGCAGGATAGCGCAACGTCAAAAATTCGACCGCTTCTATTCGTCCTGATGGACCGGTCGATCCGCGAGTCCCTTCAGCAGGTACTCCGCCGAGGCGAGGTTCGTCGCCAGCGCCGTGTCGTGAACGTCACAGATCCGTAACAGTGCTGAGATGTCAGGTTCGTGGGCCTGTGCACGGAGTGGGTCACGCAGGAACACGATCCCATCGAGGATACCCTCGGCGACTTCCGCACCGATCATCATGTCCCCACCGAGCGGGCCGGATTCCTTGCGCTCGATCTCGAGATCGGTTTCTTCCATCAGGCGCTTGCCGGTCGTCCCCGTCGCGATGAGGTCGTACTGCTCCAGAAGCTCCTCGTGTTCCTGTGCGAGGTCGATCATTTCCGGTTTCTTGTCGTCGTGTGCGATCAGTGCAACACGTGTCATACTCCTACCTCTCACGGAGAGAGGTTAGGCGTTTTGCTCGGCAGCCGACGCTGAAGGGAGACGGACGATGACGCGACTCCCTGTCTCGGGGCGCTCGCTGTACTGGACGGAGCCGCCGAACTCGTCGACGATCCACTGTGTCAGTATCAGGCCGATGCCCTTCCCGTGCCGAAGCTGGGTTGGTGCATCCCGGACCTCCTCGTTGATCATCGACCACTCGTCCTCGGGAATCCCTGGACCAGTATCGGCTATTTCGATCCGCGCAGTATCACCGCGCCCGGACACACGAACGTCAACCTGTGGGTGATCGTCCGTGTTATGCTCGATTCCGTTTTCGATCAGCTGTTCGAGGACGATTCCGAGTCGCTCGTCACACTCGGCAACGACCGACCCATCTATCGCCACGTTCACCGTAGCCGCCGGGTACTCACGCTCGAGCGCTCGTGACACCGTTTTCACCACCGGCTCGACATCCAGGTTGGCAGTATCCCTGACCGGGGCGAGAATCAGGTCGACCATCTCCTTTGCTTTTTCACTGGTAGAGAGCAGATTATCCGCCGCAGTGTCGATCTGTCCGGCGTACTCGATCAGTTCCGGATCTGAGATCGAGTCCGCGAGCGTTCCGGCGTAGCCCCGAATCGCGGTCAGGTCGTTTCGGATATTATGCCGCAAGAGCCGATTGAGGACCCGCAGTAGCTGCTCTCGTTCCTTGAACTCGGTGATATCACGCCCTTCCGGGACCAGAAAGACGACCTCACCACTGTCGTCAGTGATCGGCCTGATCGAAAAGTCGATGATAGTATCTTGCCCCTTGGCTCGAACACGGAGCTCGTCCCGGTACCAGTCGCCGGACAGCGCCTGCTCGAAGCCACGGCGAAGCGACCGCTGAGCGTCGTCGGTGCAGAGCTCCAGAGCCTCCCACAGTTGCAACCCGATCACGTCGTTTCGGCTCAGATTCGTGAACGCGAGTCCGGCATCGTTCACCTCGATGAGCGTTCCCTCGGGATCTAGCAACCCTGTGAACTGGTAGGTGTTGTTAAACACCGCCTCGAACCGTCGCTGCTGTTCTAGCCGCCCCGAGATATCACGACCGAGCCCGACGAGTTCCCTCTTTCCGCGATCGCTGTTCGAGAGCGGCGCACTCGTGAACTCGTAGGGGATCTGTTCGCCCGATTTCGTCCTTAGTTGCGCTTTGACAGTCGTCGATTCTTCGTCTTCAAGGACAGTCCGTATTTTCGATCTGACAGCGTCCCGATCCTCCGTTGCAATGAATTCTTCCGGACCCATATCGACGATCTCGTCGTCGGAGTAGCCAGTCACACTCCGGAACCGATCGTTCCACCGTGTGAACTGCCCCTCCTCATCGAAGACATAGAGGATGTCCGGAAGCGCCTCGAAGATGCTTTTGGTTAGCGCTTTCTCCTCCCGAAGCGAGCGCTCGCGTTCACGTCGTTCTGTTACGTCCTGCATCGCCCCCCGAACGCGAACCGTCTCATCGTCCTCGACCTGTGGAACACCTCTCGTACGAACCCAACGCTGTTCGCCGTGATATGTAATTATTCGAAGTTCATGATCGAACGGCTCGCCCTCCTCAATTGCGTTCAACAGCGATTCTCGCAGCACTGTCCGGTCGGCCTCGTGGTAGAACTCCAGAGCATCCACGACGCTCGGTTCATAGTCCAGGGACAGCCCGTGGATCCGATGTACCTGATCGGTCCAGTGGAGGGTATCGGTCTGGAGATCCAGTTCCCACCCTCCCACGTTGGCCATTTCCTGTGTCCGAGCGAATAGGTCGTTCTGTTGTCGCAGACGCCGTTCGTACTCCTTTTGCTGGGTTATCTCGACGATGACTCCTTCGAGTGCAACGACTGCGTCGTTCTCGACGATCGGGAGACCGCGCTCGAAGACGTGTTTGATCTCTCCATTACTCGTCCTGATATCGTAGGTGACGCTGAACTGCGAGCGGTTCTCGATTGCAGTGTCGATGTCCTCAGTCAGGGTTGTGGACGTACCGTCGCAGATTAACTCCCCGAAGGTCACTTCGTTGTCTTCGAACAGCTGTACCGGGTACCCGGTGAGCGACTCAACCTGTCCGCGTAGAAACGTCATCTCCCACGGTGGCTGTGGCTCGCACCGGTACGCGAGACCAGGGAGGTTATCGATGAACCGTATCAGATGTTGTTCCAGTTCATCGGGAGAGTCACTATCGAACACACGTTCTCCTGATATACGTCACAAGTAAAGTAATTAAACCTCACGACAGAGTCGCATGGCTTTTCACTGCTCACAGAAGAGACATACGACGATCAGGAATGCTTGACGTCGTGCGGGCACGGCTTCGATCACTGGTATCCGGTGGCCGACTCGTCCGGTTCGCTACCGTCGGCCTCGTCGGTACCACGATCGATTTCGCCGTCCTGATCACGCTCGTCGAACGCTGGGAATTCCCGCTTGAACTCGCCAAGGTTATCGCCGTCGAGGCTGCGATACTCGTCATGTTCGTCCTGAACGACCGCTGGACGTTCTCGCAGTGGGGGAACGACGGCTATCGGTCCCTCCTGCGACGCCTCGCCACCTCGAACGCCGTCCGTCTCGGCGGACTCACCGTCGCTACTGTCGTCCTCTCCGTACTGGTTCGAGTGTTCGGCGTGCCGTACCTGCTGGCCAACGCCGTGGGTATTGCCTGTGGTTTCGTCGTCAACTTTCTGGCGGAGAGCTACTTCACCTGGAGCGTCCACGAATGAGGAGAACCCACATGGGACAGGTGAAACACAACCCTTAACTAGCGGACGGCGGTACGAACTGGTAGCGGGATGGGATAGCCAGGAGATTCCGGCGGGCTCATAACCCGCAGATCGGTAGTTCAAATCTACCTCCCGCTACTTTTTGAGAACTCAACTACCCAGCGAGCCGTTTTATCGGCGAGCGATACCTGAGTTCTCAGAAGTACGACGAGTAGATTTGAAGTAGACAACGAGGGAGCACTGCGACCGAAGTTGGCGTGGTTCAAATCTACCTCTCCGAACACTACAGTTTTCGAAGTATACACTACAAATATTGTAGTACGTCGTCCCTCACACCACTCTGTCGACTGTAACTCTGATTTCCAGCCACTCTACAGCCCTTTTGACGGCATTACCGTCTTCGCCGCTTACTTTCAGTCGGTTCAGTCCACCCGTATCCGGATAGCTCCCCACCTGCACATCAAACTTCTCGCGCACGCCCGCAAGGACGTCGACCATCGAGCCTTCGGGCTGGGGCGTGTACAGCGTCCGCGACGTGACATCACCGTCGAACTCGTGGGCAACGGTCTCGAAGAGAGCCTGCATCTCGGCGGGGGCGCCAGGGAAGGCGTAGACGGTCCCCAGCACGCAGCCGGGGCACAGTCCCTCGGGATTGATGATCGCGCGAGCGCCCTCGGGCAGTGACGCCCACGCGTTGAGGTCAAGATCGAGATCGTGTTCGGCGACGAGGTCGGGATTGGCATCTCGGTAGGCCGCTGCGGTTTCGAGGACGTCCTCACGCACCGCCGGATCGACGACCAGTTCGCGATCGAACACGTCGGCGAGGGCATCGACTGTGACGTCGTCGTGGGTCCCACCGAGGCCGCCGGTGATCACGACGGCGTCGAAGCGGTCGTTCCAGTCGTCGACCGTCTCGACGATAAGTTGGCGGTCGTCCGGCAGGGTGAGGATCCGGGCGACCGTCGACCCATGAGCGGTGATCTGCTCGGCGAGCCAGGTGGCGTTCGTGTTCGGCGTGTCGCCAGCGAGCACTTCGTCCCCCACGGTGAGGATAGCCGTTTTCATCGATTGAAGAACGTGCTCGGTGGGCAAAAGGCTACTCGCCAGGAAGTAGAGCGAGTCAACTGGAAACTGTTTCTGAACTAACTACTTGTCTCGCTTCGGTGAATGTACATCTGAATGAGACGTTCGTTCGTCGTTCTCGCGGTGTTGGCACTCGTCAGTATCCTCGCAGTCGGTCCCGCGGTCGTCGCGGCAGACGAGACTCGAACTGGTGGCACAGTCGTCGTCGAGGAGGGAGAGACCGCCGAAGATCTGACCGTCGCTGGCGGGACGGTCGTCATTGATGGAACCGTCGAGGGAGAACTCCGAGTCATCGGGGGGACGGTAACGATCGATGGCGACGCCGAGGATGTCTCGGTACTCGGGGGCGATGTCCGGATTACCGGCGACGTGAGCGGCGATCTACAGGTCATCGGTGGAAACGTCTGGATCGGCGAGACGGCGACCGTCGGGGGGTCGGTGTCGATCGCCGCCGGATCAGTGACGATTGACGGGACGGTTCAGGGTGACGTCGAGGCGGGATCGGGAACGATCACGCTCGGATCGAGCGCGGTAATCGATGGGGATCTTTCTTACGCTGGCGAACTCGACACCCAGCCCGGAGCGGAAGTCGGCGGCGAGACGACACGTGATCCCGGCACCGCGATCGGGCCGGCGGAGTATCCCGAGGGGCTTGAGTGGGCCATTGCGGCGTACGCACTGCTGTTGAACATGCTGCTAGGAGCGATACTGCTCGCTCTCGGCCCGCGATTCTCACTGGCGGTAAGTGACCGGTTCAGGGAATCTACACTGTCCAGTGCTGGTGTTGGACTGCTGGCCATCATCGTGGTGCCGATCGTACTCGGGCTCCTTGTACTGAGTGTCCTGGGGATCCCGATTGCTCTGGTTGGGTTCCTGTTGTTCGCCGTCTTTCTATGGATTGCGACCGTCTACGGGCGATTCGCGGTCGGCATGTGGCTACTCTCGGTTGCGTCCGCGCGGAACCGGTGGCTCGGGTTGATCATCGGCCTCCCGCTGGTCGCACTCGTAGCGCAACTGCCGTACGTTGGGAGCTTGATCGCAGGACTCGTGACACTCGTGGGAGTTGGTGCAGTGACTCTGGCGTTGCGAGACGCGAAAGCTACTGGTGAGCTATCGGAATAGAGCTCCTATGACGCACAAGTGGCGGCAAAATCCTGCTCCAGGACAAAAATGATACAAAAGCGACTGGGGCGACGGATTCAGTCGTCGTTCGCCGAGAGTTCAACCGACTGTCTCGCCTCCTGATGGCGGATACAGGACGACTGATGAGTGTCCCCGTGGTCTGTGAACTCCGGCGTGATCTCTTCACAGGGCGTAACGAACTCCGCGGAAAAGAACTCGGCAGCCGATTCGAGATCATCGGCGACGAGCAAATCGAGACCAGTATCGAGCGTAGTCTCAGCTCCACTATCCGAAAGCGTATCTGGTAGGTCAAACTCGGTCCGTATCTGTGATTTTATCCTCGCGTCGGAGACATCTGCTCTGTCACTCGAATCCGACTCACCCAGTGCATTCTCGCGTAGCTTTCCGACATCTATCTCCCCGTCAGTGACCTGATCACGAAGATTCAACAGGTTCCGCCAGTTCGACTGTTCGAGATCAATCCCATCAGGTTGCACGACCTTGTGACAACGTGTATGAAATGAACAGCCACTTGGTGGGTCCGTGGGACTCGGTACTGTTCCAGTGAGTTTGATCCCCTCTCCACGCGCGTGGGGATCGGGCGTCGGTATAGCAGACACGAGCGCCTCAGTGTAGGGATGCTGAGGGTTCGAGAACAACTGCTCAGTTGAACCGATCTCGACTATCTTTCCGAGATACATCACCGCGACGCGATCACAGATCTGCTGAATCACCCCCATATCGTGGCTAATGAGCAGAAGGGAGAGACCGAACTCCTGCTGCAGATCGTTGATGAGAGAGAGTACTTCGGCCTGGACGGAGACATCGAGTGCAGAAACCGGCTCGTCGGCGATAATCAGATCCGGATCCAGCACCAGCGCACGGGCGATGGCGATTCGTTGTTTCTGTCCCCCCGAAAACTCGTGTGGATACCGATCGTAATCCGAAGCGGACATCCCGACGCGTTCGAGCAGGTTCTCCACGATCGCCCGGCGTCGCTGACGGTCGGACATACCGTGAACCTGTAACAGTTCGGCGGCGGAGGAGCCGACCGTCATCCGGGGATCGAAGCTCGAAGACGGGTCCTGAAAGATCATCTGCGCGTCGCGACGGAACGCTTTGAGCTCTTTTTTGTTGAACTTCGTCACGTCGTTCGCGCTCGAGCCCTCACCAGCGGTCGCTGCACGGGATCCGCCATTGAAGATGACCTCGCCCTCTGTTGGCTCTTCGAGACGGATGATCGAGGACGCAGCCGTGGACTTTCCACACCCAGACTCCCCGACGATACCCAGTGTCTCACCCGGATCAAGGTCGAAGCTAATACCATCAACGGCTTTCGCCGCACCGACTTTTCTGGAAAGCAGTCCTTTTTTTATCGGATAATGCTTTTTCAGATTCCGGACGGAGAGAAGCGGTTTATCAGTCATCGACGATCCCCTCCCGGGTGTCTTCGGCAGCGGTCTCTAGCTCAGGATCCCTGAGGACGGTGCTATCATAGCCAGGGCCGTAATGCACACAGGAGACGTGATGATCAGACTCGATCTCGATTTCGTCAGGTTGCTCTCCCGTCCTGCAGGCAGCAACCGCATGCTGACACCGGTCTGCGAACCGACACCCATCCGGGGGATCGGTCGGGTCGGGAAGCGACCCCGGGATCCCACCAAGTCCCTTACCGTGTCCGGGAAGACATTTCAGGAGCTCCTGAGTATACGGGTGGGCGGGTCGATCGAAGATATCGAACACGTCACCCCGTTCCATCACCTTGCCGGAGTACATAACAACGATCCTGTCAGCGATTTCGGCGACGACACCGAGATCGTGCGTAACAAAAAGGATACCCATACCGAACTCCTCCTGTAGCTCGTTCAGGAGATCGAGGATCTGCCCCTGCACTGTTACGTCGAGTGCTGTCGTCGGCTCGTCTGCGATGAGGAGATCAGGGTTTCCAACCAGCGCCATCGCGATCATTACTCGCTGTTTTTGCCCGCCCGAGAACTCGTGAGGGTAGTCGTCAAACCGTGCGCTGGCGTTCGCGATACCGACACGGTCCAGTAGATCGACCGCACGCGCTCTCGCTTGCGTGTCGGAGACGCTGTCGTCGTGGATCTGAATCGCTTCGACGATCTGCCACCCGATGCTGTAGCAGTGGTTCATTGCCTCCTGGGGGTTCTGGAAAATGTGTGCGATTCCGTTTCCACGGATTTGCCGCAGTTCCTGTTCTGTCATCTCTGACAGGTTCTGCCCCCTGAACTCGACCGATCCCTCGATCTTCCCGGGGGGCTGTTTGATCAACCCAGTGATCGATTCCGTCGCAACGGTTTTTCCGGACCCCGACTCCCCCACGATACAGACTGTCTCGCCTTCACGGACCGAGAAGTCGATATCGTCGACAGCGACGAGAGTACCGTTATCGGTTTTGAACTTCGTTCTGAGGTTTCGGACCTCGACGAGCAGTTCGTCGTCCGTGCCTGTTTCGAATTCGCTATCGCCCATCATTATTTTTCATTCTCCGCTTCGGCTTCGGGATTGAGTGCATCGAGCAGTGCATCACCGAGGAAATTGAACGCGAGGATGGTCAAAAAGAGAGCTATCCCCGGAGCAAGCATGATCCACGGTGCGATATCGATCAGTTCCCGGCCAGACGCGATTAGCTGTCCCCACGACGGGATATCACTGTCACCGATCCCAAGGTACGCCAGCTGGGCCTCCGCCAACAGGAATCCCGGAATCAGCAGCGTCAACTGGGTAATGATACTACTCGCGGTGTTCGGAACGACGTGTCTGCGAACGATCTTGTAGGTGCTGGCACCACTGATTTTGGTTGCTTTGATGAACTCCTCTTCGGAGACTGACAGCGCCTTGCTGCGGACGTATCTGGCAGTACTACCCCAGCCAAACAGCGCGAACACCAGGATGAACATTCCCAGTCCAGCTCCGTATATATAGAGAATAAGAAGGAAAAACAGGAGCGTCGGGAACGAGAGCACGATGTCGACAGTCCGCATCAGGATCTCGTCGATCCAGCCAGCACTGTACGCACTCACGGTTCCAACGCTGACACCGATGGCGGCGACGATCGTCGTCGTTATGAACGCGATTTGCATGCTGATCGTCATGCCATAGATAATCGAGGAGAGGATATCTTGCCCAGCACGATCGGTTCCAAGCGGATACTCCCAGGTACCATGACACTGACCGTTTTCGATAGTCCCAGCGCATTGTGAGACGTGGGTGGCGTCGATATCCCAGAACACCGGCGGCTGATTACCAAGCAGTAAATCCTGCTGAGGGGCACTGACAAACAGTGGTCCAAGAATGCCGCCGACAAACACGATGGCCAGCCAGATGAGACTGACTACTGCTGGCCGGTTGCGTTTGAACTCCTTCCAGTAGTACCGGGTCATTCGCGGATTCTGGTACAGTGGCAGGAGCATATACCACGCAAACAAACAGAGAGTGAAGACAAACAGGATGTCTACGCTCGTTGGGTCGTGATTCAGCCCCAGCATCTCGAACTGTGAGGCGAGCCCGAGATCCTGGCCGAGCTGTACGAACGTTGCGTCCCGAGCACTTACAAAGAAGTGATCGTATAGCCCGAGCAACAGGACCGGAACGCCGGTTAACAACATTAACTTCGTGTTGATGGATAGATCGAAAAACCCGGCTCTGGAGAGGTTATCCCAGTCAACATCGTCGAACTGTGGTGGTTTCTCTGTGGCCATAGTTAGTTACTGTACATGCTTAGCGGTCGTCGTAGCTGATTCGCGGATCCATTAGTGTGAAGACGATATCTTCGATCAGGTTACCGATGACTGCGATGAATGTGAACAACAGTGTAGTTCCCAGCACCAGACTCGTGTCCTGTGCGATGAGCGCGTTGAACGTCATTCGTCCGAGTCCGGGAATGCCGAACACGATCTCGACCAGCAGTGAGGAGCCCAGGAAGATAACCAGCAACTGCCCGACGATCGTCGTCGACAGTGGCACCATCGTCGGGCGCAGGACGTGATACGCATACGCACGTGTTGGTGACACACCCTTTGCTTTGGCCGTTTTCATGAACTCCGCATTCTGGAACTCGGCAGATTCGTTTCTCGACACGCGCATCACCGCACCGATCGAACCGGTGACCAGTACGAACACCGGCAAGACGAGTTGGCGTGCGTTCTCAAGGCTGAAGACGGGAACCGAAGTATTGTACTGGATCGGCACCCACTCCATCCAGACACCAAAGATCACGAGCAGGACGATCCCGAAGAAGTAGTTCGGGATTGCCCAGCCGAAGAACGCGAACCCGGTCGCGACGTGATCTTTCCACGAGTACATGTTCGCTGCCGAGTAGATACCGATGAGTGGGCCCAGAATCAGCGTAAGGATCGTCCACGGGATCGAGTACTGTGCAGTGTAATAGAGGCTCTGCCAGATTGCCTCGGTCACCGGCTGGGCTCGATGATCCGACCAGCCCCAGTCAAGCGTATACACGCCGTGCAGGAAGTCGAGATACCGCACGTATAGTGGTTCGTCGAGGCCACGTAGCTGTCGTTCACGTTCGGCTGCTGCAGTCGGATCACCGCCCTGTAGTGCTGCCTGTGTGGCTGCCTCCGAAATCGATGGGTTCGGCGCAAATGCCAACAGCAGAAACGTGATTGTGACGATGATAAGCGAGACTATTCCTGACCAGAGTACACGCGCTCCAACGTACCGTGTAAAACCCATATAAATATACTAGATGAGAGTAGTTATTCGTCGAAGTACCACGTCGGGAAGTCGTACCCGTTTGCGAAGTCGCCGATTGGGCCGACAAGATCCGGATTGTATCCTTCGATGTCGACACCGAATGTCAACATTATGTAGGGCTGTTCCTCATTGAGGTTCACGAATAACTCGTTGAACACCTCCTGGAGTTCGTCTCTGTCTTCGGCGCTACGGGCCTCATCGAAGAGTCCCTCCGCGTCGAATTCGGGGTAGTACCCGACAGGATTGTAGAAATTACCCGGGCCATCGAAGAACGCATCGTTCGTGAGCGGATTCCGTGGGTAGGTGTTCAGCCCGAAGATGGTGCCGAAGTCCCACGCCTCGTTGGAGGTATACTCACGGGGACCGGGGTTGCTGGGGTTCGGAGCATCCCAGGTAAACTCCCTCCCGTCGTGTTCGACTGTGGTTCCTGGTTCTGCAATATCGCTTCCATCCCAGTACTCCTCACTGAATCGCGTACCGTCGATGGAGTTGAGTTCGAGAGTGAAACCGAGATGTTCCTCGAACTCTTGCTCGAAGAAGCCAGCAGCGAGCTCTTGCGTTTCGGACGCAGCGTTGTAGTATAGCTGGAGTTCGACCTGGTCACCATCTGGCGTAAGCAACGTATCGCCGTCGTAGGTGTAATCCTCGTCTATCTGGTCGAGGGCCTGTTCAGCGAGGTCACGTGCCTCGTCGCCATAGACACCATCCTCTGGATGCCCCCACAGTGTCAGTTCGTCGGTTCCCGGGAACCACTCGGAGAACTCGGGCTGCCAGGTGTAGTGTTCGTCGTGGAAGCCACGATACACACCCTCGATGAGCTGTGGTTTGTCGATGGCTGCAGCAAGTGCCTGCCGGAACTCCTTGACCTGGAAGAGGTTGCCAGGGCCAGCCGTCCAGCCGTTATCACGCTGGTTCACCGAGAGGATGTTATTGAACGGAGTGTCCGCGAGCACGACTCGGGTGTCATCGTCGTCCATGAACTGCTCACCACGGTCCGGGGGCAGGGTAACGTGATCGACTGCACCGGTTTCGAGGGAACTGATCCGGGAGGATTCCTCTTCGATGATCTGCAATTCGAGCGTCTCGAAGTACGGTGCCTCGGCAAAGAGGCGATAGTCGTCGTCTTCTTCGGCAACATCCCGCAGGTAGTACTCGTCGTTGCGTGTGTAGCTGGTACCGCCATCACGGACCCACTCGTCGAGGGTAAACGCGCCCATGTTGCCGGTGAATTCGAGCTCGATTAGCTCCGTGTCTTCTTGCAGTCCTTCAGCGTCTTCGTCTTCCACATACGGTTCGATGAGGTCCCGCGGGATCGGATACTCTAGCGGGTTGAAAGTCTCCGGCCATAGCAGGTTCGGGTTCTCCAGCGTGCACTCGACCTCGTAGTCGCCGACCTCTTCGACCTCGACACCCTCCCAGTCGGGCGAGTTTGCACTCGGGGCCCATTCTGCCTGATGAATTTCCTCAACGTAGAAGACGAAGTCGTCGGCGGTGAACTCGCCGTACGGATCGCTAAACTCAAGTCCCTCTCGAATATCGATCGTCCATGTTTCGCCCCCATCGTCCGTCGTCACATCGTACAGCAGTGGGACTAGTTCGTTATCGGGATTGAACGTATAGCCCATATCGAGGGCGTATCCGATGGCAGTTCCAGCACCATCCTCGGTGTTTGTGATTGGGTTCAACGTATCGAAGCCGGATGCCTGGACATCGTCGTACTGACCACTCACATCCGGAATTTCGGCGTCAGGATCGACTCCTGCATCATCATCTCCTCCGTTTTCGGCACCGGGATCTTCGTCATCATCGCCACCACCGGTACATCCTGCGAGCGCGGCAGCCCCACCAACTCCGAGCATCGAAAGCCACTGGCGGCGATTAATATATGGTCCATCCGACTGAATACGATCCACGTTGTGTGGCATACGCATGACAAAGTTAAGCTAGATTAAAAATCTTTTGTAGGTCCGTGCTGGTTAGCAGCCAGCTCACCCCACATATATATGCCTTATACGCGTTTGAATAGTTGATCTTTGGTGAATTTCCCCAGATAGATGTTCAAATAGTCAGATTTTCTCGCCGGAACACACACGTATGATAATTATAGATAACTAATTTGTAAAAGACAAGTAGACAGAATACGTTCCAGTGTCCGGGTCTACTCCTACAAGTGAGAACGTGATTCGAGACTGTCGACCCAGCGATCAGACTACTCCGTAGGTTTTGTAATGAGGGGAGTAAACTCCTCGTGTTCGAACACACCGAGAACCGTCCCATCGACGGTCTTCACGCGTGAGTAAAGCACCCCTTCCTCGTGTGCAGACTGGACCATACCCTTCGCACGGGTCATATCGTATCGGCTGGCGAGAAGGATGGACCGTTTAGTTTCCGAATCGATAAACTCGATCACAGCATACATGAATCCCTCGACATCGGTGCCATACACCAGGTATTCCGTGAACTCCTCGGGATCGAACCACTCCTCGAACGCATCGGTCTGATTGTTCGGGACGATATGAAAGAGACCGAAGTCGTCGTGATCACCCATATCAATGCTGACGGTGTCCGTATGGACCGAAAAGAGTGTACGGACGTCCCAGCCGTCGGCACGACGCTCCTCTGCGATCACGTCCATGTCGTCGAGTGTCTGTTTCCAGGCCTCCGTTTTGGCCCCAGTTGGATCCCTCCGTCGTTGAGTACGCGCATCTGGCACATCGGAGTTTTCGGACATACAGACCCTTCGTTGTGGGAGGCGGTTAACTCTTTTCCGCCCGAATCAGCCAATTCCGAGCCATCTCTCGGCGACAAACGACAGCGTCAGAACGAGTATAGACGCAACGAACAGTTGCCGACGGACCGGCATTCGATGGTGCGGGTCGGGGAGACCGATCCACCGAAGCGGTGGGAGCGATCTTGCTATGGACTGAATCCGCGTCGAACCCGCTACAGTCTCCCCTGACGGCGCCTGTTCGTCGAGATCGTCCGGCGACGAGGGCCACATGAGAAACGTTGCGTAGGCAAGCAAACACCAGCCGGTGACGAACAGCAAAGCGTTTGCTCGAGCGAGTTCGCCGCCAGTAGCTACAGAGACGACGAGCGCACCCACAATACACAGTATAGCGACGACCAACGCATACGCAGCCGTGTCAATCCAGCGACGGGCAAACCGACCGATGCGGGTTTCAGGGGGCTCCGGAGCCGACATCAGTACCGTTCGTTGAGAACCTGTGCCGGGTCGCGATATGTCGACTCGTGACGGTGGCAGTAGCTCTTGTGATCGGAAGTTGACGTTGAATGATATTCCGGTGGCTCTGACTCACAAACGCTGCCGAACTCCTCCGAGAAGACGGCTAATGCTTCTGCCTCTTCGTTGTCTTCGGCGTGATCTGCAATCCGATTCAGAACAACCTCTACATCCTTTGGGACCTCCTGATCGCCAAATAGCTCCTCGTAGGTTTCCTCGACGGTCGCAAAGCGCGTTTCCCCGCCAAAGCGTTCACGGAGTCGTTCTCGAATCGATCGTTCGGCACGCTTCCGTTCTCGAAGAATCTCTCGCAGTTTGTTCAGCTCGGCCCACAGTTCATCATCCAAATCGGGGAAGCCATCCGGACGGATGCGAGCCGGACAACGTGTGCTGAACGGACAGCCGGATGGTGGGTATCGGGGGTTCGGTGGCGTCCCGTGAAGGATTATCCGTTCTCGATCAATCGTGGGATCAGGCTCCGGGATCGCCGAAAGCAAGGAGTGTGTGTAGGGGTTTGAGGGGTTCTCGAATATCTCCTCCGTGGGGCCAACCTCCATGATGTTACCGAGATACATCACGGCGACTCGATCACAGATATGGCGAACAACTGAGAGATCGTGGGCAATAAACAGATACGTTAGCCCGAACTCATCCTGAAGGTCGTCCAGCAAATTGATGATTTCGGCCTGAACGGAGACGTCAAGTGCGGAAACCGGCTCGTCGAGGACGATGAAGTCGGGTTCGAGCGCGAGCGTCCGGGCGATACCGATCCGCTGACGCTGACCACCGGAGAACTGGTGAGGATACCGATAGTAGTGCTCTTTGCGAAGCCCAACGGTGTCGAGCAGCGATTTGACGTGGCGGCGACGCTCGCGCGGCGATTTCCACTCGTGAACGTCGAGTGGTTCCTGGATGATTTCGCCGATCGTCATTCGATCGTTGAGACTCGACTCCGGATCCTGAAACACCATCTGCGCGTCGCGTCGCCACTCGTGCAGTTCATCACGACTGAGCGTCGTGATATCGGTCCCATCGAATCTGACCTCTCCCGCAGTGGCATCTTCTAGCTGGACCAGAGTCCGGCCAAGCGTCGTCTTCCCACAGCCGGACTCGCCGACAAGACCTAGCGTTTCACCACGGTATATATCGAATGAAACGCCGTCGACAGCCTTGACCGGCACGCCACCGAACAGTCCACCCGACTCGTAGTGCGTTTTGAGCCCGTCAACCTCAATGATCGTATCTTCTCTCTCCTGGGTCGGTGCCTCGCTGTCAGTCGCCTGTACGTGCTCGCTCATCAGTATTTCTCCATGTCAGTTGACAGTTCGTGGTAGTCGATGCGTTGCTGTTCGGATAGTTCTTCAGGGTAGAGGAGACATGCCGCGGTGTGATCCTCGGCATCCGTCGACTCGATATCGACCGCCCGGGGATGTACTGCTGAACACTCGTCGAACGCCTTTGGACAGCGCGGTGCGAACCGACAGTACGTCGCCGGTTCATTTGGCGTCGGGACGTTCCCTTCGATCGTATTGAGACGGTCGCCGGTCTGCTGTCCAGGAATCGACCCCAACAGTCCTTCGGTATAGGGATGTTTCGGATTCGCGAACAGCGATTTGACACCAGCGCTTTCGACGATTTCGCCAGCATACATCACGTTGACGCGGTCGGACGTTTCGGCAATAACACCCATATCGTGTGTGATGAACATGATCGAGAGATCCCGTGTGTCCTGAAGTTCGTCAAGCAGGTCGAGGATCTGGGCCTGAATCGTCACGTCCAGTGCCGTCGTGGGTTCGTCACAGATCAGCATCTCCGGGTCACAGGCCAGTGCCATCGCGATGACGGCACGCTGGCGCATCCCTCCCGAGAACTGGTGGGGATACTCCTTGATACGACGTCTGGCATCCGGAATACCGACGGCTTCGAGCAGCCGAGCAGCCTCTCGTGTTGCATCTCTCCCGGTGATTCCCTGATGGAGGGAGAGCGCTTCCTTGATCTGATTACCAACTGTGTACACTGGGTTGAGGCTCGTCAACGGATCCTGAAACACCATCGCAATGTGGTCGCCACGCATCCGCCGGAGGGATTCCCCTTCGAGCTGTGTGATTTCGACGAAACCGTCAGAGATACCTGACGGGCCATCCCCGTTGCGCCGAGTGACGAAGACGCAGTCCTTGTCATCGATGAGGTCGAGTTCGGGGCCGTAGGCGGCCAGCACGTCGACCAGTGGAACCTCATGTCGGTTATCGTAGCCGAACGTCTCAGGCGTGGCGGCGAGTTCCTCACGGTCGAACAGTTCGGCAACGTCATATCTCTCCTCTAGATCCGGGACGTCAACGACTCGACTTGAAAAATCCGAGGCGTACTGACGCACGGTATCGGGCTCGTGGAACTGGATGCTGCTACCGTCAAGAACGCGACCCGGAGATTCAACCAGGCCCATCAGTGACCGGGCTGTCACACTCTTTCCCGACCCGCTTTCGCCGACGATCCCGACGGTCTCCCCGAGACGAATATCGAAGGAAATCCCATCGACTGCACGGATCGTTTCCTTATCGGTGAAGAACGCAGTCTGGAGGTTCTGCACTTTGAGCATCGGGGGAGCACGTTCGGAAGCCATCAGGCACCACCCCCCGCGGCACCGGAGTCAGCACCCTCGCCGACATCCGCCTCGGGATCGATTGCGTCGCGGATTCCATCGCCGAGCGCGTTAAACGCCGTCACGACGAGAACGATCATTATCCCCGAAATCGTGGCAACGTGATACGACGACGTAGCGACGTATGGCTGACCCTGATCGATCAGCCGCCCCCACTCCGGAGTCGGTGCACTGATGCCGAGCCCGAGGAATGTCAGTGCGGCGGTGGCGATAATGACACCACCCAGCAGTAGCGATGCGTAGATCATGATGTAGCCAGCGATGTACGGAGACATGTGTTTTTGCATGATACGGAGTGGCGACTGCCCGTAGCTTTTCGCGGCGTCGACCCAGTCCTGCTCTGCGACCTGTAATGACGGGCCACGTATTGCACGCCACATCCCGGGCCAGTAGGCAAACGCAAAGATCAGCGCCAGCAGTATGCCTCCATCCAGTGGTTGGGCAACGGGATGATTTGCCTCGGTAAACAACACGGACATGAGCATAACCAGGAGGAACGCTGGAATCGCGATGATGGTGTCGCTTGCGATCACAGTCAGCATATCAGCCAGTCCTTTGTAGTATGCAGTGATCAACGATAGAATCACCGCGATAAGTGCACCAAGTCCGATCGCAGTGAGTCCGATCACGAGCGACGTCTGGGCACCATAGGTGAGGTTTGTTAACAGGTCTTGCCCTCTCGGTGTCGTCCCCAATGGCGCCCACCGATCGTACTGATCGTAACTCAATGGGGAGACAGTGTTCTGTCCGTCAGAACGGGTGTGAACGTTTGCACTACCGTGGGTAGTCGATTCGATTTCGCCGTCCTCTGTCAGATAGTCAAACTCGTGATTATACGGCTCGTACACGTTCTCTTCGACGGGGACAGGACTGATCGCAGACGCCCAGAGCGCCATTACAACGAACAGCAGGACGATGGCGAGACCAAACAGTCCCCAGTAATGATTGCGGAACCGACGGATGGTATCATCCCGCGGCGTCCAGTCGGCTTGGCGGTACTCGTCCCGGTACACATTGTATCCACGCCAGGCCCACGCCACGCACGCACCAACGTAAGCGAACACTATGGTGACTCGAATACCCCACGCAACCGCTGGCGAGAGGCCCATGAACGTCCCGGCCCAGCCACCGTCCGGAGTACGGTGTCCCATATTCGGGATCAGGTCCGGGCTGGTGATATGTGGGACCGCCGCAGCGATCGATTCAAGCAGGCGTGCCGTAAAGCTAATTTCGTGCGACACGAGCGAGCCAAGCGGTGTGAAAGCGAGGATACTGGCTACGATAGCGAGGATCACAGTAACCAGCGCACTCTCCGCGTAGAACTCACCGCGCCGAGTCAGATCGACGTCGAACCGATCTATCAGCCGCCCGGGCAGTACCAGCGCCACGAGGATCATTGAAACGACAAAGAGCATCACTAATGCAGTCAAGTCGCTCGCAAGCGCACCGGCGAACCGTCCAAGGGTAGAAGCTACGTTACCACCGATCCAACCGGGTAGCGCCGCGACCCCGTCGAAAACGAATTTTGCCGCCGAACCGAGTTCGACCAGCCAGCCAAGATATCGACTGAACTCCAGAGCGAACAGTATACCTGCACCGAGAAGCCAGAACAGGGCAGGACGTGGGTTCGTTTCGACTCGTTCTCGAATCGATACTTCGTCGTCAAGCGCCTCGTCGTAATCACTACTCATTTGTCATACCCCACTCGTGGATCGATAATCGTGTACAGGAAGTCCTGCAAGATGTTCAAAAACAGGATTATCACTGTGAACACGAACAACAGGGAACCAGCAAGCGGAAGATCGCCCTGAATAACTGCCTGGAAGAAGGTTCTCCCCAATCCGTTGATGTTGAAGATCTGTTCGACGATGACCGATCCGCCGATCAACAAGAACGCCTCGTTGGTAATCACCGGGACGAGCGGGATGAGAGCGTTCCGGAACATATGTTTCCAGACGATGACGCGGCTGGTCAGTCCCTTCGCTCGTGCGGTCTGAATATAGTTGGAGTTGATCGTTTCGAGAACGGCGGTTCGTCCGATTCGCAGTTCGGCAGCCATCGACGCGGACCCGAGAACGAGTGCCGGGGGGAGGATTAATTTAATATCGACTGCCAGTGCTCCCCAGTCGATGTACGACGTACTGTCGGCGAACCAGTTGAGGTTGGGCGTCCCTGTGATACTCTGTCCCGCCTCGTAAAAACTCGGACCGAACGCGTACCAGTCAAATCCGAACCAGCCCCCGCCCTGTGTCTGTCTGAGCACAGCCAGAAGCATCACGCACAGCCAGAAGTTCGGCATCGCCTGCCAGAGAATACCACTGACTGACGCGATGTAATCACCCCAGCTGTTGGGATGGAGTCCCGCATAGAATCCGAGCGGCAGACCGATAAACAGCGGGAGCATGATCGCCCAGAAGCCAAGCCATAGCGTTGGTGGTGCTGTATCTCTAAGCACTGCTGTGACGGCGCGATCTCCCTGTACAACCCAGGACTGCCCCTCGAGCAGAATCAGGTCCCTGGCAAACTGGAGATACTGCTCCCAGAGCGGATCGTTCAATCCAAGCCGCTCTCGCATCCGGTTCGCCTCTGCACCAGTCGCCTCGGGGCCGAGTCGGGCAGCGACCGGGTCGATCGGCCCCATACGAAGCATTATAAACAGGAACGTGATGACCAGAAAGAGGACGGGGATCGTGAGCAACAGCCGCTTGAGGAAGTATTCCCAGCGACTCATGGCGTGTTACTCACCGACCCTATGTGGACCAAGTGCATAGCTTTAGTTTATTCTATCCGTATGGTTTAGCTTTTTCCATCCAATAAAATAACAGCGAGTGGTTAGTTAGGCTTCTTCTTCCAGTTCGACCTGCCAGTCGAGGTAATATCCCGTCGCGTCCGTTGGGAGAAGTTCCGTATCGGTGTTTTTCGGCTCGAAGCCGAAGTGACCGTAGGCAGGGTCCTCCCAGCTCCAGATCCAGCCAAGGGAGAACATTTCAAGATCCCCGTCTTCACCGCGGCTCTGGATCGTTGCGAACGGTGCCTGTTCGAGGTCGATGTCGACTGGGCTCCCAGCGAGCGCATCACGGGTCTGTTCGGCGGCTTCAGCGAACGGTTCGTCGCCCTCGTAGGTCGTTATAGTGAACGAGAACGGGTCGGTGTCACTGTAACCCGCATCCTGCAGCACCTGTTCTGCGGACTGGACATCGGTCTCGTTGGGCGAGTACGGCCAGTTGTCGACCCACTCGTCGTATCCCTCGGCGTCCATCGGCATTAACGCGGGTGGGAGGAAGCTGAACGCCTCGACACCACGTCCCGCGAAGACGTCTTGGACTAGCTCTTCGTGGTCAGTGACGTAGGCAACTGCCTGTCTGACTTCCTGTGGAACCCTGTCGGCGTTGAACCCGAAGTAGAACGTGCTGAGTTCCGGAACTGCGAGGTAGTTTGCCGTCTCATCGTTTTCGAGTGGTCCATACTCGCCGATCTCCCGGCCACGGTCGTCCTCCTCGGCATCGATGAGGTCGGGGTCGTACTGGGCTGTCGGAATCCCGAAGATGTCAGCGTTCTCCTCCATCGCATAGGTGTAGGCCGCATCATCGTCTTCGATGATCTCCCAGTGCACTGCTTCGAGGTCGGCAACTTCCCCGTGATAGTCGTCGTTTCGGGTCAGCCGGACCTCTTCGTTAAGAGTGAACTCGTCGTACTCGAACGGACCAGTCCCGTTGGCCATCTCGGTACGGAACTCGTCGTGGTCGACCTCCCCGTCGTATCCGTCGATGTCGCCGACGAGCCCTTCCGGAATCACGGCGAAGCCGCTGTAGCTCACAATATCGAGCACACCGGGAGTCGGTCCCGTGAGCTCGATTTCGAAGGTGTGGTCGTCAAGTGCTTCGATGGCGGGACCATCCTCTTCATCGTGCTCAATACCGACACCGTCGGGCGTGTTCAGTGCAAAGTTGGCCCGCTCGCTGTTCTCGGACTCGATGAGACGACGCCACGAGTAAACGAAGTCGTCGGCTGTTAGCTCCTCGCCACCGTGGAATTCGACGTCGTCCTTGATCGTGAACGTCCACGTCAGGCTGTCGTCGGACACCTCGAACTCTTCGAGGAGTTGGTTTTCGAGTTCTGCAACACCGTTTGGATAGCTGGTGAGTGTCTCGTAGACGTTGTTTATCACCGCACTGGACGCCGTGTCCGTCGACATGATCGGATCGAACTCGTCGAACGTCGCATTGATCAAGTTGAGTTCGTCGGAACCATCGTCGAGGGTCGTAGTATTGTACTGCTGGTGGTGAGCACCGAGGAGGCCAGTTTCCGGAACATCCACCCAATCGTACCAGAACCGCTCTTCGAGGTTGTGAAACAGCGGGAGTGCGATCACCGAATCTCGAACAGCCTCCTCGATCTCCAGATAGGCTTCGTTGCGGATGTCTTCGTCTTCTGGATCGGGATTTTCGACGACCCGCTCCCAGGCACGCTGTGCCTTGTCGGCTTCCGTCCCCGTCTCTTCCTCACCGTTCTCGTCACCGTTCTCGTCACCGTTCTCCGCTTCCTCATCGTCGTCGAGGATCGCAGAACAGCCGGCGAGTCCGACCGTCGCGGTTCCGCCCAGAAGGCCGAGCATGGTTCGCCGATTATCGTCAATACTGTGCCGTTCGTTGGAACGTGGCATATCCATCAATTGCTTGGTGATCACTAAAAAGTTACCGACGAATAATGGGACACAGCACAGATGTTTATTCAGTGCCGAATATTTAACAAACTTTCAAAAACCACGGGTTATATGTTCTGATTATCCTGAGTGGTTTGTGATCCAGTGTCAATCGTCGCCGTTCTCGTCAACGATGACGACTTCTTCGTCCACCACGTCAACGTTGATAAGCGTCTTCGCGTCGTACGCCGCGTCCTCGAGCGCGTTCTCGCCGCCGACTTTTTTGATTACAGCGACGAGGTCGACGACGTCCGCGCCGATATCTTCGAGCGAGCCGAGAATGGCCTTTAGCGTCCCACCGGTCGAGAGCACGTCGTCGAGCACGAGCACGCGGTCGCCCTCGTAGACGTCGTTGATGTACATCTCGGACTCGGAGTACCCGGTCTCCTGAAAGAGCGCGACCTCGCCATCTAGCCCGTACTGGCGTTTGCGGATGACGACCAGCGGGATGTCGGTCATCAGCGAGACCGCTGTGGAGATGTGGATCCCCATCGCGGCGGGTGTAACGATCTTGTCGACGTCTTCGAGATCCGCCTTGCGGATGATGCGAATAACGATCTCCCGGAGGAGTTCGGGTTCGAGCATCGGGACCCCATCACTGATGGGGTGGACGAAGTAATGATAGCCGTTCTTTTCGATAATCGGCGCGTCGAGGAGCGACCGCTTCAACTGGTCCATGTTGGGACTACTCCACCCGGAAAGTAAAGATGACGGAAACAGTTGGTTGCCAATGATCGTTCACGGTCGTTTCGACGCTGTCGCGGGGTTTACTTCCGTCGAGCCCCTACCGGTTCCCAATGAGTTCCTCCACCAACAGATTGCGAGTACCGCCCGATAGCCAGCAAAAATGCACCCTCATCTGTCCCTCCTGTGATCACACGAGCCCACCGGTTGGCGACTGGAAACTGAAGACCGAGGATGGAACGGAGATCCGTCGCTGCCCTGATTGTGAAACGGTCGTCGAGCGCCGACCCACGTTCGATCGTTCGTCGGATCGGACACCCTACCCGTCGCCTGTGACTTTCCAGACAAAGATCTCACGGATGGCCGAGGCATGGCAAGAGTTCTGCATTGCACAGACACGTCGGCTCACCGGACGATAACGGATTCAGGATCCGAACGACGGTGCAGTTCGGCGTCGCCTATCGGTCGTGTGTCAGACCGTCTGTCTGTTCCGGAGCACTTGCCAACGTATTAGGTGTCGCCCTCGAAGCTTGTGTGTTCTTTTGACAACAACCGGAGAACGCTATCGCTATTCGATCGGCCGAGATACCGCCTGCGACCGTGGTTCGGACGGGAGAATCTACTCGGAGTCGCGGATGAACGTCACTGAATGTGGCCTTCACGGCGCAGCTGATCCGCGGCCTGACCGTCGTAGCGCCATTCGATGTTGGCTTTCTCGTCCTGCCAGTCCCACGGCTCGGCGAGGACGACGTCGTCCTCGTTGATCCATGTCCGGTATTTCATCCGCCCGGGGATTCGGCCGAGCCGCTCCTCGCCGTCAGCACAGCGGAGTCGTACGTGGTTGCCACCGAGGTGTTCGGTGACGACTGCAAATACCTCATTGTCGTCGGGCATTCGAAGGTTTCGACGCCCAGATTCTTCGCTCACACCATACCTACGTCCGAACTACGTTTAAAGGATTTGATGCACGTGGTAACGTGAGTCACAGCAGGTCACGTATCGACGAATTCGACTTCGTGCGTGGCCAGTGCGGCGGTGCTATCGGTCGAAGAGCTGGCCCAGAGTATCTCCACGCCAGTGGTGGCGATCAGCCCCCGGTCGAACGAATCGTGGTCGGGGTCGTCAGCCACGACAACCTCGCCGCTGGAATCCTCGGCGACGTACAGCGCGCTATCCTCGTCGAGGCCATTCTCGCTGTTCGCCCAGTCGGAGCCAGTAGCAACGCGTTCACCGTCGACAAAGACGACAATTGTCTCGGGGTCGTCGATCTTCTCACCCGAGAGGTTTCCGAGCCTGAGTTGTTGTCCATCCTCCCCGTACTGTTCGATATCGAAACTGGTGTCAGGAGCTTCCTCGGCGTTACCGACGAGATAGAACGCGCCGAGACCGAGGAGCGTTCCGACGACGATGATCGCCACCACGAGCAGAAGTGTCGCACGCCGCGGTGGCCGCCACGTCTCTTCGACGGGTGGGGGATCGGATCGGGACATTCACCGGAATCAGGGGTTGACCGGTGTTAACCGCTACGGTCGGGGCTCACTCTAGCAATTGTTCGACGGCACTCAGCAGAACAGCCTGGAGATCCGCTGCGGCAAACCCGAGCAGAAGTCCGATCGTTGCACCAACGACGATGATCGCAAGCATCCCGGCGGTGATCGAGTCGCTGCCGTCGTCCTCACCGTCGAACGGATAGAAATAGATCCGGTTGAGAAACGGCAGGATGTAGCCCGCAGAGAGGAGCGTACTACCGAGGACGAGCGCGGAGACGATCCAGAGCCCTTCCTCGAAGGCACCCACCGCGATGTACCACTTGCCGACGAACCCGACCGTTGGCGGCAGCCCGATCATCGCGATGCCGAGCAGGGCGAACGCTCCGGCCATCACCGGAGCGCGTTTCGCGAGTCCGGAGTACTCCTCGACCGTGCGAATGCCCCCGAACCGGAGGGCGAACATTCCAGCAAGCAAGAACAGCGACGCTTTGACGATGCCGTGACCGAAGATCTGCAGCATGGCACCGAACAGCGCCGTATCGTTTGCGACGGCGATGCCGATGAGAATCAGCCCGAATTGCGAGACCGTCGAGTAGGCAAGAACGAGCTTGATATGGTCCTGTAAGAGTGCAAAGAGGCTCCCAGCAAAGAGGCTAAACAGTGCTCCGACCAGCACGAGCTGTCCGATAATCGGGTTTGCCTCCAGAAATGCTGGTGTGTAGACGGTAAAGAGGATCCGTGCAAACGCGTAGACCGCTACTGCAGGCATCAGTGCGGAGATGACGGCGCTGATACCGTCGGGCGCGGAGGCATGGGCGTCCGCCAGCCAGGTGTGGAGCGGGAAGAGGGCTATCTTGATCGCGAGACCGATCCCCATCAGCACGAACGCCGCGATCACGACCGGTTCGGTGTAGCCCGCCTCGGCGAGGCGGATCGACAGGTCGTGCATGTTCAGCGTCCCCGTCGCCGCCAGAATGAGGGCAACGCCCAGCAGATAGAACGAGGCACCGACGGTTCCGACCAGCAGATACTTGAACGCCGCGTAGGTCGACCAGCGGTACTTCGAGGCCGACACAAGGGCGTACGAGGCGATCGCCATGATCTCGAGGAACACGTAGAGGTTGAACACGTCGCCAGTAAGGACGACCCCGAGCATCCCACCAGTCAGCAACATGAACGCCGCATAGAAGTAGTTCCCACGGGGCCCGGCGATTCTGGTGTACACCAGTACTCCCAGACAGAT